>WJME01000075.1 GCA_014728115.1 Candidatus Zhuqueibacterota bacterium | reverse complement strand
TTCGGTCATATGACCGAACTGGTAATACGGTCAAATAATTAGCAGCAACAAGTGATATTATGAATCTTGAGTTGTTTATTTTTGAAAATACTTTTTTAACCTTAAAAACAATACAAACCCTCCAAAAGACAGGAGAGCTGTACCAATCATAATCACCACCATCCCTGTAACAATTATCATATCCCCTTCAAGAGTGCCTTTTGGGATTTTAACAATATTTCCTTTAAGAAATGACTGTAAAAGCGGATATGTGACAACTGCCGTAATAGCCATTGTAACAATAACGCCTTTTGATAATCCCTTGTTTTCATCCATAATATTTTTAATAGTTTATTTTAACAGGACAACCAGGCTAAAGTAGGGTAAAGACAAAATTTTCGGATTATTTTATCTGATACCTGTCAAAATAGCCTATTATCTCCATATTGATGACCTGTAATCCAAATTAATTCTTAAACCAACCCATTTACTACTTACGCTTAATCTTTATAAGCCAACCAAACCTGTAGCTACCCAATAACCCCAACCAACTGGAGTGGTAGCAGAAACATAAATTGAAGCCAATCCACCAGCAGCCATTGTAGCACAAGTAGTTCCAGCAGTATATGCTAAATAACTAAAGGTTACAGCTTTGATAGAACCAGATTCAGCTTTACTGGCAGCTAAAGCAGCAGTTAATCCTAATTGCTGAATATTCATATCCTGCTGTTGCACATTGTTTTGGTTAATACCTTGCAAAGTAGCCAAAGAAAGAATCATGCTCATTGCGAACGCGAGTATTGTTTTTTTCTTGATAATTTTCATCTTTATCTCTCCCTTTAGTTAAATGTTTTCCCCTATTATAGAAAACAATGAATGGCTTTTGCAAACGAACTAGGTAAACGTATCTCTGCCGTAAAATGAATATCTACCGATAATGAATGTCGTCATAAACTTTTCCTTTTCGAATATTCTTGCAGTTTTTTATCAGCAGACCCATCTCTTGTTTTATCTCACTCCCTGCAGTTGTTTTCACCTTTTCACTCATTCCCACTATTTTTTCTGCCAGTCTCACCGCATCATCATGTAGACCCATCTCTACGTATAAATTGGCCAGGAGATATTTGGGATATAGTTTTGAGGGTGTGATCCCGGATGCTGTTTCGTAAGCTTTTTCAGCTTGCTCGTATCTTTTCAACGCTTTCAAAGAATTGCCCAGCATGATAAATGCATGTGGATCACTACAAAGCTCTGTGGATTTTATCAAGTGATTCACACTGCCATGGTAATCCTTATTGAGATAAAGGGCAGAGCCATAATGAAAATGAAATATTCCTGTATTTTTTAAATACTTTTCGGCGTATTTATAATCCTCTAATCCATTTTCAATATCATGAGCAAGAATTTCCTTATAGCCGTTTTGAAAATGATAAATCCCATATGTGTATAAGGAACTGAGATAAACCAGGCAAAATAATACCAGAGCCCAAACAGAAAGTATCAGGTTGGACTTGAGTTGCAATGCAGTATAATTACCATCGGTAAAAATAATACTCAAAAATATGGCAAACATGAATAGATTGGGCATCAAATCAAAAGGGTACGAAAACATACCCAGGATCATCAATGCAACAAGCGAATATTTTGCAAAATAATATTCTGAATGATGACCAAGTCGAGTCTTACATGCAAAATATATAATCAGCAAAAAGATGACCAGTCCAGCGAAACCCGAGTCAACCACCATTTCTAAAATCTCGTTGTACGCACAGGTTACATAATCTGCCACGTTGACTTCCTTTTCAGCTGGTGTGTTTTCGAGAAAATACTTTGCTTGTACTTTGCCATAGTCATTTTCAAAGGAACCAAACCCATTTCCACAAATCGAATTTTCGGCAATCATCGGAATACTGGTTTTCCAAATAAACAATCTACCAAAGGCAGAATCTGGTTTATAGTTGTATAAAGCAGCCAAAGCAATAACCACAATCATTAATAGCCCGATCGAACTTTTTATTCTTCCCACCATAAATAAGTATTTACTCAACTTGTACTTTTGATTCAGCACGAGATAAAGTCCGACAAAAGAGGCAATCCAAGCACCCCTGGAATTGGCAACGATGATCAGGTAAACCGCACTCGCAAAACAACAGACAATAAAATAATAGAGATTCTCTGACTGGAAGAATTTTTTATAATTCAAAATTACAAACAACATAAATGGAGCAGTAATCGACAAATACCCTGCCAGTGCCCCCGGATTGCCAAATAAACCTCCAAAAACAAATTGGGCATCTGAATTTTGCAAAACTCTAAATATTTGTCCAAAACTAGTCATAATTTCAAGAAATACAGTGACTAAAATTCCGTAAAAAATATACCGCAAGATGCTTTTATTGTTCTGCACTAAAAATCGAATCCCAAAATAAAGCAAAAAGATGGATAAAAAATCATATAAAGATTTATTACCGACAAATGATCCCTGAAAAGCATTGTTCAAAAATAGATACAACACAAATACAACCATTAAAATATCGGGGGTAGACATTTTCAAATACTTTTTATTCTCCCCATTCCAGTGCTGCCCTAGCATGGCAATAACCAATAGCAGTAACAACAAATGATGTACAACTGCAGCATGTATGCCTGTATAAAGCAAGTGACTCGTCATCAGAATCAGGACAAGTGAAATTTTCACGGTTTTGTTCATTGCTACCCGAGTTGTTTTGTTTTTAAAACTTACCTCAAAACCATCGCTTACACCCATAATAACGTAAATAATGATATAAATGTCAATAAAAAAATGACTTTTTTACAAAATTAATACTCATTATTGTGAATTTGTTGCATGTAGCTTTTTCGTCGGGCCCATAGCAAACAAAAATAAAGGAGGTGTCATGGCAAAACAACAACTTTTGGGGTCAAAGGCATTTTCCACCCTGGCCTTTGACATTCCTGATCCTCGTCGTCGTGCCGTTGATGTATCGTATGATCTAT
>WJME01000074.1 GCA_014728115.1 Candidatus Zhuqueibacterota bacterium | reverse complement strand
TAAAATACCGGCTATATGGTCTTTGTACTGTTCTGTTAACAAGGTCATTTTATCTCCTAAGAATAATGTTCTCGGAGAATTAAATAATTCGATTAGAAATTTACAAACCTTTTTGGTTCCGGTTTATCCGGGTTAGGTTATTAATGGGTTGTTTGCACCCGAATTCAATTCAAACTTTATGCCAAAAACAGAATCCCAGCCAAACGAAACAAAAACAACAACCTAAATGCTAGACACACTTGAAAATATGTCATAGAGTTATGACAGAAGGAATTTTTTTAATACATTGGGATTTAAAAAATAGAGACGAATGAAATGGCCGTCAAACCCTAAAAAAGGTGCATAAAGAGGTGGATTCCTAAAGGGGTATTCGGGTAAAAAAAGGGACTCAAAACAAGATTTCAGAATGCCGTTCATCTGCTTTTGCCAAAAGTTCAATCGCAAGCGAGACAAGCTCGTCTGCTTGCTTTTTATGAACCGCATCGAATGGCAGAATGGGTTCTCTGACCCGGGCTGTGTTATATATACCCTGGGCACAAAGCAAACGTTTGAAAAAATGGATGGAAATATCGAGATGCTGATTGGAAAAAGCAAGAACAGGCAATATGCGATGGAACCACTCTGTAGCCTCTTGTTTTTTCCCATGTTGGAATAGTAGGTAAATCAGACAATAGAGTTCATGCAACGCTGTGGGCATAAACGCATGGACACCGCGCTCCAACCCTTCGATCATGGTGGAAACGGCCCAGCCACCGGACACATGAAGTCGATTATCGGTTGCTGCAATGACCTGGCTGTATTTGGGGCCGGCCGGAACGGTCTCGATCTTGAGGCAACGGAAAGAGTCAACCTCATCGAACAACCGGCAGATCAAATCGAGGGGCAAGCCCCCTCCTCCGAAATCCCAATCCTGAATCATGATCATGTCCGGCCCGAGATCGGCTGCCTGCAGGACTGCTGATCGGTACTCATCGTTACTGGAAAATGGGATCTGCAGTAAAACATTGTTACAGCCCAGATTGAGCAACTGGCGAACCATCTCCAGTCGTCGTTGTTCATCTGTCTCTCCGGCTCCGCCGATGACCGGTACTCTGCCTGCACTGGTGGTAAGGGCTGTTTCCACCAGACCGAGGCGCTCTTTGACGGACAATTTATGGACTTCAGAGGCCATAGCGGGTACAAGGAATCCGGCAACACCTGATCTGATCGCATACTCGATGTGGCGCCGAAATGCGGAATAGTCGGGACGATTGTCTGCCGTAAAAGGAGTGTTGAGAACGGTTATTATACCAAATAAGGGATACAGTTCTTTGCTCATTATTCCTTACGATGTGTCTACATGTAAAAAGGCTTTGATGAATATAACAATAATCGTAAAAAATTCAAGACATCATTTGTGCTGATGAATAAAAAAGCAATCCACTATTTTTCCCTATCTTTGTTTATCCATTTATTTACTCAGGACTGGCTGATACAATGAATGGTTCTGACAAAAAATATGTTTACTAGACTATAGCTGTGATAATGGATATCGCCTGAAGCGAGATCAATGAAACAAGCCATACAAAAACAAGGGGATGTGGATGGAGACCAGACATGAAAGAGATTCAATAGGTACCAGAAAAGTAAATATGAATGCCTACTATGGTATTCAGACCTTGCGGGCCACTGAAAACTTTGCCATCAGCGGAATGAGGGCCAGACCCTCATTTATTTACGCAACCATCCAGATCAAAAAAGCAGCAGCCATTGTACACAAGCGTCTGAATCTCCTTGAAAGGGAAAAGGCCGATGCGATCGTAAATGCATGTGATGAAATATTGGCTGGCGAGCATATGGACGGGTTTGTCGTTGATGTTTATCAGGCCGGCGCAGGGACATCCCATCATATGAATGCCAACGAAGTCATTGCCAACCGGGCGCTGGAACTATTGGGACGTGCTAAAGGAGAATACAAGGTTCTTCATCCAAATGATCATGTCAATATGGCCCAATCCACCAATGACGTCATTCCCTCAGCCATGCGGATCGCTGCAGTCATGGAAACGCTGGCCATGCTGAGAAACCTGGAAATGTCAGCCACCACCTTTAAGGAAAAGGCCATCGAGTTCGATGGCATCCTGAAATCGGCACGTACACATTTGCAGGATGCTGTGCCCATGCGATTGGGGCAGGAATTCAATGCCTATTCAACAAACCTGGTTCACCATTATGAAACGATTCTGTCTGCCCTCGAGCCCTGTAAGGAGCTGGGAATCGGGGGTACAGCGGCCGGAACCGGACTCAATGCTCATCCTCAATATCGAGAGAATATGATCAGGCAGCTCTCAGAGCAAACTGAAATTCAATTCACTCCTGCACACGATCTTTTTGAAGCGATGCAGAGCATGCGGGTTTTTGTAGGATTATCCGGAACGATTCGTAATTTAACTCAAGATCTTATCCGCATTGCCAATGATCTGAGGCTTTTGTCATCCGGACCCAAAACCGGACTCGCGGAAATCAACCTGCCTCCTGTTCAGCCGGGATCATCGATCATGCCCGGCAAGGTCAATCCGGTCATGGCAGAAATGCTCAATATGGTTGGTTTTCAAGTTCTGGGGTGCGACCAAACCATTCTCCTGGCTTCACAGGCAGGACAACTCGAACTCAATGTCATGATGCCTGTGATCGCTTTTAATCTCTTGTTCGAAATTGAAATTCTGTCCAATGCGCTTTATGCGTTTACAGAACGCTGCGTCAAAGGCATCACTGCAAACAAGGAACGGTGTCAAGCCTATGCCGAAGGCAGCATGAGCATCGTCACCGTCCTGAATCCGATTATCGGCTATGCCCAGGCTGCCGAGGTGGCCAAAGCTTATCTGGCATCAGACAAATCCATCCGGGAAATCATCCTCGAGAAGAATCTCCTCGATACGGATCAGCTCGATGCAGTCATGGATCTTTACGAAATGACAGAGCTCTGAACAACAAAGCAACGGCTCAGTTTTTCAGCTGTACAATGGGATTTTCCACAATCGCTGCCGGACGCTGATTCATTCCCGGCCTTCCCAAATCGCCGAGATCTGTGCGTGCGCGTTCTGCCAGCTTTTGTAATTTTGAGACAATATCCGGATATTGTTCAGAAAGATCATGCTGTTCTTTGAGGTCGGAAACCAGGTTGACAAGCTTTTGTGGCCGACCCTCCTTATATCCGGGGTGATGCACACTCTTGTACTGTTTATCCAGTGCCAGATGCAGTTTCCATGGCCCCGACCGCACAGCCATAAGCTGTTCTTTTTGATAATAATAAAAAGCTTTATAGGGTGTTTTGGCATTTGCATCGGTCATGAGATCAAAGATATCATGGCCATCGATGATACGATCATCCGGAACCTTGCCGCCTGACAGTCTGGCCATGGTGGGTAAGATATCCATTGTGGAGGCCAGCTCTGTGCAAACGCTGTTTGCTGGTATGGTTCCGGGCCACCACATGAGACAGGGCTCACGCATGCTGCCTTCCATGGTACCGCCCTTCCAACCGGAGAGCGGCAGATTGCTGCCCCCCCAGCGGCTGGCCGCACCATTGTCAGACGTAAACACAACCAGGGTGTTATCAGCGATTCCAAGCTGTCGCAGGGTAGCCAGAATTTCTCCGGTTGACCAGTCGATTTCCTGTACCGCATCGCCATAGATCCCGTTTTCAGAAGTCCCGCGAAACGATTCACTGGCATGCAGCGGATTGTGAGTCATGGCATGGGGAAGATAGACGAAAAAGGAATTATCCGCGTGACTTTTGATAAATTCAATTGTCTCTTGTGTATAGCGCCGGGTCAGGGTATCCTGATCGACCGGTGCTTCAATCACTTTGGTGTCTCGCATCAGGGGCAATGGACAAAAATCACGATTCATATCATTGCTATAGGGAATTCCAAAAAAAGTGTCGAATCCCTGTTCGGTGGGTAAAAATTCCGGTTGATCGCCCAGGTGCCACTTGCCGATACACGCCGTGGCATAGCCCTGGTCTTTGAGAATTTCGGCAATGGTAATCTCACTGGGATTCAGTCCTTTTTTCGCTCTGGGAAAAAGAACCTGGCGACCGATCGATCCTTCGGGTCGTGCATTGACATGCATATCCACTCGCCTGGGATAGCAGCCGGTCATGAGACTGGCACGCGAAGGCGTACAGACTCCGCAGGTTACATAAAAATCGGTAAATTTCATGCCTTCCCGGGCCATACGATCGAGGTTGGGGGTCTTGTGAACCGTACTGCCATAACATCCCAGATCACCATACCCCAGGTCATCGCAAAAGATGAGCACCAGGTTAGGTTTGGAAGATCGCTTTTTTAGAGAATTGCAGCCTGCCATCATGGCCACAGTGGCAGCACCAGCCAGTTTCAAAAAGGTGCGTCTGGAACAATTTTTCATCTCTCTCTCCTGTGTATCGATTTTTTTAACATACAGAGGTACAGGCTCGGTATAGTCCTGATACCTGCTTTGTATCGGTAGCTTTGTTCGATGGTCTAAAATATAAAGATCGTGACAAATAGGCAAGAAAGAACTGGGGCACAAATTTTGGCATATTGTTCGAATAGTGTAGAGATAAAAAGATACACTCGAATGAGGATTAACCGTGTAAAAGTTTAATCGTTGAATTGTTGAACTGTTAACAAACACTGTGCACCCGTCTATGGATCCGGTAACAGGTTCATAAAAAAATGAACAAAAATGGTTGGAATTTTGGCAAAATCGTGTTATAATGAGGCCGTTCACAGAATTTGACCTGTCAAGGAGGTAACATGGATAAAATCACCGAACTCGCAAAAATGATAGACCATTCACTTCTCCATCCAACCATGACAGACGAGGACCTGAAAATGGGGTGTGAAATTGCCCGCAAGTATAATGTGGCCTCGGTTTGCATCAAACCCTATGCGGTTAGCCAGGCAAAAGAGTGGCTAAAAGGTTCTGAGGTGTTGGTAGGAACCGTCATCGGGTTTCCGCATGGAAATTCCACAATCGATATCAAGGTACTCGAAACCGAAAAAGCCTGTCAGGATGGCGCCACTGAAATCGACATGGTGGTCAATATCGGAAAAGTACTGGGAAATGACTGGGAGTATGTCAAAAAAGAGATCGCCGCCATTCTGGAAATGACCCACAAACACGGAGCGATTTTAAAAGTCATTTTCGAAAATGATTATTTACCCGATGATGCACACAAGATCAAACTGTGTGAGATCTGCAGCGAACTGGGTGTGGAATTTGTAAAAACCTCGACCGGCTATGGCTTTGTCAAGGGAGAGGATGGGAAATATGCCTATCAGGGGGCAACCGAACAAGACCTGAAACTCATGCGAAAGCACTCTGCAGACAGTGTTCAGGTCAAAGCGGCCGGTGGGGTGAGAACACTTGATGATCTTTTAAGAGTCAAGGACTTGGGAGTAACACGGGTCGGGGCAACCGCAACGGTCGCCATGCTAACTGCGGCCAGAGAGCGTTTTCTCGGTGAAAAAGCTTCTGATGTACCTGACCAGGAACCGCCGGGGTATTGAGGGCAGAGTAAAGACGAGAATTCTAAACAGCACCAAATCATTATTGATCCTCCCTGGGATATCTCAAGTGCCAGGGAGGCGAAAATTTCAAGGTTCAGCACACCCACTTATTTCACTCCTTCTTCTTGCTCGCCAGCGGTGCGAACAGTTGGCGGATTCCAACCGACAACCGATCCGGACTTTATGCGCGGCAAATACGGAGACAGGGTCGTTCCTGGCAGGGTTCGCACGTGGTCTTTGATTATTATGGGGCCCATCCCAGTTCCCGCTCCCAAAGTGCAGTGTGATCCGATCTCTACAAGGCCATACCGGAATTTTCCCGATCCTTCGTATCCATGAACGGTGATACGGCCATAGGCACCGATCAGCGTATAATCTCCGACAAAAATCAACTCGGGTCGGAAATGATCGAACCAAACCATCTGCATGATCTCTGTCCCCTTGCCGACATGGGCCCCCATCCATCGATAAAACTTGTTTTTGAACGGGGTGCCTTTGAGGAAAAATGAAATGGCGACCTGAAACACGAGCAAACTCCTGCGTCCAAATCCCAGATTCACCTTGCGCCAGTTGATGGCATTGGGTTCTTCCGGACTTCCCAGGCCGGAAAGAGTATAATGGCGCCTGACCGGCGTGAGAAATTTTTCCAACTGCTCACGGCCCTCTATATGTCGGGGATCCAATTGGATTACATTGACACCTTTTCCACCCGATGTTTTGCTGATATAAATCGTTCTGTTTTTCTTTTTGCTGAATTTAATGGCTCGCTGGATAATCTCGATAGTCACCAGACGCATCACTTCCTGCGGGGTTTTGTCTCGATATTTTTTCAATCTTTGCTCCTTTCGGGAATCGAAATACCGTGAATCATTGGACGATTGAAATGACCGATTTGCATGATGTTATAGAGTGGTTTGAGGCTGCAATAAAAAGTAGTGTTTCCGCAGAACAATGTCAACAGGTATGAATAGAGAAAGAAAAGGATATTATCCAAACCGTTAAGGATTGACAGGCCCGGCAAAGGCCGGACCTGTCATGATGAATGTTGGCGACAGGATAGATCAATCCATTTTTGGTTAAGAAAGTGGGATTTGGGAGCCATACTGTTTCAGCCAAGACTCAAAGGTCAGGAGCCCTGGATTGAGTTCACGGCCAGGTTCAGGTCGCGGTTCAAACAATACTGCGTTTCAAAATCACGCTTTACCTGAAACATGTTTCCGAGATCTTTTGCTCCGGGAAAACCCAAGTTGCGAAAATCATTTGCAGATGAAACACCTTTTCTCTGAAAAATATTCATTCGCCTGTGTAAAACCTTAAACCCTCTTGACATTGGTCTGTTTGTGTATTATTATAGTGATATAGACCGAGTTTTACGCCCTATGATTGGATTCTCATTCTTTTTCAGGTCGGCAAGGTGGGGCTCATCAATCAAGGAGGAAGGCATCATGGCTCATACGTTTGAGGAACTCAAGCACATGAATGTTGCACAATTGCGTGAAATAGCAGACGGTCTGGAGGGCCACCCGGTTCAGGGCTTTACTCAAATGAACAAAGATCATCTTTTAAAAGCCCTTTGTGAGACACTGAACATCGACATGCACGTGCACCACCACGTCGAAGGCATAGACAAGACGCGTATCAAACAAGAAATCAGGAAATTCAAAAAACAGCGGGATGAATTTCTGCAAGCCAAAAACCATAAAGAGCTTTCCATGGTAAGGCAAAACATCAAACGGCTTAAAAAAGAACTGCGCCGGCATATGGTCTAAAAACAACCTCGCTGAAAAAGAAATACCGAGTCGGGAAAAGCGGATTCTCACGCTGGTCTCATTATCCTGAGCGGAGAGCTTGTCCACCAAGAGCCGCTTATGGTCTGATTTCGGATAAAAAAGAGCCTGCCGCCTTTGCGAATTCCATGTGCCAGATATGTCCGGCATCGAACTCGCAGGTCTGATGTGCCAATCCGCTCTTTTTCAGACGTTCGATATCCCTGCGCCAGCGGCTGTAAGGATAGAATCTGTCGCGTCTCCCCCTTCCAATCAGTATCTTTTGACACCGATTCAGAGAGTCGAACTCGGGCGGAATATCTCCGCCCAAAAGTATGACACCCAAAGGTTCAACTTTTCCCAGAATCGCAGCACGGCAGGCCATGGCCGTGCCCTGGGAGAATCCGGCATAGACGATCGTTTTGCTCACAGGCAATGTCTGAACGAGTTTTTCCACAATGCTGTCGATATACCTGATATTCTCCTGAATGCGTTTCTCCCTGTCCATACCCGTCATCCAACCAGCGCCCGGCTCGTTATAGCGATTGTAGAATGCATGCAATCCCTGTATCGAACACAACAGCCATTGATTTGACCCAGGTATCCCCTGGAGTCTCTCCATTTGCTGTTCTGCAAGTTCGCCATAACCATGAAAACCGATCAAGAGGGGAAAAGGGCCAGTGCCGTGCGGACTGTTTACCAGATAACGTCCGTGAATAAGGGTTTGAAGGGTTTGAATCTGTACAACCATATACACGTCTTTCCCGGATTGAAAACACTTTGTTTTTTATCATAAAATCAGGATATTGTCATCATTCCTTTAGATTATAATTCAAGGAGTGATAATGATCATGAATCGTGCTTTTATTGTTCTGTTGAACTTTTTGTTTCTTTTTACAGTGTGGACCGGTTGCGAAAAAAGCCACTCGACACAAACACAAACTACGACATTATCCTCATTTATGCCACTCTTTAAACAACCCCCTGCGGAATTCAATACCACTCCCTTCTGGGTCTGGAATGACGAGGTGACCCGAGAAAAAATCGATACCCAGTTGCAGGAATTCAAATCGCAAAATATCAACAGCATCATGATCCACTGCCGCCCCGGTCTGGTAACAGAATATCTATCGCAGGAATGGTTCGATTTACATAAATACGCTCTCGACAAAGCCAAAAGTATGGACATGCTCTTGTGGCTTTACGATGAAAACGGATTTCCGAGTGGGTATGGCGGTGGACATGTCCAAAGAGAAATGCCAGAATCCGCCAATCAGGCTCAGGGGTTGAGCCTCGAAACTAAACCGTCCATTAGCCCGAAGGATTTGGCAAGTTTTCTCGTGTTGGAAAAAAGAGACAATGCATTTGAGCCGGTTAACGAGATTCCAGAGTCTCGTAAAGGAGAATTCTATCTCATTGACAAAGTCTTTCCCACTGCCAAAGAGCGGATGGGTGGTCACCCTTATCCGGATCTCTTGATCCCCGGCGTTACAGAAACATTCATTGAACTGACCATGCCGGGTTATGAAAAACACCTGGGGTCTGATTTTGGTACACATATACCCGGAATATTCACCGATGAACCCCACATCAAGCCACCGGACCGCATGTCTGTACGCTGGACCCCTCCCTGTTTACAGAATTCGAGCTAAAGTGGGGCTATCGGTTGCAGGAAAACCTTCCTTCATTGTTCCTGGATGTGGGGGATTATCGGCAAGTCCGACACGATTATTATCAGATTTTATTGGAAATGTTTATCAACAGGTGGAGCAAACCCTGGCACGAATATACGGAAAAACATCATCTTAATTGGACGGGACACTATTGGGAACACGGATGGCCCAATCCCAGTCATGCCGGGGACGTGATGGCTTTGTATGTCTATCATCAGATCCCGGGTATCGACATGCTGTTTAACGATCAGGACGCAAGACCTGACCAATTCGGCAATGTCATGGCCACTCGCGAGGTCATGAGCATCGCCAATCAATTCGGCCGCCAGCGCACGCTGTCCGAGACCTATGGAGCTGCGGGGTGGGATCTTGATTTTGAATCTATGAAGCGATTGGGAGACTGGCAATACGCAACCGGTGTCAATCTCATGAATCAACATCTGGCGTATATGACCACACGCGGGAGCAGAAAAAGGGATTTTCCCCAATCCATTTCCTGGCACGCTGCCTGGTGGCCTCATTATCATCACCTGACAACCCATTATAACCGACTCTCGGTCGCCCTGTCCAGCGGAAAAAACATCAATCCGGTTCTGGTCATCGAACCCACCACCACGACCTGGATGTATTTTACTCCTGAACAAAATCAGGATCACCTTGGAGCATCGGGACGCTCAAACGCATACGCCAAGAAATTCAAGCAGTTTCTTGGCAAACTGGAAGAATTGCATATCGAATACGACCTGGGAAGTGAAATGGTCATGCAGGATCATGCGGACATGAACGACGGCAAGATCAGGATCGGACAACGCACCTATGACAAAATCGTCCTCGGACCCCACGTCGAAAACCTGAATTCCACAACGTTTGATCTTATCGATGAATATCTCGAGGCTGGTCATTCGGTCTATTATATTCAGGAACCCCCAATGTTTATCGACGCTCAAAAAGATCAAAAAATTCAGAATCTCGTCAATGACCATCCCGACCAATGGATCAAAATCGGTGAAAATGATCAGAACCTCACCCGACATCTTGCCCCTAAAGATTTTCAGGTCACCGGCTCGACCAAAGATCTCTATCATACAAGAAGGACCATGGAGGATGGACAGATCATCTTTTTTGCCAATTTCAGCAAAAAAGATGCGGCAGAATTTTCTGTTACGACCTTTGGAGAAACAGCATTATTGCTGGATACCCCCACAGGTAAAGAGTACTCGCTTCCCTGTGAAAAACGGGACGGCAAGATCACCCTGGAACAAACTCTGGCTCCGGGCAATAGCAGGCTTTATTATATACACAAGACAAAACTCGATGCTCCTCCATTACCCAACATTCCCGGTCTATCAAAAACCCTTGCGGCCAAGAGTCCGCTCGAAATCCAGCGCGGGCAGGATAACCTCCTTGTACTCGAGTATTGTAACCTCGAGATCGGTGAAAAGGATTTTTCTGATCTTTATTACATCCATGCTACAGATTCGATTTTCAAGCATCACGGTTTTGCCAAATCAGACATTAACTATAATCCCTGGAATTTCACTATCCAGTACAAGACCGAGCGTCTGGATCGCAACCGATTCAACGAACAGAGCGGTTTTGAGGCGGTGTTCCCTTTTGCCATCGAGGATTCATTTATTCCCGATCGCGTTCATATCGGCGTAGAGTTTGGCAGACTCTATACGGTGTCCCTGAACGGCAAGGAAATCCCCCACGACCCTGACCTCTCGTTTTTTGACCATTCTGTCGATCTCTATGAGGTGGACAGATCTCTTTTGAATGCAGGCGAGAATGAAATCAGGTTGGCGATTCATCCTATGAATATTTTTGCCGAGCTGGAGCGGGTCTTCATACTCGGTGATTTCAGTGTAGAGCCCAAAGCCAGGGGATTCGAAATCGTTGCCCCAAAACCTGTGAAAACAGGCGATTGGGTCGGACAAGGGCTGCCGTTTTATGCGGACAAGGTTATCTATGCCAAGACCTACACCCTGGAAAAGAGTCCGCAATCAGCTCAAATTCATCTCGGCGAATGGCAAGGCAGTGTCGCCTCAGTACGGGTCAATGATAAAAAAGCAGGAATTATTGGCTGGCAACCCTATGAGCTCGACATTACGGAATATCTCAGGCAAGGCGACAATCACATCGAGGTAGCGGTATATGCGACACCGAGAAATCTGTTGGGTCCGCATCATAACAATCCACGACGCGGAATCGCTACTCCCTGGAGCTGGAATTATGCCCCCACCCATCAGCCTCCGGGCAGGGAATATACCTTTGTGCCATACGGGTTGATGGAGGATTTTGAGTTGAGGGTAAGCGATTAAACAGCACTGCTGTCCTCACTGCTCCATGCATTCCGGGCGGTTTTCCCCAGCTCTGGATTCCCGCTTTCCAGGTTGTTGAAGATTGCTGACCGCCCGTCATCCCTGCGGACGCAGGGATCCATAGCTATGAGCGGAAGCAAAGGTTGATACGTCATCCGGCTTGATTGCGATGGACAAACTCTAGTCATTTACTGTCGAGAGCGTTTGCGCACCTCGTACTCGACTCATTCCATGCGGTTTCCCACAGCCCTGGATTCCTGCTTTCGCAGGAATGACGTTCGGTCACTATTCGGCAACAGCCTGCTTTCGCAGGAATGACGTTTTTTGATGGGTGCACACGGCGTCATCCCTGCGTCCGCAGGAATGACGCTCAGTACCTGTTTTACAGATCCTGGGACGTATTTGTGCGCTTTTTGGAGACAAACATGGACACCAAAAATCCCACCAAAAAGATCGCTGTGGTTCCGAACACGATCGTCAGATAGGTATGAAACTGATTAGCCAGTGCGTCTTCACCGAGAAAAAGCTGTGAAAGACTCATCCACACAATAATAGCGATTCCGACCAATACACCTGCAATGGCTCCGACGACATTTGCGCGTTTGGAAACCACACCCAATAAAAAGAGTCCCAGCATGCCACCGCTAAAGATAGAGGCGAGTTTCCACCAGGCATCCAGAACGCTTTTAACATTGATCATGGCCAGAGCGATCAGAATACCACTGACACTAATGACTGCTGAAGAGATATAGAGCACCTTCATGGCTTCTTTATCGGATGCGGATTTTTTAAAGAATCGCTGGTAATAATCCGTCAGAAAAACCGTGGCAGAGCTGTTATAGCTGGTGGAAATCGTGCTCATCCCGGCGGCAAAAATGGAAGCAATGAGCAATCCGGTGATGCCCATGGGCAGTTCATTGACGATAAAATACGGGAAAACACCGTCGCTCCTGGTCACATCCTGCAACTCGGCGGGCAGAAATCCGGCAGAGGATTGGTAAAACGCATAGAGTGCAGTGCCGATAAACAAAAAGAGCAATGAAATCGGGACATACAGCATGCCACCGGAAAAGGCCGATTTCTTGGCATCGAGATCTGATTTTGAAGCGACATATCGCTGGACATAGTTTTGGTCGATTCCAAAGTTTTGCAGATTGATAAAGATGCCGTAAACCATGACCACCCAAAACGTGGGCTGGGCTAAATCGAGTCCGAAACTCCCGAGGCTGAATTTATCGTTTGCCGAGGCGATCTCGAAAAGCTGACCTGGGCCCTGCGGCATACTGACCAAGATATATCCAGCGCAGGCAATGGCACCGCCGATCAGGATAATTCCCTGGATAGCATCGGTCCACACCACTGCCTGAATGCCGCCTAACAGCGAATAGATCATGACCACGATACCGGTGACAATAATGACGACGGCGATGTTCCAGCCAAAAATGGTATTGATGGTCAGGGCGAGCAAGTACAAAATGGTCCCAATACGCATGAGCTGGGTGAGAAAATAACTGACCGAAGCATAGATACGTGCCCAGGGGCCGAATCGTTGTTCGAGATAGGTATAGGCAGAGGGGCTGTTGATGCGGCGATACAGAGGAACGAACACAAAAACGGCGACCACTGCTGCGATCGGGATAGACAAACTAAACACAAATGCATTCCAGTTGGACTGATAAGCAATCCCCGGCAGCGCGAGGTAACTGATACTACTCACAAAGGTCGCAAAAATAGACATGGCCACCACCCAGCCAGGGATGGACCGGTTGCCCAGCGTAAACGCTGCTGATGTTTTGTTTTTACGAAAAAATGATCCCCCAAAGATGGTAATTCCGGCCAGGTAAACCAAAAACACGACAAAATCTAACGTATGCACGGGTTTGTTCCCTCCTAGACTGATAAGAATCTAACTGTAATTCTGTGTCACATCCGCTTCCCATTCATAATACTCTTGTTTTAACTCCTCTACCCTGTCAGGGTATTTGGAGGCCAGGTTTTGGGTTTCTCTGATATCTTTGGCAAGATTATAGAGTTCCGGAGCCTTGTCACCAAGCAAAAGCAGCTTCCAATCCCCTTTACGAATCGCTCTTTCATCATCCATTTTCCAGCAAACCGTTCTTTTTCTGATGGGTTGCTGATTCACAAGATGCGGAGCAATGCTGATTCCATCGAGTTCGAGATCTGCAGGGATCTTGATGTCTGCCAAATCACAAAATGTCGGAAACATGTCCATGGTCATCACCAGTTCGTGTGAAGTGATCTGTTCGGGAATTTTGCCAGGCCAGGTGGCGATAAACGGCACTCTGTGCCCGCCTTCGTATAGCTCGGTTTTCTGGCCTCTGAGCGGACCATTGCTCGAAATATTGAAATGGGTATCTCCGTAATGGGTATATCCGCCGTTATCTGAGGTAAAAATGACGAGGGTATTCTCCCACAGATCGAGGGATTTCAATGTATCCATGATTCGGCCTACCCCGTCATCGATGGATTCGACCATGGCTTTGACATGGGGACTGATGTTGTTTTTATCCGGAATGATTCCCCACTTGTCATCTGCATAATCCTTGCCTTCTTCACGGTGCGGCGGATCATCAGGACCCTGCCACGGAAAGTGAATGGAAAGATGTGCGACGTAAAGAAAAAAGGGTTCATCTTTATGATTTTGAATAAAATCGACACTGTGGTCGGTGATCAGATCAGTGCTATAGCCCTCTTCCATTCTGAGCTTATTGTTTTTCCACCAGTCTTTACGTCCGGAACGGTCGATATGGGTATGATGATCACCATCTCCGGATCCCAGACCGATGAATTCATCGAATCCCTGATCGGGAGGCAAATAAGGGGGCTTGTATCCCAAATGCCATTTACCATACATACCGGTGACGTAACCGGCATTCCCCAGTACCTCGGCAATGGTTGTGGCTTCCAGCGGCAGTCCTTCGTCATATTGGGTCTTGCCTGACAAAGGCCCCTCAAACTTTTCACCAAGGCGATGCTGGTATTTTCCGGTCATCAAAGACGCACGAGTAGGGGTACACATGGGGCCGTTGGAATGATAATCGGTAAACAACATGCCCTTTTCCGCGAGACGATCGATATGTGGAGTGCGATTCAATTCGCTGCCATAACACCCCACGTCTCCATAACCCAGATCATCGATCATGATATAGATGATATTCGGTTTTCTGGCCCTGCTTTTTTGATTGCAGCCAAGCATGGCCAGAGACAAACCAGCGAGCCCGAGTTGCCTCAAAAACTGTCGACGGGTTGCTTGCATATTCTCTCCTGTCTGTTGTGAGCATAGACCTAAATATAAAATTATTTTAATCAAATTCAACCATGGCTTAATAATATTAAAATAAATTTCTTGCAAGGGCAAGAGATTTTCTCACGTAGAATATCAAAAACTGGAAATATTAACCGAGTTAGTGAGGTCTATGGGTTTGAGATATGAGGATGGGTTTGATTGAGGTATTCCTCGATATGTGTATAACCGTCCATATCTGAATCGAGATTATGGTCTGCGGATCGGGAATCGAGCCCGTATCGAATTTCCCATTCATCTGACATTCCATCACTATCAAAGTCAATCGGTGGTATCCCGCTATTATAATGAGGCCAGCCGCCCACGGCAGAGGGCGAATCGATTAATTGTCCTCCACCCTGAAGGATTTGTTCAACAATCCTGCTATCAACCCTATCACGGACCGGCAAACAAGCTCCTGCAAAATGGAGCACTCTGTCAAATGCGACCTCTGCCAGGTCAGTATGTATGTGAGCTACCTGAAAAGGTTGTTTTTTTTTCTGACATTTGCCTAGAAACATTTGCCAGCCAGAATTTTTACGGTCGTGCAGATTACCGGATTGGTACATCTCTAATCCACTAGTGGTCGCAAAAGGGATGCTGTCCAGAATATAATTTCCGATATAGTTCATTCGAATCTTGTCTCTACCTTCCACAGAATAACCCCGACCTCCTTTTACAATGACATTGTTACGAAAATCATAAAGTAAGCCCGAACCATCACAATCAGCTCCTGAACCGGGGCGAGGACAACGACTAAAATGATAGGCCCAGAGATTGTGGTGCTGACTTATGCGTCCATCACAAATATAGGCCACCAATCCACCGTATCCATGTCTTCCTTTGGGATGGGTCGAATGGGTTAAACTTTCGGTAATAAAACACCACTGTACGGTTGTAGAATCAACTTTGGAGCTCAAAGAGAGAACTTCATCATTTGCCCAACTGGTCGAACAGTGATCGATCATGATGTGCCTGGAACGTGATACGGTCAGGGCATCTGTTGCCCAATGCTTTCCTTTTTGCGACCACATGCGGCCGACTTTATCTCCCGGCCGAAATCGCATATATCGAATAATGATGTCATGAGATCCTATAACGGCCACACCATAATTTTTGATACAAATCCCGTTACCAGGAGCGGTTTGGCCAGCCAGCGTAAGATAGGGTTCCGAGATAACAAGCTGAGTTTTAAGCTCAATCAATCCTGAGACGCGAAAAATAATTGTTCGGGGGCCGGGTGTCTCACATGCAAAACGAAGGCTACCGGGAATGGG
This sequence comes from Candidatus Zhuqueibacterota bacterium, assembly GCA_014728115.1. Taxonomy (GTDB): domain Bacteria; phylum Zhuqueibacterota; class Zhuqueibacteria; order Residuimicrobiales; family Oceaniaggregativiventaceae; genus Oceaniaggregativivens. The sequence continues at coordinate 9,664 of WJME01000074.1, read as the reverse complement.
AGATTCTGACTCGGTGTAATCCAAAAGATTGGTAACAAAGATAACTTGCCCTCCCCGACCGCCCTGCGAATAAGCTCCAAATCCTTCAGCCTGAGGAAAAGCCTTTATAGTTCGCTGCATTGCAGAGGCATACAAGGGAAATCCCAACAGTATGAGCACCAGAATAGTTTTACGATCCACACATCTCTCCGGTTAGGTAAATCTCTCAAATTGATATATTAAAAGCTCCTAATCTCAGAGGTTGAAACAGAGTCATTCAAAAAAAGATAGGGTCTCATATTTTCAACAATCCGAATATCCCGGGTTGACGGTCCGCTCAGCTCGACAAAGTGGGTCATTGCAGATGGGATATTACACTGATCGATACATACAGAATGACTCGATTCCAAATTGATAAAGGAATCGAGTTGTTTGGTATACGGGCCGGGATCAAAGCCGCGGATATTCAAATCCGAAACGTTTATACACTTGAGTGCAGGTCCATTATCAACTTTTACCTTGATATCAAAGAGTTCCAATCCGTTAACATCCTGACACTCGAGCCCTGTTTGTGCATTGCAGGTAACATCAGATAGCCTGATATTTTGCAACGGCATGTCCTGCAATCCACGCAAATATCCGAATTTTTTAGAGTTTGAGATCTGTATCTGGCTCATTTGCACATTTCGGAACAGGGGAATCGCATCTGCAACACTTGGATGAGGAGGACCCGATTCATAGAACATATTCATGACAATCGCTTCTTCGACCTCTTGCATGATGATATTGGAAACTCGGATATTTTCAACAACACCTCCTCTTCCCCTTCGACTTTTAAGACGTATGCCACGGTCTGTACCATTGAATACGCAATTCGAAATCACCACGTTTCGGACATCGGCAGACATTTCGCTGCCGACAACCACTCCTCCATGGCCGGCATACATAGTACAATTCATGATCGTTACGTCATCTGTTGGAATGCCAATATCCCGGCCTTCCTGATCCAGACCGGATTTAAGGACAATACAATCATCCCCCACGCTGATGTGACATCCCTGGATTCTGATTTGGGAGCTGGAATCGATATCGATACCATCTGTGTTCGGAGAGTCATGAGGACCTTTTATGGTCACATTTTCGATATTTATATTTTTACTGAACAGAGGATGGACCGTCCAAAACGGCGAATTTTGCAAAGTAACATCGCGAATCATCACATTTTCGCAAGAATAGAGCTGTACAAGAGGGGGACGAAAATGATAATGCGCCCATTCCATATACCCACCTGATATCCCTTTATTCAAGCGTGCGAATTCCTTTTCTATCTTTGTTTGTGGCTTGTAATTCTTTTCATAGCGCACATCAGCAAAACGTTGCCACCAGGCCCCTCCCTGCCCATCCACAATCCCGGCTCCACAAATGGTTACATTTTTTGCTTCCCGGGCGAAAATTAAGGGATGATGCGCATAGCACATTGTCCCGGCCCATCGGGTCCTGACAGCTGGATAATGCTGAGGATCATCGCTAAAAATCAGTACTGCACCCGATTCTATATAAAGACGAATATTACTTTTAAGCTCGATAGGGCCTGTTAAAAAAGGTCCGCTGGGTATGTAAACAGTTCCTCCGCCCTTTTTAAAACAAATATCGATAGCCTCTTGTATGAATTTCGTATTCAGAGTTTCACCGTCAGGCACGGCACCAAAATCAACAATATTGTACGACGAATCAGAGTATGCTAAATTCGCCTCCCCATTTAGAAATAAAAGTACAAACAGACCCAACACAACCCATTTTGTAAAGCTTGTCGAATGTTTATTTTGCATTTTTACCTCGCCTTGATTGCGAAATTCCTGTCTACATTTAATAATTGACGTACTTGCCAGGATATATTCTCTTTATCAAGCCTTTTACCGATAAAGACCAAACGGTTGACCTTTTTTTGGTGAGGAGTACGACTGAGAGAATGCCTGTCTACAGTGACATCGAGATAATGAGATTGGCCTTTGATATTCAAAAATCCTTTCATACGGATGATCCTGGAATCTCTATGATCGAGAAACTGCTCGACATCAGAAGGATCGAGGTCACCTTGAAATTCGACACTCACAGATTCCAATGGATCGGGCCGTCCTTCTCCGGGTGCACCGGATGGATCCGGGGAGACACGATCCATTTTGTCCAACATTGAGAGATCGAACCGGGCAAAATGGGTGGTCATAATCTCTGCGGCTGTCATTTCGCTCAAAAACTGTTTCAATTCAGATAGGGTTTTATCAGACACTTGATCTGCTTTATTGATCAGGAGCAGATCTGCATCTCTGACCTGACTGGCCGGGGCATTGAAAATCGAATTGATTTTCAAAAAATTACAAGCATCGACAAGACAAACCACAGCCTTTAATTCAAGGAAAGGGCTGATATTGGGCAAGGCCAGCATCTTTTCCATATCGGTCGTATCTGCCAACCCAGTCGCTTCGATGAGCAACAGATCGGGTTGAATCTCGGTCGCCACCCTGGCCACCGCATCGATAAAATCGGTGCGGACGCAGATACAAAAAAGACTTCCCTTGTTCAGCTCGATGGTGGTAAAATCGCCCTTGGGGATCAATTCTGCATCGATCCCCATATCGCCGAATTCATTGACCAGGACGGCGAGTTTGCGGTCCTGATAGTGATCGATGAGCCGGTTCAACAGGGTGGTTTTTCCGGCGCCGAGAAATCCGGTCAAAAGGATAGCGGGGACTATTCTAAAATTTTCAGCCATTCCTTGATGACCTCAACATTTGGGATTCGACCGACCGATTTTACGTTTTCTTTTACTGCGACAACCGCAGGTGTAGAGGCAACACCATAGCTCCTGATCTTCTCTTTGTCCGTTACAGATACGAGTTCCACGCTGCTTCCCAATTCCTTGGCAGCCTGTTGAGCATTTTCCCAGACCTGCTGAAACTCTTTGTCCCCGTCTCCGAGAACCAAGAGCTGGCCGCGGTGCTGCCGGAGGCGCATGGAAAATTTTTCATTGATACGCTCCTGAATCGCTGCAATCAGCTCGTGACGTGGCGGAATGGTGCTGACAAACTTTATTTTTCCGTCGATACATATCGTGGGAACATTCTTGACCATGAGACCCATCATAAATTCGACAGACTCTTTTTCCTTTATGGGCCGCTCCCGCCAGACTACCAGCTCGCCAAAATAAGGAACCACGGCTTTAACTGCTTCCACCATATATTGGCAAGGCGGACACGACTCTGAGTCCAGTGTAATCACATCCACAACCACTTTATCAGCCTGTCCATACTCGCTCAGGTTCATCCCTTCATCGACCTGTTGATGACTGGCCAAAAGTTCACGGGCAACCTGTTGCTGATATTCATCTCGTACCAGTCCTGCGACCAACTGCAAATTCTTTGCAGGGACGGCATACGGCAAATCACACCCGGGCGCAAGGATGAACCCGGTGTCGCCACCGACATCCATACACTCGATCACATTTCTGCGAACATCATCTTCTGATCCCATCAGCAAAGTGGTGGTGAGTTTTAAATTACCTCCAAAAGAAAGGTCAAAGGAACGGCATATCTCTTTGACATAATCGAGGGGGATATTTTCATCCACAGATATATTGTCTGGCCCGGTTTCGCACATGGCTTGCACATTTTTCTGGGCATGGCCGCAAACAAAAAACGAAGAAAAAACATCACGCGAACGAATATGATCGAATATCTGTACGGCAAAGGGGGAGATAAATTTTCTGAATGCCTGAGGAGAAATCTGGCTGGTCATAGGATCGACCAGGGAAACGATATCGATTCCTGCATCGATATAAAGATCGGCAACTTTGCGTCCGACCTGCATGGTGAATTCCAATAACTCTTTGACCTTTTCCGGCTTGTCGTACATGTCCATAAAGATATCCGTGCCTTGCAAATGTAAGGCCAGGGTGAACGGACCGGTAACAAGACCATAGAGTCCGACATCAGGATCCTCTTGTTTCAGGCGTTCGATCACTCTTACAACATCCTCGATTCGACCGGGTGCCGATTCCACTGTGGGCAATTCACGGATCGTTTTGTCAGCAAGCACATGATCGACGATGGCCGGTGGATTTTCTGCTGACCATCTCAAGCCACATCCCAGGGCTTCTGCTTCGACAGAAAGATCAAAGTTGACCGGGATTCCATCTGGATCATACAATTCAATGGCTTTTCGAGTCCCCTCGATCATCAAATCCACAGACCGAAGATAGGTCTCGGCTGATTTATCGATCAGAGCCCCTCCATGGCATCCCACGAACGGCACCCAGGCAGGTCTCTCGGTTATTTTCCCTTTTAAAGCATCAAACAGCAATTGTTTGGACATGTCTCCTCCATATATGAGAGTGGCGATTACGGCCACTGAATATTGACGACCAGAAACGCGAATCCCATCACCGCTACAGCGATTGCGAAACAGGCAATAAAACCCCACAATACAATGGGTGTAGGTTTCATGATTTCCCAGGATGAATGGGGAAAGAGCTTTTTAGCTCTATAACGTTTTGGATTTTGGATGGATTCATTTACTTGCTCACGATCTGTTTCAGGATCCTTTTGAACAGGGGTTTGAAACTTTGCATAAAACCTGTCTAGACGCGTGGCTGACACAGGCGTTGTAAGCAAACTGATGATGATCATGAGCAGGAACGGCATGATAATATCGATAGCATAAGACAGTGTCATGAGGCCTGAATGGGATAAGGATCTGAGATCAGCACCCAAGAGATGCAAAATCAGCAAGTTGGGATTAATTTTCCCCTCACCGCGCAATTGTATACCCTCGGGAGATTCTTTTTCGATGATGGTTTCAAACAAAACGGGTACCGACGGCAAGGGGTGTTCTTTGGTAATCACATCGCCTACCTCCTCAGCCAACCCCAGTTCCACATCCTGTTCAGTCGCTCCTGCTCTGACAGTGACCATTTGTTTTTCTGTATAGATGAGCAACGATTCGTTTCCAGAAATGGCACCGATCTGTGGCAGCAAGGCGGGTAAAATGATGATCATGAGTCCGGAATAGATCACGGCCGTAAGAGCTGCTGATTTGCTGACGCGCCGCCACAAGATACTCAGCCAAAACACAGAACCGAAAATGATCGGCAACTGCCAGATATATTTGATGAGGCTGAGGACATTATTGAAATAGAGAGCAAGCGCTATGGCCCCGAGGATCATCCCCACAGAAACGAGCCGGCCGGTGGCGACATAATGTTTTTCCGGTTTGTGGGGACGCAAAGGCCGGTAGAGATTTTTGGTAAAAAGAGCTGATCCGGAAATCATAAAAGCATCGGCGCTGGACATTGCCGCAGCCAACAGACAGGCAATCATCAATCCCACAAAACCCGGACCCAAAAGCTGACTGGTGGCATATCCCCAAATCATATCCGGGTCGCCTACGACCTTGCCGTAAAGTGCAAAGGCCAGGACTCCGGTAAAGGCCCACAAGATCGTCACGAAACGCTTAAGGAAATTACCAAAAACCAAACCTATACGTGCCGAGAGTTCGTCTTTGGCCCCTCCCCCGCCAATAGCAAAGATATGGGGTTGTGCAGCGACCCCCACCAGGTTCATGACAATCAGGGCAATGATATAGTGCCAGGTGTACTCGCTGGTCGCAGCAGACCCAATGATATTAAACATGTAATCCGGGGTCTTGGCATGCAGACCAGAGAACCACCCGATTTCACTCAACCCTGTGGGTAAGAGAAGCACAGAAAGCACGATGATCAACATTCCCTGCAACGTATCGGTCCAGGCAGCCGCGAACAGTCCACCCAGAACCCCATAGATAATGACAATCAGGGCAATGACAGGTATTGAAGCACTGGAGGTAATATAAGAGTAAAACGCCTTGATCTCACCGTGCCTGACCTGACCGGACAGCTCGTTGAGGCGTTGCCGTTCATCAGAGTCCAGCACCTGCTGACGCTCCAAAAGAGACTTGTATTCCTGGTACAGTCCGGCTTTATGTTTTTCTATCTGGGTATATTCGGATTCCGGTTTAACGGTCACGATTTCCACGGTTTTCCCGATCGCTGTAAACCCTATAGCAATATAAAACATGAACCATAACAAGCCAAAAAAGACGTACAAATTGGTTAGCCAGGAACTGTCGAACCGTTCATCGAAATAATCCCCTCCTGTCAACACCCGCAGCCTGCGATACCAGGGCGCCAGGATCCAGTAAAAGGGCGTGACAAACAGCCATAACAACTGCACCCAGATACCTGACATGCCCGCCCGATAGGTTTCGCGTGAGGCGGTGATCGCAGTATCGGAACTGGTGCCGGCTCCAAAGGCAAGAAAGATCGATACCAGTTTACCAAATTTGCGACCACCCAGGAAAAAATCTTCTTCGTCTTTGATTCTCTTATTGGCAATATAGCCGATGAGAACAATGGCTGCAAAATAAACGAGGATGGTCAGGAGATCCAGGAAATGCAATCCAAGCATACAAAAACTCCTTGTTCCGCTTTATCGTGTCTGGACAAGATTTTTTAGGGATTCGTACACATTTTTTTGTTCAGCAGCAGTCGGACAATAGGTGGTGATGATCAGTTTTGATCCAGCTGACCATAACGCGCCGGCTTGCCTGACAAGGGTCTCCTCATCGCCGACAATTCGGGCATTCACAATCACGCCAGTGTCGGCAAAGGCATTTTCAAAGGGTTCGACAGGATTTGCATCAGGATCTGTTTCGGATGAAAACGCACCATCGACCATAAGCAAGTTGGAAATCGATTTAACACTATCGATTTTATTTGACCAGTTACCGCATGAATGAAAAACGGCCCCTCCAAAAGCGTTTCCGAGTTTCTCCTGACAGGGGACCTCGAACGACTTGAACAGATCATCAGAGATCGTGAGCATGACATCCGTGCTCATGCCCATCCCCTCGAAACAACGCGCACTTGGGAACCCGTGTCCTGGCATCACCAGCGCGTCGCCGATGAGTTCCTTTTGTTTACGGGAAAAATCGAGGGTAAGATCTGTAATCAGAGACAAGAGTTTTTTCATTCCCTCGGGATTATCAACCAATTCCATATAAAAGCTGTTGGTTTCGATCAAAAAAGAGGCCGCATTGAGCGCGGACTGGGTATCGGTCATGGACATGGGAATCTTGCCCCGGGTTTGTTCGAGAAAGTATTCGATCATATCCAGGGTATGACGGCCGATTTCGGTTTGTTCGATGGGGACGATCTCCTGCTGCAGAGCCTGGTCTACAGATGTAAAGGGCGCAGCAATCGCAGGGGCACTGTCATCTTCCCATACATAGGTGGCACCAAATGCACTGGCAGCGATGCCGATACCATACCAGGGCTCTAGAAAGTTGGGAATGTCCGCTTTGAAATCCATGCTGGCTTGCAGACCGGCAAGTTGTAAAGCAAGCGAATCTTTCATATCCTTGCATCCCCCGGCAAACACCTGAGGCACTCTAAACCGCCGATAAACCGCCAAGCCCTGCGAGGCCTGCCAAAAAGCGTCGGACTTTGCCAGCAAGTCAGCTTCATAATCAGCATATCGTTCGACATCAAATTTTTTTGGGTCCAGGGGAGCGAGCACTGTGCCCTGCGAGTCTGTCGAGCGGGTATCAAAACGTTTTTCTGCCATGAGACAAAAGAATCCTTTTTAGTGTAAATAATAGCGAACAGAAATTAATTATAGGTGATACGATTATAGTCCTCCCAATGAGATCTCATAATATAGAGTTTTTTCTGCAGCTGGTCAATAATCTTTGGGGCCAATAACCGATGATATTCCTCATCAGGTTGGCCAGCCCGGTCCAATAAAGGCTGATTCCTCTCTTCTTTTTGCAAAAGTTCGATGAGAGCTGTTATGGTATCGATTTCTTCTCGGGCTATGGACATGAGCTGCAGTCGCGTCCACAGATCTGCCGGGCGCAGGAAAGGATAGGGTGGATTCATTTCCGGTTCCGTATCGGCCTTTTTCAGGCGGTCCAAATGAACCTGATATGCCATGGCATGGTCTACATTTTCAATTAAGCGACTAAACACTTTAAGACGTTGCCTCAAGACTCGAAATTGCTCCTCATTTGTTTCTGAATATAGTCTGTCTGCCAGTCGTCTGGCATTTCGTACATTTGACTTTATCCGATGCAACAAGCGCGATACCAGTCGATATCCATTGAAACCATCAATAAACCGGCTGGCCTGTAAATCAAGCAAATCCTTGGCATGAGCTTCGGTGCGGGACTGGAACTGAAATCGTCGGTAATAATCCTTTTCCTCGTCGGTCAATTCTTCAGGGAATGGTACAAACGGGCGAGTCAACCATCGTTGATGCACGCAGCCCAGGATGAATACGGTGCCACCAGCACTTAAATAATGGCTCAGATCCTCTGCATCCTTTAAAAACATCCAAAGGTTCACAAGCATAGCAGCATTTTCCGTTCCCACGCGAGCTTGGGCAACGTCGTGTAAAAAGCTCAATCTATCCGACAGATTAAAAGTAGGCTGAGCACGAAACTTTTCATAGATTTGCAAATAGAGATCTTTGTTGAACCGGTCCCCAATGGCGATAAACAATCGTTTTGCATCGCTATCTGTTGCTGTTTGTAATTCTTCCAAAAATGTAAATGGCCATGGTATTCCGGGCACCGGAGCAAAAGCGCGTCGATAATAGAGCAGCGAACCCACTTGTGCTTTAAAGCGTCGTGCATCAGGACCTTCCCGATTATCGATAGCCATACCTGGATCAAAGTGTTTTGCAATTCTTTGTTCATCATCCTTGGCATTATAGATATGCACATCCAGATCAGAGTCTTGTGATAGCGCCCCTTTTTGCAAAGCTGACAGAAATTTAAAAATGCGTTCTTCCATAGCCATGGAACGATAGAGTGAATTGCCGTTAGCACCAGCATATAAAGCTGGACTCCATTCTATTCCCGCGCCTGAATCATTGGTTCGCATTTCTAATATATTGATTTCGGGACAGTCCTTTATCAGGGTTTCAACCGCCTGTGTATAAAACTCTAAAACCTGCGGATGTGACATGGAAGGCGCAAAACGTGAAACCCGTGCTCGCATGGGATTATCCACCTGAGGCCCAAGCCATTCAGGGTGTTCAATAAAAACCGAGTCAGGCAACATTTGCGGTTCAAAGGTATGGAATACCGCTTGTAAGTCCAGTTTTTTTAGAATTTTGCAGCGTTCCCGGATAACAGACATTATCTTTTTTGAATATTCAGAGGGAATAAAAGGCTCAATGTGATCAGGGGGAGCGATTTTCAGCAATCCGGGATTGGTCATGACCCAGGCGGGATAAGGATCATTCTCGGGTTTCAACTCCCAATATGCCAGCGGCAGATCCTCAGCAGTGATGGTCACATGAGTTGCCCCGAGGGCCTTTACCTGATCGGCAAAGTCCTGAAATTCTTTCTCGGTACCGCTTGCACAACCAAAAATAATTTTTTCGAATTGGTCAACGGTTTGACCTTTCCCAATAGTAGCAGTTACAAATAAAAACAGCAATAAAGCAACAGCCGTCTTGAAAATGTTAGACAAATAAATCATTTAAAGGGCTCCATCGTCAAATTCTTTTACATCCAACCCATGTCTAAACTCGGGTAGATTGGTGTGCCAATCAAAACCGATGGGATAATCTGGATAAAAATCGGGTTT
>WJME01000073.1 GCA_014728115.1 Candidatus Zhuqueibacterota bacterium | reverse complement strand
TTTTTATCCCCCCATCCCGTTTCTTTCAGCATTTTAATGACAGCCTCGATTCCTTCCGGTGATGAAGCCAGGCCGTTAAAGGGTCCGGAATTGATCATAATGCCCGGTTCTTCATAGGCCTCGGTCAAAGCGGTATCAGAGGGTTTGCCATCGTTACTGATGACCTCACGGATAGGCAAACGGTATTGGGTCGCGAATTCGAAATCGCGCTGATCATGAGCAGGAACCGCCATGACAGCACCGGTTCCATAGGTAACAAGCACATAATCTGCGATCCATACCGGAACACGCTCACCATTAAGAGGATTCACGCAATAGGCACCGGTAAACACACCGCTTTTCTCACGTTCAGTAGAGAGGCGGTCGATTTCTTTGGTTCTGCGAGTCTGTGCAACATAGGCATTGACCGCCTCTTTATGCTCAGGAGTTGTGACGCGTTCGACAAGGGGATGTTCAGGAGCGAGTACCATATAGGTGACCCCGAATATGGTATCCGGCCTGGTGGTAAAGACCTCGATCGTTTCCTCGTGATCCTGGATCTCGAATCGAATGGTGGCGCCGACAGATTTGCCGATCCAGTTTTTTTGCATGGACAGGGTCTTTTCCGGCCAGTCAATACGATCATGGCCCTCCAAAAGTTCCTGTGCATAATGCGTGATTTTAAAAAACCATTGCTCCAGGTCTTTTGCTTCTACCTGACTTTCGCAGCGCTCACAAGCTCCTTCGATGACCTGTTCATTAGCCAGGACCGTTTGACAGGACGGGCACCAGTTGACTGCAGCTTTTTTGCGATATGCAAGATCGTGTTTGTAAAGCTGCAAAAACATCCATTGGGTCCATTTATAGTATTCAGGGGATGAGGTATTGATCTCTTTGGACCAATCATACATGGCACCAAATGCTTTTAACTGTTTGCGGATATATTCAATATTGTTTTCAGTGCTGGTTTTAGGATGGATGCCCTGTTTTATGGCATAGTTTTCTGCAGGCAGACCAAAGGCATCATACCCCATAGGTTCCAGGACGTTATAGCCTTGCATCCGTTTAAAGCGTGCCCAACTGTCTGTGGGACCATAATTATACCAATGACCGATATGGAGACGATCACCGCTGGGATAAAGAAACATCACCAGACAATAGAGCTTGTTATCTGTTTTTCCCATATCGACCTTGTATAATTCGGTCTCTTGCCACTTTTGCTGCCACTTGGATTCAACGTCTTTAAACTGATACTCTTCTTTCATAGCCAGACCTATATTTAATGGTAACGGATTTTCGCAAAGAAAAGATGTAAAATATTAAAGAACAAAGCAATATGCAAGCGATTTTTTAAAGGGTATATGGAATTTGAAAAATGCAAAAATAGCCAAAAACCAGAAACGCCAAAATCAGGATCACCGCATGAATACGGTGCGGTTTGATTACATCATACACCTGTGGGGTAAACATTTTTGGCATAATAACGAACAGGCCAATGGCCACCCATATCGCCTGCAAAGGGGTCAGAACCAATCCATCCAAAATGGCGCCGGTTTGCACCAAAAATACCGGTCGTACCCCGAACACAAAAACAATCAACATATTGGTCATAAAGAAAAAGATCAAAAAGGCCCGAAACTGCTTTTTCCAGGTAAGCACCTGACCGAATTTGGGGATACAAATTCGTACCGCATCGGCGAGGAGTCGTGGCCACCCGGCCATTTGTACGACAAGAGTGCCGATCAAAGCAGCACAGCCGGACAAGAGAAATAAAAAGCCTCCGAGCTGGCCCCATTGTGAAGAAAACACATTGGACAAGGTAACCGCAACCATCGACCCTTGCGGAGCCAATTCCTGAGGGCGCAAAACCTGTGCTCCGGCAATCAAAAAACACAGGGTCAGAATCGTGGTTATAGCAATCGCAACAGTCGCATCACTATAAACGACACGCGTCCAGCCTTTGATATGCCGGGCATCCTTTTCCGAAAGGCTTTGTAAATGTTTCACATCGGCGGGTTTGCCATACCCTCTTCCCTGGGCGGATCCATATCCCTGGCCCAGGACCCAATAGGTATACCAGACCTGACTGCCAAATCCACCTGCCGCCCAGCCCATGAGTGGCAATATTTCACGCCAGGGGTTCTGGCTCACGCCGGCTTTGGTCACTGCCCAGTCAGGTACCTCGGGTATCTCGAACAAAAATCCCTTTGCGAGTTCTGATAAGGGAGGAAATACACGTATCGCCACATAGATAATCCCGATCGACATGATCAAAACGAGAAAGCTCATGATGCTTTTTAAAATGCCAAACTGACCTGACCAGACAATCACAATCGCAAGAATGCTGATGATCCATCCGGCCGTAAAGGCGGGAATGGGAACCAGGCTGTGCAAAAATGCGCCCGAAGCAGATGCCAGCGATCCCATCGCGATCATGGCACTGAACAGCTGGATAAACAGTACGATCCAGACGACCCAGTTTTTCGGACCCGGCATGCGGGCAAACATATCCATCATGCTTTCACCGGTGGCCACGGTATATCGTGCACCGCTGATCCCGATCCAGCATTTCAAAAAGATACCGATCAGAATGGCCCAGATTACGCCGGTGCCCAAAATAGCACCGTTTCGGGTGGTCAATATGACTTCGCCTGACCCCACGAGGTCTGACGTCCAGACCAGCCCGGGTCCTAAAAACGCTAAAATAGCCAAGCCCTTGGGAGGTGTTTTCATCTCAACCCTTTCTCAAGTGTATCATCGAAGAAATTATGGAACCAGAACACAACTACAAGATCATATTGAATATAAGAGAGCAAACGGTAAATCAAAAGGACTTTAAACAAAATTTGACTGGATCCGGCATTCTTTCTCTATCCGGATTTGGTATTTAGCTGCAGATTGCCTCTCTTGAATAAAAAAACCATTCAAAAATAAATAAATTCGTTCATCCCTTTGTTTGTTTAAGATATACCCTTGTACCTTTTTGAGGGAGGATCATGTATGCCTCAAACCAAATCGATTTTAATTATCGAGGACGATCAGGATCTGACCGAACTGATCGCTCTTCATCTCAAAGATCTGAACTATATTGTTGAAAAGGCTGCTGACGGCGAATCCGGAATGGACATGGCTCTGGAAGGTAACTATGATCTGATCATTCTCGATCTCATGTTGCCGGAGATGGATGGGCTGGAAATTTGTAAAAAAGTGCGGCAACAGAACCATTTCACACCTATCCTGATTCTCAGTGCGAAATCTGAAGAGTTGGATAAAATTTTAGGACTTGAGCTGGGAGCAGACGATTATATCACCAAACCATTCAGTGTTCGTGAACTTCTTGCCCGTATCAAAGCGATTTTTCGGCGTATGCAGGCAGACCATGAAAGCATCAGGGATGACCGACCCAAAGTACTCGAATTCGACCACTTGTGTATCTATCTGGACAAGCGCAAGGTAGTTCTGGGTGATAAACCGGTGGATCTTACAGCCAAGGAATTCGACCTGCTTACGTTGTTCTGCTCTCATCCGGGGCGCGCTTTTTCGCGCCAAGAATTATTGGATCTGGTATGGGGTTACCAGTTCGAAGGTTATGATCATACCGTCAACTCGCATATCAACCGGCTTCGTAACAAAATCGAGAATAACCCGGCTGATCCCTTTTACATACGCACGGTTTGGGGCGTAGGATACAGTTTTGTAGAATTGGAGCCTGCCTAGATGAAATTCGGGATACAGAGTTTTTATGCAAAAATATCAGCAATCTTTTTATTGCTCTTGCTGATACTCGTTGTGCTTCAGCTCTACCTGTCCGTGCATTCGGCATCTCGTTATGTGCAGGAAACAGAACAAAAATTGAACAGAGATCTGGCTCAAAATATTGCCATCGAGTTTCGGCCCTTTCTAAAGGACACGATACAACACTCACAAATAGAGGAACTGATTCACTATCTCATGGTTTTGAATCCCAGAGTGGAATTTTACCTTCTGGATGAGGACGGTACGATACTCAGTTACTTTGCTGTGCCCAGGAACAAAGTCGAGGTCAATGCAGTAGATTTGGACCCGGTCCTGGAGTTTCTCGACAGTGAATCAGAGCGTCTTATTCTAGGAGATGATCCCAGAAACCAGGGGTCAGTAAAACCCATCTCTGTTTCAAGGATTCGACTAAACAACCATCGTCCCGGATATCTATATGTCATCCTTGGGAGTGAACAATATGACTCTGCCGCGCAAATGGTGCAAGAAAGTTATATTCTCAAAGGCTCTGCCATCATGCTGGCTTTGGCCTTTATCGCTGCCGCCATTATCGGTCTAATCCTATTTGGGTTGCTGACACGCCGATTTAACAGACTTTATCATGTCGTGCTCGAATTTCAGAAAGGACATCATGACGTTCGTGTCAATGATTCTTCCCGGGATGAGATCGGTCGGCTGGGACAGGCGTTTGACCAGATGGCGGATACTCTTTCTGCCAATATGGAACAACTCAAGCGGACAGACGATCTGCGCAGAGAGCTGGTTGCGAACGTCTCACATGATCTTCGCACACCTCTTGCTTCGATTCGGGGGTATATCGAAACGATTATGATGAAACTCGATTCTCTAGACAAGGAAGAACAAAAACGATACTTGCAGATCATAAGCAAAAATACTCAACTCTTGAACAGCCTTGTCAGTGAATTGTTCGAGCTTTCCAAACTCGATGCCAAACAGATAGAACCCCACATAGAACACTTTTCTATGGCCGAATTGACCCAGGATGTGATCTTGAAATTCCAACCTTTAGCAAAAGAAGTAAAGGTGCAACTGGTAGCAGACTTGCCTACAGACCTGCCCCCGGTTAACGGTGACATTGGCCTGATTGAAAGAGCTTTGTCGAACCTGATCGATAACGCCATCCGCAACACTCCGGCAGGCGGTAGGGTGAAAATTTCTCTGGAAAGTAAAAAAGATCAGGTTTATATCACCATATCGGATACCGGTAAAGGCATTCTGGCAAAAGACCTGCCCTATATTTTTGATCGCTTTAAACGCATCGAAAAGCAAAAATCATTGGATTATGCAGGGGCGGGTTTGGGTTTGGCAATCGCTAAAAAAGTCCTAGAAATTCACAAAAGTACGATCCATGTAAAGAGCCAACTCGATCAGGGGACAGAGTTTTCTTTTGCTTTGTCTGCAAAAGTATGATCCGGTACGAGTACACATAATCTATTTGGTACCCTTTTGTTACTAAAGTTACTCGCGCCAGGGATACATACTCGTAACATCATGGGATGAGGAACGGTGGGTATCTCTATCTAAAGCCACTTTATGATTCCAACGCGCCACTAAAATTTCACCACTCATATTTTCTAACCACTATTGAAAAATCGTTTCAAATATAAAATGAGACGTGATGAATTGTATATCATGCTGTGATCTTTATGTGATATTTATTTTGTTCTTTGTACTAGAGTTTAGGATAAAATTATAAGGAGACACTCATGAAACGATTCATCAGACTGTATCTTTTTGTCATCCTGATCTTGCTACCCATAGCCAGTCAGGCAAAGCAATTTTTCAAAGTCAGAGTTGAAAACCAATCAAAACCATATCCCTTTTCTGCAAGTGGTGCGTTTACGACACCCCTTGGAGCAGATGATCCTGCCCCCCTGGGACCGGGTCAAAAGTATCAGTTTACTTTTCATGCTTTACCCGGTGCGAAATTGACCTTTATTACCATGTTCGTCCAATCCAATGATTTGTTCTATGCACCGGATGAGCTGGGTATTCCTCTTTACATGGAGGAAACTCCTGTATCTGGGAATATCACAGATCAAATTCTACTGTGGGATGCCGGTACTGAATTAAACCAGGAGCCAGGCTCCGGTTCAGATCAGTCACCCAGACAAACAGGCCCGAATACGGGGGCACCTGATCTGAATAATCAGGTGAGACTCGTCGCTGATCAATATGTATATCCTCCCACGGAAAACGTCATCAAAGTGAGTTTGAATTCTGATATGGCGCCCCAGTTTACGGTCACGATAGAAAATGTATCTACGGATACACTTATCCAGACCATGTCAGGAGCCAAACATCCCGCACTTGTTTCACCGGGTGTCTGGGGGATTCATCACGAGCAGGCACTGCTCTTTGCCGCAGGTGAACCGGATCAGGGTCAAGGATTGGAAGCTATTGCAGAAGATGGTAATCCCAATATGTTGCTCAATTATTTACAATCCATAACCGGCCTGCCTGTTCCTCTGTCACCGGGTGTATGGGCCTTGCATACCCTAGATGCTCCTTTTTTCACTCCTGGTATCATGGCCAGAGATAATGGCCTGGAGGATCTTGCAGAGGATGGAAATCCTGTTGTTTTACATGATTCACTGAGCATGTTGCAAGGCGTTCGGCGCAGTGGAATTTTTGCAATTCCAGAGGGTGGCGACGCACCTGCACCGATTGGTCCGGGACAAGCCTATGAATTTGTGATCGTTGCAGAGATGGAAGACAGGTTTTCACTTTCTACCATGTTTGTACAATCGAATGACCTCATCTATGCCCCTGATGAGATGGGGATTAACTTGTTTGAGAATGATGGCACGCTCAGAACGGGTGACATAACAGAGTCATTTATGTTATGGGATGCAGGAACCGAAGCCAACGAGATGCCTGGCATTGGCGAGAATCAGGCCCCCAGACAGTCCACTCCTGATACAGGTCCTGCTGACCCGGATACCATCGTTCGTTTGGTGGATGACAGGTTTGGTTATCCATCTATCGATCAGGTCATTCGGGTGACTCTGGAGCCTCTAAAGGCCGAATCTTTTACCTTGCAGATCACCAATATTTCCAGTGATACACTGCTCATGCCCTCTGACGGCAGTAAGCAGCCGGTTCCCCTGTCGCCAGGAGTATGGGCTGTACATACAGCGCCTGCTCCGATATTCATGAATGGCGAACCCGATCGCGAGGATGGGTTAGAGCATCTGGCAGAGGATGGAAATATTCTAAAGCTGAATCAATCCTTGAGGCATGAAAACGGTGTGCTTGATAATGGTGTGTTTCATACACCCGTCGGAGATGACATGCCAGGACCCTTGTTGCCCGGATCGAGCTATGTGATCGAGTTTTATGCGATACCCGGAGCCTACCTTTCATTGGCAAGTATGTTCGTCCCGTCCAACGATCTGTTTTATGCCCCTGACGAGATGGGCATTCCCTTGTTTCATGATAACGGATCCAAACGAATGGGAGAAATCACCGACTGGATCATGCTATGGGATGCCGGCACCGAGATGAATGAGGAACCTGGTGTCGGTTCAAATCAGGTGCAGCGCCAACCGGCTCCTGATACCGGTCCGGCAGATAGCAATCCGCAAGTAAGACCTGTTAGCGATGGCTATGACTATCCCATGACTACAGATGTCGTCCGCCTCGTTCTCAATCCGGGTTCAACGGATGTACCGCGACAGGACAGACAGCCTGAAACGTTTGGCCTGGAACAAAATTATCCGAATCCTTTTAATCCGGAAACCCGGATAACCTATTCATTGGCAACACAGAGCAAAGTCACCTTGGCGATATTCAATATCAACGGGCAAAAAATCCGTGAACTGGTCAATCGTATTGAAAATGCAGGCCAGCATGTGGTAACCTGGAACGGAGAGGATGAACGAGGTCACAAGGTATCCTCGGGAATATATTTTTACACTCTGCATTCCCGGGACAATGTCCTAACAAGACGAATGACATTATTGAAATAGCGTAATACTCTGTCGCCGGGGCGAATCTTTATGTTTCGCCCCGGATTGATACAGACCAACTTTAATTCAAATGTTTATTATTGAATCAGGGCAAGTTGAAAAAAGGCCCCTCGCATAGAATCGAGAGGCCCGGAGGAGGAGAACAGAGAAAGAAACGAAAAGATCTATAAGAAAATGGTTTGTTCGTCCTGACAAAAGGTGACTTTGACGGGTGTATTGTGCAGATAGAATGAAAAGAGCGGATGGTCGTCTCCACTAAAACCGGTAACACCCATGATATTTCCGTCATTATCGAGTTTGATTTTTTTAATTTCAGCTACTCCCCCATCTGATATGGTGATGGTATCGCCTATTCTAAACGTCTCGTTCTTACCAGATGGATATTGAATTTCAATTTTAGCTATTTGATTACGCATTTGTAATCTCCTTCTCGGCAAGGGTTCAGTGCGACTAAAGGGCAGGTTTCCCCAAGGTGTATTAATAATAGTAACTTATGGTGCCAGCAAATATCTCTCCTCTTTGTACAATTTTGTAATCAACAAGTTCTTATCGTTAAAGTGCAAATTGCATACCATTTGTATTGGTTTTTTCGAAATTTGTAAGAATTATGGGAATGGTATTATGTCCCAGGGAGGAGGATAAGAAGTGTTGACCTCTGATTTGGTGCCTCAGCCGGCGCGCTAACCGGGCTGTGTTAGGCCTTGAAATGCAAGAGCCAGGACTCTGAATGAGCACTGGCTCTCAAGATGTCGGGGCGAGAGGATTTGAACCTCCGACTTGCTGCTGCCTCAGCCGGCGCGCTAACCGGGCTGCGCTGCGCCTTGAGCCGGACTCTGCCTTAAAATGCAAGAGCCAGAACTCTGAATGAGCACTGGCTCTCAAGATGTCGGGGCGAGAGGATTTGAACCTCCGACTTGCTGCTGCCTCAGCCGGCGCGCTAACCGGGCTGCGCTGCGCC
>WJME01000011.1 GCA_014728115.1 Candidatus Zhuqueibacterota bacterium | reverse complement strand
GTTGTGGGTATGACTACGCGAGCCTCCGGGAGGTATGCTCGACGAGAGGCCTCGGACCTCTGCCGTCATTGACCCCGCCCTTTCAGGGCTTTTAAATCTATACTCGCTATTTTCCCAGGGCTGTCGCCCTGGGCTGACATACGCCGCCCCGTTGGGGCTTGGATTGTGCATGGTGATGGGGTATCTGTATGGATACCTGTTATTGTCATAGGGCACAAATGATGGGGCTAGAGGGTGATTTCGCTAAATGGCATCAGTTGCTGCGTTTGATCACCCTCTTGCAGGTTCTCGCCTGGGTTCAATTTTACATCCTAAATTCGTCATTCAATCGTCATCATTCTTAAAAAAAATTGCTTTCCCGGTAGGGTATTTGCCTCTTTCATTCGTATATAAGATAAGATCGAATCATTGTTCTGCATAGTAGTGTGACGCCATACCTAAAAGGAGAAATGTTATGAAAAAGTACATGTTTTTGCTTACGATTGGTCTAATGATCATTTACCTCTCGAATTGTTCCAAGGGGATAACAGATCCCAATGAAAAAATCCAAAACGCTTCAAACAGTCAAATTCAGTCGGAAATGGAAAACGTGGTTATCTCCGTACCAGATACTATTCCTGAACAAATTAATGAACTCGTTGTAAAAAAAGCTGGTCAGTTTGGATTTGATGGTATTCGGATTTTAGGAGCTACCTCGCCAGGAGAAGAATCAAAATATTTCGTTTCTTTTTTCAATGATGGGGAGGGTTTCGGAAAGGAGATATTGGTAAGCTCAGATGGTGCCATAGAATTACTAAGCGAAGCAGAGGGTGCTATTTTAAATAACCGCTTGAATAATTCTTTAAAAAAAACAGCCTGGTCAACTTGTTGGAATTTGGCGACCTTTTATGAGAATACCAATCAAAGTGGAACTCAATTTCGATTTACCCAAGAGACAACAAGTACCGGATGGTTTCATAAAATAATTTGGAATCTTGGATCAAATCAAATTTGCTGTGCTTATACTTACTATGGAACCTTGAATGATAAAGTTTCATCTCACGATTGGAATTCGCACTATCAGTCTGGTCATGCAACATCACCCTCTTCGATCAAGGTCCGCGCGTGGGGATTTCAAGAAGATGCCTCATTAAGTGGACCTGCTTATCTTTTCACGAGCAGCGCATGCTTGGAAACAGATGATTATGATGGGTTAACTTACAATTTGGGATATCCTCAAGGTGCTGATGTTGATGATACTGTCAGTTGTATTGATATGCATTACCTGGTATATGATTGGTCAAATTGTAAATTATTGCTGGCGTCGCGCTACTATGAAAAACTATGTTAAATAATTAGGAATTGTCATGTTAATACTTTTTAAAAAAAATCTATTATTCTTATTGTTCCTTTTGCTATCACTCGCGGCCTGTTCCCTGGATCCTATTGTCATCGAGCCAGATACCATCGGAGATTACTATCTGTTTTGCACGTTAGCCCCAACATTTAAAGAACACCAGCTCATACTTGGCAAATCTCTGCCCGAAGTGATGCCTGAAATGATAACAGATGCCAGAGTGATTCTCAAAGGCAACGATCAATTGATCTCCATGACACATACCGGGAATGGAAGATACTTTGATACATCGGGTGAGCTCGTGGTTGAACCCGGAGGAAAATTTACTGTTCAAGTTTTACGGGATGGCAAGCAGATCATATATGGTGAAACTCTGGTGCCAGGACCATTTTCGATAACGAGTCCATGTGAAGGAGATACGATTCAACTGGGCCTGAGCCGTATTCCGGCGGATACCTCATCATTGCCTTTGGTTCAATGGACATCGAGTGAGCGGGCTAAATATTATACGGTAACCGTAATAATGGAGAACGACGATGTGTGGGGCTCATTTCATAGTACCTATCGCAATCATATGTATTTTCCTGATATCATCCCTCATTTTTCGTACCGCGATACGGTAAAAAAAGAAATCTTGATCCCGGCCACATTGTATGTATTCGCCAGGGATTCTTCTTTTGTTTTTTTACCTTATAATCTTAGAAATAATTCTGATTATCATTTTTTGGATTTTACAAAAGAAAAAGATGACCGCATGGAATTTTACCCTTTCTCTTTTGATACAACTAGAGTAAAAATGAAGGGAGCTTTGGGTGCCTTTAGCAGTATTAATGCAGATAGTCTCTTCATATATTTAAAAATCAATATCAATTGGGTGCCAAATTAGATTATCTTTGGAGTATGGTCAATGATGATTAATTATCGGTGGTGTGTTTTATTGTGCTTTCTAATTAGTTGTATTCTATTAAATGATTCGCTTTATGCTGATAACGAAACAATACACATATCCGGGAGGATCATAGACAAAGAAACCGGTAAGGGATTAAGTGGGGCGAATGTTGAATTGTTGCACAAAAAAATTGGTACCACAACAAATGAAAATGCTGAATTTTTTCTGAAATGTGAATTGACATTGGCTGATACGTTGCAGGTTTCCTTTATGGGGTACAAGACCATAACAAGACAATTATCGTCAAACGACATCTCTCAGGTATTAGTCATTAAAATGGAACCCGTGATTTTAGATATGCAAGAGGTTTCGATTTATGGTGATCGTCTTGATAGAGAATCTGCAAGTTTTGCTCTGGATCCTTCAGCTCGACGGATAAAATCGGGGGATATAAAAAAAGTGCCTGCAATCGGCTCTCCGGATGTATTTCGATCTATACAACATGTTCCCGGCGTTTCTTTTACAAATGAGGCGTCTTCACAGTTCCATGTCAGAGGAGGCAATCTGGATCAAAACCTGGTATTATTGGATGGGGCAGTTGTCTATTATCCGTTTCATGTTTTTGGCCTTTCTTCTATGTTCAATGTTGATTATATCAAAGACCTTTATTTTTCATTGGGGGGTTACTCGGCGCAGTACGGTGACCGGTTGAGCTCTGTGCTTGCCATGCAATCCAGGAAGCCACAGAATAATTTTCCACATCGTATCAATTTAAACATTATTGGTTTAGACGTAACCACTGGAGGTCAATTTGCTCATTTTGGCTGGGTTTATTCGGGAAAGACCAGTTTTTTAAAATTACCGAATAATGTAACCTATTTTGAATTTCCATACGAGTATTATGATCATACCCTGAAATTGGAATATATGCCTTCAAAAAATCATTCCCTTGAGGTCATGTTGCTTACGACAAAGGATAAATTTAATATTGAAGATAAATGGAAACGACAACTGGCATCCAGCATTGATCAGGATAAATCGCCTTATTTATTGATTGATCGAGATGTACTGGAATGGGATAACAGGGTGCTATCCACGAGGTGGAAAGGACGGTTTTCTGATAGAATCAATTTGGAAATGCAATTCTATCAAAGCGACTATTCTAATTTTGCATCGCAGAAAAAAGGTCTCGATTTTCAAGATCATATCGATGATAAATTCAGAGAAAGCATGGAATTGGTTATTACAGATGTAAATCAGGAAAATGATTCAACTGGCTCGGTCGTGTCTAATCATTTTTCTGATGAGACGTTTAAGGTGTTCATGAATTACTCCCCGAGTAATCATTTGAATTCGAGAGTTGGGTTTCAGAGATCAAATTATAGAACCAATTATGGATGGGATGGTTTGTATCAGTTTCAAGAAGAGGAATTTGTATTATATTATGATTATGCATCTGCCGGACGATTTGTATATCTTGAAGAGTTTTCCAATCAGTCTGCCTTTTCGGAATTGGAATTTAACGTTGCCTCTAATCTCAAAGCTCGATCCGGAATACGGCTTTCGAAATGGAATAATTCATCAAAATTATTTTTAGAGCCGCGGGTCAATCTCAGGTATGAACGGAAAAATTTTTCTATGAATTTGGCATATGGAAAATACACCCAGGGATTAACAACCATCCTGGAAGAGGGGTTAATCGGCTTTCTTGAACTCTATTTCCCGGCTGTTGAGAACGATCGCATCGAAACAGCTGAGCATTCTATAAGCAGTATTAAATATCAACTGTTCAACACTCTTGATTTGTCATTGAGTGGTTACTATAAAAAATTTGACAACCTTTTAAAAGCGACAGGACCCGGGCCAACTCTCGGTCAAACAACTGGCAAAGCGTATGGAATGGAAATCGAAATGAATGCAAGAATCGGGGGCACACATTTTAGAGGTGCTTATACATGGGCACACAGCAATAGAACCCATAAAGAGATTACTTATGATTCCAACTTTGATATCAGACATCGGGTGCAACTTTATGCTGAAAAAGAATTGGGCAACGGGTTTAATGTTTCTTTATATTGGGAGTTTCATACGGGACAACCCTATGATCCCAAAGTATACAGAGCCCTTTTATCAGATTATGAAATTAGACTACCGCTTGAAAACGGGTTACACGAGTGGTATGATTCATACGAAATAGATGTTGTCAGGGGAGGCGTCCGGTATCCACCTTATCATCGTCTCGACTTTAATATTATGCGAACCATAAAAACCAAAAAATTTACTCTTGCTCCCTATTTGTCGATCAGGAATCTTTATAACAGACAAAATCCTCTGTTCTATAAAAATATTGAATTCCAAATGGAACATGATGGAGATGATTTTGTGAACCCTCATATTGAACGAGATGCATTTACTATAGGCATTTTGCCCACTGTAGGCGTCAGAATTGGCTTTTAATGATTGAGTAGATATAAAAAG
>WJME01000010.1 GCA_014728115.1 Candidatus Zhuqueibacterota bacterium | reverse complement strand
TGTTGAGCAGCGGCGAGTGTTTTGCCGGGATCGGCATGGATAAACGGCATCCAGACCCGCACGCCGAGGGCCATCACCAGAAGAATCATGACGCAGGCCATGAGCATTTCGGTGAGGGAAAAGGCGGATTCGTTTTTTAGGGGTTCGGAAAAGCTGATGATAACCTCCTTTCCAGCCAGGGCTGTTGTGACTCCCAGGGCTGTCGACTTTTCCAGGGCTGTCGCCCCGGGCTGGTGTACGCCGCCCCGTTGGGGCTGGGGTGGTGCGTGGTGATGAGGTGTTTGCACGGATACCCACCGGTGTCATGCTGGAAGCATCTTTGTGGGTGGTGCTAGGATTTGGGAGACGAACGGTGTCACCGGTGGTTGTTATGGTGTTCATTTTGATCCTTTTGGTGGTGATGTGCATCTTTTTTGGTATACCTCGCCCCGTTGGGGCTTTTCATTTTCTTGCGTTTTCTCCCAGGGCTATCGCCCTGGGCTGGTGTACGCCGCCCCGTTGGGGCTTGAGGAGTGACAGTTTGACGCGGTTTGTAATCCAGTTTGTCGTTCCGGCATTTTGTTTTTAGTCCCGTCTTTGGCCTGTTCATCGAGGTTCCCATTCCATTGTATCGCACAGATTCTTTCTGCCAAAAGCCAACACTATAAGCTTTATCTCCTTTTCTCTCCATCTCTCCGTCTCTCCATCTCTCCCTCACGTTTGTTGGGGTGTTCATTTTGATCCTTTTGGTGGTAATGTTGTTTTGCATGGCGCAGGAGGTCACCGACAAAGATCCTTCCAGGATGACAGCGGAAGGATGGTGGGATGACAGTGTAATGGCCTTGCTCGCGATTTTGTGTCTATTGTTTTCCATAGTTTTCTTTCTGCCTAAAGGCAGCACTACAAACTTTTTTCTCTCCGTCTCTTCGTCACTCAGTCACTCCCTCACTCTCTCTCCCTCACCCATCACCCCCAACTCGAACAATACCCTCTCTTTTCCCCCATATCCCATGGGAATAATAAAATCCTCTTCCAATAGATGGCTGTCGATGGTGGTATTGTAGAGCCAGTTGATATAGGTTGTGGGGGAGCGGTAGAACCATGTGGCGTTACATGCCAGGCACCCGTGTAACCGGCCGCGGAAATCGCACCAGGCTGATGTGTAGACGAGGCCATGGATCGTGGTGCCGGTGCCGATGGTGATGCGGTTGCGTCCGATGGATTCTTCAGGGACGGGCTGATCGAGGAGCAGGACACTTCCTGCGATAAAGCTCTCGCCTTCCAGGGAGAGGAGGGGAGTGGCGCTGTTTTTACCGCCCGTGTCCACTGCCAGAAGCGACGGCCACGTCAGTTCTGCAGGACCCTGTACGGTCAATGTGGAACGGCTCAGGGCCTGCAGAGAGCCTTTGACCGGTCCTCTGATGACCAGATCCCCTTCGCTTACCATGAGGGCAATATCCGTGCGGATGTTTGCAGACATTTGAATTTTGCGGAAATTTATATTCCTCCTTTGCGTGAACGGCGTGAAGACATCTTGTTATATATAAATCACTATTAACAGGCATTTTGCGAGAACAAGAATGTTCATCCGCCTGATCTTCATCTGAATGCGTTGATTCAGATGATTCAATACGAGTGGCCTGGCAACCTGGCGGAACTGGAAAAGGTCAAGATGCGGGCGTTTTTGGAACCGGCTAAAGAGATCAAAGAGTTTCAGGATATCCCCCGGATCATTCCGGAGCCGTTTCCCGCTTTACAGCCGTTATCCGAGGCAGTGAGTTGGTTGGAGAAGACATTATTAATCCTGGCCCTGAACCGTTTCGATGGCAACCACCGCCGCGCTGCCGAGGTATTGGGCATCTCTGAACCGAACCTGCGTTACAAGATGAAAAAGTTACAGATCAGGAAACAGTTTGTGGCGGGATGATGAAGGGATGGCAGTGCAAAGGCCGTGTAATGACAATGTAAGGCCAACCCTGTCATGCTGTAAGCATCTTTGTTTGTAGTGCTCGATTTTTGGAATCGGGCGTTGTGGCCGGTGTTTGTTATGGTGTTCATTCGTTTCCACGTTCCCACGTTCCCACGTTCCCTCAAACGTTCTTATTGATTGTTTCTTAAAAGACTGTAAAAAATCTTAATCCACAAATTGATTTCCCAAAGGATGATGCACATTTTGTATTGAATATATCGCGAGTATTGGTTATTATAAATAGAAAAGGAAATTGATCCGAGTATTTCCAATGAAAAGCATATATCTTGACGTATGTGCGCTTTGCAGACCTTTCGATGACCAATCCTATGCTCGTATTCGCCTGGAAACGGAAGCAGTGAATTTGATTCTGGCAAATATTTATAAAAGGGGATACATTCTCTTGTATTCACCGGTGCATACATTAGAAATCGAGTCAATCTCGGATTGGTCGGAACAAAAACAGATTCAAATGCTTTTATCACAGTATGCTCAACCGATTAATACTGATTTAGGAAATGTTCGCCAGCAGACAGAAGTATATATGAAACAGGGTTAAGAGTCGCAGATGCTGCCCATCTTGCGTTTGCGGAAATCAGTGGGGCTGTGTTCATTTCATGTGATGACCGTTTGCTCAAACAATGTAAACGGCTTGAATTGAGTATTTGGACAGGAAATCCACTTTCTTTTTGTGATAAGGAAAATCTGAAATGAATAAAACAAAATACACAGACGAAGAAATACTGATCGAAACGGCGATTAAAATATTAAACAAGGAATTGGGCCCTGTCGAGACCAGCAGGTTTATTAATCTGCCTAAAAAGCAGCGAATAGAATCTGTCAAACGACATCGATTGTGGCAGAAGAGTCTGGATGAAAAACAGTTTCTTGATGCTGTCTTTTTAGACAAACCGAAAAAGAAATAAACTCTCGCAGGATCTTTCATCAGCTGCCTGGCGATATTGATCTTGTGGTCAACCATGACCTTGGGCCGGCCTCCGATGCGGCCCCGGGCACGTGCGGCTTGCAATCCCGCCATAGTGGCCTCGCGAATGATATCCCGCTCGAATTCAGCCAATGCTCCAAAGAG
Organism: Candidatus Zhuqueibacterota bacterium; assembly: GCA_014728115.1. Lineage (GTDB taxonomy): Bacteria > Zhuqueibacterota > Zhuqueibacteria > Residuimicrobiales > Oceaniaggregativiventaceae > Oceaniaggregativivens. Next base: position 10,968 of record WJME01000010.1, on the reverse strand, counting down.
ATGAAATGTCAATAGAACATGTTTTGATGTTCGTGGTTATTGAAAGGTGTACCGCTCCGGCTCTGTCCCCGCACCTCGCTATCTTTTGGGAAAGAACTCTACAGTCGGAAGAGTCTCCTAAATAGTTGATTATACCATAAATAATAAGTATAACCATTGAATGTGGTTGAAAAGATAAATGGTTTTCCTAGCTGAAATCCGTTTGAATCAATTACTACAGCCTGCTGTTTTTTCTTCGAAGGATCAATTCCCACAATCGTCTTACCAAGCAAATAGTGCCTTTTTGTCTGCAACGTCTTTGACACATAATTAACCTCCATTAGTTATGCATTGGGGTGTAGAACTAATATCGAGGATGAAAAGGCTCTTTTCAATCATTTTCTAACTATGGTTAATATAGAAATCTTAAACGGATAATTCTGCGGATTAATTTTACCTTTAAATATCTTCGAAAGTGAGATTTGAGATTTCCGCATTCAATAGACCATTTTTAAATAATCATCCTAGCAGAAAGACCTTCCTTTTACCCAAAAGAGTGATTATAAATCAAAAAGGATTGGCACGAGATTAGATGTTTTTATAGAAAGACTTTTGTTATGGTGCGGAGTACCTTGATCAAAACACATTTGAGCTTGAAGCGATGTGCAATAGTCGGAAATCGCAGCAGTTAATTCAGATTTAATTCTTGTCTTTTCTTCAATACAATTATTCAGATACCATTTGGATTTTTTTATATCACCTTGCTCATAATATATGATACTTAATAACAACTGTGCTCTGAGATGGTCAGGAAAAAGAGTATGTGCTTGCATGGCATATTTTTCAGCCTCTTGCAGGCGATTTACTTTCAATGATGAAAGCCCCAATTCCAATAATACATTAACATTTGTTTCTTTATCAGTAAAATCACTGAGCAAGGATATAACCTGATGATAATGCCCCAGACCGATGAGTGCCACGCATTTTCTGGATAATAATTCATTGCGATCCTGCAAAACATCAAGAGCTTTATCATATTCAAAAATAGCATCTGTATAGAGATCTTTTTTTAAATAAATATTACCGCGGCTCCATGCTCTGTAGGCAGGTATGGTCGCTTTTACGCGAAAAAATATAAATGCACACAAGGTGACCGACAAAAAGAGTACGAAAAAATTAGCAATAACAAATCGTTGCCGGGAAAGAAAAAAAGTGTATCGCTTCATCGGCAACAAGCAAAGGGCTGTTAGGAAAAGCAGTTTGAGTGGAATCGACAAAAAAATGGAATCAAATAGGGCATGCACAGCGAAAATGAGTAAAAAGCATAAAATTGCTGTATAAACATTATTGTCTTTTAGATTTTTAACCAGGTATTTAAAAGAAATGACGATCAGTGAAAACTGAAGGATCAAACCGACAAATCCAGATTCGCATAGAGTGAGCACATAATGATTGTTCGGTGTTTGTAAGGCAGCGGCATGATGAATCCATTGCGCATGTTGTGGTTCTTGCAAAAAGCTCTTTTGGTAGAGCAAAAAGTATTTTTCAAATTGACCAACACCGATACCGCAAACAGGGTTGTCTTTAATCATCTGCAAGGCAATTCGTAAAGCATAGAGCCGACCATAAGAAGAACCCAGATCCATGCGATACAAAAAATAAAAAAGGCTGATCAGACCGCCCCCTAAAATGATCACGAGCAGCGAATACATGATAATCTTGTTGCGAAACCACTTTTTTTGACACATAAATGTTTTCAATTTATAAGCGTTCAATAAAAAAATGAAAATGACCAAAGACAGCAGCAAACTAAACCAGGCCCCTCGAGATCGGTTCAACAAAAACGCGCCCAGACAGATTGGCAGGATAGCAATCATCGTTTTTGCATAACACTTTTTACTCAAGGAAATGTAAATTATTGAGAATATTCCGATTCCTAAAAATGCACCATAGGCATTTGATGGTCCAAACGTTCCGCGCAGCACTGTTTTAACAGCGGTCAAGTCGACCATCAGTGTCTTTGCTAGCCCAAATTGTAGCATTCCATAAAGAGCTTGAAAAAATCCAGTGATGCCAACAAGCAGAAAGAATTTAGCAACTTTTGCATCATACCACTGATTATCGTGAATGTCTTGATAAATTACAAAGGAAAGAAAAAGAAAGGCTAATTCACAAAAAAACAAAACGCCTTCAAAACGAGCAAATAGATGAGGTGTGGTGAGTGTAATCCACATGATATTCAAAAGTAATAATATGTGAACACAAGAAAAGGAAAATTCGGTTTTATTATTGTCAAAAATATTCAACATCAACGATATAGTAAAAAGGAAAAGAGATCCCAAAATCAGGGTATATGCTTTAGGAATGAAAAAAGATCCGACCATCGTCAACTTGTGGGCAAAAACTATCGTAACAAATAGCAAGAGAAAAAAAGAGTAAGGGAGATGCCTGGCAAATGATTGCATATCTGCATCCTATATTCCTGCCATTAAAACTCATCTTTCGGCAAAATAATTTTTCACTTTTTGTATCGACTCTGGTGTAGCCGATTCGTCCAGATTGATCTCACCTTTTTCCAATAGAATCACGCGGGTACATATGCTGACCATCGATTCCAGGATATTGCTGGAAATGAGCATGGTTGTTTGTTTTTTTTGATTGATCTCTAGGAGAATATTTTGCAGCCTGATCTTAATACGCGGATCGATCATATTAAAGGGCTCATCCAAAATGACAATAGCCGGATCATGCAAAAAAGCGGATACAATACCCACCTTTTGCTTGTTGCCATCCGATAATTCACGAATGAGTTTTTTGCTATCCAGTATTTCACCATCAAAGAACGGCGCGAAAAAATCCAGTTTTCCCGACAATGAGGTCTGACCGATACCATGCAATTTGGCTAAAAGTGAAAAATATTCTCGTGGATATAAAAAATCGATTAAAAAATCATCATCGAGAAAAGCCCCGGTATACTTTTTCCATTTTTCCGTTTGGGTGACCACATGCTTCTTTTTATAGCGAATATAACCATCGCTGGCTTTTATTAAATCGAGCAAAAGGTAAAAAAGCGTCGACTTGCCCGCACCATTATTGCCGAATAGACCAACGATTTCGCCTTTGTCAATCGAGATCGATTCGATATCGAGAACAGTATGTTGTTTATATTTTTTAACCAAATTCTGAATTTCTATCATCATGATCAATTCTCGCCATTTCTAAATAGGTCTAATATCCTGTATTTTCGTTTATTCATATTGTTGGAAATACGACGAATAATGAGGGGATGAAAACAGAGAATGATACAGCATAGAACCAGATCAGAATAGACAATAGTATCGATAGGAATAAATGTTTTTAACAGAAGAAAAATTGATGGTGGAAGATAAAAAGTCAGTATTAAAAACATCGATTCCATATATCCCCATGCTTCAAAGTTCAATAATGTACTTTTGGATAGCTCGCAGCGATCGATATTGTGTGAAGCAAAAAATAAAATAAGCATAGTTGAAATGCTGATATTCCACAACCCTCCTATAAAGAAAAAGGGTATCAGTTTTGTACTGATCATGGCAGCGAGCAAAACAGAAATACCGGTGAGTAAAAAGATGCTAGAAATAAAAAAAAGGTATTTATATAAAACGATTCTCTGCCAATTTATTAGATTAGTATAGAATACCGGGAAAAATGTGCTCCAAAAGGAAAAAGCAAACATACCGAATATATAAAGCAAAGCGCCGGTGCCAAAAACCGACATATATACAAGGAGAGGCTCTTTAAATACCAGATTATATTGCCAAGCAATAAATAATAGAATAAAAGTGCAAACAAAAATCATTGTCACTTGGTAAAAATATTGCTGCGGCCGGTTGTTTCGAAAAATAAGCTGTATATCTGTCTGTAGAAAAGCCTTAAAATCCTCAAGCATTTACAGCCCCTGATCTCATTTGGATAATGCACTCAAGAATCCAGATATAATGTCTTGGTCAATACAAAATTGACAAAAAGTACCGTCATAAGGATTACGAAAAACAACACAACACATATTTGCATAAGGAGCGATAAAGGTTGGTTCTGTATTGTGACAACAACATTTTTATATTTCAGCATAGCCCCCCAAAAACAAACCAAGGTGCCGTAAAATAGAAGATCAACCCAGCTATAGGTACATGAGAGCACTTTGATGAAAAGCATAAACAAGGTTGCAAAAACGGTCACCTCAAAAACCAGGAAAAGACAAAACAGCCAAAAAAGAAATCCATAAGAATAGAATATAATATTCAATGCAAGCGGTATAAAAAAAACGGCATAGGACAAATTGGAAAAACAAAAGTATCGTTCTAAAATGATGTACTGTTTGATTTGTTTTTTGGTCATGTGTAGCAGCAGCGCCAGTATTTTCAAGCCTGTATTTTTATAAAACATGGACCGTATCACCATATCAATGCCCAAAAAGATCATCAAGCAAAAAAGAAAGAAACTCAGCCGGTCTATATTTTTAAATACTGGTAATCGAGGAAGGAAAATGGCTACCAGGACCAGATTAAACCACAAAAAAAGAACCATAGAAGCCAATACCCACATTTCGAGTATCTTTTGTTTCAAAAGTAGGCTTCGGCCGGATGATTTTATTTTCAGAGTCAGGAATAGCATTTTTACTCATATTTACGATCAAAAACTGTGAATTTTGGCAAAACTTTTTTTTACAAAATATATTTATCTTTTTTGATATGGCGCAATTTTAAATGAAAACATTTTTTACAAAATCAAGCCCAAGTAGAATTGTTGCAGTAATAGCTGTCGCAAAAAGCGAATCGCCATATGTCATATTATATGCTTTTTTCAATATAATACAAGACCAAAAAAGCAAAAAGATATATGAAATGTAATTTATTGATTTGCATAATGTAAAGCAGCTTGAGGAGGTGAATGCTATAAGGGCATGATCTTCAAAATTTGATATATTTTGAAAATATATGTCCAGATTGTATCTATTAATTATCAAGGCAATCAGTATGAATACGAATCCAATACCAATACGACGACACAATTTTTCATAATCCGTTTTTATATTGGTGTTAACCAGGATAGCGATAGAATGAAGCAGAATACTTGAAAAAATCCAAAACACAATAATGCCAAGAATGAAACTAAAACTGCCTATTGCTTGTGTGATACTTTTTAAATGTTCATATTCGGATGGAAATAAAATAAGCATCGTTTTATGAACTTTATCTTGCCAGACAAAGACCATCATCAAAACAGCAGAACACACAATCCATTCGAATAATTTTATTTTTTTCACTTTATCGCCTCTAGAATGAGTTCCAAAGATATCCTGACTTCAGCATAAGCAGATATTATTACAAGAATAAAAATAATACCAATCACTTTTAATAAAAACCGAACTTGCTCTCTATTGACAATAGGCTTTCCACGGATAAGATTAAAAAATATAATAATGCCGTTTAACCCCACAGCACCGGACAACCACAGAGCAATATATTCCAAAAAATGCGGTAACGTCGCTTTTAAGATAATGCTGGTAGGAACATTCAGATTGCGCATCAATGCAGCATAATTGCCTAATACATACCCATTGAGCAAGAGACAAAATAGCGAATAAAGGCCAAATGAACACAACCCATTTATACATATTTTTAAACAGACAAAAGTGTTATTTAAAGAAACACTTTTTACCGAGACCATTTTATTAATTTCTATCTCTGGAATTTCACTGGAAAAAACATGCCCACCTTTAGAACTTAAGACTGGATCCAAAAATCCAATGAGCCAAACAAGGACAGATAGAATAAAAAATATAACAAATGTACGGTTTTTAGATTTCATAAGATATATCTCCCAGGCAATTTTTCTCTCTTGCCCGGGAATAGACCTTTTTTACAGGCCAATCGCAACACCGGCCCAAGGGCATACAAGGCCAGCAACTGCAGACCAGTAGATTCCACAGCTACCAAAAGCAATATTGCCGGCTATTCCCAATCGAAATTCTGCATCCAGAAAAGTTTGCCCAACAAGCCAGGCATTGGCCGTTAGTGCTTCCGATCCAATGGTGCTAATCGCCAGCATGGCAATAACAGATAAAAGGAGCAATGTAAACGCTTTTCGTCTTTTGTTTTCCATGATCAACCCGTTTAGTTATTAATATATTGCTCATTGTACGGGCATATAATATGCCTGAAAAATTATTTATGCGATTTTCTCGCTAATATTAATATATAAAATCAAACCATATTTGTCAACTAATTTTATTGTATTTTTCAATTTTTTAACATATTTTTTCGTTTATTATTGTTCCTATATCTTTGACTTTTTGCCCTCGTGCATTTTTTGTATGACGCTTCTTTTGATCAAATACATCATTTAATAGTTTATGCACTTTTAAAAAGCTCATAGCGTTCTTTGCCTGATTCATTGCACGGCTTTATTAATTTTTAAGAATAGTAGGTCTGGTTCTTGAACCTTGTTTTATTAACCTTTGTAGATCCCGGTCATCCCACCCCCTTTTTGATCTTATTACCTTTTTGGGGTATTGCCGGACCTTTTACCGACAATAAGGTAATAAGGTTAAAAGGGGTTGGAGGCGCAGATACCATTAAAACACCGGTCACGCGCCATATTTGAAACTCTTGTTTGGACATCACATTATTTCATTCGTTTAACAAGCTCGGTATTTGTCAGTTTTTAAAAATAACTTGCATGTTTTGCTAATTTGATTACATTTTATACAGTGACAGTTCTAAGGGGAGTTGGGAACCGAAAAGGGGCAAATTCGATTACACTACGGGGCACGTACGAATCAGATTCTTCCATACTTTGAAATTCTAAATCATTCCAAATCATAATCTGCCACAATTACATTTTATTGTTATCTCTGCATGCCGCTATTTTGTATTCTGATAAGGGACTCGTACATGAATCAGCGATCAGCAGAAATGACTAGTACATCAAAGAAATTGTATTGTCATCATTGCCTTTGCATCCTTTTTTGAATAAGACGTTTTCATGCATAGTCATCTTTTGCCTACAGGTGTAAGTGCATCACTCCGATCTATAATGTTTGAAACATAATTTAAATGGAGGTTATGATGAAACAGTTGGTACAAATTTCGATAATGATCGTTTTTGCTTGCACAACTATTGTCTTGCCTCAGCAATATGATTTTGAATTGACTGTACAAAATCAGTCCGCTCTGGGATCGACTCTTTCCTTTGATATTTACATGGTGCGCACCGGCACAGATGAGATACACCTCGGGAACAGCAATTTTGTCCTCACCTTTGCCAGCGAAAATTTTACAAATCCTGTTGCTTCCTATGGGAGTGCTGCTGACAGGATCGCTCGGTGCATAAAATTTTTCCGTATTGTTTTATTTTATCACCAAAATCTTCAGGGAGGCAGCACTCTGCACTCACCATCCAGCATTTAATATCTGCCCTTTGACTCGGTTCAAAAATCCTCTGAATTTTCCATTGTCCATTTATCATGATATACGTATATTTTTGATTAAATGATAGCCAATGTCGAAGGAGAAAATATGCAAAGGTATTCTCGGTTTTCACTTTTTATGTTCGGATTGGCTTGTATGCTCGTTGCATTGCAACCTGCCAGAGCTGCCAAGTCTTTTGACCTCGCAGGTGCCTTTATCGAGGCCCGGCTGAATTCGGATGGCAGCCTCGAAATCAAAGAGTCGCGGACCTATGATTTTGACGGTTCCTTTTCCTATGCCTACCGAACATTGCCGTTACATGAGGATGTGCAATATAGCCGGCTCAGCTTGCGAGAGGGGGATGTCGTTTATCAGCAAAACGATTCCAAACAACCCGGCACCTTTAGCCTCGAACGTGATTCTGATGAGCTCACGATTCGCTGGAACTATAAAGCCCGGAATGAAAAACGAACCTTTGAATTCTCGTTTCTGGTCCATGGGGCGGTTAAGCGATATCGCGATGCGGCGGTTTTTTATTATCAATTTGTCGGTCCGGCCTGGGAGAAACCGCACAAAGAGGTCAACATTCTTTTGCGGCCCCCGGAGGGCCTGACTGCCCAAGACGTGCGGCAGTGGCTGCACGGCCCGCTCTGGGCGCAATCGAGTACCGAGCCCGATGGCACTGTTCTGGCCATGTGTGAAGGGTTGCCCAGACATACCTATCTGGAATTACGGGCTCTCTACCCTTCGCACGCATTTCCCGGATTGCCGGTCATCGATCGCTCTGTCCGGGAAACCGTCATGCAGGAAGAAGCTGCCTGGGCCGAGGCGGCCAACCAAGAACGCCAGCGGCAAATCGAAAAAGCTGAACGTCGTGAGGCGCGCTTTCGCCTGGGATTGCCGATTGCGATCATTTTATCCATCATCGGTTCCATCATCTGGATTCGTATCTATCGCAATCATCGCATCTCGCGACCGGATTTGCCCTCTGTTCATCTTAACTCTGATATCCCGGAAGAGATGCCCCCAGCCTGGGTCGGCTATGTGTTGCACGGCCGGAATATTTCCGGCAATGATATGGTCGCCACTCTGCTGGATCTGGCCCGGCGCAATATTTTGAGTATCAAAGAACAAAAGGTGCAGAAAAAAGGCTGGTTCGGAAGCACAAGTGAAAAGACGGTCTATACCCTGATTCTCGATCGCCAGGAATGGCACGAAAAATCAGGGGACCTGCGGGGGTTCGAATCGGATTTGCTTGAATTCATTTTCGACGAGTTGGCCAAAGGCTCCGATCAGATCGATCTCGATCAGTTGGAAAAAGAGAGCAGTAAAATGAGCAAATTTTTTACAAAATGGCATAAAACAGTGAGCGAAAGCGCCAAGGAACAGGATTTTTATGTCGACAAGAGCTTAAAAGGCTCGACAAGAGGAATCCTGTTCAGTTTTCTCATGATGGTCGTCTGTGGGGGGCTGGCTGTGCTGTTTGGCTTTTGGCTGCTTTTGCCCGCAGCATTGGGATTTATCTTTTTGTTTGCCTCCCTGGCCATTCCACAGCGCTCTCTAAAGGGCGAGCGGCTGTGGCGGCAATGGAAAGGACTGGAAAAATATCTCAAAAAATATCACTTTCGCTCGCAAACCCGACAACATCTGTTACAAAATATGGACCGCTATCTGGTTTATGGGGTGGTATTGGGTCTGAGTAAAAAGCTCACCGAAGAGCTGGCCTCGTTCATTCCTCAGGACCAGGTGGCTCATATTATTCCCTGGTATGTGGTGCATGGGAGTGGCTTTTCTCCTGCCTCGTTCGCCCCGGCATTCAGCAGCATGGTCTCGACCATGAGTTCCTCATCAGGTACGGGAGGAGGCGCTTCAGTCGGGGGTGGCGGTGGAGCAGGGGGCGGCGGAGGTGGCGCAGGCTAGACCTGGTTCACCATTCCACCTTTTTCCGGGTCTCTTTTTTTTCGCTCCGGCGCCGCTTTTTGTCCAGGCGGCGCTGATGGGCGGCACGGGATATCTTTTTGCGTTTACGCGGTGGCCGCTCTTTGAGCGCACTGCGCAACAGATCGACGAACCGCTGTATGGCAATCTCCCGGTTGGCGCGCTGGGAACGAGCATCCTGGACAGAGATCTGCAAGGTTCCATCTTTGCTGATGCGGTTTTCGAGTCTGGACAGAATTTTTTCCCGCTGTTCCAGAGTCAGAAACGGCGACTGACCGACATCGAACGAAAGAGTGACCCGGGTGTTGCTTTTGTTGACATGTTGTCCGCCTGGTCCGCTGCTGCGGGAAGCAGTAAAGGTCAATTCCTGTTCGGGGAGTGTGAGATGTCTGTTAATTTCCAACATGGCTATGATGCAGTGTTTGCAATATTGCGTACATGTTTGATCCGCTTTAAAATCGGCGGATGGGAATAGTTTAGAAATACATAGACCGGATGCGGCGTCAGATTGCTGAGATTGTGCACTGAAAGCTTTTTCAACGCCGTAATAAAAGATTCAACCTTTTCTGTGGTCTTGACTGCGAATCGATCTGCCTCGTACTCGTGTTTACGAGAGACTTTTGACATGAAAATAGACAAGATCATTTCGATGGGGGAATAGAGCATACCGAAAAAGATCAGTCCGGCATAAACGGACGGGTTCTCCATATAAAATGCTTCAAACAAGCCTGCATGTGTGATAAAAACGGACAAGAGAAAGAATACGATTCCTGAATGAACGATGCTGGTGATCATGCCTTTGATAATGTGTTTTTTCTTAAAATGGCCGATTTCATGCGCCAGTACCGTGAGCAGCTCATCGTTGGTATGTTTTTCGATGAGGGTATCAAACAATGCGATACGTTTGTTTTTCCCAAATCCGGTAAAAAAGGCATTGGATTTGCTCGAACGTTTCGAGCCATCCATGACAAAGACATTTTGCAGGCTGAATCCGACAGAGCGGGCATAGTCGAATATTTTCTCCCGCAATTCACCTTCTTCCAGGGGGTTGAATTTATTGAACAGAGGCATGATCCAGCGAGGGGCGATAAACTGAATGATCAATGTAAAAACCGTGGTCACAATCCACGCATAGAGCCATGCCCATTCACCGGCATACATAAAAAAGGCTAGAATGCCGGCCAGCAGAGGCACGCCTAAAAGCAATCCCAACAAGAGTCCTTTGAGCATGTCGAGAATAAATGTTTTTACCGTGGTGCGGTTGAATCCGAACTTTTCCTCGATCACAAAAGTGGAATAGATACTAAAGGGCAAGGAAAGGACGCCTCGCAAGAGCATCAGCAAACCGATATAAAAGAGCCCAGTGACCAGCTCGCCGTATCCCCAGCTTCGCACCCACACATCCAGGGCATTGAATCCTCCGGCAAACCAAAAGACCAGTATGGCGATCAACCCGACTGTAGAGGTGATAAATTCGAATTTGGTATTCACGCGGGTATATTCCTGTGAACGGGCATATTCTTCCTGATCATACCACTCTTTAAACTCATCCGGAAGGGTTTTGGATAAATGTTTGATATTCAGCCAGTCGGCCCAGTGG
>WJME01000072.1 GCA_014728115.1 Candidatus Zhuqueibacterota bacterium | reverse complement strand
CTGTACCATAAGCGCCGGTTCCGGCACCACATAAACCTTCTGCATCCTGGAGCTCGCCTAATGAGCGAGAGATGGGTTTTTCATACCTGGTTTTCATGGAAATTACACTCCTTAGGGTAATTTTGTATCAATTCATCCATTTTATCTGTTCTGATGGAAAATCTCCAACAGAATCATCTTGCGACAAGGTCCGAACGCCGCGTTGAATCGTCTGGTTATTAGGTCATCCCGGTCACGAAAGTTATCCAAGAACAAGTTGTAAAACAGACATTTTAGGCAAATCTTTTGCTGCAGTGAAAAGATATTTTGCTCAATATCGAATGTCTCATTCAACGGTTGGCAGTAAGTGCATTGCCTGAATAAACATTCAAGATGAGAACAGGAATTTGTACACCAATCCCTGAATAGGCTTAATCTCTGGTGGCAAAGCTGCCCATGCTTCTGTAAAGATGGTGTCATTCAAACCATAAAGCCGCTGGCCAGCTCTGCGGCACTATCTGGCAGCTGTTTCTTCCCGTCAAGTCGGTTGATAACGCCTTCATCAAAAGTGTGCTTTGCAAGACGACGAGCAGGATACAAACAGACATCCTCCATCCTCAAGAAAAACCGGTTGTTTCATACACCTCAATCAGGTGACGTTGAAACATGGTAAAGAACAATCCACCGCTTTGGAGGCATTCTCGACCAGATCGATTATCGGTTAGAATAGGTATTTCTGAATCAATTGTGAATTCATGTCCGTCCTTCACGAAGGAAAATTATTCAGTGATGGTAGTCAGGATGAGGACTGTTGCAACAAGTTGTTTACCCCTGCCCTAAGAGAGAAAACCAGTCAGTCCTTTGCCTAAGACATCTCTTATATACCATCGTTGCTTTGGTGCGGAAATCTAATAGTTGGTAAGCATCAAGATGTAAAAATCTTGGATTCAATCAGCATAAGATGAATATGGTTCATCCTTTTCTGCTGTGCCCAAATAGAAAGTAATTAAATATACTATACGATAGATAAAAATGCAATAAAAAAAGATTTTTTTTACATTTACTCTTGATTATCCATTTTTCTATGCGTACTATAATGAGAAATGGTGTTCAGAATAATACCCTAATGGATGAATGGTGGTGCGTGACCATCTAAGGCCAATTTTTCGTCAGGCCGGGTGTAACCGATCGGGCTATCCAAAAGTGTGCATTTCATGCAACGCTTATTCAGACTCGTATCATCAATCCGTCAACGTTTTGAAAACGGACTTGGTTTGTTATGGATGATTTGGAAAACAGATCAACAATAAATTGTTATTAATATCAACAGAAACAAAGGGATGTAATAAATCCAGGTCATCACCAACAACGGAGTAGAGATGAAGATAACAGATGTCAGGGGAAGCGTAAAGCTACACAATGGCGTGGAAATTCCCTATTTGGGACTGGGGGTATTTCAGGCCAAAGACGGAAAAGAGGTCATCCAGGCCGTTCGCGATGCGCTGGATATCGGCTATCGTCTGATCGATACGGCGGCAATCTATGGCAACGAAAGCGGGGTGGGAAAAGCTGTGAATGATCATTCTATCGATCGGCGTGAAATTTTCGTTACCACCAAAGTCTGGAATGCCGATCAGGGGTACTCGGGCACAAGGCGAGCATTTGAAGCATCGCTTAAACGTCTGGATTTGGATTATCTCGATCTCTATCTGATTCACTGGCCGGTCAAAGACAAGTACAAGGAAACCTGGAATGCCATGCAGGATCTCTACAAAGAGGGGCTGGTGAAAACGATCGGGGTCAGTAATTTTATGCAGCACCATCTCGAATATCTAATGCGCGATTGTGAAATCGTGCCCATGATCAACCAGGTCGAGTTTCATCCCCGCCTGGTACAGCAGGATTTGCTGGATTATTGCCATCGTCATCAGATCCGCTATCAGGCCTGGAGTCCGCTGATGCGCGGGGATATTTTTGATATTGATGAATTACAGGAGATCGCCGAAAAGCACAACAAAACAGCCGCTCAGATCGTTTTGCGCTGGAATCTGCAAAAAGGGGTCGTGACTATCCCCAAAAGCGTGCATAAGGATCGCATTGCAGAAAACGCGGATCTGTTCGATTTCGGGTTGAGCCCTGAGGATCTGGCAAAAATCGATTCGCTCGACAGCGGCCGCCGTACCGGGCCTGATCCCGACAATTTTAATTTCTGACCATAAAAACCTGATAACCGGGGTCGGACCAAAAAAAGTTTAACTAAAACAATGGCTTAAACGTAAAAAATGACCAAAATTCGTCCTTGGAAGCCTTTTTTTACCCCGGAAAAAGGGCTTTTAAGCAACGACTTGATCTCTTTCATCAGAAAAAGCAATATCCCTGAATCGCTTTCTTATGCCTGTTATTGTCATCCCTGGAGCGCAAACCAAAGAAGGCTGCATATTCCAGTGAAACTTGCCACCCATTCCGTTTTGAACCTGCCACCTTACTTGCATTGAACATTCTCAATTAATTAATCAGTGCAAGTGGCAGTTTTCAGCCGGAATGGATGGCAACTTTTATCCGGAATAGGTGGCAGGCTTTACCCGGAATGGGTGGCAGTTTTGGCCCGGAATACGCAACAGACGATCGCTGGATGAGTAAATCGGGTTACGGTATGATTATGTGTTACCTTTCAGACGATAACGGTAAATCGTGGCATCGCAGCAAAACAGTATTGGATGGAGTCTTTTTAAAAGATCATTTGCAGTACGATGTCATGCTGCAGGAACCGGGGGTTGTCGAGCTCAATGACGGCCGTCTGATGATGTTTTGCCGCAGCGATGCCGGCTATCTGGTGCTTTCCTGGTCAGAGGATTGCGATGAGTCCTGGACACCCTGCAGGATGTCGAATATCGTTTCGCCGCTCTCGCCGGCATCTATCGAGCGAATCCCCAATAGCGATACATTGCTGATGGTATGGAACAATCATAGCGGGGTGGACACCAGCCTGACAGGCAAGCGCACGCCTCTCTTTATGGCGGTCTCCGGAGATGATGGCCAGACCTGGGAAGAGGAGAGAGTACTGGAAAACAACCCGAACGGATGGTACTGCTACACTGCCATCCATTTCGCCCGGAGTCATGTACTGCTGGGCTACTGTGCCGGCGACCGGCGCGAAAACAACGGCCTGGCGGAGACTCGTGTGGTACGGATACCATTAAAATGGTTGTACTCGCATGCCACAGCGGACTAGAAATGTAAAGAGATCAGGGCTGTTAAAAAGTAATTTCCCGACTAAAATCTGTAGGAAAACTTGTTGTTCTCAATATTTAAATGATGAAAATTTTACTTTGAAATGGGAATTATAATATAAAGAATTCCTGGAAGGAGATATTTCCGTGACTCTGAAATCAAAAATCATCAAGGTAACGATTGAAAATATACGGAATTACCCTCAGGCTATCTGTTTTATAAATCCCAAAAATGAATTTTTCCGATACAAAATAGAATGGCTTGAAGCGCAATTTAAAATGGGTTTGGTGATCAAGCTGCTTTTCATCGAGGAGGAAAAACGTCCGGTCGGATTTATTGAATATGTTCCGGGTGCGTATTGCTGGCGATCGGTAGATGCAAAGGGATACATGTTCATACACTGTCTCTGGACCAATGGCAAGAAATATCAACATCAAGGGCTGGGAGAACGTTTGCTTTCAGAGGTTGAAAAGGATGCCGCGGAAATGCCCGGTGTTGCTGTCGTCACCAGCGATAGAGCGTTTATGGCGAACCGGGAAATTTTTTTAAAAAACGGCTATCACCTCGTAGAGGAATCGGGAAAAGATCAGCTCATGGTTAAGCAGTTTAAAGAGCAGCCTTTGCCGGTGATGAAGAAGTGGCAAAACCAATTGCAGAATTATAAGGGATTGACAATTCTATATTCAAAACAGTGTCCCTGGGTAGCCCGTTTTGTCGAGGAAGTAAAACCGATACTGAAAGAGGAAAATCTGAATCCGGAGATCATCGAGATCAAGACCGCCAAAGAAGCACAAAAGGCGCCGTCGCTGTACGGTACCTTTAACCTGATATATCAGGGCAAATTGCTGGCGGATCGCTATATTTCGACAACGCGATTCAGGAATATTATTAAAAAAGAGCTCGACACAGCGCCATAAAAACGAGATGAATGTCCGATGTCTTTCATGACATTAAATGGAACCGGATTATTCCCATGTTATGGAATGCGCCACCCGGGTGCACGAATTGCTGGTGGTTTACAGCCGCACCCTTTTTTGACAAATAATTCATGCATGGCGGCAATGGATTGTTCTGATGCCGAT
>WJME01000071.1 GCA_014728115.1 Candidatus Zhuqueibacterota bacterium | reverse complement strand
GTGTCGATACATCAGGCGGATCTCTGCACAGGCGTGGATATAGACAAAATCAGCTTCATGCCCCCATGCAAGAAACGGTGGCAGCTGCGATTATAAAAATGAGTCACTGGAATGGTGAAACGCTTTTCTATGATCCTTTTTGCGGATCAGGTACATTGGTCTGTGAAGCATTGATGCATGCCGCACGCATACCCGCGGGATATTTGAGAAAATCTTTTGGGTTTGAACGCCTACCCGATTTTAATGCAAAAAAATGGCAAGAAATAAAAAAAATCGAGGATGAGCAAATAAAGCCAATCCCCAGAGGATTGATAAATGCAAGTGATATCGATGCCGAGGCAGTAGAGATTGCCCGGATGAATTGCCAAAATCTTCCTTTTGGTGATTCCATCTCTCTGCGTCAGGCTGACTTTAAAGAACTGGGAACGTTAAGAGGAATAACCCTCATAACCAATCCCCCGTTTGGCGTGAGAATGTCAAATGAAAAAGAATTATTAAAACTGTACAAGCAATTCGGAGATTTTTTGAAACAATTCTGCCCACAATCGACAGCATACATTTTTATTGGTAACAGGAAATGGATTTCACACATTGGGTTGAGACCAAAATGGAAAAAGCCCTTAAAGAGCGGGGATTTGGATGGACGCTTGATTTCTATCCCCATATATGATTGATTTGATTTTTGGCTAAACATTCTTAATTTATCATGCACAATAGGAGAGTTTCTCATTGAAAAAAACTTTTGTCCTGGATACCAATGTTATTCTGCACGATTCGAGCTGTTTTTACAATTTTGCGGATAATGATGTCATTATTCCCATGACCGTCATTGAAGAAATTGATCAATTTAAAAGAGGACACGATCTGATCAATTTTCATGCCCGTGAATTTATCCGCTTGCTAGACGAATATCCCGGAGATGCACTTGTAAATGGCGGGGCGATGATACGGGAGGGATCAGGCAGAATTTCTATTTGTACCATATATCAGGATGAAAAAAAAGTCTCGTCTGCCTTTATTGAGCCCAAACCAGATCATAGAATTCTCAGTGCGGCAATGCGCATCCAGCGAGAACACCCTGAACAGCAGGTCATCTTGGTGAGTAAAGATGTAAACTTGAGATTAAAGGCAAAGTCCCTGGGGTTAAACTCTCAGGATTACTATAATGACAAAATCAAAGACATTGATAATCTTTATCGTGGAAAAAGATTAATCGACAATGCAGATCCCTCTCTTATCGAAAAGTTATATACGATGCCGTTTGAAATCCCCATAAAAGAGAGTGGTCTTGTATCAGTCGTTCCTAACGAATATTTAATTTTACGCAACCATCAAATGTCGGTTTTGGCTTATTTCAACCCGTTCAAGGAGGTACTGGAGCGAGTCGACAAAAATCCGGCCTATGGAATTACACCGCGCAATGCAGAACAAACCTTTGCTATACATGCATTGACCTCTCTGGATATAAAACTCGTGAGTCTAAGTGGCAAAGCGGGGACGGGTAAAACACTCCTCGCCCTCGCATCTGCTCTGGAGGTTCACAAGAATTACCGCCAAATTTTTCTGGCTCGCCCGATCGTTGCACTTTCCAACAAGGATTTAGGCTATCTGCCGGGTGATATCACCAGCAAACTAGATCCCTACATGCAGCCCTTGTATGACAACCTCGGCATTATCAGAGATCAATTTTCTGAATCGGATCAGAGACATAAACGAATTCAAAACATGCTGGAAAATGGTAAATTGGAAATTGCTCCTCTGGCATATATCCGCGGAAGAAGTCTGGATCGAATCTTTTTTATCGTCGACGAAGCACAGAACCTTACACCACATGAAGTGAAAACGATTATTACTCGTGCAGGTGAAGGCACTAAGGTCATTTTCACGGGTGATCCGCATCAAATCGACACTCCCTATCTTGACTCGCGGTCTACGGGATTGAACTATCTCGTTCATCGAATGCAGGGTCAGCCCATTTATTCACATATCACCCTCGAAAAAGGAGAAAGATCCGAATTGGCTGAGCTTGCCAGCGATCTCTTGTAAAATCAAATCGTGAACCATTGCTCCAGGTCGATACCAGGATCCCCTTGGCAATGTTTAAATTCATTGGTTTGGGCTGAATAGCAATAATCTTTTTGCCATTGATGAGCCATTAACACTGTCTGCTCAATAGCATCCAAAATAAAATCGACTTGTTGATCTGTCATGATTGGGTGCAAGGACAACCTTACCCAACCGGGTTTTTCAGAGAGATCCCCGTGATTGATTTTTTCCGTAATACGCCTGGAACGCGTGGGATCTACATGAAGCAAATAGTGACCATACGTACCGGCACAAGAACAGCCACCACGTACTTGAATTCCAAAGCGGTCATTCAGCAATTTTACAATCAGATTATAATGGATATCTTCAACATAGAAAGATATTATTCCCAACCGTTCATAGACATTTTGTGCCAGAACATGGCATTTTTTCATCGATGACAAGCGCTTTAAAACCCTTAACACCAGTTTGCGTTCTCGTTCGAGCATTTTCTTTGGATCCATTTTCTCCTTTAGTCGAATTGCGAGCGCTGCGCGTATAGACTGCAAGAAACCTGGTGTTCCTCCGTCTTCACGAGCTTCGATATTGGCAATAAATTTATGTTGTCCCCAAGGATTGGTCCAATCCACTGTGCCGCCACCAGGATGGTCCGGTACACGATTTTTATATAATTGCGAATCAAAAATTAAAACGCCTGAACTACCCGGTCCACCCAAAAATTTGTGCGGGGAAAAAAAGATGGCATCCAATTTTGCATTGTGATCTTTAGGATGCATATTTATATCTATATATGGGGCAGAAGCGGCAAAATCTACAAAACAATATCCATCATAATCATGCAAGAGGCGCGCCATGTCATGAATGGGTGTACTGATGCCCGTAACATTAGAGCAAGCCGTAAACGCACCGATTTTTAATTGACGATTCCGATATTTTGACAGCTGTTCTTCCAGGACATTCAAATCAACGAGTCCATCCTGGTGGGGCTCAAGTACCACCACATCAGCAATGGTTTCAAGCCAGGAAGTGTGATTGGAATGATGTTCCATGTGAGTAATAAAAACCACTGGCCGAAGACTGGTAGGTAGCTGAGTAAAACCGGCGAGTTGCTCTGGAATTTTAAGCCCTAAAATTCTTTGGAATTTGTTGACGGCCGCTGTCATGCCAAATCCGGCATGAATAAGCACATCTTTATCGCTGGCATTGACATGATTTTTAATAATGTGTTGCGCCTGGTGATAGGCCTGTGTCATTGTGGTACCGGTTATGCTCGATTCGGAATGTGTGTTTCCCACCAGAGGACCAAATTGATCACTGATCAGGGTCTCTATAGATCTATAAAGACGGCCGCTGGCTGTCCAGTCGGCATAGACAAGTTTTTTTCGACCAAAAGGGGTAGGAATCTCATAATCGACGCCTATAACATTTTCACGAAAAGGCATAAAATAATCAGTGTCAGCCATAATCTCCTCCTTGCATTCATTCTGCAAGGTAGAGAAAAGCAAAATAAAAATCAATATTGACAAAGCTTGCCTGAATTTTTCAAGCCATTTCAATCAAAACTTGACAAGGTTGTACAAAATCAGCATATTTAAGATATAAATCATTCTCCCAACATAAAAAGGAAAGTGCGATGCCAGGACCTCATGAAAAAATGAACAGACGACAATTTATGCAAAAATCTTTATATTCCGTTTCTGCGGTCGGGGCGGTTTCTGCAATGGCCAAAAACCAATCGGATCATGAATCAAAAATCCGCAATTATCAGCCAGAAATGAGATACCGTCGTCTCGGTTCCAGCGACATCTACTTATCTGTAATCAGCCTGGGGGGATTGATCGTAGAAGAGGCAGTTCATCAGTATGCCATAGATCATGGAGTCAATTTGGTCCATATTTCCAAAAGTTACAAGGGAGGGGCCTCTATCCGTTCACTGGGCAAAGTTTTGAAAAATAAACGCGATAAAGTATATATTGCGGTGAAAGATAATTTCAATGATATCGACGAAATCCTCACTCTTTTAGGCACAGATCATATCGATTTTTTAATGTTCAACAGACATACACCTGATGAGGCTGCAGAAGAGTCGATCTGGGAACAAGCTGAAACGTTACTAGAGGCGGGCAAGGTACGCTATCTTGCAGGGATCACAATACACAATCATATCAAGGAAACGGTCAACACGGCATTAGATAAAAACTTTTCCCTGCTTATGACCGTATTAAATCCCCCCAACCTAGACCTTTTACAGCCGGAATTAAAAAAAGCTTATCACAACGGAACAGGGGTCATTGCAATGAAAACCATGAAAGGCGTCGAGAATGATTTGCAACGCAATTACCTCCTTAAAGTTCTCAGTCACCCGGAAATCACCAGTGTGGTAAAAGGAATCGGGTCATTTGAGCTTTTTGACCAATATTTGAATGCGATACAGGAAACCTATTCCTATCAACAAACATTTGAATCCAAACTGCTTTACAGTGTCAGAAACGATTGTCTAATGTGTGGTGCATGCGAAAAAGCATGTCCGCAACACATCCATATTTCAACGGTTTTGAGGTGCTTTGATTATTATAGCCGGCAATTGAATGATGAATCACATGCCAGAGCCACCTTTCAAGAGATGGCCCCGGCAAAACGGTTCTACTCGAATTGTGATGACTGTAAAATGTGTGAACGTGTTTGCCCACAAAAGATAAATATCACATCCAAACTTTGGCAAGCCACACAATCATTCGAGTCAGTTGTGGTATGATCACATAATCGGTAAGGATTATGTGGCCTCTTTTGCTTGTTCCTTGAGCTCTTCATTTGCAAAAACAGCGACTTCTACACGACGATTGAGTTGGCGGCCTTGCTCTGTTTCGTTACTGGCAACAGGCTGGTTCTCTCCATAGCCTACCATATCAAATCGGTCCGAGTCCACACCTAAGCCGGACATAAATATGGCGACAGATTCGGCACGACGTTTTGAAAGCGCCATATTATATTCTTCACTGCCAGTTGCATCGGTATGACCTTCAATCAAAATATTTGTTTCCTCATATTCTTTTAAAATATCTGCCAAATCCGTCAGTTCTTGTTTGCTTTGTAGACTGAGCTCGGATTTATCTACCTCGAAAAGAATGCCGGAATCAAACGTAATTTTTATTCCCTCACCGATACGCTCTATTTTGGCTCCCTGTAATTCTTCACGCATCTCTTTTGCCTGTTCATCCATATAATTGCCAATATATATGCCGGCAGCTCCACCAATCGCCGCACCCAGGATAGCGCCTACGGCAGTATTTCCTGCAGCTTTACCTATCGCTCCACCGATAACAGCCCCGCTCGCTCCTCCCACAGCGGCACCTTTTTGTTTGTTACTCATTCCAGCACAATACATTCCAAAAACTAAAAAAGATCCAACAAGTAACAGGGCAATCATTCGTTTCATCATCTTTTTTTTCTCC
>WJME01000070.1 GCA_014728115.1 Candidatus Zhuqueibacterota bacterium | reverse complement strand
CCGCCCGCACCCGGGAGTCTTGATCGTTTAGTGCTTCGATCGGGTTTGTTGTCGCCCGGTTTTCGCGCGCCTGGCCGAGGATAAAGGCGGCATGTCTGCGTATACTCGGACGAACATTTTTCAGCGCATCGATCAGAATATCCATGCAGGCGGATTCCATATCGATTAAACCCTGAATCGCCAGCTCGACGATTTCCTTGTCTTTGACGCCAAGCATCCGGATGAGAATACTGGCCTGTGCAGGATCGCCTTCCTGCACCAATATGCGAATTTTTTCCCGCATCGCTTCGAAAGCTTCATTGCGTACCAGCCACTCTTCATCATCCACAAGATGAAACAGCCGGTCAATGATATGCGTATCACCCAATTGTCCCAATGCCCGAACCGTCGCCCACCGGATCGTAAGATCCGGAGATTGTAAGAATCGCGGTTTGGCAAGTTCTGAAACTGCCCGATGTTCGCCGAGCCGGGAGAGAGCCAGGATTGCGGCATGACGGACTTCACCTACCGGATCATTCAGAGCCTGAATATATACGTCATATAATGTTCGATCAGGCTGATGGCTGAGCGCAATCAAGGCGCGACGTCGTGAAAGCCAGGTATCGCTGTGTCGAACAGTATTTATTAATTTCTCTTTATCCATAGATACTCCCTATCGACGTTCAATATATCCCTGACAACCATGATTTTCAAGTTCAGAGATTTCATAGGTACAATCGATACCGGCCAATAATTTCACTGCAGCACGAAAACATCCGAGCCGGGCACATGTCAGATCTTGCAAAGAAACCCCTTCCCGGGAGAGATCTTTACACACTCTTTCATATGGACACTGAGTGGCCCGAATTTCGACGCGATTGGGATTGACTTCAAACAATTCAAATTGACTGGCATCTTCAAACAAGCCTGCAATCACTCCCAAACGAATATATTCTTCTATTGCACCCCGGATCGAGTCTGTTTTTTGGGGATAAATGCCATATTCGGTTTCGAGATCTCGTAAAAAAGATTCTGTTGCATGTTCATAAGCCCTTTCACAAAAGGCTTTTGGCCGATTTCCATGGAAATCGCGGGCTGTTTCTTCCAATGCACTCAGCCATGAGTTGGCCACAAGCCAACCACTCTCGTCCCGATTCAACTCTCTCATTGTTCCTCCACAATATTCAGCCTTTATTTGTCTACAACTAAACGGAACCCTGGTTTCATTCCCGAAAAGAAGGGTTTGTCAGGAGGTGTGGTGTAAAATAATTCTCTAATCCTTTTAAAACAACTCTGTTTTGGGAGATAATGTATGCTATTGATTCAGATGCGATAAAATACGACTGTGGGCACCAACGATCAGGTGTCTGAATGCGATAGGTGTACAGAGTGACTTGGTCAATCTCTGGCACAATTTAAAAAAAAGTCCAAAGAGGAAGATTATGAGGGTAAATCGAAAGAATAAAGACTCGTCGGTAAACCTCGACGAGTCTTTTGTATTGCAAGGCTTGTACATTTTTTATGCCTGATGATCGAGATCTGCGAAACTCGGAAAAATCAGCTCATCTACTGGTCAGCTCTATTTTTTTAGCATCAGATACCTTGTCGAGGCCCATATTTTCGATTTCTTTTTTAAGGCGCTGCACAGCGAGTTTTTTCCCTATCTTGCTTTCCAGTTTTTCAGCGAGTTCGAACAGACTGATATGTGGATTTTCAAGCCAGATGTGCAGCAAGTCCGCCTTGTCGTCGCTGTTCAACTCGAGCATGCCGTCATCATCTCTTTCTTCGGGCTTTTCCAGTTCAGCCTGCATATTTTCATAGATCCGCTTGGTGTCCCTGGCAATGGCCAGCTCTTCGTTTGTGGGCACCACAAGTACCCGGGTATTGCCGGTGCCGATATCGAGTTCATTTTTTTCATTCTTTTCTTCATCCAGAGAAATGCCCAGGTAACCCAGCGAATCGCACACATGCTTGCGTACATAGGGCGAATGTTCGCCGATTCCTGCTGTAAAAATGAGTACATCGATACCATCCAGAAACGCGGTATAAGCGCCGATATATTTTTTGATCCGATGGCAAAAAATATCCAGAGCCAGAATATGGGTTTGACTGCCGCTTTCAGCCTCCATTTCGATTTCCCGCAGATCATTGGTCGTTTCCGTGAGTCCGAGCATGCCGCTGTTTTTATTCAGCAATGCATCTACCTGATCCAGGGTCAGTTTTTCGAGCTTGGCGATAAAGGGTACCAAAGCCGGATCGATATCACCGCAACGGGTGCCCATGACCAGGCCTTCCAACGGCGTAAAACCCATGCTGGTTTCGATCGACTTGCCACCGTCGATGGCTGTCACACTAGCGCCATTGCCGAGATGACACGTGACAATTTTGAGCTTTTCGATGGGTTTGCCCAGGATTTCTGCAGCCTTGTGTGCTACAAACATATGCGACGTGCCATGAAAGCCATATCTCCGGATTTTATGCTTGCGGTAAAGCGCAAGGGGGAGTGCATACATGTAGGCTTTGGGGGGCAATGTATTGTGAAATGCCGTATCAAATACAGCAACTTGCGGAATACCGGCCAGAAGCCTTTCACAAACCTCAATACCCTTGAGGTTATGGGGGTTATGAAGCGGTGCAAACTGGATGCATTTCCGCACCCCTTCCTTAACCTTGTCTGTGATCAAAACGGATTGATTAAAATCTTCTCCACCATGTACAATTCTATGGCCAATGGCTGAGATATCGGCCTTGTCCTCGATGACTCCATTTTCAGGATGCATGAGAATACCCAGCACCAATGAGAGCGCTGTGTCATGATCGAGAATTTCGCGGGTTTGTACAATATTGTTCTTTTCTGTAGGCTTGTAGGTCAAGATGGCTTCGCTGGAACCGATCTTTTCAACCTGTCCTTTGGCGACGACTTTTTCGGCATTGACTTCTATGAGTTGGAATTTCAGGGAAGAACTACCACAGTTGATAACCAGAATATTCATGACATCTCCTTTAAAGACGATCCCCGAGGATCATTTATATGGGCATAAAGAGGTGATATGCAGAAATTAAACATTTTCCTGAAAATATCAAGGAATTCCTTCCTGATTTAACCATTGAAGATCATTCAGTGTTAAAAATTTTCAGGTCTGTCCTTTTCCCGGGTTCTGCAACAAAAGTTATACAAAACGGGGTGTTATTTTTTGCTACATCGGGGCAGGATGATTGTTACAAGGCGTGAATCAAAAATTGACCACATAACGGAATTCCAGGCCTTTAAACGGTAACACTTCAAAACAGGTGCCGGACAGGCAGATCAACCCCCCACGACGCTCCCCATAAAAAAGATCCAGCTGATGAGCCGATTTCAACCTGATGCTGGCCGTGCCATGAACCCAGGTTTTTGCGCCGGTCTCCAGTCTGGATGGGGTTAAGGGATCGTCCACATCCACAGGATTATTTGAATGATCGAACGCCAGGCTAAAGGTAAATATAGGGCTTGCACTCAGCGAGAGTGCGATGTATCGATTGATATGGGATGTCGTCCTCGAAGGAATAAAACCGGTTTTCAGGGATTGGTTCTGTATGTCGAGAGTCAAGGCATAGGGATATATAAACTGCCACTCTGTTTCCATTCCAGTGGTCAACCGGGATTGATCCCCGCGAACCTCGTCTTTAGAATGATCGAAAAAGAGCTTTAGAGAGAGCTTTTCATGTCCCTGCCAATTGAGTTCTAAAAATCGGTCAAAGAACTCAAAAGAACGGTAAGAAAAGTCATTTTGCGCATGGCTGAGATTGGCAACAAGAAAAAGGTCCAGGGTAGGACGCCAATTCAGTTCCACCTGAACTCCCTGTTCAGCATCGGCCAATAATTCGTGGGTCACACGGTTGAGTAGATACTGAGAATGTTCCCGATAAAGTATAGGAGGCAGATTGATGCGATTTTCAAACTGGTCATAGTCTTTAAATTCTGCGCTCAGCCCCAGAGTTTTGTAAACCACGGTAACCGAAGCCACGGTCGCGTGACCGGTTTTGTTATGGGTAAAGTGAGACTCCCATGAAGGTCCAGCCTGAGCATGTTCGGCATAAAACGCGATATGAGTTGATTTCAATCCCCATTTGCGCAACCATGACCGCAAAGACCATTCGGCCATAAGAGTGTGAAACATTTCCTCTGATCCCGAGACGTGCTTTTGTTGCATGGCGGCCATTCCTGCTTTCAGACCCAGCCCTGTATGCAGCCTGAATTGTCCGCCCGTAATTTCATTGGGTCGCCGGTCGATTCCTTCCAGATCCGGAGGAAAGGTGTTGTCCAGGACAGAGCCCCAAAATAGCTGGGTTTCAAGCCGTTTGCCGTTGTATCTTAAAATAGCCCCATCGATATCGCGATAATAGCTATAACGGCGCCGAAATTGTCGCTGTTCAAAGATGACACCGGGCAGTTCATAGGCGCGTAAAAGCAATCCCCGGCCGAGTGTGGTGTAAAAATTGCCGGCCTGCATCGCCCAGCCAGACGATTTCCAGCTCAGTGAACGCTGCGCCAGATGGATGTAGGAAGTATTACGGCGCTGGCTTTCAAACATTTCCACACGAAAATCAGCATCAAAGGCATGATACCGGGAGTTCATGTCCAGGCGCTCGTAAAAGTTCAGTTGGTCTCCTTTCGTGCCAGAGGGTAGATTGCCGTGTTGAATTTCTGTGCGGTTCGTTCCCAGGATGCTCACCTGAGAGAAACAGAGGCTGGTAAATGTGGTCATAAAGAGAGACAAAGCGATTCTAATCACTTTTGAGCTCCGAAAGCTTTTCTTTGATCTTTTTCTCGTCACCCGGTCTGTATCCCTGGAGTCTCAGAACAATATTCCGTTCAGGAGAAATCAGAATCGAGGTTGGCAGGCCATTGACCTGAAACTGGCGCATGACCTCCCGGTTTTCGTCGATTAACACTGTCAAATCTCTGCCCAGAGAATAAACGAACGGTTCGACCTTTGCCTGGGTGCGGGGTCCGTCTTCGTTTATGGCCCAGACCACAAGGCCTTGTTCGGCAAACTCTTTTTCCAGGTCGGCCAACTTGGGCAGGCTTTTGATACAGGGTTTGCACCAGGTCGCCCAGAAATCGAGAAGAACCGGACCCTTTTCGAGCTGCTGATAAAGTGTTCGCTTTTCTCCATTCAGGTCCGGCAAATCAAAATCAGGTACCTGGGAAAAGCCCAATCCGGCAAAGCTTAAGAAAAACCCTATCCACGTCCGGAATCGTATATTCATATTTACCTCACGAGGTGCATTTTTCGTGTTTTCTGTCTTTCGTCGATGGTTAACTGATAGAAATAGAGTCCGGAAGCCGCTTTTCTGCCGTTTGTATAGGTTCCATCCCATGAAACGCTGTAAAAACCGCTGGCTTGGTCAGCATCCACCAGTACCGCTACCTCGTTCCCCAGCAGATCATAAACAACCAGGTCTACAGGTGTTCTGTCATTTACGACAATTTCATATTCGATCTCTGTTGAAGGATTGAACGGATTGGGAAAGTTCTGATGCAAGACGAATTCGTCGGGTATTGCCTTGGGTTTCTGGCCCGGCGTGGAGGTCAGAACATCAATTTGTGTTTGCAACCCGCGTTCGTCATAATATCGGGAAATAAATTTCACCTTGCCGTCAATGCCAATGATCATGTAATTGCTGACCCCTGCTCCATAGAGCTGAGCAACCGGACTGCCAAAAGTGAGAAATTTGAATGTTGCGCCGGTTGCGGATATAAAATTCGATTGCAGCAGGGCAGGGGATCCATCCCAAATGTCTATTCCCAAAACCTCGACACCATAGGGCTGATATTGTTTGTGGATATTAAGTTCAAAATAGGGGGCTTCGACCAGGCACGATCCACAATTATAACCCAGAAAAAAAAGCACTACAATTTTGCCCTGAATCGAAGAGAGCTTGAAGGAGTTGCCCTCGAGATCCTGCAGGGTGAAATCAGGTGCTTGATCCCCGACCGATACCGTTGCAAGCAACGGATTCGTTGTCAGTAACATTATGGTCAACACAAGATATGCGGTCCATTGTTTCATTCATTTTTCCCTTTTTCTTTCTAGTCGAATAAAGATGTTTTTTCTTACAATTTTTTCATAAAAATGTATGTTTTGACACTAGTATAACACTGGTTTGCTGCAAACTATTTCTGGGTGTAAAAATTGTCAATTTTCTTCTTGATCAATCACTGTCATCGGATTATTTTAAAAATAGTCATGTACTAACCTGGTGAACGCATGAAAGGGAGGGCAAATGAAGCGAAGAGAATTTATCCAAAGAACACTGGCTGGCAGTGCTGCCATTTCGTTGATGAATTGGTCTGCATGCCAGGACCCGGACGGAAAGCGGTCTTTGGGAAAGACCGGAGAAAAGCTTTCCATCATCGGCTTTGGAGGGATCTTGGTCAGGGATGAACCCCAATCTGCTGCCAATGAGCTGGTGGCCAGAGCTTTTGAGCAAGGCATCAATTATTTCGACGTGGCCCCCACCTATGGCAATGCAGAAGAAAAATTGGGTCCGGCGTTGGAACCCTATCGAAAAAATGCTTTTCTTGCCTGTAAAACCAACAAGCGGGACAAAGCCGGAGCGCAGCAGGAATTGGAAGAGTCTTTGCGTAAACTGAGAACAGACCATTTTGACCTCTACCAGCTTCACGCCATCACTACACCGGAGGATGTCGAAACAGCCTTTGGACCGGAGGGTGCGATGCAAGTCTTTGTCAAAGCGCGTCAAGAGGGTAAGGTACGGTTTTTAGGATTTTCAGCTCACTCTGAGAGGGCTGCTTTGATGGCCATGCAGCGGTTTGATTTTGATACGATACTCTTTCCCATTAATTTTGTGTGCTGGTACAAGGGTGATTTTGGCCCAAAAGTGGTGCAAAAAGCAAAAGAAAAAGAGATGGGCATTCTGGCGCTCAAATCAATGGCCCATACCCGATTGGCAAAAGAAGAGTCGCGGCCGTATAAAAAATGTTGGTACAGACCGATTATCGATGACCATATTGCTGATCTGTCGGTGCGCTTTACACTTTCTCAGGGAACCACAGCTGCGGTGCCCCCTGGAGAGTCACCCTTTTTCTGGAAAGCGTTAGAGATTGCTCAAAAATATCAACCTCTCACCAAAGAGGAAAATCAAGAGGTGCAGAAACTGGCAAAAGACGTCGAGCCTTTGTTCAAAACCACATAGTAAGGTGTTTGTTTTAATGCTGATATGCAAAGGATGCCGATGAGTGCAGGGATTCACTCGATAAATCTTTTCTCTGCGCTTTGTGGCGTCCCTTTTTCTCTGCTGTAAGCTTTTTAATGCTTTTTTGCTGCAAGAGTCGGTCAGTAATTTAAAATTCCTGGCCAAGAGAAATCGAAAAATAATTGCTGCCATAATCGTAATAGGGATCATTAGATTCGTTATCGAGAATCCCATACCTCAAACTGATTTGCAACGGCGGAATCGTTCCCAACCCCAATGGGCGCTTGAGCTCGATCCAGCTATAGCTCCGGGTATCATCGCGAAGCCGCTCGTCTTCGAATGCCATGCCCTCGAGATCCAGGGCGAGTCTGTTTTGATAGTGTTTGAATCTGATATTGCTGCCCAAGATTGCAGTGATGCCCCAAAATATCCGACTTTTTAGCTGCAACGTAAATTCTTCGCTTTCATATCCAAAAACATCATCAAAGAGTTCTTCATCGGTATAGTAATAACCGCTCGATGCACCCAGATAACGTACAGAGTTACTGGTATTCCTACGAATCATTGCCTGGCCGCTCAGGCCGGTACTCTGACCGAGAGACTGTGCCACTTTGAGCATGGATGCGATCTGCCGGCTTGTGCCTTCGCCCAGCGTAACCACATCCGGAAACAGTTCGGATGTTTCCACCAAAGATTCGGGATTGTAACTCTTGCTGATGATATCGATTTCTGCCATGATGGTGGTGCCCGAGTTAAAGAACCGGCTCAGTCGTAAAAACAGGGTGTGTTGCCAGTTGGAAAACGCTTTGAGATTTTTAAACTGGCTGCCGTTCAGAGACAGGCCTGTATAGAGATATAACTGCGGCATAACCGCCCATTTGAGATTCACATATCCGTCAAAATCTGTGGTTTCATACCATTTATAAACCTCGCTGTGAAAACGCTTGCTCGCGCTCCACTCTGCATAAAGCATGTTGGTTTGGTGGGTATCCAAATAGCGATAGTAGGCCACACCCAGGCCCTGACGATGATAATTACGGTCATTGTATGATTGATAGAGACCGGCATTGCCTTGATAATAGAGGCGAATGCCACTTTCTTGTTGAATCCAGTCCTTGCGTACTTGCAAGGACCATATTGAATAGGTATCGGGCTGTATCTTGTAATTGGCAAAAGAGTTGCTCGAATATCCGTTTTGATTTTCTATTTCCAGTGAAAATTGAGCGTGTGCTATGGAAATAAAGAGCAAGCCTGTCATGACGGACACGATCGTTTTCATCTTGTTACTCCTGTTTTAGTTCGATATCCCTGCTCGAACCGTTAATTGTTTCCATTCCTTCCCTGATTATGGCCTTGGCCGGGTCCTCCTGATCCCGGGCCGTTTTTGCCGGGCTCCTGATCAGATCCTTCCCGATCGAATGGGGTGGGTTTATGGGGTCCCGGCCGGCCGCGCATGCCCTTGTCCAGCGGCTGCCAGTGAATCGGGGAATGGCCTTGTCCCCTGCCCGGTATGAGCAGATCGTTGATACCGTCACCATCTTCATCGATAAATTTCAGTCCATGACGGTGCTGTAATCCTTTGCCCATTTCGTCGAACGGGAGTGCTTTTTTGTCTGGTCGGGGCATTTGGGGGCCCATTGCAGCAGAAACACTGTCCGGTATGGAAAGACTGATCGAGTCAGCCAGTGCCTTCTTTTCTGCCTCTTTAAAAGGTGAGGGCAGCGATGGCAAAGATTCTTTGAGGTTTTTTTCCTCTTTTAATGCCTCAGAGGGCTCTTTGATGTCGGTCCCGGCTGAATCCTGCCCGAACGCATTCAGGGTTACTGATAAAATCATCATCAAAGCTGTATTGAAATAAAGATGTCTTTTCATAATAGGGTCCTCTTTCTTTCACAGGATACTATGCAAACGCTATACCAAATAGATTTATGGGGTCGATTGAGCTGGATGTCTGTTTTATAATGAATTAGAGGAAATAGCAGTCTTGAGATATGTACCTTTTTCGACCATTTGGTCGAAAAAATACGCCCTTTTGGTCGACACATCGATTTTTCGATGTTTGATAAAAATCTGTTTTGCTATTAAAAAACAATATGATAGGTCATCCTGTGCTTTTGGCCAAGTTTTTTGTCACAATTTTTGCAAGACAAGCAAAGCGCACTGCATGGCCATTATGCTTCAAGTTGTTTCAATTTCGTATTGTTTTCCCTATATTGATGTATAAATTTGAATGGAAAATTTGAGACCTGAACTAAAATGTCTGATTCTGAATCGAAATTTTATATTGCTGTCAAGACATTGCCCCGTTTTCGTCGCTGGCGGCCAGGGATTGTATTGTCCTCTGTGATTATCATTGGCGCACTCTTGCTGACGTTGGCCATTCTGGACATTCGCAACACACAGCGTGAAGTGACAGGCACTCTGGACGAACAGGGCCGGGCGCTCATGGAGTCCATGCAAAAAAGTCTGGTCAATGCAACCCGTTCCTTTGTGCTGGTGGAAGAGATTTTGGCTGAAAAATTGCTCAGTCTGGCAAGAGTGTTCGAGGAAATGGATTATGAAGGCATTTTGAACCAGGAAAAATTTGTGCACCTCTGCGCAGAGAATCAAATCTTTCGCGGTAATGTATTCGATGAACAGGGTAAGAGGATCATGAGCAATGCGCCATGGTTGTTACATGACTCAGATGATTTTGTTCCTCAAAGAGGTCAGCGTCATTTACTGTCCACGGTGCTTAGCGGAAAAGATGATGAGCTGTTATTGGGATTCATGCAAGGACGGTTCGGATCAGGGCAACGATTTGCAATAGCCAAGCACCGCCGCAAGGGAGGAGCCATTGTCCTCAACATCGATGCTCAGGAGATGCTGGAGTTCAGGCGATCGATCGGTGCGGGACGTCTGGTGAGGGACATCGGTGAAACGAGAGGTGTGGTTTATGTTTTGCTACAAGACAGTTTGCAAGTCATTCTAGCTTCTCAAACCATGGAAAACGTCACGCCCATTCAGCAGGATCCCTTTTTACAAAGGGCACACACTTTGAGTGAGACTCTGACTCGAATGACCGAGTTCCGTGGGCAGCCCGTGTTTGAGATCGCGAGAGCTCTTGAGCTTCAGAACCGCAATATCGGTGTCTTGCGCATCGCGCTTTCTACAGAGCATTTGCAGTCAGCGCTGGCCCAAACGCGACAGCGGGTGATTATAATATCAGTCTTGTTGCTCATCATTGGTGTTATCGCGGTCAATGCTCTGGCTCGTGCTTCTGGCATGCAGATGCTTCAAAATGCTTATCATCGTATAGAGACCTATACCGGCAGTATGTTGACCAATATGACCGATGCTGTTGTTGCCATGAATAATGACGGATTTATTACTGTATTCAACCGTGCCGCAGAACAATTGTTCAGATTGGATGCATCCAAGGTGCTTGGAAAGCCGTGTGAAATGATCGGTGCAGATATATGTACGGTGATCCGAAAAGCGCAAGGCCAGAACGAGGTACGTAATAATGAGTTATGGGTCAAGGTGCGGGAACAAGAGTTGTACGTTTCGATTTCTGTTTCTCAATTACCTGATTCGCAAGGCAATATAGAAACCATCTTTGCCGTGATCAAAGACTTGACAGAGCATAAACGCCTGGAGGAAAACCTAAAACGCCAGGATCAACTGGCAGCCATGGGACATCTCGCTTCCGGTGTCGCACACGAAATCAGAAATCCTTTGAATGCCATCAGCATGCTCGCGCAGAGATTTCGCACCGAGTTTGAACCCAGGCAGGACACTCGAGAGTATAATAAAATGGCCCTTACCATGGTGAGTGAAATCAAACGTATTAATACGATCATCCAGCAATTTCTTGAATTTGCAAAACCTTCTGCCATGCAACTGCAGGAAACAAATGTCTGCGAGCTGATCGACGAGCTTGTCACTTTGACCCGTCCGCAAGCTGAGCAAAAGAATATCGAGATGCAATCCCGCTGTTCGGTCGATCAAAAGTTCCCCATGGACAGGTCCAAACTGTTACAAGCCCTGTTAAATCTGGTTCAGAATGGCATCGATGCATGTGATGAGGGGGGACGGCTCGAAATAAATGTAAAAACCAAAGGCAACAAACTGGTCCTTTTGATCAGCGATACGGGCAAAGGAATCCCGGAACAGAACCTGTCGCGTATTTTTAATCTTTATTTTACCACCAAAGATCAGGGAACCGGCATCGGTCTCTCGCTTGTACAGCAAATCGTCTCACAGCACAATGGGACCATCGAGGTGGTCAGTCGGCCTGATTATGAGGGGACTTTAGTTAAAATTCAGATACCCATATTGGAGTTGTGATGAAATACAATATTTTGATCGTCGATGATGAAGCGGCACAGCGTGATACGCTGGCTGGATTTTTGAGAAAAAAAGGTTACGAAATCAGCACAGCGATGAATGGCCTGGCAGCGATAAAAATAACAGAAAACAATCCTGTTGACATGATTCTCACAGATCTGCGTATGCCTGACCTGGACGGTCTTGGAGTATTGAAAAGGGTTAAAGAGATCAATCCGGATATCGATGTGGTGGTCATGACTGCCTATGGCAGTATCGAGGCAGCCACCGAGGCGATGAAACAAGGTGCTGTGGATTTTGTGGCCAAACCCATCGATCTTACCCAACTCGAACTGGTGATGCGCAAAGCTCTGGAACGAAAACAATTGATCGCGGAAAACCGGCGTCTCAAAGAGCTGGCAGGTGAACGATTAAATTTGGGGGGGATTATCGCCTCCAGCAGTGCCATGGATGAGGCCCTGAGCATTGCAAGTCGTGTGGCTCGCAGCAAAGCGACCATTTTGATTGCGGGTGAAAGTGGCACGGGTAAAGAACTCGTTGCAAAGGCCATACACCATGCCAGTGATCGTTCAGAAGACCCTTTCGTGCCGGTAAATATGGCTGCCCTTTCTGATCATCTCGTCGAAAGTGAGCTTTTTGGCCATGAAAAAGGGGCTTTTACCGGGGCTGATAAATTTCGCAAAGGCAGATTCGAGAGTGCAAGCGGAGGAACCTTGTTCATCGATGAGGTTGGAGATGTACCCCTGAATACCCAGGTAAAGCTACTGCGTGTTTTACAGGAACAGACCATCGAACGTGTGGGATCCAGCCAGAGTTTGTCTATTGATGTGCGTGTCATTGCTGCAACGAATCGACATTTGGAAGAGATGGTCAAACAGGGGAGCTTTCGGGAAGATTTTTATTACAGGCTCAATGTCGTCAAGATCGTGCTTCCTCCTTTGAGAAAGCGAAAAACCGACATCCCGCTCTTGGTGGATTATTTTTTACAGCGTTTCAGCGAGCAATATGAGAAAAATATACACGGGGTTTCCAGGGAAGCCATGGATCTGTTGATGAAATACACTTTTCCGGGTAATGTGAGAGAACTGGAAAATATCGTCGAACGCGCTGTTTTATTGAGTCGGGATGATGTCCTGGCGAGTCATGATTTGCCTCCGACGGTACATGGAGAGTCACCGCAAAAGGCTTTTACAGAACCCACTAACGGGTCATTTCAGGAACGTGTCGAAGCATTTGAGCAGGCCTTGATACGTGATGCCCTTCAGGCTGCCAACGGTGTGCAGACACGGGCAGCCGAAATATTGGGCATGACCGAACGCCACTTGCGCTATAAATTGAAAAAATATGGCAAGTGAAACTCTGATCTATTCAGTCAGCATTTGTCTGGCCGGTAGAATGACCACGGCACCATTCGAAGGATCCCAAATCGGGAGGTCTTCGGGGACTGCCATCAGATCATCTTCGGTTACAGACCCTGAATCATCGACATCATCTACTTTGATGGACCTCAGTTCCATTCGATCCGGATAAACATGAATCCACTTGAATTGATTAAACTTTCCCACATCTCGTGTCCAGCTTTTTGGATCATCGGGATCGCGCAAAGGTGCACCCCAACACCCTTCTCCGACATAGACCGTGCCCATTTCATCCCGCACAAAACCCTCATCATTTCCGGGGGCTCTTGTGGGCCGTATGGGCCAGGTCCGTACAGCACAATGTGAATCACATTGAACAGCCAGCTGGACTTGATAATGGTAAAACAAGGGTGCCCAAATCCGATATTGGGATTCCTGATCGCGTTTCCGTGCCACATGGGGTCTGATGGGCTTGTGGTATTGCACCACCCGATAGATTGTGTTGCCATGTGAGACAAGATCTCGTTCAAGCCATGCTGCCTGTTCTCCGCCTCGTGGAATATCGGTGTTAAGAATATAGTATCGTAAAAGATTCCCGCCAAATGAAAAGGCTCCGTAAATGTTTTCATGGGGGAAATCAAAGAGGTGTACCAGAACTTCGTTGGTTCGCTCGTGATTGCCTTTTGTCACCAGGATAGGATACATGCGTCCATCAGGAGAAATCGTTTCCTGCCAGTCATCGAACCAGGCTTTCCACTGGCCGTCGATATCTGCATCGGTAAAATCACCCCCAAATCCGATAAATAAAGGGCGCAGTTTTGCCACCATGGCATTGGCACGTTTGCGTGCATCGCGGTTATTGCGGGAATCACCTCCTGCGATATACGTAAAAGGGTGTAAGCTGTCAGGAGCCGTGCGGAACCAAAAGCGCGGGCTTTTGCCATCAGAGTCACGAATTACAAAATAATAGGCAGTATTGGGTTTTAAATCGGTCAGGCGGACAAAAGAATTCACCATACCTTTATACAGGTATGTTTCATCAGGTTCTCGATGAAAACGATAGAATGCCAGGTCCTGACCATGATCCAGAGTATCGTAAAAAACCTCTGCACGGCTACCGCCCTGCTGATCCCAGCCGATGACCATCGTGGTACTGGGATCATCCCTCCACATCAACCGATAACGGCTTGTTTCAGCTGCTCCAAAGGTGGTGGTCAATAATACGAATATCACTACTTTTTTAAACATGGTTCAAATCCTTGACTCAAACTTTTTATGAAAACTGAGCCACAGCAACAAGGGCCAGGCACCATGAATGAGACGAATACAGGTTTCAAAGGCCCACATGTGCATATCCCACCAAAAATTAAAAGGCTCGACATATGCCCATACTCTGGCAACGGCGGTGATAAACCCCCAAAATACCATATAAAGAAGGGCTGCTCGCTGGGTTGGCTTTATAAACAGGAAAATACTGCAAATCAGATCCAAAACACCTGCTATAAATAAAAAGATGCGTGCACCAGCCATATCCAGGGGCAGGATAAGCGTGGTCATTTCAATAAAATGGGCCGGCACCGGTACAACACCCATTGCAAGCAGACCATGGCTAATAAAGGTGAGGGCGATGGCCAGCATAATCCCAAATTTTATCTGTGGCCACAGAACCCTCTTTTGCCAAAGGGCCCATGCAAACAAGGGGGTTGTCCATCCCAGGGTGTATTCGAATAGCGTAATGATACTGGCATTGTATTCCATGGTGGCAAGGATTGCCAACCCAAAGAGTGAGAACGATCCTAGTAACCAGACCGGTCGCACCCATTTGGGGTTTTTCCAAACCAACAATGTCATCAATGCACAAAAGAGATAGAAAAGACCAAATCCTGTCATGGCACTTTCTATCAAGGCATCCGATCCCCATGAGGAAAGATAGTCTTGCCAGGACATCCGGAACCATCGCTGCAGGAGAGGGGAAAGGAGTGTCTCTTTCCATAACAATGCACGAAAAGGAACATCCCAAAACAGATGCTGGTATGCCCGGCCCAGGAATACCAAAAATGTAAGGATCGCAGAAACGTTTCTTAAAAGACGCACAGGTGCTCTCGATAAAATGAAAATTAGGATGTAATGTAAAACAAAATTTTCATATTTGCAAGAGTTCATAACAAGGTAGAGTAGACAGATTCTCTTTGGATGATGGGTTTTCTATCAAAAAAGTGATTTACAAGCTAAAGAAAATGTCTTATTTTTAGGGACAGCTAGGCTGAAAAAGAGAGGAAGATGGTTATGAAAAAATTATTTGCCGGTATCGATAGTTCCACACAAAGTACTAAATTGCTTGTCATTGATCTCGATCATCAAGAGACAGTGTTTTTGGATTCTGTGAATTATGACCGTGATTTGCCCCATTATCGCACCCAGAATGGCGTGGCCAAAGGATTGGGGGAGGGTGTGTCAGAATCGGATCCCAGGATGTGGCTCGAGGCGTTGGAAATATTATTTCAGCGTCTTAAAGATACAGACATAGAGATGTCAGCTATACGCGCCATATCTGTTTCAGGACAACAGCATGGTCTGGTCACTCTGGATGAGTCAGGCGAGTTGACACGAGACCGGAGCAAACTATGGAACGATTTCAGCACTGAAGAGGAATGCCAGCTCATGACCGAGGCGGTCGGAGGTGTCGATGAGATGATCAAAGAAGTGGGGAATAGCCAGAGAACGGGATATACAGCTGCGAAAATTTTCCATATGGCCAGACATGAACCCAAGGCTTTTGAGAAAACATCTACATGCTTTTTGGTACACAACTATATCAATTGGTATCTCACCGGCGGGGTTAACGGAGGAGTTCGTGTCATGGAACCCGGGGATACCTCGGGTATGGCTCTCTGGAATCCCAAAACCAGAGAGTGGTCAGAACGTCTGCTCAACGCTATTCATCCCACATTAAAGTCAAAACTACCTCCCATCAAACCATCGGATCAGAGTATCGGGGTCATTGGAAATCATTGGGTCGAGGAATATGGTTTTTCTTCTGATTGTCTGATCGATGCAGGCTGTGGAGATAATATGTATGGGGCGATTGGCACTGGAAATGTAGAACCGGGTCTGGTTACCGTAAGTCTGGGCACCAGTGGGACGGCGTTTACGGTTTTAGATGAGGCCTATATCGATCCTGACGGAGAAATCGCCGCGTTTTGTGATAGCACGGGTCGTCATTTTCCCCTGTTATGTGTCTCAAATTTGGCCAACGGCTATAATGCAGTTCTGGATCAGTATGATATTGATCATAATGAATTCATAAATAGTGTGGATGCTGTGCCGGCAGGCAATGCCGGACGTCTGTTGATTCCCTGGTATATGGGTGAACGCACACCTGATGTTCCCCTTGCGAGTCCCGTCTACTTTGGCTTTAACCTGGGAGATTTTGGCCGGGAAAATTTATGTCGTGCCGTTTTAGAAGGGCACATTCAGAATCTTTATGACGGTTTTAGAAAAATGCCGGTTCAGGCTCAGGAAATACGAGTGACGGGTGGTTTGGCTCAATCCAGAGCATGGATTCAAACCATTGCAGACATTTTTGAGACGACGGCTGTGCCTGTAAGGGGAGAAGGAGCTGCCATGGGAGCCGCTTTGCATGCAGCCTGGGTATATCTCAAAGAAAAAGAGACCGCTCTGTCATTATCTGAATTGGTTGGACCATTTATCGACCTGGAACAAGAAAAACAGTGTAATCCCATTCCGAAAAATGTCGAAATTTATCGTTTGCAAAAAGCACTCTACCGGGCTCTTAATGAAAGAGTGCGGGGAATTCAAACTGCCGAGGATCCGTTTACATTGCGTGCTGAAATTATAGACATGACCCGGTCCTGAGAGAGTGCATTCTTTAATAGAATCGATCCAACGGGTTCAGAGATCCCCGGATCTAAAAGGGTTGATTTATTGGGATAAATTAAATACTTTAAAATCTAACGCCCCCAAAACTCAGTACAACAACCTGGATACAACAAGATGGATAAATTCCAAAAGGACAGTGCAGCGGATACCGGGGTAAATGCAGATTCGAACCAACGCAACTCTACGAGCTATATCCGAGAACTCTATGCATTGGTTTTCAAATATTTTCCTGATATCTATGACAATACGATTACAGATACGGATCAGATTAGCCGAAACGGTGGCTCACGTCATCCGCTATTTCATCAGATATGGGGCGACTGGAATGTCTCGCAGCTTTATGAACTGGTATCCTTTGCAAAACAACATTTTAGCAAAAATGGAGGTCAGGTTTATCCGATCGAAATAAAAGACCTCGATACACATTCCAAAGCGGATATTTTGAGTGCACTCCGGTCTCTCAAGGATCTTCAAACGAGCGCCAACCAGGTGTCCGGGTATGATAGCCGATTATGGAAGGGGTGTCATACCGAAAATCTCACATCGGCGCAAATTTCTCAAATTTGTGAGAGCCTCGAGATAATACTTGACTCTATGACTGATTTGCAATCATCGTTGTCACAAATGCAATCCCTGATCCCTTTATGCGCTCCTCAAACATTGCATGACACAGGTGATTGGATCCGCTTTTTACGTCTGGTCGTCGATTCCCCTCCGCAACCCCGGCCTAACCTGGCCCATCCGGCATGGCAGAATGGGGCGCAGGATGTATATTTATTGATCGATAAAGTCGCGGCCTTTCATATGCAGTTTCCTGATTTGGAGCAACGCTTCCGGCGCCGTGCCCTGAGCCGTAATATCCGGACTCTTTATGAAAATGTTCTTGGTCAAAAAAAAGTGTTTGATAAAAACCGGGAACGCTTGAAGCAAAAGTTGTCCTATGTGTTTCGTGGCGAGGTACCCAAAAAGCGCCAGGAAATCCTGTCTGAATTAATGAGGTTGATGCCTGTTTGGTCGCTTTATAACGAGATTGCCTGGAGTAAGGCTTTTGGAATCGAATTGTTTGGTGCTTTGTGGGAAGGTATCGATTCCGATGTCATGGCGTTGCGAATGACTGCGGACTGGGCCACCCATATGATTCATTTTAATCGGGCTCCGTTTTCGCATGTGGACATTGAAGCTGTTCGGAAACGAGTCTCTATGAGCGAGTTGAAAGAGAGTATCATTCACCTCGATCAAGCCAGAAAAAAAATCAATCGTGAATTGGAACGACTCTGTACTCTTTGCCATATCACAGATGATAGCTCGTGGATAGCTGAAGAATCGCACATTCCTTTGCAGGACTTTGAACAGAATATTCAAAACCGGGTCGAACATATTTCAGAACTTGCAGAGTGGAGTCGGTTTATACAACGAAAAAAGAGGTGCAATCAAAATATGGCAAAACCATTTGTGCAGGCTATGGAAAATGGCAGTATTTCACCTGACGATTTGGTTGCCAATTTTATAATGAATTTGACGCGTGCAACCTTTGGAGGGAAAAGTAATGGCTGATGTGATCGATTATAAGATTCATGGCGATGACATGCAAATCGTCGAGGTAGAACTGGATCCCGGCGAAGGTGTTCGTGCCGAGGCGGGCGCCATGATGTATATGGAAGAGGGGATTCGAATGCAAACCTCGACAGATGGGGGTGTGTTCAAAGGATTCAAACGCATGATCACTGGCGAGAGTTTCTTTATTACCACTTTTTTGTTTTCCGGAGCAGGTAAGGGACATGTTTCTTTTGGCGCACCCTATCCGGGAAAGATTATTGCCTTGCACCTTGACAAGATTGGGGGAGAGTTTCTGTGTCAAAAAGATGCTTTTCTGTGTGCCGCAAAGGGGGTTGAAATTGAAGTCGCTTTTAGTAAAAGGCTGGGCTCAGGACTATTCGGCGGCGAAGGTTTTATCCTGCAACGGCTTGTCGGTGATGGCATGGCCTTCATCCATGCCGGGGGCACCATCATTGAGAGACAGCTGACAGCCGGTGAAAAGTTACGTGTGGATACCGGCTGTTTGGTCGCTTTTAGCCCTTCTGTGGATTATGATATCCAGTTTATTGGAGGGTTTAAAAATGCTCTGTTCGGAGGAGAAGGTGTTTTCCTGGCATCCCTGACCGGCCCGGGCACTGTCTATTTACAGAGTTTGCCCTTTTCCCGCCTTGCCGATCGAATTTTCGCTGCGGCTCGCTTTAATCGCGGAGAACATAAAGGCGTGGGGGGAATCGGTGGTGACCTCCTAGGAGGATTGTTGGGAGGAGATCGTAAATTTTGAATTTTTATGGATGAATGTTTTTACCCTGGATGGAGCATAAAGTGGCACTGGACGAAATTAAAAATCAGCTCTTGGAGCGTTTTAAGAAAAACAATATCTCTGTAATGGATAGCAAACCGATAAACTATGGGATACAGTTTCACCTGGGGGATGGTAAATGGAAAGGCGTTTTACGGGTCTTTGAGAATAAAAAAGGCCAGGTACGTTATGACTATTCCCAACTCCCCGCCGGGGCTCCGGCTCAAAAAGTGATCAAAAGTGTTGAAGCTCACCGTTTTCAGCATCATGATCAGGTCGATGAACGACTGTTTGGCTATCCAATCATTGGCACAGATGAATCCGGCAAAGGGGACTATTTTGGTCCTCTTGTCTGTGCCGCCGTTTATGTGGATGAAGAAATGGCAAGCCAAATGCTGGCCATGGGCGTAAGAGACAGCAAACTCGTCGATGATCTCATGACGATCCGTATCGCCGATGCAATAGAGAAAATGTTTCCCGACTCTTTTAAAATATTTGAACTCTCCCCGCATCGCTATAATCAGGTTTATTCTCAATATCAAAACACCAAAAAGAATCTGAATACCCTCCTCGCAACCATGCACGCCAAAGTCATCAAAGCCCTCTGCCATGATAAGGCGTGTGACAGGATTCTGGCGGATCGCTTTGCTGATGAAAAATTGATCGAAGAACAGTTGGAAGAAACAGGCAAGGCCTATGAGCTGCTGCAGCTTCCTCAGGCAGAAAAAAACATCTCTGTGGCAGCAGCCTCCATTCTCGCTCGAGGGCGTTTTTTAATCCGACTGGCTGAACTTTCTGACAAGATTGGATTTAATCTGAGCAAGGGGGTGTCGGATAGCGTCATCGAACAAGGGCGCAAAATTGTCCGCCAGTATGGCAAGGAAAAACTCTCCCACGTTGCAAAAATTCATTTCAAGACGACACAAGAAATTCTCTAAAGTTTGTAACTTGTTTCATACACTTTCGTAGCTAAAGAAGTATGAATTTGCTACGGAGGCTCGGATGAAACAGGTCGTACTCGCTATTCTCATCGCAACAGTCCCTTGTATCGCCGGATCACTCGATCTGACTATTCAAAATACTGGTCTCGCTATTGGCAGTGTGCCCAGGGTGAATGGTATACGTATCAACTGGAGTGATTCATATTTTCAATGTATCAATGGTATCAATCTAACCCTTTGGAAGCCTGATCAGACCATTGAACGAGGACAGATCAACGGACTGGCCCTGGGTCTTGTCGCACCTTCTGCAAAACAAATAAACGGGATTGCCATCGGAGTGGCTGGTATCGTGGGGAATACCCGAGGTATCAATATTGCCGGTCTCGGCATGGGCGGAGATCGCATCGCAGGACTCAATATCGCCGGGCTTGGAATGGGAGGAGGAGAGATCACCGGCGTGAATATTGCCGGTCTCGGCATGGGTGGGGACCGTGTTTTTGGCGTGAATCTGGCCTTGCTCGGTATTGGTGCTGATGATGTAAGCGGACTTACCTTTGCTGGGTTGGGTATCGGGGCAAGTCAACATCTCAGTGGCCTTACTATTGCCGGTCTCGGTGCCGGCGGCGATAACATTCGCGGAATCATGATCGCAGGACTCGGTTTTGGCACCAAATCTTTTACCGGACTGGGCATCGCCGGTCTGGGAATGGGAGGGGAAAGATTACGCGGCCTGACGATAGGCGGTCTTGGCGTTGGAGGCACCACTCTGAGTGGAGTGCAGGCTGCTCTTTTGGGCGTCGGAGGAGATCAGGTAAATGGGTTGACCCTCGCTGGCGGAGGCATCGAGGGGCGCATGTTAAATGGCATCAAAATCGCCGGTTATGTGAGAGCAAAAGAACAAATGAACGGCCTTTCGATCGGCTTGCTGAATATCGCCCATGCCCTCAAGGGAGTACAAATCGGCTTGATCAATATCGCTGGGAATAATCCTGCACCCTTGAAAATTCTTCCGCTTGTCAATGTCCATCTGGACTAGCCATTATTGCATGGCAAATAGTTTTTTTCGAGCATCCCATCCAATTTTCAGATATGTTGTTTGTATTCTTTTCCGACTGTGGGGGATCATATTTTATTCAACAGGCAATTGGTATAGATCGGTGATGTCAGGGGAGGAAAGTTACTTAATCCGGTGTAGGGTCTGGATAAATGAGATACATAATTCTCTTAATCATGTTTTGGGTACTGGGATGCCAGGCTCAGATTCTTTTGCATAAAAATTTGACCTCGCGTGATGGCCTGGCGCAATCTCATATTTTTTCACTCCTCAATGACGAGCAAGGGTATCTGTGGGTGGGTACCTATGATGGTGTCAGTCGATGGGATGGTAATGAATTTAAGAATTTCAATATCATCAATGGTTTGACCTCATCGCTTGTCATTTCTCTCTTTCAGACAAGAGATGGCCGATTATTCATCGGCTCTGACGATGGGGCGAGTGTGTCTAATGGCCATTCATTCCGTGCCTATGGTTTGCGGGACTGTTTTATCAATTCGATCTGTGAGGATGAGCAAGGAAATCTATTTTTTGCTACACGAAATCAAGGCCTCTGGATTCATTCCGGATCGGACACAGTTCATTTTGACAAAACCAGGGGTTTAAAAAGCAATTGCGTCAACTCGCTCGTGTATGTGCCAGGGTGGGGAGTTGTTGCCGGTACCGATTCAGGCGCCTGGGTTATCGGATCCTCTTTGACTTTAGAGCGGAAACTGAATAATGCCGACGTCACCAGCATGGATTACCGCGCAGGAACTCTGTCGATGGGAACCAACGATCAGGGATTGCTGAGATATGAAGATGAATCCTGGCAGAGGATGTGCGATGAACCCCGATTACAGAAAATTCGTGATGTAAGTATTGATGATCGGGGAGAGTTTTACATCGCTACGATGAGTGGAGGGGTCATGCACTATGACGGACAATGGCGCTCTCTGAATACACATAATGGCCTGGCACATGATGCTGTTTTTGCCCTGTTAGCGGGAAAAGACGGCAACATGTTTTTTGGGACTGCTGGTGGCCTCAGCATATTTCAACCTGCTCGAATGGAAAGTTTTTGCAAGAATTCCGGCCTCGAAAAAGATTATATCCTTTCCCTTTACCAGCGAAAAAACAAAGACATCGTATTTGGAACGTTTGGTGGAGGACTCTATACGTTTCAAAACTCTCACTGCAGGCCTTACTTGCCGAATATAGGCTTAGAGTCTCAAAGTATTTTCCATATCTACGAATGGCAGGAAACATTATGGCTCTGTACTTTGCGGGGATTGTATCGACTTGTTAACGGCCGAGCAGAATTGCTCATCTCGATAAATCCCTCAGCTGATCCGGGGATTACGTGTCTGGCCGGAATCGGATCAGATTCTCTGCTTATCGGCACTGAAAAAGGTTTTCTGATTTACTCTGCAGGACAAATCTCTCCCCTGGACCCTCAACATCAGATGGCTGTGAATACCCTTGAAAAGGGTCGAGATGGTACCATCTATGCCGGTCTCGAAAAAGGTGTCTTGTGCTATCGCAAGGATAAAGGGGTAGAGTTTCTTCAGGATTCATTGCTTAACCAAAGCAACGTCCAGGCTATTCACCAGCATAGTTCAGGGCCTGTGTTTTTCGGTACCGATCGTGGACTGTGTGTCTGGAACGGACATGCACTGGAATGGATACAGCATGACGACGGGCTGGTTCATACTTTTATCAATGGCATTTGTGAAGATGCGAAAGGTCGACTGTATCTCACTTCCTATCACGGCGTACAAATTCTAATTTCATGGGGGATACCGGTTCGTCCCCGTGTTCTCGATGTTTATGATGGTTTGCCGAGTAATGAGGTGAATGCCAATGCTATTCTTTGCGATGCCGGCGGTGATATCTGGATCGGAACGATTAATGGATTGTCACGGTATCGGCCGGTAAGAGATCGGTTTGTTCGCTCTGCACCCAAAGCAATTATACAGTCTGTTTCGGTTTTTGATAAAGAGGTTGATACAAGAGAACTAGAGTCCGCTGATTTTTCTCTGGAATACCGGAATAATTATATGCGCATCACTTATCTTGGACTTTGTCTGGGATGTCCCGAAAGCATACAATATCGGGTACGATTGTTTGGTTCTGATAAGGGATGGTATGAAACAGGAGAAAATCATATTACCTATGCAAACCTGTTGGATGGAGTCTATACCTTTAAAGTTCAGGCCCGTTCAGAGTGGAGCGACTGGAGCGAGCCTGTAACCCTCTCTTTTTGGGTGGTTCCTCCTTTTTGGAAAACATGGTG
Source organism: Candidatus Zhuqueibacterota bacterium (assembly GCA_014728115.1). Classification (GTDB taxonomy): domain Bacteria; phylum Zhuqueibacterota; class Zhuqueibacteria; order Residuimicrobiales; family Oceaniaggregativiventaceae; genus Oceaniaggregativivens. The sequence continues at coordinate 49,976 of WJME01000070.1, read as the reverse complement.
GTTTCTCGTCGTTTTGGTATTCGGAACGGTAACGATTATAGGCGTGCCCATATATCTGCGCATGCGTTCCTTATTAGTTGTCGAAAGACTGAGAGGCAAAATTGCAGCTGACCTGCACGATAACATAGGCGCCGGTTTGACAGAGATTTCGATCCTCAGCGAGGTGACCGGTAAATTATACCCCCAGGACTCGCATCGAGCACAAGAGCACCTGAAACGAATCAGTGATTCTGCTCGTCATCTCATCGATACTATGAGCGATACTGTCTGGCTGGTCAGTCCCAAACGCGATACACTTTATGACTTGATGTTGCGTTTGCGTGATTATTATGCCGATATATTGTCTGCCTCGGGAATCATTTTGAAATTGGAAAATCTGGAGCTTTTGAAAAATATGCATTTGCCTATGGAACATCGGCAACAGCTTTACCTGCTTTTTAAGGAAGCGATTCACAACAGCCTCAAACATAGCCATTGTCGTACTATTACTTTAAAGGCCCTGGTTAAAAGAAAGAGACTCGTGATGATTTTGGATGATGATGGAACCGGTTTCGATTCCTTTATAAGGGATCCGCAAGGAAATGGTCTAACCAATATGGAAAAGAGAGCAGAATCTATAGGAGGATCCTTGTCTGTCACGAGCCAGGCGGAAAAGGGTACCCGGATTGAATTTGTCGGAGGTTCATAATGATAAATGTCATGATTGTTGAAGACAATGCCACCATTCGTCAGGGACTCTCTATGCTCATCGATGCCACGGAAGGATTCTGCTGTCCCTGTTCATTTGGTGACTGTGAAAGTATGCTTCAGGCAATCGTGCAACAACCGCCTGATATACTGCTCATGGATATCGGGTTGCCTGGTATGTCGGGTATAGAAGGAATCAAAAAAGTCAAAGCGTCCTATCCGAATGTCGATATTATTGTACTCACTGTCTATGAGGAAAACGAGACCGTGCTCCAGGCTCTGATGGCCGGAGCCTGCGGTTACCTGGTCAAAAAAACACCCCCGGCTCGATTGCTCGATGCGATTCGCGATGCATATGAAGGCGGGTCACCTATGAGTTCGCATATTGCACGCCGGCTGATTCAACTCTATCAACAAAATCAGTTGTTCAAGAGGCCGGCTCCGCCAGAGAATTTGTTGACTCAACGGGAGCTGGAAATTTTGACTGCCCTTGCCGACGGTAAAACCTATCAGGGTATTTCTCAGCAGTTGTATATAAGCGTGGATACAGTACGTTATCATATACGTAATATATATAGAAAATTACACGTGCATACCGTTTCCGAGGCTGTTGCCCAGGCTTTCCGCAAAGGGTTGTTATGACCCGCATGATCATGTAGGCTCATTCTGATTTTTACCCCCAAAACCACATCTCCATGCAGTTGTGTGGTATTCATATTAGTCCTATCTTTTCACACATAATTTAGGCAGAATTCAGCATTCACTTAAACTTTTTACGTTGATCCTGTTTCTCGGGTGATCGATTAAAGATTAGTATATGAGCATAACGCTTGACAGAGAGACAAGATCGATCTGGCGAGGTTGATCTGCCAAAATGTTTAACCAATGAGTAAATGGGGCACCCCGAGTAATCGCGAAATGACAGTGGAGGAAAAATGGTAAAAAAACTCGTTACGGTTCTTGTGCTTTTTTTTGTCAGCACACTATTGGCTGCAGATGCAATAGTGATTCGCGGACAAGTCAACGATGAAAATGGAGAACCTTTAGCCGGCGCCAATGTGATGATCCGGAGTATGGGGCTGGGTAGCGCAACAGATGCAGAAGGTAAATTCGACTTTGTGGTTCCATCCTCAAAGGCCAACGGTCAAAGTGTTCATCTGACGGCTACCTTTATAGGGTACAAATCTCAAGCCATCCCCGTTCAACTCTCGGAGGATTTAATCGAAAAAGATTTTACCCTTGCGCTGGATGTTTTGAATATGGAACAGGTTGTGGTAACAGGTTTTGGCGTAGGTGTCGAAAAGGAAAAATTGGGGGTTTCCATTCCGCAAGTCTCAGCAGACGCGATTGTCAACAGCAATGATAATAATGTGGTCGGTGCGCTGGCAGGCAAGGTGGCCAATGTAGAGATTTCTACAGCGAGCGGAGAGCCCGGAGCTGCTGCTTATATCCGAATTCGCGGAGCTAACAGTATCACCGGCGGTACGCAACCCCTTTTTGTGATCGATGGATCACCGGTGAACAATGCTTCTTTTATGAGCGATGGGGATATCGGCCATGCCGGCGTCACTGAAATGAATCGCATGTCTGACCTCAATCCCGAAGATATCGCTTCTCTGGAGATTCTCAAGGGGGCGGCTGCCAGTGCGATTTATGGATCCCGTGCGGCCAACGGTGTCGTCCTGATTACGACCAAAAAAGGTCAACCCGGACGTATTCGCCTGTCTTATAAAACCTCCTATTCATGGGATACAGTAAGTCAATTACCGGACCTGCAGACACGATGGGGACAGGGCATCGACGGGATAGCAGATCCCACTGCTCCCTGGAGTTGGGGGCCCAAACTCGACTCTTCTGTGCCGGTCTATGATCATGCCGAAGAAATGTTTCAAACCGGACATGTTTTCGAAAACAATTTATCAGTATCAGGAGGCAACGAGTGGACCACTTATTATCTCTCATTGGGCCGCTATCAGCATGATGGGTTTATAAAAGGCAATTCTAATTACGACAAATATTCAGTACGATTGAATGCCTCGCAGAGGATCAATGAGAAAATTCAACTAAGTGGAAATTTTGCCTATTCAGATGTAGCAGCCAACCGTATACAGAAAGGTTCCAATACCAGTGGATTGCTATTGGGCTCATGGCGTACCCCACCCGACTTTAGTAATATACCCTATTTGACCCCTGAAGGATTTCATCGTTCTTATCGCTTGCAAAATCCTACTACCGAAGAAGGATCACGTGGTTATGATAATCCCTTCTTTGTGGTCAATCAACAAACCAATAACTCACAGGTCGGCCGTGTGTTCGGTAATCTGCAACTGGATTATGACCCTGTGGATTGGGTTCACCTCAATTATACACTGGGACATGACTATTCCAGCGACGAACGCCGTACGGTTTTTCCTAAAGGTAGCTCGATGTATGCGGATGGACGGATTGCCAGAGAGATTTTTAATTACGTGGAAACAGATGGTCATTTTACCGCCGAGGCAACACGCTTTATGGATTTTGCCGATATGCGACTCAATTTACTCGCTGGCCACCAATGGAATCAGCGCCGCCTGAGTAACTTTACGGTCTTTGGTCAGGTCATTGGTTCGACGGGATTCGATCAGTTGGATAATACCTCCAATGTGCAACCAGACGAGTTTGAATAAAGTACGGGATGAATCCTTTTTTGGTCAATTTTCTGTCGACCTTTATAATCAGTTGTTCTTTAGCTCTTCCTTACGAAATGACGGATCATCGACATTTGGAAAAAGCAAAAAAAGGCACTGGTACCCCAAGGTCAGTGGCGCCTGGGAAATCACCCAGCAACCGGTTTTTTATGGCATAAAGAATTGGCTGAGTTTTGCCAAAATCCGCGCTGCATATGGTGAAGCCGGACAGCAACCTGATCCCTATCCAAGTGGCTACTTGTGGCAGACCGCGTATAGTACAACGATCTATACGGATAGCGATATTACACCGAATGCCGGAAATTCACCTTTTGCATGGGGTTATTCCGGATTTCACAGCAGCTATATCCGTGGCAATGATGAGATCAATCCCCAAAGAACCAAAGAATGGGAAACCGGTATTGATTTGGGATTTTGGAATGATCGTATCGGGTTAGGCCTTACGTATTATGACTCGAGAACAGAAGACGTGATCTATTCCATGCCCATCGCTCCTTCAACAGGATATCAGCAACAGCTCAAAAATGGCGGGATCATCTCCAATCGGGGATTGGAAGTGAGCCTTAATCTGCAACCTCTGACGACCAAGACTCTGACGTGGGACGTAGGCGTAAACTGGGCTCGTAATAAAAACCGTGTTGTTGAACTGGATGGTGCCGAGTATATCTTTTTACAAGGCTTTGAAACCTCTTGCTATGCTCAAGTCGGACAGCCGATGAGTATCTTTCGGGGTCCTGATTTTATTCGCTTTGGTCGTGGATCTACTGTACAGGACGCTGAAGGGGATCTCGTCAATATAGATAAAGCCTATAGCGGATGGGAAAAGGGCGATCTCTATATCGCAGAAGACGGATTCCCTCTTTATGATCCGGAAGAGAGAATCACCGGAAATCCCAATCCCGACTGGACCGCCGGTATACGCAATACCGTTCATCTATTCAAGAAACTCAGCATCTCGGCTCTGTTTGATATCAAACAAGGAGGCGATGTCTATAACGGCACCCGGGGTGCTCTGCGGTATTTTGGTATCCATAACGAAACCGATGTCGAGGGTACTGATCTGGAAGGTGTCACCCGACGGGGTAATCTCCACACGTTTGAAGGTAAAGGGCCAGGTGCCGGTACACGTGTGTTTTTGGATCAGGATAACTGGTATGCCTTTGGGCTGGGGAACGCCTTTTTTGGTCCGAATAGTCCCTATGTCGAAGATGGTAGCTATGTGAAATTACGCGAAGTATCTGTCTCATACAAGTTTACCCATCCAAGGCTTAGTTATTATACCGGCCTGGAAGATATCGATATTCGATTGAGCGGCAGGAATCTTTATACCTGGACGGATTATTCAGGTATCGATCCCGAAACCAATATTTCCGGTAATGAAAACTGGCGTGGCCTGGATTATTTCAATAATCCTCACACGCGCTCGATCATACTGACCTTCCGCTTTAACTATTAAGATGGAGATATGACATGAAGATAAAGCACACAATCCTCCTCATCCTTGCAGCTTTTTTGGTTCTTTTATTCAATGCCAGATGCGGAAAAAATTTTATGGAAAATCCAGAGGTGCAACAAGACCCGAACCGGGCTGTAGAAGTTTCTGCTGACCAGCTATTTAATGCTGTGCAGATGAAAACATTTTTTCAGCAGGAAAATCTTTTATCCCGTATCACCAGTATCTGGATGCAACAGATGGCAGGTGTTGATCGCCAGGCCGCCGCTTATGGCAAATATCTGATTACCGATAACACCACTTCAGATGAAATGAACGGATTCTTTATCGAGGGCGGTCTCGTCGATATTAAGGAACTCAAAAGTCGTACAACTGATGCAGGGAACCGTGTTTATACCGGTATTGTAAAGTTCTATGAGGCGTTCAATATAGGCATGGCCTCGAGCCTTTGGGGGGATTTTCCCTATTCCGAAGCCTGTGGTGATGTGTTGACTCCCAAACTGGATAGCCAGGAAGAGATCTATGCTCATCTTCAGCAACTTTTGGATGAGGCGATTGCAGATTTGCAAAGTGGTGAAAAGGGAACGGTTATGGCCAATAGTCCAGCCAATGATGTGATTTTTGCTGGCGATGCCCAGAGATGGATACAGGCCTGTTACTCTCTCAAAGCCCGTTTGCATATGCACTGGGCCGAAGTGGATGGAAGCAACTATGCCAATGCCATAGCTGCCGCACAAAGCGGTATCTCTGACTGGGCCAATAGTGTGAAAAGCTTTCATACCGGAAATCTCAACGAAGAATTTGGCTGGTATAATTTTCAGAGTCAGCGTGACTCTTACATTCGGGCCGGTAACTATATGGTAACCCTGCTGAAAGATCGTAATGATCCTCGCCTTGACATCTATTTTGAACCCGATGCTGAAGGTGATTATGTGGGAGCGGATCCTGGTGAAAATAATACCAATGCCTCTACCCTGAGTTTGACCCATTATTTGCGACCGGATAAATCCTTTGATTTATTGACCTGGGAAGAAACTCAACTCATTATTGCCGAGTGTGCTTTTGAGATGGGCGATGAGGCCCTGGCTCGGCAGAAAATCGATGAGGTTCGCCGCGGTGTGGAACAGCGATACAGTTTACAAGAGGGTGTTTTAGGGTCAGTCGATGATGTTTCGGGAGCGGCTCTGTTTGATATCATTATGGAAGAGAAATATATTGCCCTGTTTTTGAATGTCGAAGTCTATAATGACTGGAAGCGTACCGGACGCCCGGTTTTGGTGCCTTTTGGGGGCGGCGATCCCCAGGTCAAGATTCCGCACAGACTTTATTATGGATCATTGGAACGCAATTCCAATCCGAATATTCCGGTACCGTCCGCACAGCCGGTAAGGAATCCCAACGATCCATATTAAACTAGATGTGTCGGACGCAAGACTGCGTCTGATTATTCACCGGCACATGGTGTCAGAATAAACTCTTGCGGTTATGGTTTCACCCGCCATTTGCGACAAGAGTCACAACGCGAGGTAACGGTTTCATCCGCCGTTATCCGCCATGATACATCCGTTTCATAACTCATCTTCTCTTATGGTACGCCCCGTACAGTACTGAGGTGCAACAGTACTGTGCACAACAAAGTTGGCCCGGCCTAGCCCGCCGGGCCGCTTTGTTCTTAGCCTTAATTTGGGCTCTGCCGGGGATCAGCTATTCTCTTCATTTTCCCGTGTATATAACTGTGTTGATTGAGTCAAGAGGTCCTGTAATCCTGTAGCCATGGCATGGGGATCATTGATCATGCCATCGAGTAACATGACGCTGTCATAGAGACGCCAGGCAATCTTGTCGAGAAACGGATCCTTGACATCCTTTTGATAAATTTTCAACATATCCAGAATCAAAGGATGCTTGCCATTGATCTCCATGACTTTTTTGGATTGCGGGGCATTCTCATCCCACATTCGCATAATTTTTTCCATTTGAGAGGACATACCCGGAGCCGTGCCTTTGAGCAAAGCCGGGCTGTCCACCAGACGTTCAGAGAGTACCACATCTTCTATCTTGTCACCGAGAATATCTTTGATGCGACGGGCAAGATTTTTCAGTTCTTTTTTATCAGCCTTTTCTGGTTCCGGCTCTTTTTCTTGTTCCTTTTCATCGCCTTTGATCTTTTCGATGTCCTTGATATCTGCCTGATCTGTTGAAATGATTTTCTTTTTGTCATATTCCATAAGACCAGGCAACGCAAATTCATCTACCGGATCGTAGCAATAGAGGACTTCAATACCTTTTGAGCGAAAGATTTCGGCAGAGGGATTGGTGTCTAGAGCATCCCGATTTTGTCCAGAGAGGAAATAGATCGCATCCTGGTTCTCTTTCATGCGACTGACATAAGTTTTCAGAGAAACAAGAGGCTCATCGGTTTTGCGGTGTGACGAATCGAAAACAAATATATCTGCCAGTTTATCCTTGTTGCTGAAATCCATGTATCCTTCTTTGAGGATCCGGCCATGTGCCTTCCAGATTTGTTTAAAGGTATCCCAATCTTTTTCCTGCAATTCTTTGAGGTGAGACAACATTTTGCTTACCAGCGTATTCTTTATTTTGATGAGATAGGGATTTTCTTGCAGGGTTTCACGGGAGATATTCAACGGAAGATCATCACTGTCCACGACGCCGCGAATAAACCGCATATAATCGGGCATAATATCTTTGGCATGCGAATCGACCATCACGCGGCGTACAAACAGGTTGACTCCTTCTTCATCTTTGCCAAATCCCATGGTTTCGCGGTTGGTTTTTGGAATATACAACAGTGCGTGAAACTGAATCGGTACATCGGCAGAGATATGAAGCCGGGTCAAAGGATCTTCATTTTCGTTGGCAATGAATTTAAAAAATTCATTGTATTGCTCGTCTTTGACCGAAGACTTTGGTTCACGCCAGATCGCATTCAGGGTGTTGATCTGTTCGTTATCTACCAGAATCGGAAAGGGGACAAAGTTGGAATATTTTTTGATCGCAGACTCGACTTGCCATTTTTGCGCAAAATCTTTGGCATCCTCTTTCAAAAAGACCTTGATCGTGGTTCCCCGTGGAGCGTCCTGAGGACCCTCGATGATCTCAAATGAGCCCTTGCCGTCGCTGATCCAGTTCCACGCAGGCTCTCCGCTGGTTGCAGATCTGCTGGTGATTTCCACTTTTTCGGCGACCATAAAGACAGAATAGAAACCGACCCCAAATCGCCCGATCAGGTTGATATCTTTTTTATCATCCTGTGTCATTTGCTTGATAAATTCACCGGTTCCTGAACGAGCGATCGTACCGATGTTTTCGATGAGCTCGTCCTTGGTCATGCCGATGCCTGTATCTTTGATGATAAAGGTATTTTTTTTGTCATCCAGCTCGATGCGAATATCCAGATTCAATTCGGGATTCATCACCTCCTGGCCGGTAACGGTTTTGTAGCGTACTTTATCCAATGCGTCGGCCGAGTTTGAAATCAACTCGCGGATATAGATATCCCGATGGGTATACAGCGAATGCGTCAAGATATCCAGCAGTTGCTGTATCTCTGCTTGAAACTGATAGGATTGAGCCTGTTCAGCCATTGTAAGAAATCTCCGTATTTATGAGGTGTAAGATTTATGCACTTTAATCGCATCAGGGTGTGCAAAAATCATGCAAGTTTTTTTGTGAATGTAAATATAATAAAATCAGCGGCAAAAATTTATGATTGTCTTTTCTGCCATTGTCCGACCGTCAATATGGCAGGGTGTGTGACAAAAGTGCAGCGCGCATCGGGCCTAGAGCCTAGAGTCTTTTTGGTTCGGGCTAGACAAACAAATTGACATGAGCCTGGTCGGCCATATCGAGATAGGCTGCCATGCCACTGATTTCGAGGTCGTCGATCAGTTCAGAACGATCGATACCGAGCATATCCATGGACATTTGGCAGGCCACAAATCGAACATTATTTTTATGGGCGGTTTGTAACATGATTTGCAATGGATTCCGATCTCTTTTATCGGCAGAGAGGTCATCATCGAATCCCAATCGTTGCAGCTGTTTTTTGCCATTTTGTTTATCCTGCAGCCATTGCATGGACGACCAGTCGCGTCCGGCATGAAAATGGGGTTTAAACGTCTTTCGCAAAAGATTTAATCCCCAAAAGGTGAAAAACAAAGTCACTTTTTTCCCCGATGATGCTGCCGAATTTGCGAGCATCAGGGTCGCAAGTGCTTTGTCAGGCTCGTCGCTAAAGACGATTTGAGTAAAATTGCGCTGGTCAAAGGCTTTCTTGACCTCGCTGATCGGAGATTTTTGCACCACAGCAATAAATCGCTCCTCTTTTTCCTCAAGAGAAAGCAATCGATTCCCTGTCATATGGCACCAGGCCTGGACATCGTGGCGAAATCCCGGATCTGTGGCGGTAATGCGGATGCGCTGATATGCCTGGGCCGTGGTGAGGGCTTCGCGCAACCTGACAATCGGACCGGGGCACTGTAAACCGCTGGCATCCAGCTCTATCAGGGGTAATTCCTGGCTGTGTTTCGTGGTGAGTTCAGGATTGGCTGAATAGATGACATCGTCTTTGTGAATATAGATACGGTCATAGATATCCTCGTTGCTCTGCTTTTGTGTGGCATGCACAAAGGTTTTGTATCCGCCTGAAAGATTGAACACATTTTCGAATCCATTCTGCTTTAGAATACGTGCTGCCAGATAGCCTCTCAAACCTGCCGCACAATAGATGATCACCCGCTTTTCTTTTGGAATTTCCTCCAAACGATCGCGTAATTCATCAAGGGGAATCAACAGCGAGTCTTCAATTGTACCCAGCTCGATCTCCTGGGGGGTTCGCACATCCACCAGGACATCACGGTCACTGTCCCGCTCCACGATATCGTACCAGTGCACGATGTGTACCAGTCCCTGCAGAATATTTTCTGCCGCAAAACCGGCCTGATTGACCGGGTCCTTGGCTGATGAAAAGGGTGGGGCATAGGCGTGTTCCAGGTCTTCGAGATCATAAATGGTCCCGTCTTGTTTAATGATCGCTGCCAAAAGATCTATCCGCTTGTCCACTCCCTCTGATCCCACGATCTGTGCACCCAGCAGCCGGCCTTTTTTCGGCGAAAACTGGATTTTGATGGTCATTGGCTGTGCATCCGGATAATAGCCGGCATGGGAAGAGGCGTGAATGATCGAAGCAATATAAGGAATCTCGTGCTGTCGTAACGCCTTTTCCGAAACACCAGTAGACGCCACGGTCAGGTCGAACACCTTTGCAATTGCAGTGGCGATGGTACCGGGATAGGTGTGCTCATTGCCGTCAATGATATTGTCTGCAGCGATACGGCCTTGTTTATTGCTTGGCCCGGCCAGATAAGCGATCATTTGTTTTTTGATGATGGGGTTTTTGAATTCAATCGCATCGCCCACGGCATAGATATGGGGATCAGAGGTCTGCAGATGTTTGTTGACCTTGATTCCACCGGTTTCACCGATCTCCAGACCGGCGTCCCTGGCGAGCTTGCTTTCGGGTTTGACGCCGATAGAGAGGATGACCAGATCCGTGGGTAATTCCCGTCCGCTTTGCAGCCGCACCGACAGCTTGCCGTTTTCCTGTCCGAACGACGAGACCGCATCCTTGAGATAAAACTCTACATTTTTGGTACGCAGATGCTGGTGCACGGCCGCGGCCATTTCATAATCCAGGGGCGTCATGACCTGTTCGGCCATCTCGACAATCGTGACAAAGATGCCCTGACGATGCAGGTTCTCGGCCATCTCGAGTCCGATAAATCCGGCTCCCACAATGACCGCCCGCCTGGGCTTGGCAGTATCCAGATATTCTTTGATGCGGTCGGTATCGGGTACATTGCGAAGGGTGAAAATGTTTTTCGAGTTGATTCCCGGAATCGGAGGTTTGACCGGTTCAGCACCGGGGGACAGCACCAGAGTATCATAGGATTCCGTATATACCTCTTGTGTTTCGAGGTTTTTGACTTTGACACTTTTTTTCTCGCGATCGATGGCCAGTACCTCATTTCGTACCCGTACATCCAGGTTAAAGCGTTGAGAAAAGCCTTCAGGCGTTTGCACGAACAGTTTATCGCGGTCAGATATGGTGCCGCCGATATAATAGGGCAGGCCGCAATTCGCATAGGAAATATATTTGCCCCGTTCAAAAATGATAATTTTGGCTTTTTCATTGCGCCGGCGCAACCGTGCCGCCGTGGTGGCGCCACCGGCAACGCCTCCGACAATCAGTATTTTTTTCACGATAACCTCCGGGGAATTGGGTACACTAGTATGATAGAATAGGGTGTGAAAAGATTCAGGAAAACTAAAAGTTTTGTTGGATAAACGGTTCGAATTCACACAACAGGTAAATCAGATGTCCATATGCGATGTATGATTTCACATCAGCAGTGATTCCTGCGTTTTAGTACGTTGAACAATGTTCAATTAGAGTTTGCTTGGATGGTGGGATCTTTGCAGATAATAACACCCATTCCTGATAAAATTGTAAAAGACGAGCACAGAGTTCGATATTCATTTGATCATCAATCAGCAACAGAGCGGTTGTTTTTTTTGTCAAAATGAAATGGCCGAGAAAGCTGCGATTTTTTTGGGAGGATTGATAGTATGAATAGGCCGTACTGAGGCGAATTTGGGCTGGACCGACGGATAAATCCGGTAAGTGATTAATTTGCGCTCCTAATACCAGGAGACACTTTTCTAAAAGCTGTAACTCCGGTGGATTGAAATAACATTCACAATAAATCGTAACAGCAAGAAGTTTGGGAGAAATGTTTGCGTTATTTGCGCATTCAATGATAAGAGTTTGATTCTGCTTGAGTATATCCTGCGCGAATTTTATGTTTGGATTAATTCGAAATCTTTTTTGAAATAATGGAATACTAATCGTTCGTCCAGATAATTTTCCTAGTATCGAGTGATTTTCAGTGTCCATTTTTTGTATTTGGCCCGGAAACATATATAATACTAGTAATAGAATAACATTTACGAATTGGCAATTCATAGCGCATTAAGAAATTTTGTCAAATCTGAATATATTTCCAGTTTTGACGTGAACATCTTAAATATTTTACCTCCCTTAAATAACACAACCAAGGGATTACCTGCGGAATAGAGATCATAATTAGTTGGATCGATTGTATATACCATAAATAGGCTTGTGAATGAATTTGAGTTGTTATTTAACTCTTTTGGTGCAATCAAGACCAGTTCGATCTTTGCTTGGCTTTTTTGAACTAATGCAAAAAATTCTTCCAAATATTCCTCTTTGCAAGTCGTGCAGGAATTGGTATAGAAAACACACACTACATTTTTGGTTTTTACGAGTTGTTTCAGAGTTATTTGACGCTTGCAAGGATTTTTTAGGACTAGTTCAAATAATCTTTTTTTATCAAGTGATGCGAAATCATGAGAGATGTATTTTTTTATTATTTCTGATAGATTGTTCAAAGTAGGAGGAGTACCGCTATAACGAATGATATTTTGCTCGTCTAGCAAAAAAAAATATTCCTTTGGATAGGTGAACAATAACGAGCCTAGTCCTTCTAGCTGTTCTACATTTAAAATTTCGTATGATTCATCAAAGTAGGACAAGGCATATTTTGCAATGACCAATTTATTGCTTTGCCATTTTGATAAAATTGTCAAGAAAGTGTCTAGTTCTTGATTCTTGATTTCTGTTTGATTTATATATCCGATTTTTAAGTTTATATTTGAGTTTGTCTTTGATTGAAACATGTTTTTCAGCGTCTTCCCAGCGGCATTCCCATATTGCGGAGCTTGTGCAAAGTTATGATAAAAGCTTGTAAGCATTATCAAGCTCACATATAGATAAAATCTTGCAAGATATAAATTATTGTTCATGATTGAATTCTCTGGTTATTGTTGACCATTTTTCCAAGTGTTGATATTTTTGATTATATAAATAAATCGAATTTGAATCATGAAATTTTACTAATGTTGAAACATATGAAAAAATGTTGTCAGAAAAAATTGGAGTGAATATTTTTTCTTTAGTCAAATCAATTTTTACTGCAAGAATATTCATGCTTTTTTCTTTTATGAAAAATGTGATATAAAATTCATTGTCTATCGTAAATGCTTCGTTTATAAATTGCCAATATGGTTTTACCGGACCATTTTTACCTACTATTTCGGCATTTATCTGAGATTCTATATAATTTTTACCTAGCCCTTCCAATCCAAGTTTAAAAAAATCATAATTAAAAATAGTGTGATAGTCTGAAAGATTAATTATCCTCAATGTGCCTAAAAGAGGTTGAATGATTGCCAGATTGTTAGAATCATAAAAAGATGACAAATATAAAGTCCTTGTCTCATAAATATCGCGACCCGCCTTGAGTATTTCCTTGTTTATTTTGGTCGTTTCTTTTTCGGACTTTAGAGAATATACAGTTAAGATTTTATTTTTCTCCCAAGAGCCCAAATATATAAAATTTCCAATCTTTGCAAATGTTGCTGGCGAACTTTGCTCAAAATGAATTTCTTTCAGAAACTCGCCTGAAAGAGAAAAAAGACAAACTTTTTGCTGATTCAAATCAGAAACCCATATCGTATCGCTATAAATGCTCATTTGGAATGGTTTTGTCATTTCTCCCGGACCTTGCCCGATATTTAAAAATTGCTTCCTAAACAAACCAGTTGAGTCAAAAGAAAGAATTTTATTTTAATGAGTATCTATACCATAGATGTTATTAAAAGAGTCAACTTGCAAATTTGTAATATTACCTATGCTGTGGCTGTGGCGGGTTTCTTGTCCGGTAAGATCAGTCCTTTCCTTTAGCAGTTCACCAATTACAGCCTGCCGTTTATAAAGATAGATTCCATTTTCTTCCAAGAGTGTATATTTACTACTAGACTTACAGTTTATGGTAAGAATTAATATAAAACAAGATATTAGGGCGGTTTTTACGGTCGATTGCAATAGCATGAGGGATTCCCTGTTATGTTTTTGATAGGTAAAGGAGCCTTTTGTTTCACGCAAAAGGCTCCAAGCATTTTAACAAGATCCTAATACCTCACAGACGTATCTTTTGTTATTAGAGTAAACACAGAAATGTCTTATTCTATTTTTTGTCACTGAAGCATAAAATGTTAGTCCTCCACCAAAACCTTCATCATAGGCATCTATTATATGATAGTCGTCTCCTGTTGTTATATTCGATAGTCTGGGACAACAATGGCACGCCCATAGTGCGGGAATATGGGCCGTTAACATTAAAAGGGCCAGTAATACAATTATCATTTTTTTTCTCATAATATCCTCCAAAGCAAAATGATGGGTCATGATTCTTGAACAACTTTTATTTGGCTCGAGCACAGTTGTATTGTACAATTATTTTGCTAAAATAGCAATTTAATAATGCTTTTCGTGCGAATTTTATTTGATTTTTTACGTTTTTTTGTGGTGTGTGTTGGTCGCAAATGAGTCCATGTGACCAGACCCTGTAACCATGGCTTGGCCGGATGATTCGATTTGTCTGGCTAGATTAGAAGAATAGACCCGTTGTAAAATATTGAGGGAGGTATACTTGGATTATCATCAAAGGGTCAAAGCGGTGCGAAATAAAGCCAAACTGGAACATGCTGCAATAGGTTCCTATATTTGTTTTAAAACCGCAATATCTGGTTTTAAATGCCTTTTTGACTGTCAAATTTTTTTACCGCTCGCCATATCTGTCATTTTATGATGACATCCTGTTTTAGTGATCTTTTTTAGCTGAGACGAAGATTAACATAAGTCATTGTTATTATTGTTTTGGTTTTGTGGTCTTTATATAAAACGTGGCAGGGTATTTGCCAATATCAGCGCGAAAGTATATTGCCTATCCCAAATGGGAACGTTCAGGAATGTTTGCATGTCGTCTGCTGTACATATTATTACTCCCTGTCTGCATTTTTGCTCAGACTCTGAATACATCTCGTGCAACCATCGGGAACGCACTCGTGGCGATCGCTGCTCAGGATTTGAATTTTGGGTCCTTTACAGTGGGAAATTCCGGCGGGTCCATCACGATCGATCCTGAAACCGGAATGCGGAGTGTGATGGGTGCAGAACTCCATACCATCGGGGGGGGATACCATCCCGCCCTTTTTCAACTTTCGGGTCAGCGCAATGCACACTATGATGTGGTCATGCCCGGCACTGTCTTGCTGCAACGACAAGGCGGCACCGAAACCATGCAAGTGGATACCTGGACATCATTTCCCTTGTGGAACAGGGCCCATGGGCATCGAAAACTGGATAAAAATGGGGCCGCGGATTTTTCTGTCGGCGGAACGCTGCATGTCAATCCCAATCAATCGCCAGGAACCTATTCGGGATCGTTTACCATCACTTTTACCTATAACTAATCAACAGGGGGAATACGTACTCAACTCACAAAAGGAGGTTCATATGGGGAAACGATGGTTGGTTCTCATCTTTATTGTACTGTGCTCGATCTCGTTCGGTTGGGCACAGTCAACCGCTGATGCGACCAACACCGCAAATGCAACCGTTGCCAGTTCGATCACGGCAACAGCAGGACTCACCCTGGAATTCGGGTCCATGACCGCTGGAGCGAGCGGCGGAACGGTGACGGTTGATCCGTCAGGAACGCGTACATCAACAGGTGCTGATCTCCAGCCTTTTGGCACAGGATATCGGGCCGCCACTTTTGATGTCAGCGGAAGTGCCAACAATACCTATGCCATCACATTGCCGGGGAGTGTCACGATCACCAACACCGGTGGTACCGGCGAAACTATGACCGTGGACAGCTGGACCAGCACTCCCAGCGGAACCGGCACCCTGGATGGGACGGGTAATCAGACCGTTCAAGTAGGAGCTACCTTGAATGTCGGTGCGAATCAGGCAGTGGGCACCTATTCAGGTACCTTTACGGTCACATTTGCTTATAATTAATGGCGAGGGGTGTATCTCGAGTCGATAAGGTCACGGCTTCGCTCTATTGGCCATGCCGTACCCAGAGTTAAAATTGGCTCTTGATACACTCTCTTTTATGAAAAGGGTTGATATTATACAGATAAATCCATATTTTGACCAGGCACCTCTGTTTTGACATCCAACCCTGGCTAAATATCATTCAATCTGAAACACTTGGAAATATTTATGCGCAAGCCTGTTCTCTATTTTTTCCTTGGGTTTATTCTTACCGCAATTAGTTTTGCCCAGTCTCCGGGAGACTTGTTGATCACCCCTCCCAGAGTGGTTTTTGAGGGCAGCCGACGAACTCAGGCGATATCCTTGGTGAATATCGGTTCGGATACGTCCCGTTATGCCTTGTCCATAGTACGCTATCGCATGAACGAAAATGGCCAATTCGAACAGATCGAAGAACCTGACTCTGGCCAATACCTCGCAGACGAGTTTTTACGGTTCTTTCCACGCCAGGTCGTATTGGCCCCGGATGAAACCCAAACCGTGCGTATGCAAGTGATGATGCCACGATCTACACCAGACAGAGAATACCGCTCCCATCTCTATTTCAGAGCTATCGATAATGAACGAGCCAGGCCTTTGCATTCGCAAAGTCAGGATCTGAGCATCCAGCTCAAGCCTGTTTTTGGATGGGCTATTCCTATCCTTGTCCGCAAGGGCGACCTGAACGTGGATTTATCAATTTCAGATATACAGTATATCGCACCAGAGAACAACCAGCCTCCCGGACTCGGTTTTACCATTCATCGCAATGGCACAAAATCGACTTTTGGAGATATTGATATCGTGTATGAAAACTTTGCCGGAGAACAGAGAATCGTATCGAATTTGCGCGGTGTTGCAGTTTATACGCCTAATAGACTCCGGAAATTTGTTCTCCCCCTCGATTTTCCATCCGGAATGCCTGCAGCGGGTAAATTGATAATCATTTACAAGAGTCAATCCGATCTGGAAAAGACAATTTTGGCAAAAGCAGTTGTAAAGTGGCCATAATTGATCCAAATCAAAACATAATCAATAGGGTAGTGCAGGGAGCTGATGAACCGATCTCTCACGCGCTTTTTGATTCTGCTTCAATGGGTTTTGTCGATCGCATCTTTTGCGCAACTCTCAGAAATTGAATCCCCAGAACACGTTTTTTTGCTCCTAAATGTCAAAAATATCGGGGCTCAGGATATTGATGCCATTTTGACATCCGAAACGGTTTTTCTGAATGTCATGGAGGTTTTTGAACTCCTTCACATAAAAGCCAGGCCCTCGGTGTTTGCGGATAGTATTTCCGGCTTTTATATCGATGAAAATAATTCCTATCTGATTGATTATCCCAATCGCTCTGTCACTTTGGGAAGCAAAGTCTATCCATTATCTCCGCAACAGTTCATCCGCATAAATAGCCGGCTCTATCTGGCGCTCGAACCATGGGAGAGAATATTTGGCCTTGAGACAGAATTCGATTTTCGTTCGCTGTCCGTCGATATGACCCCGGATGTCGATTTGCCGCTTATCCGGCAAATGCAACGACAAAAGCTGCGGAAGAATCTTCAATACGCCCGAACCCCGCAGGTGGATGTCCATATCCCTCGAAATCCTTCCTGGCTAGACGGTGCGTTTCTGGACTGGTCTCTGGCCAATTCTGTATACAAAGACAAACCTTCCGATCAGACACTCCAGGCGGCCGTTGGTGCAGAGATCGCTGGAGGAGACCTGGAATTGTTTACCTATCAGCGGTCTCGCTCACCCTCTGTGTCGAATCAACAGCGTTATCGCTGGCGATATGTGAATAACGAAAATCCTCTTTTACGGCAGTTATATGTGGGCAAGCTCGATATTCACACCCGCACTCTGATTCCCAGACCCATGCTGGGCGTTCATGTCACCAATTCTCCTTCGCGCTATCGGCATTCTTTTGCCTCTGTTAAACTGAGTGACCGGACTCAACCCAACTGGATGGTCGAACTGTATGTGAACAGGGTCTTGGTCGATTTTGTTAAAGCGGATGCCAGTGGATATTATGAAATGAACGTTCCTATTGGCTATGGCTATACTCTCGTCACTCTAAAGTTTATCGGTCCCTGGGGAGAAGAACGCTCTCTGGAACGATGGATTCACATTCCCTACCATTTTTTGCCCGCAGGTGAATGGAATTATGCCTTGACTCTGGCTCGCTTTATGAACCCAAAAGAGGAACCCTTTTATAAATTGCAAACCAATATCGGTCTAGCCGACTGGTTCACTGTGGGCGGAGGGTACGAATTCAGCCGCATGGTGCCCGGAGGATTTGCACCCTTTATCGATCTGTCAGCTCGTATAAAAGATAATATCATTATTTCTGCAAATAAAGTCGATCAGGTCATGGAATCGGTCAATACCAGTGTTTCCTTGAGCGCCAACACTACTCTGCTGGGAGAATTTGTCCGCTATAATCCTGCACAAAAGGCCATTCCCACAAATAATTTGCAGGAACTCAAACTTTCCCTCTTTATGCCTTTTAATGTAGGTGATTATCGTAGCACTATGCGCTTAAAGTATCAGCGCTCGATGTTGCCCGGGTATCATATCAATCATTGGGAATGGGATATCTCTTCCTATTTTTGGGGAGCCAATAGCCATTTGTCGACATTTTCGTATCAAACCCCGGGATTG
This sequence comes from Candidatus Zhuqueibacterota bacterium, assembly GCA_014728115.1. Taxonomy (GTDB): domain Bacteria; phylum Zhuqueibacterota; class Zhuqueibacteria; order Residuimicrobiales; family Oceaniaggregativiventaceae; genus Oceaniaggregativivens. The sequence continues at coordinate 31,498 of WJME01000070.1, read as the reverse complement.
GATCAGTATACGGTAACCAGACTCGAGCTATTTTTCAGAACCTGGAGACAATTTTTGCTGCGACCTTTTTATGGCTATAATTGGCCCAAGAACCAAACCCTGTTATACGGAATTTCGGTTGAACGCCAGTTTGCTCACAAGGGTTATTTTTATTTACAGATGGAAAAAAACAGGCAAAATGATGCACTGACCGCCCAGGTCGGCATCCGATACGAATTTCCCTATATGCTCGCAGGCAGCGGCATGAGTCAATTCAGAGAACAAATCGTAAATACTCAATTTCTCAGGGGATCCCTGGGACTGGACAGTAAGCAAAAACACGTGACCTATGATCATATCAGCTCTGTCGGGCGAGCCGCAATCACCTTGTCGCCTTTTCTGGATATCAATGCAAATAATATCCATGATGTCAACGAACCCAGAGTTTTGGGTATGGATATTGAACTCAACGGGGGACGTATAGAATATTGTGATGCCGATACCCTGATTCGCATCACCGGTCTTGAACCCTATAGAGAATATTTTCTCAAAGTGAATACTCTGGGATTGGAAAATATCGCCTGGAAACCTCGATTTACGTCTATGTCTGTTTTTACGGATCCCAATGCTTTTAAATCCGTACCCTTGCCGGTCATCGTACAGGCAGAAATACAGGGCAATGTCAGTATTGAAACTCTTGACGGCCTGAAAGGTAAAGGAGGGATGACGCTGTATTGTCGGGAATTAGGAGGGGATCAGTTATACCAAATCAAAAGTGATCCTTACAATGGCGATATCTACTATCTTGGCTTAAAGCCGGGCACGTTTATCGTGTATCCGGATCCGCTGCAATTGAAATCTCTTGATTTACGTTCCAAACCACGCTACCGGATCGTGCGGGTACGTCCATCTGTTGAAGGTGAAATCATAAAAGGGTTGAATTTTGTCCTGGATCGTGAGCCCAATTGGGATGAATGGTTGGACCGTTTACAAGACGAGATGGAGGCATTGAATCGGGAAATTGCAGAGATAGAGACCATGAGCAATGATCTTTTTTACGCGCATAAATCTGATACCTTGTTTCAGGATCTGTATAACCAGGCCCTTTCCCTGTTTATGCAACGTCGCTATCCTGAAGCGCATACTCTCTGGCAACAGATTTTGGATGAAATCCCATCTCATCCCTTGTGGGTAAACTGTCATTACTGGATCGGCGAATGTCACCATGCTCAAAACGCATACCGCGCGGCAATTGACAAATTCCAAACTGTGCTGGAATTAAACAGCACATACAAGACCGATGATGCACTCTATATGCTGGGGCAGTGCTATTTTAGAATCGAGCAATACAAAGATTCCGCTCTATATTTCAAGCAGTTGCTGGACAAGCATCCCACGAGTGAATACATTCCGAATGCCAGACATTTTCTCCATGCCATGCAAAAGAATCATCAGATCTGGTGAACAACAAGGTCCTGGTAATGCGATTCACCCGGATTTGCACATTCCACCGGTCTATCCATGTCACTTGTTATTTGTATCTGCCATAGGTTCGCGCAGTCTCGACCATGGCCCACAAGTTTTCGTTAGGTGTATCCCGGCCGCACTGATCTCCGGTTGAAAGAATAAAACGTCCTCCAGCAGCTGCATCGTCGATGGCTTTTTTACTAGCCATGACCACATCACCCGGGGTGCCCTGCAGCATGGTTCGGGTGGTATGCAGATTCCCTTTGAGCACGATCCGGTCACCATACTGGCGTTTCAGGTCTGACAACTCACAATCTCCCATAGGCGGAACCTCCAGCGGATCGATCACCGTGAGATCGGTCTCCATGGCAGCCATTTTGACCAGCACTTTTTCAGGCCCACAAGAGTGTACATGTGTGGGAATCCCCAGGTCGTGCGCACGGGCGGTGACATGTTTCAGTACCGGCAGGGCCAGATCCCGGAATATGGCCGGCGATTGCCAGACCAGGGACCCTGATGCACCACAAAAAAGAAAATCAGGTTTGTCATCCAGGTCTGCAATGATTTGCATTCGAAGATCCACAGTTCTGATCATCTCTTGTTGGCGCTTGTAAAACGGGGCCGGATCATCCATATACGCATAAATATCCTCAGGATTTTCCAGAATCAGTGTCGAGGCGCCACTGGGCATGCCGAGAATGCCACGATGACCCAGTTCTTTGCGTATCAGCTTCCATAATTCCATGCCGGTAGGCCACTCTTTGACGCCAGTAATCGGCTCCCATGTCGACGGCACCGGTGGCAGGCCGATTTTTTCCGGTAAAACATCGGTGGCCGGTGGGGTATCTGCGGTATGCACGACCACGTGACGGCGCCAGAGACCGGTGTGCGTGTTAAAGTCCTGGGTCACAAACGATCCGTTTTTATAACGATGCACGATGTGTGGGTTCCATTGGGCTGCATCGGTATCGCCAAACAGATCGCCAAATTCGTATAGCTCGAACCCGCCGTCGATATCAAAATAGTTTACCGCATCGATATAGGCTTTCCATAACGGCGGGTCTTTATAAACATAGATATCCCAAAACGGTTTGCCGGTCAGCCGGCAAGGCACCATATTCGAGATATCCGGACATACCGGGACACAATCCGGTAGCTCTCCTTTCATTGCCGTAACGAGTCGTTCTCTGGATGTCATTGGTTCCTCTGGTTTCGAAAAGAATGCCTGTTTCGCTATTGTACATCAATTTATTCTGCGATACAATGTCTTTTTTTTTTTTCAAGATCTTTACCGAAAATACTTTTACAGAGCAACAGCGTATTTCAATATGTGCTATGGGTCGATTGTTTTCTGTTTATTCTTTATGCGATTTTTCTTATCTTGGATCGTTTAAAAAATAGATCAAAAGGGAATCAAACTATGCCGACATTTGAATATCGCTGTCAGGATTGCCATCACCATTTCGAGTCTTTTCATGGAATCAATGCCGACCCTGTAACAGAGTGTCCACAATGCCAGGGGCCGGTGATGAAACTCATTACCGGTGGCAGTGGATTTCTCATGGGCTCATCAACGCCTGACCACGCGCCCTGCTGTGGCAAACCCGATCGTTGTGAACCCGATCCCCGAGCTTGTGGCGGGTGTTGTGGAGGACAATAATCCGCAGCAACCCCATATATCTGCTCTCATTGCATATTTGTTCAAATTGAGAATTGAGAATTTAAAATGACTTGCCAAGATTTTCCTCAATTCTTAATTCTCAATTCCGGACTTGTCCTGTTGCCCCCAACAAGAAAGTTGCTCTTTATTCTTCCCTGGAGCCTCAATTTGCTTTAATGACCTATCGGATCATCTGCATCTTTATCACCTGTTGGATTTGATCCCCGGTCATTTGAATAAAATACGTACCTGAAGGGACGATCCGGCCATAGCGATCTTGTCCGTTCCAGCGCAGCGTGTGTTCTCCCTGATTCAACTCCCGATCCCATGCTTTGACCTCGTCCACGGGCCTGCATCTCGAGCAGAGGATCCAGAACCTCGGCTTTGTAACGGGGGGTATAATAGGCATCGAAATTTTGATGGTTTACCAGGGCTGCAGTGAGCATTTTATCGGGACTCACGCTGCCGGTCTTGTAGAGTTCGACCAGGGCTGAATCTTTATTATGCATAAACAATACCACATGGACGACGCCGTTTTGGGGGAGTGCAAGTGTTGATTGCATTGTGGCCAACAACAACAAAACACACATTAATCCTCTCATGACCCTTCCTTTCAAAATGCTAGTCGATTCTTGTGCCAATGTCTGGCAAAAGCCGGGCCAAATCAGGGTTGTTTTTCTAATGTACTGTTTTTTAGATGTCTGAAGGTGTCCGCTCAGGTAGGTAGGTGTTCCTTTTGGTTCGTCGATGTACTATAAGGTACATAGGGACTCGGACTCGAATGAAGAATCTGGAATCAAGGTGTTTGATTCCAAATCCTTCATTCTGTGTTTATATTTATCGATTCAATTTCTACTAGGTTAATTCCAGGCCATCCAGCTCAATCGTGTGAGTTCGCCGTAACCTTCTGAGGGTTGCCACGCTGTACCATGGGCTACTCCGGTCGCAGAAACACTGGTAGGCCATTTGGAGATTTTGGCTTGCAGAATAATGGTTTCATTTACATTCGAAGAGTGGGTATAGGTTACCGTCCCCGTGCCCGCATCATTAAGAACGCCATCTCCGGCATTACAGACTCGTCCTCCGGTGCCCGAGCTTCCAAGTCTTTGATTTACCAACCGTATATCGATCCCAGCCACTCCGCTAGTTGATGTTTTTGAAATTGTTCCCATAAGCTGGCCAACGATATGCACATGCCCTGCAGGTACAGAGATTTGGAGGATGTCCGTCCATGTAGTGCCAAGAGAGAGCTCTGCTGTCGACAAAGCGGTGGAATTTCTGGACATACTCAATCCGTCACCCAACGCTGCAATCGTGATTCTGTTATTGCCATCATCGGGGCTGATCGTGATGTTGCTGCCGGCGACCAGATCGATATTGCCGCCGTCATTGGTGACGCCGTCGACACTGCTCACGACATTGACATTGAGATCCGCTGCGGTGAGGCTGTTATTGTCCACATCGGCAGAGGTGATGGTCTCGTTGGCAATGTCTGTCGAGGTAATGGTGCCATCAGCGATATCTGTACTCGAGACTGTACCATTGGCGATCATGGCGCTGGTGACACCACCGGTTGCAATGCTCAGAGTGGCAGAACCGGACGTCGCGCCACCTGCAAGCCCTGACCCGGCATTGACTGCGGTGATATCGCCGGGATTGACATTGTCGACTCCATCGGCAAATCCCGAAGGAACGCTTTTGAGCTTTGTCCAGTCTACCGGATTGCCGGAGGCATTGATGGTGCCGCTGGAATTGAGATTGGTTTTGGTGTAATAATCGGTTTTATCGGCTGTCCATACCGGATCGGATTCGGTCATGCTGACATCGGCATAGAGTTGGCCGGAGCCATTGAATTTGATCGTGGAATTGTCGACCTTGGCGCTGACCTGTCTGCCGGAGACAGCGATTCCGTTTCCTGCCGTGGGATACTCGTTGCCAATCACCGCATCCGCATCATCGACATTGTCTGTCCAGGTGCCGGTAATGTTCGCCAGGCCATTGCTTCGGGTCAGAGTAATGGTTTTGTTTGCCGTACCACTTATACTCGCACCGGTGACGACGCCATCGGCACCACTGCCTTGCTTGTCTTCCACAACGCCGAGATTACCTTCTGCATCCACAGTAAGAACGGGATTGGTCAAGGTGCCCTTGACCAGCGTTCGAAAGCGGATGGAGCCGGAAACATCCAGCTTGGCTGTAGGTTCAAAATCTCCGATCGCGACATCTCCGGAGGTTTTATCCACCTTTAAATAGGTTGTTGTGCCCTCTTTGACCACAAATTGGGAAAACACCATACTTGATGTCAGGCATAGCAATGCAAAAACTTTAGCGAATTTCATGTGTAGCCTCCATGGTTGTAATGAATTTATGTCAATAATGCTAAAAACCTCTCTTTTTCATGACAAACTCTTTTGTCGATCGTTTACATCGGTTTATTTGATTTTTTGCAATTTTCTTGGTGGCAAATATCTGTTTATAATAGAATTGGGTTCAAGGCGCCATGTGGGTGAGACATTATGATTCTCTGTTTTTCGACTAGTTGATACCTGGAAACAACAACCTTCACTCAAACATCATGCCATAAATATTATGATAGGGCTGATGAAAAATCTGTAACCGTAAGTCGATTGATACGTAAGTCTATTAAATCGAAAAATGAGGCCTATATGACCGTTGAATACCTATCCAGTACACCTGATACCGCCATACACCGTTTGAACCAAGAGTATATCGATCTCTGGTTTTCCTGCAGCAATGAATTCACCTTACCTTTCTTTTCCCGTTGCGAACAGACCGCAAAGGAAGACCAGTTGCAAACCCTTTTCCAACAGATGCCACGAATTCAGACTGATTCTGCCATAATCGAGTGGTGGTCGCGCGATAAAATTGAACCCTTTATGCCATTTTTAAGACAAGCCATGCAGATTGTGCTCGATCTGAGCGAGAGCGAAAGCCTTGACATCTTTGGAGAGGAATTCAAATCCGCAACATTCGAGTTTGTTGAAATGGCCCGGGAGTTTGATTCGAATCTGGGACAATCCGAAATCTTTCAGGCGGTGCGCAATCTCTGGATTGTCAATGGTCTGCAGCGTATGATGCACGAACCGGTAAAACTTACTCCTGCACTGCTGGCCTATTCCCTTCTCTATCCTTATACAGATAATTATGTGGATGATCCTGATATCTCTAAAGAGGAAAAGGCGGGATTCAATCAACGACTTGCTCTGCGTTTGGCGGGAAAACCAGTCACGCCAAACAGTGCCCATGAATCCAGGATCTATGAGCTGATCCACATGATCGAGGAACAGTTTCCGCGATCCTCTTTTCCAATGGTCTATGCATCGATTCAGGCGATTCATCGAGCTCAAATCACCAGCATGCGGCTGATCGATCCCAAATCATCTGTTTCCTTTGAACATATATTACGTATCAGCCTGGAAAAAGGAGGGACCTCGGTCATTGCCGACGGGACGTTGGTCAAGGGTGAGCTTTCCGCGGAGCAAATCCGCTTTCTATACGGGTATGGTGCCTATTTGCAGTTTGTCGATGATCTCCGCGATCTGCAGCACGATCATCAGGCAAATCAACTCACGATTTTTACCTTTGATGATGATTTGCTCAGACGTGCACAGATGGTAAATCATACCTTTGTATTCGGAGCAAAAGTCATGAACAGGATGGCAAAAACAGCCGGAGCGTTTTTGCCGCTCATGCAAAAAAGCATCAACATGCTCCTGATCCAAAGCATCGGCCTGATGCCGGAATTTTTTACTCCCGATACTTTACAAAAATTGGAGAGACACTCGACCTGTTCATTTGCATTTTTGAGAGAAAAGAAAAAAGAGATGCTGAATCATGTGAGATATTCACATCCTTCCCTGTGCAGCGTTATTGATGTCTAGAATTATTCAAATTATCGGGTTAAAATATTCAAGAAATACCTTCCGCAAATCTTGTCCCAGCTCAAGCCAGTCAGAGGAAAGGGGTGGTTTTTGACGACCAGCTAACCAGTTGGCGTTCAATTCATAAACAAGGGCAGGAATACCATAACGTTCAAGCAATCCCTCTCCAATCGACCCGGGATTGCAGAAATTCGTTCCTGTGCTGCCTTTTATAACCAGGTATGTTTTCTCAACAATTCTTCGAACCTGGCCATCTTTTGTAAATAACTATACTCTCATGTTAACGGCAAGAAAAGAGGTGTTTTATTCTATTGAATTTCCTCGATTCTTCTTGTTTCATGCCATTTAATTTCAGATATTGAACTATTCGTTCTTTTTTAGTCATTTGTCGCTAATGCTAAAAGGAGGTCGTATGCTTACCTACGAGAAACACCGGGACCCCTTTTCCGGTGAGGAATATCTCGAAATCCCTTTCAGAGGCCAGGCCCTGACCGGCAATCCGATTTTTAACAAAGGAACCGCCTTTACACATGAAGAAAGACTGGCCTTTAACTTGTGCTCGGTCTTTCCGGAAGCTGTCTTTACGCTCGAGCATCAAAAAGAGCGCACCTATGAGAGCTTTTCAACCAAAGCGAATGACCTGGAAAAGTATATCTATATGGTCAGCCTGCAGGATCGCAACGAGACGCTTTTTTATTCTTTGATTCTCGATCACCTGTCAGAAATGCTGCCTATTGTCTATACACCGACGGTAGGCCAGGCATGTCAGCGGTTCAGCCATATTTTTCGCCGACCCCGGGGGCTCTATGTCAATAGCAACCGCATCGATATGATCGATGACCTGCTCAATTGTGCCCCTTTTTCCAATGTCTCCCTGATCGTCGTGACCGATGGTGAACGCATCCTGGGACTCGGGGATCTCGGTGCCGGTGGCATGGGTATTCCGATCGGCAAGATCAGTCTGTATGTCGCAGCTGCCGGACTTCATCCGGCCTATACCCTGCCGATTCTGCTGGATGTGGGAACCAATAATGAAGACCTCTTGAATGATCCCCTCTATATCGGTGTGCGTCAAAAACGACTCACAGGCGATGCATATGATCGTGTGGTGGAGCATTTCGTGACCGCTGTTCGCCGCAAATTTCCGGCAGCCTTGTTACAATGGGAGGATTTTGGCAAGAACAATGCCTTCCGGCTGATGGACAGATACAAGGAACGCATTCTCTCTTTTAATGACGATATTCAGGGCACCGGTTCGGTCGCTATGGCTGTGCTTTTCTCTGCCATGCGTATCAAAAAAGAAAAGCTCAGCGACCAGGTATTTGTGTTGTTTGGCCAGGGACAGGCCGGTGTCGGTATCGGACGCCAGATCTATACCGGTTTACGTCAGGAAGGACTCAGCGATAAAGAGGCACGGGCGAGAATTTTCGGTATCGATAAAGAGGGCTTGCTGGTCGAGGGTATGGAACTCCGGGATGAGCAAGAATTGTTCGTCAAAGATCGTAACCACGTCTCTGAATGGGACCTGGAAAATCCAAACGTTATCTCGCTGCTGGACACCATCCGCAACGCCAAAGCCACGGTCCTGTTCGGTGTCACCGGTCAGAGCGGTGCATTTGATGAGCAGATTGTCAAGGCCATGGCAGAGAATACCGAGCGGCCATTGATCATGCCCCTCTCTAATCCAACAGTCAAAGCCGAATGCACTCCTGAATTTGCCTTAACATTGACCAATGGAAAATGCCTGATCGCTACCGGCAGTCCGTTCAAACCCGTAGAGATCAATGGCCAGACACGCATTACCTCACAGTGCAACAATCTATATATTTTCCCGGGAGTGGGACTGGGTGCGCTGGTCTGCCATACCCACAAGGTGACCGATGAAATGTTCATGGCCGCTTCCAAAGCATTGAGTCACATGGTACCGGAATCGGATCTCGAGGAGGGAAAGATGCTACCTTCTATAGAAGATATCCGAATGGTTTCGGCCCAGGTGGCCCTGGCTGTCGCTAAAGAAGCACGAGAGTCGGGCCTGGGCATTCGTGCAGAAGATGATGCGCTTTTGAATATGATCCGCGCGGCCATGTGGGTACCGAAATATTTACCCTACCGGTTGCCGGAAAAGAACTGATTGCGGATGCCAGGCAGATGAGACCTTGCGGGATTTCTTTATACGTGCCAGAACAATTTGCATTCTGCAACACTTTGTTGTTGACAACAAGACATAGATTCACTATATTTTGACTATGGTCAAATATTTTTAGTCATAATTTAGAGAGTGATTTATGAAAACCATCCCTGCAGGTGAATTCAAAGCCAAATGTTTGGCCCTGATAAAGCATGTTCATCAGTCACACGAAAATATCGTCGTGACGCGTCACGGCAAACCTGTGGCCAAACTCGTGCCTTTTACCACCGAAACAAGCCCGGAAAAGCCCTTGAAAAATGCTGCCATTTATATCGGGGATATTGTTTCTCCTGTCGATGAAGAGTGGGAGGCAGAAAAGTGATTCTGCTGGACACGCATGTCTGGTTCTATTGGGTAAATGATAGTCTAGATGAACTGTCTCCCAATGCATTGCAGCAAATAATAAAGACAGAAACAATGCATGTCAATGTGATTTCCTGTTGGGAAATCGCCATGCTGGTGGCCAAAGAACGCCTCAAGCTGAATCTGGATGTTCAGTTGTGGATAAACAGAGCATTGGAGACTCCCGGAATCAATCTGATTTCCATCGATCCCGAGATTGCTGTCCTGTCGACCCGATTGCCAGGCCATTTTCATGGAGACCCGGCGGATCGCCTTATCGCGGCAACCGCTCTGAAATATCAGGTGCCTCTGGTCACACGGGATAAAAAAATTCATGAATGGGGGCATGTTGAAATCATATGGTGAGGTTCAGGGCGGACAGCGATGCTAGTCCGCTCTTTTTCGTTTGCAAACATAATGCAATCGTTGCAGGTGCAACTCTTCATAGGGAATTTTGCCGTTGAAATGCTCGAACACCGGTTTTAAAAATCTCGCTCCCAGGGTGTCGAATGCCTCTTGCAGAGCTCTTTGATCGAATTGAGGATCGAGTTCTTTTTGCAAAAACGCACACGGCAACGAGTTGCCCTGCATGATATAATCCTGCAAATGGTGGATGACAGTGGATCGCTTTATTTTATACAGATCCTGCAATTCCCTGATCGACCGGCCCCCGGCAAAGGATTCTCCGATTTGGGTGGTTCGAGGGGATTTTTTCGGGGTGGTGTCCTTTTTGGGGGCTCTGTTTGTCCGGTATCGGTCCCGGTCGATTTCGTGTTCCTGGCAATATGCCGTGATAATCCTTAAAAAGATCGGACCATACCGTTTATTTCGCACTGCACCCACGCCAAAGATATTCATCATATCATTGCTGTTTTGCGGATACCTGGCGGCCATATCCATCAATGTCTTGTCAGGAAAGATGACATACGGGGGGACCCCCTGGCCATCAGCCAGGGTTTTTCGTCTGGAACGCAACAGTTCGAACAGCTTTGGATCATACTCTGTTTCCTGCGGCGAGGGCATGTCCATTTCACTTTGACGATGCTGTGGTTTGGCCACCACCTCTACCGGTGCCTCTTTGAACAAAACCTCCTGTGCTCTGGCTGTCAGTTTCAAACTGCCATATTCCGGATCCACCCGCAATAATCCTTTGGAAATGAACTGCCGTGCCAGATACTGCCAGTCCTGTTTGGAAAACTCTTTGCCGATGCCATAGGTCGACAGGTGCTGATGCCCGAGATTGAGCAAACGCCGGTTTTCAGATCCTCGCAGGACGTCGATCACATGTCCGGCTCCGAATCGTTCCTCGGTTCGTTTGACGCAGGAGAGGAATTTCTGAGCCGCTTCTGTTACATCCTGGAGCTCTTTGCTCTCGAGACAGTTGTCGCATTTGCCACAATGGTCTTTGCCATAGGATTCCCCAAAATAATCGAGCAACAGAATGCGTCTGCACACATGCGTTTCGGCCAGCTGCACCATGGCCTGTAAATGGATTGTCGCGATGCGTCGTTCAGATTCGTTCTCTTTTTGGTCGATAAAATAGCGGTTTTTGGCGATATCGCCATACCCGTACAGCAACAGACAATCAGCGTCCAGACCGTCCCGGCCCGCTCGTCCGATCTGCTGATAATAGGATTCGATATTCTTGGGCAGGTCTACATGCGCCACAAAGCGGATATTGGGTTTGTCAATGCCCATGCCAAAGGCAATCGTGGCAACCATGATCTGTACATCATCGCGCACAAACCGCTCCTGGTTCTCTTTGCGTGTAGCATTATCCAGTCCGGCATGATAGGGAAGCACCGAATACCCAGCTTGCTTGAGATAGCTCGAAAGCTCGTTGGTTTGCTGGCGCGAAAAGCAATAGATGATACCGGACTGTTCAGGGTGTTGTTTGAGAAACGAGATCAGCTGCGCGGTCTGATCCTGTTTTTCCGTCATCCGGAGAAACAGGTTTTTGCGATCAAAGCTGGCGACAAATGCACTGTCGGTCTTGAACTCCAGGCTCGACATGATATCTTTTTGCACGCGTTCCGTGGCTGTCGCGGTCAGGGCGATGCAGACTGCAGAGTCGAATGTCTTGCGTATCTGCACCAGCTGCCGGTATTCCGGACGAAAGTCGTGACCCCATTCCGAGATACAGTGCGCTTCATCGATGGCAATGCAGTCGATCTTTAGAGGTTGCAACAATGCTAATGTGCGTTCGGAAAACAGGCCTTCCGGGGCCATATATAGCATCTTGAGCTTTTTTTCCCGAACGGCCTGTGCCGTGTCCTGAAATTCCTGCGCCGATAGCGTACTGTTGAGATATGCGGCCGGGATCTCTAATTGCTTCAGCTGTGCAACCTGGTCCTGCATCAGTGAGATCAACGGAGAGATGACAAGGGTCAGGCCGTCAAACAGCAGGGCAGGGATCTGATAGCACAGAGACTTGCCGCCGCCTGTGGGCATGACCACGAGCGTATCCCGCTTTTGCAATACTCTGTCGATGATCTCATTCTGCAGAGGACGGAATTCGGCATAACCAAATGTATTTTTAAGCAGTGCAAGGGGTGTCAGGGTCATATTAAGAGATATTTTTTTTGAAAAGAGGCCAGGTAGCCTCTCTATGATGATTTAGGCCATGAGAACGTTCTTGCAATAGTACACACATTTTTTGACCTCTTTGACGGCATTCGAGCCTTCTGGAATCGAGTATTCTAGTTCGATATCTGCCGGAAAAGAGGCATTGTTCTTTTTCATCCACTGTAGAACCAGCGCCACCGGGGTATCGCCCATACCGAGCGGCATATTCGGTCCGTTATTGACCTTGCGATCCTTGATGTGCAGGCTCAGGATGCGGTTTTCGGCTGCGTATCGTTCGATGATCGGCAGGGGAGATTCGTTGGTTCCGGCCACATAGTGTCCGATATCGAAATTCATCGCCAGGTATTTGCCATATGAAAACGGTTTTTCCCAGCTGGAGGCATCGACCTGAGTGTGATTATGGAACCCGATCATGATTTCATGCTTGTCCGCATGGGGGCCCAGGGCTTTGGCTTTATCCTCTGAAATTTCCGTGGTGATGCCCCTGGCGCCCAGGGTTCGGGCGACATTGAAACAGTATTCGATCTCTTCTGTGGGCATATTGCCATTAATATCGCCGAGCTTGACGATATGGATTCCCACCCCTGCATCATTGTACATTTTGCGCAATTCAGCGTATTTGTCCATCGAAACCGTCTGGCGCCACTCGCTCAGGATTTCCTGTTGTTCACGGCGTTTTTCATTATAGGCGGCGAGCGCCTCTTCCGTGGCCTGAGCGCCCCTGGGTCTGGAAAGCCCTTCAAATTCGGGTGCACCGGCAAAGGCTTCTGCTGGTCCGCCCATGAGCTCTACTGAACTGATGCCACATTCGATGCAATAGTTGAGCAGATCCTGTGCCGATCCGGGCATGCTGCGGAAACTGTAGGTGATAGCACCGATTTGAACGCCCTCGAACCTGGAATCGGGCTTTGCCTGTGCCCGGCTCCATTTGGGCGCCATACTTAATGCTGCCATGGCCGCTGTACCGGCAACAAACTCTCGCCGTGAAAGATTGTTCACAGATGGATGATACGTCTTCATATTTCTACCTCTTTAATTGTGTTAGGAAATGCAGAGCCTGAAATGGAATATACAAATCCGTATACGGTTTGAAAAGGATTTTTTTGCTCGGGAATATCCAACTTTTATTTTGGCGAAAATAGAAAAATGCGATTCAATAATCTTTACCTTGCAAGCTCTCCCGGCATGATTGCAGCCAGTCCTGCAAACGGGCTTGCATCTTTTTTGCGACAAGAGGCTCTTGCTCGATTAAATCATTTTTCTCTGCGGGATCTTTGATCAGGTCATACAGTTCATAGGTTTGCCCGCGGTCCGGGCTATACAGTTTGTAGCGATTATCGATCAAGGCCAGTTGATCCCGGGATTGAAATCCGATGGGGCGAGGTCGCTCGTCCATGTTTCTGTTTAGCAGAGGCCAGAGACTTTCTCCGTCATATGGCCGAATGTCTGTTTCCGGTATTTTGTATCCAAGTATATCCATGACCGTGGGAAAATAGTCATTTGTGCTGCAAGGCATCCTGACCACCCGGTTTGTCTTAATTTTTGCCGGCCATACCAAAAGACCGGGCACGCGGATACCGCCTTCATACAAACTGCGTTTACGGCCTCTCAATCCCTTTGTCAGCCCTGGCGCCTGATCGTTTCCTTCCGGACCATTATCGCTGCAGAACCAAATCATGGTATTATCCTCGATTCCCAGCTGCTGCAGATCATTGCGCAAACGTCCCATCTGCTCGTCCATAGCCGTGATACAGCCATAATAGTCTTTATGTTTCGTATAGCCATCGGTATAGGGCGCTGCCGACGCTACCGGCAGATGGGGGGCATGAAACCAGATCACAGCGAGAAATGGTAAATGGTCCCGGGCTGCATCGCGGATGAACGGCAAGGCGCGGTCCATGATCAATGTCGAGTCATCTCCGAGGATGTCTGTTTCCGGTACTTTTTCTTCAGGACCCGTCCAGTAATATGTGCCATATGATTCATAGGTATCTGCGTGCCAGTAGGTGGGAATTTTGGCTTCTGTTGAAAAGCATACGTCAAACCCGTGATCCCAGGGCGGAGCATAATGCTCTGTATTGCCCGGGGCACCGCGATTCGAGTCTTTGATTTTGTGGGTGAGTGTACCAAGATGCCATTTGCCAAAGTGACCGGTTCGATAACCCAGTGTCTTGAGCGCTTCGGCAAGAGTTATTTCGGCTTGTTTAACATGTCCGGAATTGGCATAAAAAATACCATAGCGATAAGGATGCCGGCCTGTCAGACAGCTGCCACGGGTAGGCGAGCAGACCGGTGCGCCAGAGTAGAAGCGCTCAAAGCGGATTCCCTGCAGTGCCATATCGTCGAGATTCGGCGATCGCAATTCCGGATGGTCGTTATACCCCACATCTCCCCAGCCCTGGTCATCGCTCATACAGAGGATGATATTGGGCTTTGTGGATGGAAAACTCCCGGCGCGCGCTCGTCGCGACAGGAGAGAATTCCCTGCCAGTATGGCGGCTTGATATAAAAATTGTCTTCGCGACAGGTTTGCCATTTTCGCCTCAATATGAATGCAAATTGGGCCTGTTGTTTACAGTGCAGAAATTACCGGGACAAAAAGTCCGTTAACGAATATTACTCACCGGGTTGGTTAACGGACTCGACCGGCCAGTGGGGCGAGTCTGTTCTTGCGGCTGTCAGATAATTCTCGATCTGCTGTACGATATCCGGGTACTGCCCGGCGATATCGTTTTCTTCGCCCAAATCTGTCGACAGATTATACAGCTGCAACGCCTGATCCGGAGCCAGCCGGATGGCTTTCCACTGTTTCCAGCGCAGCGCCTGTTGAAAGCCGCGTCCGAAAAATTCCCAATACAGATAACGTTCGGGTTCGTCTTTGGCTGGATTTTCGAACCAGGGGGTAACATCCATACCGTCGATGTTTTCGGGCGGGGCTGCTCCGGCCAGTGCTGCGGCTGTGGGCAGAAAATCAGCAAAATACCAGGGCAGGGTGCTGGTCTTTCCGGCCGGGATCTGGTCTGACCAGCGTACGATCATGGGAACACGGATGCCGCCTTCGGTCATGTCCCGTTTATAGCCCTGCAAAGATCCGTTTGAATCGAAAAATTCCACCACACGCGTCTGTACTTCAGTGCCTTCAGAGCGCGGACCATTATCAGAGCAGAAAAAGACGATGGTATTCTCGTCGAGATGTTGATCCTCCAGCGTTCGCAACACCCGGCCTACGCATTGATCGAGGGTGTGGATCATGGCGGCATAGGTTTTCTCTTCCAATGGCCACTCCTTGTCCGCATACGGTCCAAGATCCGGTGCATCATAGGGACTGTGCGGATTGGAATAGGCGAGATAGAGAAAGAACGGTTGATCCTGTTGTTTTTCTATAAACTGGATGGCCAGATCGGTGTTCATGTCAGTGCGGTAATAGCCTTTTTGTCCGTCTTGATTCTGAGGTATCTCGACCATGTCCCGGTTGTGGTACCATACCGGCGGCCAGTAGGCAGGCTTGTGTTGATCAGAGGTCAGGGTCAGGCTGCCGTAAAATTCGTCAAAGCCGCGATCCAGTGGGCCGGCATCTGGATTATATCCGCCGATATGCCACTTGCCCACCAGGCAGGTGCGATATCCGGCAGATCGCAGCACATCGGCCACGGTGGTATCCTCTTCAAACAGGTTCAGCCGCCGTCTGGGCTGGCCGTTCTTGTAGCCCAGAGTCCCGCCTTCTCTGGCAAAGTTGCCACGCACCCGGGTATGGCCGGTATGCTGGCCGGTCATCAGCACACTGCGCGACGGCGCACACACCGTGGCGCCGGCATAACAGTCGGTAAAGCGGATGCCCTGCTGTGCCAGCCTGTCGATGTTCGGCGTTTTGATCTTTTCCTGGCCATAACAGCTCAGGTCGCCATAACCCAGATCATCGGCCATGATATAGATGATATTGGGCTTTGCGGATTTTTGCGATTGAAACGGATTGCAATACAGAAACGAACCGGCTCCGGTCACGGCCAGAGTGTGTAAAAATTGTCGGCGATTCATGGGCGCACCTCCTGATTAGGAAAAGACGAATTGCTGATCTCTTAAATATAAGACAATTTCCCCCGGAAAAAAAGTAAAACGATCCACCAAAAAGGTGCCCATGATATCAAAAAGAAGGCGAAAAGCTGGTCAGATATTCGGTGCAAGCAAGAGGATCGGTCCTGCTGCCTGCACCGCATTGAAAAAAGTTCACCTGTTTAGTCGGAGGACCCGATGGTTCGTCGACGGGTAAAAATATCTATTCAGGGAGTATTGTTCCTGAAACCGTCCCGGGCATTTTCTCGCCAGATCGTCATATCCTGTGCATCCACCGATCCATCCATGTTTACATCCGCTGAGGTGTAGGGCGGCTTTGTTTCGAGTAATATCTGGTTATAAATGCGGACGTAATCGCGGGTGGTCACAGAGCCGTCGCCGTCGATATCTCCGCCGATCAGACACCACTCTCCCGAAGCCGTTTGTGTTGCGGGAGTATCTGGAGCATACCGATCCCCGCTCTCGATGAATGAGTAATGCACCGAACCTTCTGACCTCAAAGCAAGCGGGGCCGAGCTGCACACGGAAAGATGGTTCCGATGGTGTAGCTGAAGCCAGTAATCCCCTGGGGGGATGTCCGGTACGAACCACTCGTTGCCATTGGGCGTACAAAGCCAGCCGTTTTTACCAATGAACATACTGGATTGCCATACCGGTGTGTTATCGGGATCGCTTGACAGCTCCAGGTACACCCAATCCACGAGCGAGTCGGGGAGCCCCTCGAATCCGGCACAGGACTCGTCATAGGGTGAATCATAGGGAAGGCTATTGCCATTCACCAGGGCTGTTGACATTGCTCCTGTCGCTGAATCAAAGGCTCCCTCAAGCATTGCACGGACGGAGATCAGGGTGTTTTGCATATCGCCCGATACGTCGGACACGACGAACATGGCAAAGGTCCCTGATTGTGAGATGTGAGATTCAAGAACGGTTCCTGTGTCATCAAATGACGAAGGGATTTCACTCCATCCTGTGGTTTCATTTCTGTAAAATATACCCGTGCGTTCATCCGGATTCAGTTCTTCATTGTGCGTATATGCGAACTGCAGAGTCGCGGAAAGCTCATTTTCCGCAACGATCTGGGTAAGAAAATTATAACGTCGACCGACCTCTGATTCACCATAGGTTTCGGGACCTTGCTTGAAAATACAGATCGATTGATCCTGAGCAGAGATCCCCGGATCCAGGATCAGTCGCAGGTAATCCTTGACAATCGTTACGGTATCCTGACCGGCTGCCGGGTAATCATAGATTTGAATATCCGGCCATGCATAGACCGGATCTATGTCGATTTGACCCTGAAAATGAAACCCGCTTTCCCTTAAAGAGGAAAAGGGAAGTTCAAATGACGCAAAATGATCAGAGGTGACCTCTATCGGATCGATCACTGTATTGTCACTCGTACGGATTTGAAGATCAGTCGCAAATGTGGAATCATGGGCATCGAACAACCTTGTGGTTAAAACAAGCGTTGTATTCTCTGTTGCCTGGGTGGTAGCGGTTTTTGCCAGGCTGGTGCCGGTTGTACCAAAATGGCAAAAGGATTCAGATTGTATGTGACTCTGACGATCATTGAAATGGATCTTGATAAACGGGCTGCCGGGGGTCGTTTCTCTGGATATTTCCGGCCAACCGTTTTTTGTAAATACTTGAGCGATATTGTCCATATAGAGTTTCCCGGGCCGATAGTGACCGGAATTGTTGGTGATATGAAGGGGCTTGCCATCCAGCGCCACAAGCGTCCCGGCCCATAATGCGGCTGCCCCGCCCAAAAGCTGACCGTGGGTATATATTGGATCCGGATCAAATTCAGCTGTAATGGGTTCATAAGCAAAAAGTTGTTCGTTACAGGCCATTACCCCATTGTAAAATGCCAAAGTATTAAGAGGGGTTTCGCTTATCGCATGAACAAGAAGCGAAGAAATGGGATCGAATTTGTACTCGACTTTTCTTCTCAGCGCCGGATCTTTAAAATATTGGTAAATATACATTTCTCTTTTAATGCTATCTGTTATCCATTGTCCTCTGTCCAATCCTTTCAGGGCAACAGATCCATCCTGGAACAGCTCGGACGATTCCGGCATATTCGGATGAAACGTATTTGACCCATGTCCGGGCATCGGATTAGGGGTAGCGATATAAAATTGATTCCATGACAGGTAGGGTTTTGATTTTATGAACTCATCCATTTTTATATAAAGTTCAAAATCCAACAATTCTGTCTGTTTTCCAAAGGGTTCAGGACCCCAGTCACTGTCGGTCATATAAAAATAATGTGTTTCGTGGGGTGAAAGGGGATCCCATCGTCGCCATGGCCCATAAGAAATCCATCCGGTGTAAATATTGGTGGTATAGCAATCCGGCTTGCTTTGAAACAATTGCTGAATAGTTGACATCGAGATCGAATTCATGTTTTCAAAGGTGAGGGGATGCGTCACATAACATTGGTATGTTTTTGGGGTGGAGGATGTTTTAAGCTCGACAAGGATAAATCTGCTAAAAAGGGCACCGATGCATTCCCGGTTTGCACAGGTTATGGCATCAAACGGGGGCATACTGTTGATGACCATGTTATAGTATTGATCAAACGAATAAAAGCTCGATGTAAATGCCGGATCATCGATCTGGCACTCTTTTTCAGAAAGGCGGGGAGGGTATGTCCTGGGTTGCGGCCATGGAACGGGAAAGGGTTTGGGGTCGTCTTCGGGCTCGGGATCATCTTCCATGAGAAAATCGCAATGACGCAGCAGCCATCTGAGCGACCCGACGCGATAGGTCTCGACAGCTTCTTTGACCACGGTTTCTTTATTGAAAAAATAGTTGGCCGTGCCCAGATAATAGTCCGGATAATAAAACTCTAGATCATGCAATGAGGAAGAGGAGATTGCCGCAATCTCGGTAAATACCAAAGCCGCACCGATCAAGAGCAGGTCATCGGGTGAGGGAAGGGTCAATACAGATGCAGCCACCAGCCCCCTCACTCCCAGATCGGCCGCGTTAAATGTCTGCTCTGTCCAGTTGGGAAGACTTGCCGTGGTGATGGTCTGAAAGGCATCCGGGGTGGAGGCCACACTCAATTTGTTTTGATGCGTCATAAACAGAACGCCTGATTCGTTAAAATGGATGTTTATGGGGGTGGCACCTGAAAATCCTGCCGGCAAAACGAGCTCATTGTTGTAATCATTGTTATACTCTCCCCAGAGTCCATAGACAGGAGAAAAATAGACCAGTTCAGCCGTGACCGGATTGACCGCCATATCCGTGATGCCTGATTGCGCGCTCAGATGTGGTAAAGGAGCGATAGGCAATTCCGGGTCACCGTTGGGTCTGAAATAGACGACACGGCTGTTATAGGCGTTGCCCGAATTATCGATGAAATTTTCGGCAAGGTAAATCATGGTCTCGCCCGAGGTTACGAGATCACAGCCACTTGCGATATCCGGATGGGTATGCAGGGTTACCTGGTCCGTTGCAGGGTCCAATATTCCCAGACAGGGCCGGTTCCCTCCCAGGAGATAGTCCCGATACTTGATAGCCATATAAATATCGCCGTTACGGCTTTCCATGTCCTTGACAAATCCGTCCTGAAAATCGCAGCTCAGATTCTGTTTGACAAGTGTCGCATCATCCGGCAAGTCTACCTTTAAAATGGAATTCAGCGTATGGCTGACATAAACCGAATGATCCGAAACCGCCACATCTGTGATGAAAACATGATTCGGGTCCTCTGAGCGGTACAGTTCAGTCAGCGTAAAGGTGCCGTTTTCTCGTTTGATCAATAAATAGTCATAATAATGGGTAAAAGAATCATGTTGCCACCCGTAAACGAATGCGTATGCTAACAATCCATTGTGACTCCCAATGCTCGATACCTGCCCGCAAGGCAAATGATGTAAATATTCCATTTCCGACGGATCCTGCAGGTCAAAGGTCTGAACCATATTGATCAGCGTATCGGCATCCGATACTCCCAAGGGATAACATTTTAATAGATAAAGACTGGAAGGATCGACGCCATTGATACAATATCCACTCATATCCGCAGGCAGTGTAATCGTGCTTTCGGTTGCCCATTCCTGTGTGGCGTGGCTCCATTTTTTGTACAAGAGTTTGTAACCGGTCTCGGTTTCCAGGGTGTCATCCCAAAGGGCACATATCGTTGTGGGATCCAGGGCAACGGCATCTAGCAAGGGGAAATCGAGCTCATCATGCACTCTAGTGGCCCGATTCAGTATTACAATTGCATATTCCAGATCTCCATCATCATCATAGCCGACTTCCGGGGTACAATACTCTCCCAACTCACCGTCCCACAATTGATGACTATAGTCGATTCCATTTGGGAAATAGGTGTCATAATCATTTGAATCGTGGATTAGAACCGTTTGGCCATCCTCGAATTCGATAAAGTATTCCTCACGCCATTCTCCAAAATCGCGCCAGATATGCAACACATAATAATCTACCTGGGGTACATGGTTTTCTATGGTAAAGGTAAGGATTTGATTTTGAACCGGATTGTTCTCGATAAAATCGGAATTCAAATATCCCACTATTGAATCAGCCTCAGGAAACCGTTGAATGGCATATATCTGATAGATTTCGCCCAGCGCATCATTGGGGTTGACGTCATAATATCCACCGTCCTGTCGACTGTAATCCACCTGAAGCCAATCATTATCATTCGACCAACAAAAGGCATTGCAAACGATGAAAAGCAAAAGAACCCATTTTTGCATGTTGCACTCCGGAAGTTTTGTATTCTTGGAAGGGTATGTACAGAGGCTGTGACAAATTTAATGCCATATAAAATCAGTTTTGCAGATGGGCTAAATATAATATTTTTAAACGATAAATGAGTTCTATGGCAAAATTGAATTCGCGTTTTCCCGATCACCTGGTGAAATGCCGTGAAGCAACAATGAATAGATTTTAACAAGGGAACGGGAAATGTGCTTGAATGTTGCTCTCTCCCAAAAGAGCTTAAAACACGGGACCATCACCCTTTAGTGGTCTATTATTATCACAACAAATAAAGGGTGCTGGACAACGAGCCTGGAGCATAGAGCATGGGGGACTCTTTTACTCTTGCTATTTTCCTGTGAAAACGACATATTAAATAAAACCTCCTATTGACCAACCGGGAGTTGATCATGAAAATAACCTATTCACGTCGTCGTTTTATTCGCAATACCGCGGCGGGTTCTCTTGCTGCAGGTCTGACCCTGCGTTCTGCCGCAGAGGTTTACGGTGCGCCGGCCAAACCAGCCGCCCTGGGAGGATCTCCGGTACGCACCAAAGAGTGGCCGTCCTGGCCTTCATGGCGTCAGGAATGGGAACCGCGTATCATCGAGATCATGCGTAGCGGCCGCTGGTGGCGCGGACGCGGTGAGCATGTGTCCGAGTTCGAGACTGCTTATGCAGACCTGCTGGGCGCCAAATGCTGCCTGGCCACAGCCAGCGGCACCACAGCCCTGATGATCGCCCTGCATGTACTGGATGTGGATGCCGGAGACGAGGTGATCGTGTCGCCCTTTACCTTTATCGCCACTTATAATGCCATACTCATCGGTAAAAGTCTGCCTGTCTTTGCCGATACCGATCCCGAGACCCTGACCCTGGATCCCTCGACCATCGAAAGCCGCATCACCGACCGTACCCGTGCTATCATGCCCGTGCATATCTATGGGCTGCCTTGTGATATGGATCCCATCAATGCAATTGCCAAAAGGCATGGTCTGCCGGTCATCGAAGATGCCTGTCAGGCCTGGCTGGCCGAATACAAGGGCAAAAAGTGCGGGGTGTTGGCGGATCTGGGTTGTTTCAGTTTTCAGAATTCCAAGCACCTGCCCAGCGGTGAAGGCGGCGCCATCACCGGCAATGACGAGTCCCTTTTGGACCGCTGTCATTCGTTTCACAACTGTGGCCGGGCATACCAGTCCTGTACCGGTGAGCACCAGTATTTCATGCGCGGCAGCAACCGCCGCATGCAGCAGGTGCAGGCAGCCATGCTCATTCAGCAACTGGACAAGCTGCAGACCGAAACCGCCAAACGCCAGGCCAATGCCGCGTATCTGTCGCAAAAGCTGGCAGACCAGCCGGGCATACAGCCGGTGCGTCTGGCCGAGGGCAGCAGTCCGGTCTGGCATCTCTATCCCATGCGCTATGACCATCAGGCCTTCAACGGCCTGTCGCGCGACCGCTTTATCGAAGCCATGCGCGCCGAGGGCATACCGCTATCGAGGGTTTACCACGAACAGTATTTCGACGGATTGCTGGACGAAGCCATTGAATCCCGCGGATACAAGCGCCTGTTCTCAGCCCGGCGTCTCAAAGAATACAAAGAGAGCCTGCACCATCTGCCCGGCAACAAGCAGGTCTGCGAAACCACCGTCGCCTTTACCCAGAATCTGCTTTTGGCAGAGCCATCGGATATGGATGATATTCTGAATGCCATCGAAAAGGTGCGAGCGCATAGTGGGGAGCTGGCCAGGGGTGGGTGAGAAAGAGTGATGAGGGGAGGGAGAGACGAAGGGACGGAGAGAGGGAGAGACAGAGAGATGGAGAGAGAGGGAGTGAGGGAGAGACAGAGTGAGGGAGTAAAGTTCTTTTGTTTGTAGTTCCGGCTTTCGCCGGAAAGAACAAAACCATAGAACCGTTTAAAAAAATAGCACTTTTGTTTATCTGTTTGCTCTCTTTGTCCCTCCGTCCCTCCGTCTCTCAGTCACTTGGCCCAATCTTCACACACACACACACACTCTCTCTCTCTCACCGAGTCCCTCTGTCTCTCCGTCCCTTTTTCCTTTTGCGACCACCTTTCCACAATCCGGCCGCGTAATTCCGGAATCGATTCCACTTGAGTTGTTTCCTCTAAACATCAAAACAAACGATTACATCGTTCCTGAAAGATCTCTTGATATTTGCCCGCAAACGAGTCGGGTAAAAAACTCTTGGAAAAGAGATCAAGGGCGTGAGCGAGACTGGACTCGAAGCGTTGAAAGACGTTGTCGATTTGCCTGTTTGTCAACCCTATGGAAAGCCCAAACCGGATAAAATTAGAGCGGGTAAATTTGGATTTTTTGCCATCCAGAGTCAGCGCCGTCTCTTCAGGATCCTGTTTTTCCGTCAGAACCAGACGCGTGTTGAGCAGATCATAGGCGGGTGCCAGACGGATACTGGAGTGATTCTCATAGATCAGGGAAAAGTTTTTGAGGTGCATGTCTGCATTGCCGGTCAGAAAGCAGAACAGGATCAGCTCATAAAATTTCAGGATCTCAAAAAGAGTATTTTGGCAATACGCAGTAATGATTTTGGCCAGCTGTTCATAAGAACCACGATATTTGTGCTCGGTCATGCGAAGGCTGAGCTGGCAAAAATCCTCCATCGGGATTTTGTGTTTCAGAGTCCGATCGATTCGTCGGGTAATATAGGCCAACTCTTTGGAGGCGAGTCTGATTAAACCGTGCGGTACGGTTTCGATGCCAAAAAGGGTGGCCAGCTGCATGGTCAGGGCTTCATTTTCCGGCAAATGAGCATATAGATCGGTCGGGGGTTTCAGAATAAAATTCCCCCACAAGCCGACCAGGGTGAGACGCGTCCCTTTGTCCCTGGTTTTTCTGATATGCATGGATAGTTTTGCTTGAACACCCGGAACCGTGACACTCTGCCGAATGATTTTTTTGGCCAATTGGCCGAGTTCGTGTCTGCGATAGTTCAGCTCCGGTGCAAAAGGTTGCTCAAAGAGGGATTGGCAGCAGTTTAAATGATAGTCGGTCCTGTTCTCAGGAAGAGGTTGCATGCAAACCAGACACTTATTCTTTGGCATAGGATGTCCCCACCGGAATGATACTGACTGCACCGATGCAATCCTGGCAACACGCCATCAAGAGTCCCATCCGATCCCTGGCATCGAGTTTCCAGCTGTCGGTCGCAATATCCAGCAGCCAGCCTTCCGGGATAAGCCCGTCAAAAAAGGGGAAAAGCATTTCGCTTTTTAACGGCTGTCCGGATTTCGGCAGGGTCAGACTGACAGGTAAGGAATTTGTGTCCGCTACATAGTCTTCCGTATAGACAAAGGTAAATCCGGTCTCATCTTCCCGGAGAATTCCTGCCAGCCGGTCATGAACATAGACATGAGCAGTTCTAGCCATAGGGATTCTCTCTTTTTATCGGAGTCGGCCCTACTTGTTGTCCGAACATGGCCAGGACCTGATTGACCTTGTCCAGGCGCAAGGATTGTTTGCCCTGCTCCAGATCGCGGATAAAGCGCAGGCCTACCCCGGCCCGATCAGCGAACTCGACCTGCGAGAGCCCCAGCTGTTTGCGACGTGATTTACAAAATGTAGCGATAGGGTTCATGGTCATTTATTAACTGTTTTTTGAATTAATTTATACCTTTTCGGGTATAAATGCAAGGAGAAAATTGTTTTTATACCTTTTCGGGTATAAAAGTTCGTAATGTATTGACTCTATACCCAATCGGGTATAGCTATATATTTCAATACGACAAGCCCCTCCCCGGAGGTCGACGATATTTTTGAGCTTTTACCTCGCATAAAATGCAGTTTTTTGTTCCCACGTTTTCATGTTCCCACGTTTTCACGTTCCCACGTTTTCACGTTCTCACGTTCCCACGTTTTCACGTGCCGCACGTTCCCACGTTTTCACGTGCCGCACGTCTCTCACGTTCCCACATGTTTCAAAACGCCTCTGGCCTCTACTGATTGATGAGGGTTATCAGTTGGGTACGGCTTTTGACGTGGGTTTTGCTAAAGATATTGTGATTGTGATCTTTGACGGTCTGCAAAGAGATGTAGAGCTGCTCGCTGATCTCTTTGTTGCTCTTGCCCTCGCAGATGAGACGGATGATCTGTTTTTCGCGCGGGGTGATTTTACAGCTGGCTACCAGGGCATCGAGTCCGGATTTAATGGCGGGACTGAACAGGGAGGGGCCGTGGGCGCGCATGGCGAGGAACAGCCAGAGCAGGGGCACGAGGTCGAAAAGAGGAAAGACGATGAGGTTGACCAGGCTCGCCTTCTGATTGACTTCCAGGGCCATCAGGGTCAGATAGAGGGGGGTGAGGATCAGATAATAAAAGGTCATCTTGCGCGCCAGCCGGCGCTGGTCAGGATCCTGCGGCCGGAGGATAAACACCTGCGACAGAGCGAGCGCAATGCAAAAGCCGTCGTTGAGGATGAAAAGGGTTTCCAGGGTTTGCCCAAGGGTTTGTACCGGCAGGGTATCGCTGGTGAGCAGAATCGAGAGTCCGGTGCCTGTAAAGATCAGGAATTCAAAGCCGAAAAAGAAAATGATGAATCCGGGGGAAAGAGACTTGCCGGATAACAGGCGGAAAAATTTGATGAAAAAATAGTTGCCCAGGATCATAAAGGGCACGGCAAAATATTTGATTACGAGGACGACAATGGGATCCAGGGTACTCGAGGTTTGGCCGGTCAGCAGAGTGAGCAGATGCAGATTCCAGAGGCCGTAAAACGCAAAGATGTTGATGAAAAAGAGATAATAGAAAAAGCTCGACACCACGGCCAGCTGATATTTTTTATGCAAGAGATACGCCATGGCCAGCTCTGCAATGAGCAACACGACAGAGAATCCGAAAAAGATGTGAGGGCTTGTCCCGGTCATAATTGTATGTAAGTATATTTCTGCAAAGGTGCAACCAAAAAGCAGCATGATTCCGTCATGAGGAGTGGTATGCGCTTATGAAAATCCTACTTTGGTAGGATTGATTATTTGCGATTTTTTTCCTATCAAAGGAAACAAGCGAAACCAATGACCATGACTGTGATGACAGGGGAGAATCTCATGTGCCGCTTTTCCTGCCGCATTATTGCCTTGTTGTGTTTAACCTTTTGTTTCCCTTTATTTATTTTCGCTCAGGATGTTGATTATCGTGTCGATCCGGCCGGTCAATTCGGCGGTCAGGCCACGGCCGCACTGGTCGAGGGCGACCTCGTCTATCTGGGCCAGGGCGCCGGTCTCGCAGTGGTCGACAGGTCCGGGGATATGCTCACCCGACGGGGATTTCTTAATCTCGATGCCGAGATCCTGGCTATGCAAAAACACGGGGCAGTGCTGTACTGTCTCTTGAACAACAGTGCAGGCTTGCAGGGGGTGGATATCAGCGATCCTGAGGCTTTGCAAAAGAGGGGACGCTGTGACGTCGAGACCTACCGGACAGCAGGCATGGCTCTGGGCAATAATGTGCTCTATATCGCTGCCGAACGAGGCGGGTTTCAGATCGTGGATGTGTCCGACCCGACAGCGCCGTTTGTGGCATCCACGGTCAATTCTTTTTATCCTTCGGATATCGCCATTCGCAATGGCTATGCCTTTGCGCTCACCTCGACCACATCGCCGGCCAAACTGCAGGTCTTTGATCTGTCCGATCCTCTGAATCCGGTTTACCGGGCTCAAGCCGACGCTCTCAAGGGCCGTACCCTGACCCTGGCAGGTGATCTGGCGCTGGTAGCGTGCAATGAATACGACGGCGGCGTCAATGGCATGCGGGTGTTCGATATCAGCCAACCTCTGGCGTTGTTCGAGACGGGATTCGCCGGCACCTCTAATCGCACCTATACGGTGACGGCCTTTGAAACCCATGCGTATCTCGGGGGCAAAGACAGCGTGTGGGTCGCCGATATCACAGATCCGTCGTCGCCGGCCATCATCGCAGGAGTTGATATCCAGGGATCGCGTTTTGCCGAACACCACGGCGTCTATGCAGATGCCTCGTCTCTGGTCTTGTTTAGCCGTAATTCGGATCATCCACTGGAGATTCTCAATGTCAGCGATGCCGCTCATCCGCAGGCAGACCGTACACTGAATTCGCCGCATAACATCCAGTCATTAAAGGCGCACCAGGAACAGCTCTATGTCTCGTCTACCCAATATCTGTTTGTCTATGATGTGTCCGACCGCCGGCAACCCGCGGTCAAGGATCTTTACACAGAGTATGCCGGACTCTCGCATCTCAAGCTCTATAACGGTTTACTCACCGGAGCCCGGATATCAGACCTCTACTTGCTGAATATCGATGATGCCCGGGCGATCACTCTTGCAGCACAGCACCGCATCGAATCCGGGATGATCATGGATTATTCTTTTAGCGGCTCGTATGCGTTCGTACAGACCGATGCGCAAGAGCTGATCACCCTGGATCTGTCTGATCCGGAAAATATCCAACGCGTGGCAGATGTCGTTCTGGCCGGACGACCGCGGGCTGTGTTGGCCTCTGGCAACTGGCTCTGGTCGGCGTATGGGGGCAGGGGACAAGGAAAAGGGGTGGAGGCGTTCGATATCTCCACCCCTGCCGAACCTATCCGGCAGGCGACCCTGGAATTCGATAGCACACCAACCTGTCTGTTTCTGGACAGCGATACTCTGTTTGTGGGGTCCATTGTATCGGATACGCAATTCAAACTGACGGCCTACCTGGTCACAAATCCCGCTGATCCCTGGCAACTGGCCGAGGCTACCGGGACAGGCAAGATTTGGGATGTGGAGATCCGTGACAATGCTATCCTGGCCGCGGTCGAAGGCGGCAGCGTGATCCGGTTCGTGCTGGATCACCTGGGCAACACCCTGGTCCAGGTGGACGAGTGTCCTTCTCCCGGCAGCCTGCAGATCACCACCACACCGGCCGATGATCAGGGTGTGGGCACCCTGTATACGGCCGAGGGCGTGTCGTGGGAGACGTTTTCGGGCACACAGCAGAAATCCGGAATCGACAGCCCTGCCGGCGGCGCCACGCCCGGAGCGGGGAACTATGGCGTGGCCATCCAGACGTTCAAGGTGAAAAAACCGGTACAGGTGCCGACCCTGACCCTGGGCAAATCCGGTGCAGAGGACACGATATCGACCTGTGTGTGTGACAGCTGCGAGTATACGATTTTGCCCTTTGTTCTGACCGCTGACAGAATAGATGACTGGCAGGTTCTCAAGGTCGGATTCCAATCCGCCGGCACAGGAGTCGAAGACAATGACTTGCACCAGATCTATCTCTATCAGGGAAAGCAACGGTTGTCCAACAGTGCTTATCTGCGCGATGACGGGTTTATCGTTCTGGAGGTCGACAAGATCATTCCCAAAGGGCAATCCCTGAATCTGCGGCTGGTGTACGAATTTGAGGCTTCTGAAAAATGGGCGCCAATCCCGGATCAGTTACGCACGTTTCAGGCACAAACCAAGATGGAATGGGTCAGTGCAGATCCTGTAAATTTTTCCAGCGGCGTCAAAGAACCCCCCACCCCGATTTCAGGCGAGCTGCGGGTGGGACGAGTCTGGAATGAAAACAGCGGCGAATGGTTCCAGAGTATCCAGGCAGCCATCGACGATGAGGATACACAGGACAAGCACTTTATCAAGATCTGCCCTTCTGTCTTTGTCGAGAATGTCGTGGTGAACAAGAGCTTGTCGTTAAGTTCATTTGTCGATATGGATCGACCCAAGATCGTGCCGGCCGACAAAACAAAACACACGACAAGTGTAGTGTGGGATGAGGTCATGCTGGATGGATTGCATATCACGGCCGGCAACAACCCCCCGGGTTCAATGCGGTCCACGCTCGGCAATCAAGAGACCGCTGCTGTCTATATCGACAATGACGGAGAACATTTTTCAGCATTCGATTGTCTGTTACAGGGTGGAGATGTGGGCCTGTTGCTCGATGACGTCGAAGATGTGCATATCGCCAATGTGGAAATCACTGGCGCGAGCCTGGATGGCATTCTCATGCGAAACCATGCCACCGGTGTGCATATCGGAAGAGCGGACCTGGGCAATCACATTCATCAAAATGGCCGATGCGGTGTCCGTATCCAAGGAGAGGCTCCGGGATTCATCTCGCTGATGAACAACCTGATCGAACACAATGGGATCGGTGTGCATGTCGTGGACGGACCTTCGTATATCACTTTGGGAAGCGAGGATTATTCCGCACCCAATACCATTCGTAAAAATGGCATGGGTGTGGTCTTTGAAGGCAAGGAAACCACCCTGTCATATCTCTATGAGAGTATCATCATCGATAATGACTCGAGTGGCATTCATATCGGATCCGGAGCGAGCTTTATCGAAATCGGTTCCCCCAAAGTTCAGGAAAAACATGCGATATCAGGCAATGGCACAGGGATTTCCATGGACAACGTCCTGGGTGTCAAGGTTTACAACCAACTCATCACCGATAATAAACGCTATGGCATCCGGATTACCGGCGAATCGAAAAGCGTGGTCATTGGGGGCGAACAGGAGAAACAAGCCAATCGTATCGCAGCGAATCATGGGCCCGGGATAGCTATGGAAGGCACTTTACATCGGGTTTCCCATACTACCCTGTCAAAGAACACAGGCGCAGGCATCATCGTGTCGGGGTCGGGGCATGTCGTGCAGACGTGTACTGTGGAAAAAACCGGGTCCGATCAAAATGTTGCAGGACAGGGATGCGGGTTGTGGTTGAATAACAGCACGCTCTGCACGGTCAAAGACAATTCCATCATCGGCAATCGAACCGGTGTGCTCATTGAAAAGGGAGCGGATAATATTCTTGCAGAAAATCTGGTCAAGGATTCTAATCTGGCCGGCGTCAAGATTGCACAATCCGGTAAAAATAATCTTGAAAATAATACCCTAACCCACAATGAGGCCGGTATCACGGTCTTGAAAGGATCGGAAAACAAGATCCACGGCAATGCCGTCCTTCAGAATCGTACCCAGGGTGTGGAATTTTATGACAGCCACAAAAACCGAATGTCCCGCAATGAGGTCCATGATAACAGCATGACCGGACTCTTGCTCAATCGTGCGGATCGCAATCAGGTCAGCAACAATCGGATCAGCAACAACCGTGTCGGCATTGCGGAATACAGCTGTACGGATAATGCTTTTCAAAACAATATTCTCGAGGGCCATACCAAGGCGTTGCGAGGCTGCGGCTACCATGCCATCCTGTCGCGTTCCGATTTTATCGGCAATACCATTACACAGGACCAGGGCGATGCCCTCTATCTGGAACAGGGCAGTTTTGCGACCATCGAGAAAAACAATATTTATGACAATCACGGCAGTGGCCTGACCCATGCCGATACACAGTTTCACCTTCCGGTCGGTATGAACTGGTGGGGGCATACCTCCGGGCCCGGGGGGGTCGGCAGTGGATCCGGACAGGAGATCTTTGG
This sequence comes from Candidatus Zhuqueibacterota bacterium, assembly GCA_014728115.1. Classification (GTDB taxonomy): domain Bacteria; phylum Zhuqueibacterota; class Zhuqueibacteria; order Residuimicrobiales; family Oceaniaggregativiventaceae; genus Oceaniaggregativivens. The sequence goes on along the minus strand of WJME01000070.1, from coordinate 1,110 downwards.
CAATGTATCGGTTGAACGGTGGGCTCTGGCACCCATCGATCTGGTGATCTCGGCCGGCAATGACACAGTGTATCTGCCTGCCGGGTCTGCCGATTCCCTGGTATTGAGTGCTCAGAACTGGGGATATCCGGATGATGGGGTCGGGGTGTCTGTGGTCGATTCCCTGGGATGGCTGAACGGTCCCGTGGTTTTTTCACTGGTATTGAGCGACAGCCTCGGTGCCGACACCAGTCTGGTGCTGAATCCGGCCATGGCGGCAGCCGGTACGGTCAACAAACTGACCGCCCGGGCCACGAGCACCATGAATCCGGACCTGGCAGATTCGGCTGTGGTGTGGATTCGGATTTACGAATCGGTCATCGACACCATTATCGTGCAACCCGATTCGGTCGAGCTGGCGCCGGGAGACAGTGTCGCTTTTGTGGCCACGGCTTATGACCGGTTTCACAGCCGTCTGCCCATGCGATTCGACTGGCAGGCAACCGGGGGCGAGATCGACAGCAGCGGCAGGTTCTATGCCGGTGCGATGCAAGGATGGGCCGGGATCACGGCTGTCGATAGCAGCGGCACCCATCAGGGTGTCGCGCATGTCCGTATTCGCATTCCCACTGGCCTGGATACCGATCAAAAGCCGGGTCATCTTCCTGAACACTATGCCCTGTATCAAAACCACCCGAATCCGTTCAATCCGAGTACCACGATTCGTTTCGAGGTGCCGGAACGCAGTCATGTAACGTTACGGATATTTGATGTGTTGGGCAAACAAGTAAAAGTGCTGGTGGATCGTGAGATCGAGCCGGGTCTGCACACTGTGGTCTGGGACGGCCATGCCGGCGATGATTCGGACGTTGCCAGCGGGATCTATTTCTATGTGATGCAGGCCGGCGCGTTTGTACACACCCGCAAGGCGATTTATTTGCGGTGAGGCATACGATTCTTTGGGTTATTGTGCATGGAGCAACTCGATGGGGAGGATTTTATGAAATTCCAGAAAATCGTGATTCACCGTAAAAATCGGCATTTTATGATTCACGGCCAGCGCACAGATGAGAAAATCGGTATTTGATCCCTGAATGCCTTTGGATCGACAGAGATTGAAAAATTCGGCTG
>WJME01000069.1 GCA_014728115.1 Candidatus Zhuqueibacterota bacterium | reverse complement strand
TCAAAATTTTCGACAATGAAAAACGAGAGCTTGAAATGAAATTTTTGTGGATGGCGAATAAGTCATGCATGTTTGATTTGACATATCCTGAGCCGCTGGATACGTTTAAGGTGTTGGATACTGCTGTTGATACGGTTAGGGCGACATTTGCTAAAAAGGAAATGGCAAAAGCCGCAATGAAAAATAGGGTGAGGAAATATGCAAGAATTTTAAAAAAATGCTCCGATGGAATGCAGTTGGGTCTCATTGAATCAAATTCAAATGGGTATAACAATGTATATGATATTCTGGGCCGAACCCTAATAATTGAAGGAATAGAACCTGATTTTCAACTTAAGGATGGTTCTGAATGAAAATGCTATTCATTTTGCTTCCCATAATTATAATATCCTCAAAAATTTCTATTGCACAAGTTAAAGAATATACAGAAGCACCGCCCCCAGTCGCCTTTGAAAAAGAAAATGCAGTTATTTCATTAGGAAAAATAGCTGCAGACCCGACATTATATTCTATAGGTAGCCCTTCAAATGAAGAACAATTAATGCTTGAATTTATTAATAGAGCTAGAGCTAACCCCAAAGCAGAAGGAACATTTTTGAAAAATACAACAATTGCGAATATAACAGCAGCATATACATATTTCAATGTTGATTTAGAAAAAATGGAGAAGGAATTTGATTTAATGGAACCTGCCCCGCCTCTTTCTTTTGATGCAAAGCTAATTTCTTCTGCAAGAGCACATAGCAACGATATGTGCAATAATGCATTTCAAAGTCATACTAGTTCAAATGGTGACGACCTTGTTAAACGAATTGAGGATCAAGGGTATTCCTGGCAAGGCGCTGCCGAGAATATATATGCGTATGCAAAGGATATTTTTTTTGCGCATGCAGCTTTTGAGGTGGATTGGGGTTCAGGCACTTCAGATGGAATGCAGCAAGGAAGAGGTCATCGTACGAATACGCATAATTCCGCTTATAGAGATGTTGGTATTGGCTACATTGCATGCAATAATTCTGGTGTTGGGCCCTTTGTTGTAACTATAGATTTTGGATCAAAACGGACCGGTTTTTTGCCTTATATTACTGGCGTTGTATATGATGAAAAAAATGGAAATAATTTTTATGATATAGGCGAAGGACAGGGAAACATAAAGGTAGATGTAGTTGGCTCATCATATTATGCTGTTACTTCATCTTCAGGCGGATATTCTGTTCCAGTTCCTGGAAAGGGAACATATACTGTAAAGTTTTCCGGATCAGCTAATGGCTCCTCATTTACATGTGAGTATGCCATTACTTTAGAAAGTTCAGAAAATTATAAATTAGATTACCAAATTAACAAAGGGGTTGCAATAGCTAATGAAAAATATAGTATAGTTAGAGATGCATATTAATGTTTTTCATGGAGGAATTATTTTATGAAACAAATTCTTATTTTTGCCATTTTTAGCTTTATTTTAGAGCTAGGGTGTAATAATATTAGTGAAGAGAAAGCATTGAATACTGAAGATACAATCTCTGATACTATGCATTATCCGGAGCCAAATCCACCTGCTTTTGAAAGAGATACAGTTAGGGAATAATGAAGAGGTAAAGCTTTCCAATTTTGATAAAGGTTATTTTAGGCAAGCTTTGTATTAATTTTATGGCGCAAATAATATGAAAGCAATCAATTAAATTATTGATTTGATCCTTTCAGGCAGGAATATAAAATTTCCAAAGGCATCATTAAATGCAAGTAATTACCTAAATTTTAAATTTCAGCGAAGTTACTGAGGAGCACTACCATCCCATATTTACATAATGCCATCTGAAAACAGCCGGTTTTAAGCTGTTTTCGGCGTTATTTCCAGTTCATTAAGCTGACTCAGTACACACAATTTTATTGACATTTTTTAATACTGTCATTTTGCTGTCCCATATTTCAATTCACTAAAAGCGGTAAATACAGCTGTTGTGGCTGCATACACATTCGTTGACGGCCAGGTGCTGTCCCGCAGCATTTCAGTAACCCGTACAAATCAAGCCTGCTCCACATTACCCCGCGGATTGCGGTAAATAACCGGGCGAACGTACCTCTCCATTTACTCATATAGGCAATGAACCGCAAAATAACATACGTCAGAAGCGCCATCCAGATTTGCCATTGTACAGCATTCTCGCTGTACCCAAGGAAATCTGAGAGTTTGAGCGTTTGCTTAAGCTGCTTAAAAAAAAGTTCAATGTCCCAGCGGGCCTTATACAGTTCACAAATAGTTGATGGCGCAAAATCAAAATTATCGGTAATAAATTCCATACGGACCATCTTTCCATCTCGCAACACATCTGCAGCAATCAGACGGAAACTCTGCGGATAGTCTTTTTTGCTCTTAACGCCAGTAAGTTTTATTTCAACGTCGCGAATAACGTTCCCGTTTTTCTTGCCCTGCTTTCGAACTACTTTGTAGGACATATTCGTTTTCGCCCGTGTTACCCATATAATACCACGAGACATCAGTTCAAACAGGTGCTTGAAATCAACATAGGCTTTATCAAATATCACAAATTCACCATCCTGAAGCTGGTTGCATAATATCCGTCCTTTTACGGCATCATGCGAGCCGGCGCTTTTCACAATAGCAAAGCGAGGAAGGAAAGTCCGTGCATCAAGCAACATGTGGCACTTTGCCGCAGCCTTCCTGCGACGATGTTTCGCCCAGTTCATGCAATTGGCAAAGAGCTGAATTGTCGTCGAATCGACAATATTGATTACTCGTTTGATTCTGCGCGGTATCTTGAATGAGGTATCAAATCGTCCAAAATTCGGAAAATTGCCGGTCAAATGATTCCGGGTTTCGTAAAACAGCTCCTTTGCCATCTCCGAAGTGCGCACCTTATTCGCATGGGAAAGGCCATTGCGGCTTGGCGGCGAGGCCTTGCGTAAAGTCGCAAGTGCCCCCTCATGGTTGCGGAGGGTATCGCAAATATCGTTAAGGCTCAGTGCGTGAGACAAGTGTGCGAATATCATTGACACAACATGGCTCCAAGGCGAATATGTTCTGCTTCTTTTATCGACTCCATGCTTCTTTGCTAATTTCGGGACAAGATATGCTGGAATAATGTCCATAACCTGCTTCAATAATGTAAATTTGTGTTTGGCTGGTCGCATTGTGACTCCTTGTTAAATTTTGTAGTAAAAACTTAACATGTCACACGGCCAGCCATCTTGTCAACTTTTTTTAAAATCCTATGGGATGGTAGTGAATAGTATTTATTAAAGGGCCTCATTAAATTAAAATGGGGCCCCTTTTTTGCAGGGAATCATTTAAAAATGAGAATAAAACGATTTCTTAGCATATTCTTTGTATTGTGCTACTGCGCGCACGCGCAACTAAATTATAGTACAGATT
>WJME01000068.1 GCA_014728115.1 Candidatus Zhuqueibacterota bacterium | reverse complement strand
ATAGTTCCACATCTCGTTGCCGATGCGCAATGTCCCCACACCTCGTTCTTTTTGCGGCTCCAGGATCCGGATAAATGTTTTTTTCATTCCCTGGGTCCAGACTTTTAATCGCAGCGTTCGTTGCCAGTGAGGGGTGATGATTTCCATTTCCATTTCCGCATAGCTCGACTGACTACGGTAAAGCTCGTCGATTTTTTGCACAATCTCTTTCACCGTGGCAGCATCCTGTGCGGAAACAAAGGATAACCACAAGAGAATGGTCATGGTCATAACGTGGAATCCGGTTTTCATATTTACTCCAGCCCAAATTTTTAAATGTCATAACCCCGGGATAAAGACAGGATATCACTCTTTTTCTGAAACAGAATGATAAAGATGCACAGGCGCAAAGAATCGTTTTTCAATTGAAAAATTATTGAATGAACAGTTTGATTCTAGCCATTCTATAACCAAATATTAAAGAGACTTGTTTTTTCTTGGCGTCCCGGCGGCTTTGCGTGAGTATATAATTCATAAGATATAAAAAAAAAATCGAACAGCAAGTTAATCCTTTTCCCTTGCTGTTCGAAAGGTTCTGATATCAGGCTTTTTGCTGGCTTTTGCTAACCATGGCAATGGCTTCGCGTACCATCTGCGCCGAATACCCCCATTCATTATCATACCAGCTCATCACTTTGAGCAGGTCACCATCGACAACCTGGGTCATGGTGAGGTCAACGATAGAGGCATGAGGATTTTTAATGATATCAGAGGATACAATGGGATCTTTAGTGACGGCCAAAACGCCTTTATAACGGTCCGACTCGGCCTCTTTTTCAAAGAGTTCATTGATCTCCTCGACGGTCGTCTTTTTTTCTGTCACAAAGTTGAGATCAGCAATCGAGCCTACCGGCACCGGTCCTCTTATGGCAACCCCATCGAATTTACCTTGGTATTGCGGCAGGGCTTTGGTTGTGGCAGTGGCAGCCCCGGTTGTGGTCGGTACGAAATTCAGCGCTCCGGCTCTTCCCCGGCGCCATTTCTTTGCGGGACCGTCCACGATTTCCTGTGAAGATGTATAGGCATGTATGGTCGTCATGTTTGCTTTTTTGATGCCTATATGCCGTCCCAGCACCTCTACGACCGGTGTGATGCAGTTTGTGGTACAGGAGGCACAGGAGATGATTTCCAGATCATCAGAGCTCGGTGTCGTTGCTCCATAGACGACCATTTCCACACCCTCTCCCTTGACCGGCGCAGAGAGGATGGTGCGCTTGGCACCGGCACGGATGTGTTTTTCAAGATCAGCTTTTTGGGTAAAGATCCCGGTGCATTCAAATACCACATCGATATTCAGATCTTTCCAGGGCAGCTCTTCCGGGTCTTTTTTATGATAGACTTTGATTTCCTGGTCGTCTATTTTAAGAACACCCTCAGAGGCCTGAACGTGTCGATCATATCTGCCGTAAACAGAATCATAATTCAACAGATACGCCAGATTCGCTTCATCCACAATATCATTGATGGCAACGAGTTCGAGATCAGGATTCTCGATAATGATTTTCAGTGTGGCCCGGCCGATACGGCCCAGTCCATTGATGGCGACTCTGGCTTTGGGTTCGAGATGATAGGTTATTTCCCCTGCTTTGCCTGTTCGCTGGGTTTTTATTTCACTCATCGTGTACTCCTCATGGTTTTATTTCTGCACTCGGTCACGTTTGGTGCACCGTCATTGCAATTCATTATAGAGTTTTTCGACATCTTTTTTATGGCATAATTCTGATCCCGGGGTCATCACAGCAGCTGATCCGGCCGCCACTCCGTATTCGACCGCTTTGAGCAGAGATTCGCCTTGTACGAGTTTGAGAACAATCCCGGCTACCATGCTGTCACCTGCCCCGACCTTGCTTCGTATGTCGACCACAGGGGCATGAATCCTCTTGCATTCATCCCGGCTGGTAAACAATCCTCCGGCTGCCCCGAGAGAGATGACCAAAAATTCCAGATGATAGGTCTCGATCATCTCTTTGGCTGCCTGTTCTCTTTCCTTTTCGTCTTTGATCTCTCGTCCGGCCAGTTGCTGGAATTCCCTGAAATTCGGTTTGATAAAATAGAGCCCTTTTTGCAGAGCCTCTTTCAACGCCTGGCCTTTGGTGTCGACCACGAGTTTGATCTTTTGTTTTTGGGCCTGTTCAGCGAGCCGGCCATAAAAGTCCTTTGGGACGCCCGGCGGCAGACTGCCACTGGCCACAATAAAGTCGGGTTTAGGATCTGCCGAGATGGCGCTGTTCAGGCATTCCTGCCATTCAATTTCCTCCATTTCCGGACCCGGCATGACAAACCGATACTGTTGATCGCTGGAGGTCTCCAGCACCGCCAGGTTTTCCCGGGTGCTGTTTTTGATGGATATGGGGCGCTGATCGATCTCCTGATCAGAGAGCATCATTTCCAGAACACTCCCTGTGGGCTCACCCGAGGGATAGAAGGCCACGCTAGAGCCCCCCAGTTTTTTGATTGCCCTGGAAACGTTGATTCCCCCTCCGCCCGGATCGTAACGGGGTGTATTACAGCGCAACTTTTGATTCGCTGCCACGTTTTCAACCGAACTACTCACATCCACGGTTGGATTCATTGTCAATGTTAAAATTTTCATATGTTGGCACTCCCGTTTCTCAATAGGGGTAACAAGGGGAGTCCCTGCTTGCATCCGAATAATCCTTGTTTAGAGAATTTAATGAATTTGTATGTGCAATTTTGACCCTGGTCATAGTCGACTAGAAATATCGCAGACGAGCGCAAAAAGGGATTATTTTATATCATTATCGTGTTAGTATTGCCAAAATGGGAAAAATCCAATCGCTCTTACGCCCCTGGATAGAACCTGCACGTCACCTTGATAAAACACTCACTTTTTCGGGTTGGGAAACGCTTGCAAAATATTCTGACACCTTTGAGAGATGCAAATTTTAAGGCCCTGCACTCCATACTGGACAACCTGACTGAAGGCGTCATAGTTGCCGATAAGGACGGGAAATTTCTATATTTCAACCGTGTCGCCGAAACTATTCTGGGTATTGGATTACTGGACAGTTCTCCGGATCAATGGTCTTCTCTGTATGGTTGCTATTATCCGGACAAGACGACTCCGTTTCCCTCGCCTCAATTGCCTCTGGCCCAGGCATTGCAAGGAGAAACGATTTTCGATCAGATCCTTTATATCAAAAACCCGCAAAAACCGCAGGGCGTGTTCATTTCCGTTTCGGCAGAACCGGTTCGTACCAGAGAGGGTGAGGTCAATGGCGGAATCGTCATTTTTCAGGATATCACACGCCAAGTGGAAACCGAAAATGAAAGCAAGCAGACTCGTGAACGGGAAAGGCTGCAATTCAGAGGCATGCCGATTCCCACATTTATTTGGCATTGTATTGAGGATGATTTTATTTTCATCGATTATAACCGGGCCGCTGCCTTGATGACCCGTCGCAAGGTAAGGCATTATCTCAATCACCGTGCCAGTGAGATGTTTAAAGACTTTCCGCAGATTATGCTGGACTTGAGGCGGTGCTTTGAAGAGAAAACATCCCTGAATGTCGAGCGTTTTTTCAAAGTTCAGGAATATGATTTTTATAAAGATTTTAACATGAATTATATCTTTTTGCCGCCGGACAAGATTATCATTCATGCAGAAGATATCACTGATCAAAAAAAACACAAAAAAGAACTCTCTATTCTCTCAAAGGCGGTTGAACAGACCGCAGACAGCATCGTGATCACGGATAAACAGGGTGTCATGACCTATGTCAATCCTGCATTCGAGCAAATCACCGGCTATCGTCGCGATGAAGCCCTTGGCAAGACCTTTCAAATTTTAAAGTCAGGCAAGCATCAGCCTGACGAATATAAAAAACTCTGGGCCACTATAATGAACGGTGAGTCTTTTCAAGGCGAATTTATCAACAGAAAAAAGAACGGTGATCTGTACTGGTGTCAACAATCCATAACGCCCTTGAAAGACCCGGTGGGAAATATCACTCACTTTGTCTCTGTCATTAAGGATATGACGCAGGAAAAGGAAAAGCAGGAGCAGGAATTCCAGTTTCGCATTGCCAGAGAAGTGCAGCAGCGCTTTTACATGATTTCTCCGCAAATCCCCGGACTCGATATCGCGGCTGTGGCCCGCCCGGCCGTGGCGGTGGGAGGAGATTATGTCGATGTCGTCATGCTGGATGACGATCATATCGCCCTGGTCGTGGGCGATGTCAGCGGACATGGAATCGGATCGGCTTTGATTATGGCCGAAGTACGAGCCTATCTGCGCGCTTTTACACGGTTCGAATCTGATCCCGGCCGTATCCTTACTCTGTTGAATAATGAGCTGAGTGCTGATCTGGATAAACTCCATTTCGTGACCCTGGTGTTTGTCCGTATTAACCTCAGGGAAAGAATCCTTGATTATGCCAGTGCCGGCCATGAATCCGCCTATGTTTTCACACAGGACGGACACCTGGAATCAGAACTCACCAGCAATGGCGTGCCCCTGGGTTTTATTGCCAATTCTCATTTCAAGACCAGTAAGCCCCTTGCCATACAGCCGGCAACCACGCTTGTTTTGCTTACCGATGGGATCGTCGAAACGCTGGGAGACCACCAGGTGCAGTTCGGCGAGACCCGCGCGCTGGAAGCTCTTCGCAAATCCCTGGATTTGTCTTCAATAGAAATGATCGAAACCCTTTTCAATGCTGTCCAACAGTTTTCCCGCACTTCGCTGCAGGAAGATGATCTCACCTCGCTTGTCTGCAAATTCATCTGACCAGAACGATCCATGTACGACTGGGGACTTTAAAATTCAAGCTAACGTAAAAATCAATGCACTGAAGATTATCAGAGGATGCAATAATGCGAATAAATTGTGCACGGGTGCTGTTTTGGATCGTGTAAACAGACAGGAATAACCAATGATATATTCAGAACAACACATTAAAACGCTTTTTTTGTCCTTTTTTATTCTCTTTATTCAACCACACTCTTTTGCCCAAACCCGCTCTCTCGAGTTAAGGATCGAGAACATAAAAAATGCGCAGGGGGTGGTGCGAATATCTGTTTTTCGTTCCCAGGAGGGTTTTCCTGAAGAATTTGAAAAGGCGGATCAATGGATATCTTTGCCGGCCCAACAAGACAGCCTGTTTTTCACCTTTGATTCACTGGCCTTGGGCGAGATCGCATTTTCGGTCTTGCATGATGAAAACAATAATAAAAAACTGGATAAAAATTTCCTGGGGTTACCGAGGGAAGGGGTGGGGGTATCCAATAATGCCCTGCGCACCCTGGGACCGCCGCGTTATGAACAATGCAAATTTGTGCTGGATATGAATACCGACCAAGTAGACATTAAAATTCACTATTAAAAGCCCACCAGACTGTAGTAACATTTTTGGATTGGGACCATAAATATAGAGGCCGGGCTTTGCTTAGATTTTGGGGAGGGACATGAAAAAAACAATTGCCGTGATTGGCGGTGGGTTTGGAGGACTCGCTGCGGCGATTCGTCTCGCTGCTCAGGGACATTCGGTGGATCTCTATGAAAAACGGGACAAGCTGGGGGGACGCGGATATCAATACGACATAAACGGCTTTAAATTCGATGGCGGGCCGACGGTGATTACCGCACCTTATATCTTTGACGAGATCTTTGAGGCGGCCGGTAAGCAACGTGAAGATTATTTCAAGCTGGTTCCCCTCGATCCGTTTTACAGAATCTTTGATCACCAGGGTAATCACTTTGATTATCGGCACGATCACGAACAAATGCTTTTGGAAATCGACAGATGGAATCCCGATGATCGTCCCAACTATGACCGGTTTGTCGAACATACCAGGAAAATATTTAGCCTGTTTCACCCCTATACAGACAAACCCTTTCTGGGCATGCCCGCGATGCTCAGGATTATGCCTGCGGTCATAAAGCTCGCAGGGTATATGCCAACCTACGCTTTTGTATCGCGCTATATCAGACACGATTTTTTGCGCCGTGTGTTTTCATTTCATCCTCTATTGATCGGGGGCAATCCCTTTGATACGCCCTCGCTCTATACCCTGATCGTACAATTTGAAAAAGAGTGGGGCGTTCATTATGCGATTGGCGGCACCGGTGCGATTGTCGCTGGATTTGAGCGGCTTTTTATTGAGCTGGGAGGGCGTATTCATCTCAACAGCGAGGTCAAAGAGATCTTGGGCGAGGATCGTCGGGTCAAGTCACTGCGAATGGCCGATGGATCGGTCCATAATGCGGATATCGTGGTGTGTAATGGAGATGTCCCTTTTGTTTATAAGCATTTGATCCATAAAAATTTCAGGAAAAAATACACGGATGCCAGGATCGATCGCTTTAACTTTAGCACCTCTCTGTTTGTGATCTATTTTGGTACCAAACGGCGCTATCTCGACTCGAAACTGGCTCATCATAATATCATCATGAACCAGCGTTACAAGGAGCTTTTAAAAGATCTGTTCAAAGCCCGCTTATTGCCTGATGATTTTTCTCTTTATCTCCATATGCCCACCATAACGGACCCGAGTATTGCCCCCGAGGGCTGCGAATCGTTCTATGTGCTCTCTTTGGTGCCCAATCTGAAAGCGAATGTGGATTGGCAGACCCTTGCAGAAACCTATAAAGCCAGGGTACTGGACTTTTTGCAGGACAACTATTTGCCTGATTTGCGACAAAACATTATTGCCGAACATTTTATCGATCCTTTGCATTTTCAGAATACACTCAACAGCTATCATGGTGCTGCCTTTTCGATCAAACCAACCCTGTTACAGTCTGCCTTTTTTCGGCCCCACAACCGGTCGGAAGAGCTTGATAATCTCTATTTTGTGGGAGCGGGTACACATCCCGGTGCCGGTGTGCCGGCTGTTCTTTCGTCGGGCAAGATCGCAGCGAATCTCATTCAATCAGATCTGCAACAATCAGGAGAATAGCCATGCGAAAAGCATATGAGATGGGTTTCGGCAAAACCTCATCCGAATATGAAAACGTTTCACTCGATATCCAGGGCAAGATTCCACCATGGATAGAAGGGGAATTGATACGAAACGGACCGGGCACTTTTCGTGTAGGCGATGAGCATTATCGGCATTGGTTCGATGGCCTGGCCATGTTGCACAAGTTTTCCATCAAAGGAGGAAAAGTAGGGTACACGAACAGGTTTCTGGGCTGCAAAGCCTATGATCAAGCCCTGCAAACGGGCAGAATATCTTTTTCTGAATTTGCCACCGATCCGTGCGATAAATTATTTCACCGGATCAAAACCCTGTTCAGACCCAAATTGACAGACAGCGCCAAGGTGAATGTGGCTCATTTCGATTCGCGCTATCTCGCCCTGGGCGAAACCCCCATGCAGATCGAGTTTGATCGCAAGACTCTGGAATCCTGTGGTGTTTATCAATATGATCGAAATAACATGCATGTCACGACCGTGCATCCGCATATCGATACCCGGCGGGGTGAACTCTATAACCTCGTGATCCGGTTTGGACGTAAAAGCACTTACCAGTTGATCCGCTCCAAAGGTCATACAACCGAGCCCGTTGCCAGGATCAGGACCACTCATCCGGCATATATTCACAGTTTTGGGTCGAGTCCGAATTATTTCATTTTGGCCGAATATCCTCTTCGGGTTTATCCGTTGAATATCTTGCTGAGCGGCAAACCTTTTATCGAAAACTATCGCTGGCAACCTGAAAAGGGAACGCTGTTTTATATTATCTCCCGGCAAAACGGCAAGACGGTCTGTCATCTCGAGACCGAGCCTTTTTTCGCGTTTCATCATGTCAATGCATTCGAAAAAGAGGACAAGCTCTTTGTCGATCTCATCAAATATCCCACGGCCGAAATAATCGAGAGTTTTTATCTGGACAAAATCAAAAGCGAGAAAAAACCCTTGCCAGGAGGCAGATTGGTTCGGTTCGCAATGGATCTGTTGACAGGCAAGCTCAAAGAGTACGCGCTGAGCGATGAGGATGTTGAATTGATGCGGTTCGATCACGAGCGCTTTAATATGAGCCCTGATTACAATATCGTCTATACGACCGGCCTCAATAAAAACGCTGGCAATAGCTTTTACGATCAATTGACAAAAATCGATCTTTCTTTAGGTTCATCCAAAATCTGGTATCAAAAAGGCTGCTTTCCGGGCGAGCCTGTTTTTGTCGGAAAACCCGGTCGCACCAAAGAAGATGAGGGGGTGGTTATATCCGTGGTTCTCGATGAAAACGCGGGCAGATCGTTTTTACTGATTTTGGATGCCGAAACATTCTCCGAACTGGCCCGGGTCAACGCTCCCCATGCCATCCTCTTTGGGTATCATGGTGAATTTTTTCAGGACACTGAATGAGCATGAGAGATCAGATCATCGGGATTTGAAAAGAGTTACGGGGGGCCACTTTTTGACCAATAGTGCACATCCGGGTCGTTCTCACTCACCACTTTGATCTGTGAAAACAATCCTTTTCGGTTCATTCCGTATACTTCTGTGAGACCTTCAAAATAGGGAGGGACGTGACCGATTTCTTCGGTCAAGGTGTTCTGCAATGTATCCAAAAATACAGGATTACAAAAATTGATAATGCTTTCCATGGTTCCTGTCATTCCGAATCCACAGAGCAATAAAATCGTATTGTTGTTAGGGCCCGGAAATTTGGCAAAAAACCCGATATCTGTGTGATCCGCTTCTGCCATATTGCCCTCTTTTCGGAATTGTCTGGTGCCGCTATGGGTGTCCTCTGCCATATAAAGCAAACTGAATTCCTTATTCAGATCGAATTTAGAGTATCGGAAATATGATTTCAGCGGGCCAAGCGCTTTGATATATCCGACCCAGATGACATTGTAATCACAGAGATCCTGTGGCGAAAGATCGGTTGAAAGCCGCAAATCCACAGGGATGTGGTGTGAATAGAAAATGGGCAACAATTCCAGCAAGCCCCAGGCACAGTACTCGACCAAATAGGTGTAGGGTAATTTGTTTTCATCTACCAGCCGTGCAAAGTATTCGTTTTCACATAACAGGTCCAGTTCCTCCTGGGAATTGATTTGGAAATCACGCACAACACGATTGCGCTGCAAATCCTCTGACCATTCCCGAAAGAAAAACAGATCACCCAGAACGATCAGCACAGGCCTGTCATCATTGAGATATTCCTGCCAGACCGGATGGGTTTTCGGAAGCGTTTGATAGCTTTGCACAATCGTATGCTGCTTGTGATAAAGATAAACATTGGCAATCAGTGAAACTGCCAAAAGAACCAAAAAGATGGGCACGACGATGCTCATGTGGTGCGAGAGGGCAGGACGGGCTTGTGACTCGAATTTCAGGTTGTATCCCCCTTTGGGGATTTTTAGCTGCAGTTTGTCATTCGCGCCTTCGGTCTTGTAATAGACATCGAGCTTTTTACGCAACTCGTGCACATACACACGGACAATGGTATCCTCGCTCGGATTGAAGGTTTTATCCCGGTTAAAAATTTCAAAGGCGATGATATGCTCATTTAAATGTCGCTGGTGTTCAAAAGCATTGAAAAGAAAGGAAAGCAAACGGCGGTGTGATGACGCGTGTGAAAACTCGTCACTGTCGAGTATTTTTTCTAGTTCAGATTTGTAGTCTGATTTCTTTATCATAACAAATCCTCATGTCACCCCACATTAAAGATAATCATTAACAAAAGCAAGCCTTTTTTAACATTGTTAATCAACTGTGAACTAACCGTTATTATCTTTATTTGTTTAAAATGAGTTGCTTTATTAGGATAGCTTTATCAGCGCATGGTTCGCCTGACCCACGTCGGCATAAATAGAGTGCATCGTAATGAACAGACGTGATTTTATCAAACTTTCTTTGGGTTCAATGATGTTCAAAATGCAAAGAACAGGCATTGGACAAAATCTTCGGGCCCCGGATATTCTGGTCATTGTTACCGGCCAGCACAATGCCCAGGCCCTGAGCTTTTTAGGCAATCCCCATGTATCCACCCCTCATATAGATCAGCTCGCCAGGACAGGAGTGGTCTTTTTGCATGCCTATTGCGCACAGCCCCTCTGCACGCCCTCATGGATGGCCATGTTTACCGGCAAGATGCCCCATGAGACCGGCATCACCATAAACAAGTCAGGTCATCGAGGTTCATCTGTAATGGCGGCGAATTTGTTGAGCCGCGCAGGGTATGATACAGCATATCTGGGCAACTGGTATTTCCCCATTTCGCACCATGAAAAATCCATTCATGGCTTTGCACAGCTCAAATATACTTGCGGAAACCGTTCCGATAACCACCTGGCCTCAGCGTTCCTGGAGGTTTTAAAAACCAAAAGAAAAAATCCTTTTTTTCTTGTTGCTTCTTTTGTCAATCCTCACGATATTTCCTGGTGGGTAAAGGGAAACCATGGATCACAAGGGTCCTATATAAAACCACCTCCGGCAAACGAGTGTCCTCCGCTTCCGGATAATTTTCTTCCTCCCCTTGACGAACCCACCGTCTTGCGATTGATTCAAACCTTTGCTCCCAAATTATTTTCCAGCGCTGAATGGACCCCCAAACAGTGGCGTCAATATCTCTGGGGCTATTACCGATTGATAGAAACCGTCGACAAACAGATCGGTCAATTATTGCATGTTTTGCAGGAAAATGGAGATCCGGAAAATACTCTTATATTTTTTACCAGCGATCACGGTGAAGGCGCTGCTGGCCACCGCTGGAATCATGCGCAGGCGCTCTATGAACAAGTTATCCGTGTGCCGCTGATCATTTCGCATCCCGGTATGGATGCACACATTAATGAGACGCACCTGGTGTCGACAGGACTGGATCTGTTGCCCACCTGGTGCGATCTTGCCAGTATAGAGTGTGCAGACGGATACCTGGGCAATAGCCTGAAACCTCTGTTAAATCATTCTGCCGAGCGTTTGAACTGGAGAGAGTTTATCGTTAGCGAGACAGAGTTTTGCTCTGATCTCAAAAGCCATGGTATCTATGGTCGCATGTTGCGGACGGCCAGATACAAATATATTATCTATTCAACAGGAGCCAATCGCGAACAGCTGTTTGATTTGGTCAATGATCCTGGAGAGAGTCAGAGCCTTGTCAGACACAAAGAATTTGCCACAGACCTGTGGCACCATCGTCGATTGCTCCGGCAGTGGTGCCGGGAAACCGATGATCCGTTCTACCGGTTTCTTGGTACCTCCTAATCATTATTCACCAATCCTTTATGGAGGGAGAGATTATGAAACAGTCCAAGGTTCTCTTGGTTGGGGGAATCCTGTTTCTGATGTTTGCCGGTGTCGCTCTGGGGGGGACAACAGGAAAAATATCAGGGCAGGTTTTCGACAAGCAGTCAGGTGAGGCATTACCCGGCGTGAATGTCGTCATCGAAGGGACGACCATGGGAGCGGCAACCGATACCGATGGTCACTTTTTTATACTCAACGTCCCACCAGGCCTTTATCAGGTCGAAGCATCGATGATGGGCTATACCACCCTGTCCAAGACCGAGGTCAGGGTCAACGTCGACAAGACTACGGGTGTCAATTTTGATTTGCAACAGTCGTCTATCGAGGGCCAGGAGGTCACTGTCGTGGCAGAACGACCCATTATCGAAAAAGATCTCACCGCCAGCCAGGTCGTGATCAATTCCGAGCAGTTGAGCCAGTCCTGGGTCAGCGATATCAATGAAGCTATGGGACAGGAAACCGGTATTCTGATCAAAGACGGCATGATGTCTGCCCGTGGCGGTGCCTTTGTAGACATGAACTATATCGTCGATGGCAGCAGCATGAATTCCGGTGTGGTCGGCGATAATTATACAGGAATCAACAGAACCAGTATCCAGGAATTGCGCGTGTTGACCGGTGCATTCAATGCCGAATACGGGTCTGCTTTGTCCGGTGTCGTCGATGTGGTGACCCGTGAGCATTCCGGTCGTCTCAGCGGGGATGTCCAGGTCAGATATCGCCCGTCCGGTACGTATCACTGGGGACGCTATTTTTACAGCAATGACATGTGGGACTGGACAAATTTCGATCTCGACTATTGGACGGAAAACGATGGCGGACGTCCCGATCTGACCCCACAGGAACGCCTGTCCATGTGGCAGGATTTTGTCGGGAATCCCGATCCCATCATGGCAGATTATAACAAACGCGGTGAATGGCAGCTCGAAGGTACCATAAGCGGCGGAATCACCGATAATCTCTCTTTCATGTTCTCCTCCCGTTATCTCAGAGGGGTGAATATTTATCCGCAAGCCCTGAAATACAATCCGGAATGGAATAACCAGCTCAAACTGACGTATAAATTCAATCCGTCCATGAAACTGACTCTGAGCGGTCTGTACGGCGGCTATGAAAATGCCGGCACAAGCAAGAGTTTTACCCATTCCACAGAACTGGGACGCAACTTTATCGGCAATCGCGGCACCAGTACCCAAATCACCGATCCGTACGCCTTTCACAAGTATTATCCGTTTGCGAGACCGTTTAACGGGGATATGGAATATCTCGACCTGATGAACTTTTCTCTCAAATGGGTTCATACGCTCTCTGCCAGCAGTTTTTATGAAGTACAGGCCGGACGTCTCTATGAGGACCTGGAACAACAACAGGATAATTCCCGCTTTTTGGCCCAGTTTCCCGTCGAATATGAAGGGGATAACTGGTATTGGGCCGACCATTTCCGCAACAATTATGTGCTGGGAGTCGGACAATTTACCAGCCTCGAAGGATCACCGGGCGAGTGGTTGACGAGCAAAACCGCAGTCAATTCCATCAAAGCGGATTTTACCAGCCAGGTACACAAGAATCATCTGGTAAAGACCGGTATCCATTTCAAACACTATGACCTCGACTTTGAATCCATCAATACCCTGTACCGTCGCGCCAAACGCGGTAACTTGTGGCTGTTGATGGAAGGCAATCCCATCGAGTTCGCTGCTTATATTCAGGACAAGATCGAAATCAATGGCATGGTGGTCAATGCAGGATTGCGTCTGGATTATTATGATCCGCGTGGCGAACGGCCGGTGGATTTCTGGGATCCCTATGCCACTCGTGCCGGAGCTGAAGGCCATCCCGAGGATGTGCCCGATGGAATTTTTCCCGGTTGGGAAAACATCCCGTTTCGCGAAACCCCGTCCCGGCTGCGCCTGGCACCCCGGTTCGGCATCTCTCACCCCATCACCGAAACCACAGTGTTGCACTTTTCTTATGGCCATTTCAATATGCGTCCGGCCTGGATCAAGATCCTCGGCCAACCCTATCGCTGGGTCAAGGGAATGGACGATGAACCCACACCCGGTTCCACACCTCTGATCAAGATGACCGGTAACTCTGGGATGGATGCCAATCCTCTGCTCGAGTTCGAAAAGTTGATCGAATACGAAGTCGGGTTTGATCAGGATCTGGCCGGCTTGATCAGAATCGATGCCACGCTTTACTATAAAGAAGCCAAACACCTCACAACACGGGGCCTGCGTACCGCGACCGGTACCCTGACCTCGGGTACCAATCGTACAGATGCGGTTACGGAAATTCGCAGCAATTCTGAACAAAAGGGCCGTCCTGTACTCATGTATTCCAATGTGGGTCATCGCGATGCCCGTGGCGTAGAAATCACTCTGGAAACACGATTCATGCGCAATCTGTCTGTGCGCGGAAGTTATGATTTTTCACAAAATCTGGCCGGACTCGCTGGCTGGCGCCAGATCTATGAACCGGAAATGAACCAGGTGGACCGCAGACATGCGGGCGATGACGCCGAACAAAAATGGATGCCTTCACATCGCTTTAAACTCAACGGTGTACTGAGCTCCCCTGAAACATTTGGTCCGCAGGTCAGCGGTTGGTATCCCCTTGGCAACTGGTTCATCAATCTGTTTACGGAATATCGTCCGGGCCAGGTCTATACCTATCATTTTCCCGAAGATCTCTCCACGGAACAGAACAACCGGCGCTGGAAAGCATTTTACAATACCAATCTGTTCGTCAACAAAGTGTTCCATATCAGTGGTGTGCAACCCTCCATCGGTATCGAAGTGCGTAATCTGTTCAATTACAAAATGCTTTCGAGACCAGGCGGTGATAATCTGGAGAATTACCTGAGAACCGGTGAGCTCTGGACTCACCCTGTCTCCGGAGAACCGGATGAATGGGGTTGGTACTCGAATCAAAAACGCCAGGTTTATCTGCGACTCGGTGTTTCGTTCTGATCGTAACACACCTTAAATGATTGGAGAAAACAATGAAACAATATAAAATTCATATATCACGCATCATGCTTTTCTGTGTGATTCTGATCTTTGCCGGATCCGGCTATGGCCAGTTTTTTACCGGCAAGTGGCTGGGGCGCGCAAAACTGACCACCCATCATGGTTCTGATTTTGCCTCAGGTACCGGAGTCCCGGGACAGGGCGGTCTTTCGTATCCGGGTTTTGAACACTCTCCGTTTGATCTGGCCGGGGGGCATGGAACCGTTATCTATTCCATTCGTCCCAACAGCACCGGCACCCAGGATACCACTGTATCGACGGTGAGCTCATCCAACAAACCCGGTTTGATCACCGAAATAGCCGAACCGGTTATCCATAAAAATCTCAATTTCGAGATTTCTACCACAGAGCCTGAGGAATATATCACTTCCCATCTGCGCTATGATCTCGAATATCTGGAAGCTAAAGCCAAGGTCATGGCCTGGGCCCATCCCAAATATGATGATTTTATCATCTATGAAGTGGATTTGATCAATTATTCCGATCAATCCCTCAAGGACGTTCGGTGGGGCGTCTGGTGGAGATTCGAGCAGAATCAAAACGGATTCTCACGCGATGAGAAATATCTGTGGAACGAAGAACGGCAAATGTTTGCATTCTATGACGACCGTACGTTTGACTGGAGCACGGAAAAAGAGACCGAGTACAAGTTTGCTACCGGTCCGGTTACCGGCGATGCCGGCGATCCCGGAGATATCAAGGTCGAGAACGGCTTGCGGCACGAGCTGCGATCCACTGCCGTATATACCCTGTGTAATTTTTTGGCCCCGGATGACAAAAACGGCAATCCGGGCTACCATTATAATATCGTACACCAGGGCAATACCACAGAACTGGAACCGGGCACTCCCCCGCATGAGGCCATTCCCATTCAGCCGGATCCCCCGCATGAAGTGCTGCGCAAGCTCTCTTATGAACAACCGCGTATGAGCTGGGACGAGGCTGCCCAGGATCCCAATGTCCTGGATGGCACCAAATGGGAACGGGAACCTGCGCTGGTTTTGTCTTATGGTCCTTATGATTTTGCCCCGGGGGAGACCAAAAAGGTTGTTTTTGGTTTCGTTGCCGGTCAAATGTCCCGCGATAAAATTTATGCCGGAGGGCTCGAGAATGTGCAAAAAGTGCCTTTACCGGATTCCTATACCTATCCTGGCTCCACTCTGGATGAGATCTGGTATTTTGCCAAAGTGGGACTCGACTCTTTGTTCAAAAACCATGCAGCGGCCAAAGAATTGATCGAGAGAAATTATGCTGTGGACTCTTTTCCGCCACCCACTGTGGGTCCGGAAAAAGGGGATTATCTGAGTGTGGTGCCGGAACCCGGCATCATGAAAATCACGTTTCCCGGGATACCGGACAGCTATGTCGACCCGGCCAAAGGCGAAAATGATGTGGCTGCTTATCGAATTTATCGCACCCCCATCTCACTGGTGGGTCCATGGGAAAAGATCGGTGAGATTAGCTATGCCGAGTCCAGGGAGTTACTGGACCAAGCAGGTCATGTGGTGTGGATCGACGAGACGCCAGAACCGGGGATCGGCTATCACTATACGGTTTCCAGCGTGGATACCGATGGTCACGAAAGCACTCCAGTGATTTATAACCGCTTTGTGGAATTTACCCAGGTGGCACCGGGTGCT
>WJME01000067.1 GCA_014728115.1 Candidatus Zhuqueibacterota bacterium | reverse complement strand
TAACTACTAGGAATAGATGCTTATGACCTGTATTTATTCCTGCAACACCTATCGGAACAGAATATATCTCAACCCTTCTTCCGTCTGTATCGATATTCTTAAGCGGATTGTTTAAACAATAAACATAAGGACTCCACCCCGGATACTTGTCCGCCAACGGATCCACACTAATAAACCTCCCCACCTCGGGATCATAATACCTGGCGCCAAAATAATACAATCCGATGTGGCTCTCTTTATCCAGTTCCTTGCCGGTGAATCTCAGGTTAGCGGCCTGGTCGTCATTGACGGTGCTGCGTATTGATTCGGGGTCGGACCTCAGCGGTTGCAGAAAAACAATACTTTAGGGGGTGTAAAACCCATTTGAACCGGTTTAAATGCGTGTTTTTATCCCCTTGAAATGGCTTTTTTTTACCGATACAATACCGGGATGTCGAGTCTAAAAAAACAAGCAGCTTAATATTTTAGGCTAATGTTTTCAATATCTTATGATCTCAGACTTTCCCCCAATTTATCCTAAATCCAAAAGAAACAACAAACCCCTGAGGTCCGACCCCGGAAGGGGGCCTCAAATATTTAAGCCAGAGCATAGGGAGCTGGGTTGGCCGCCCGTCAGGCCTTGCCGGGATTTCTTGAATGTCATCGATGATCTCCCACCGGTTCTCTTCCGATCCCCTCCCCCACCCTGATGTTGTCGTCTGTCAGATGCGCCGGTACCAGATCGATGATCATGATGTCAGGGGGACACAGAATCCGCTGCGAGGGCACCACCGAGCCAATACCGGCAGAGACATAGAGATGGGTCTGGTTGACACGAAAATGACCGTGCACGAACCGACGGCCATAAGCAGACGGGATCAGCAGGGCACCCAGGAACGGAAAACGGACATGTCCGGCGTGAAAATGACCGCTGAATACCGCATCTGCTCCCCATCCGGATAACCGGTAGATATTGTCCGGTGTATGAGACAGGCACAGCTTGATACACTGATAGGGTGCCCGGGGCGGCTGCCAGGACTCGGAACCCCAGGGATCATCGCAGCCACAAATCAAAAGCGGCGTTCCCGGCAACGGGTCCAGCAATACCGAGGTGTTGGTCAGCAAAGTCACACCCGCAGACGTTAAATGGGATCGGATCTCATCGGGCTGCTCCCAGTAATCGTGATTGCCCAGCACGGCAAAGGTGCCCAGACGAGCCAATTCGCGGGACAGATATTCAGAAATAAAGCGAGCATCCCGGGCATGGGTGACAAAATCACCGGTCAGAAACAACAGATCCGCTTCGGCTTGCGCAAGAGTTTCCACGACCCGCTGCCAGTAGCTGTGCGGTAATTTCGGACTGAAATGCCAGTCGCTGGTGTGCACGATGCGTAGGGGGCGGGACCAATCCGCTGCCACCGGAAGACGGTAACGCAGAACCTGCAACTCTGTGGTGGTGATCCATTTCGCTCTCTCCCCTGCCCTGTTCTCTGATTCCTCGTCCTCGATCTTTAGGTTGCGCACGCGAACGATCCGCAGCGCTTCACCAATTATGCAAATCCCAAAAATCATAATCAACCAGGCAGCCAACCCATCGAGATATCCGGCTATAGCCAAACCACCACTCAAGAGGAGCAAGGTAAGCAGAGAGATAACGATTTTGGCTGGCGATTCCGGCAGTCCAAAAATAAACCGATTTTTTATATAGACATACAGACAAAATCCGGTTACCGCCCCTAAAAAAGAGGAAACCCAGGGGACCCATTGTGCGTATGAAAACATTAGCGTCTCTGATTGTAAAGTCAAGATTGAATGTTAAGACCTTTTGGCTTTAATTGCAAGGAGATTTAATCGCTAGATATTCCCCGGTCATGAACAGGGTTTTAGTCTGCATCACTCAATAATGGATTCCAGGATGCAAAATGTTTAATATCAAAAGACTGGATTGATCATGAACTGCAAAGTACCGAAGGACAGACCTATAGGGCAAGGTTATTAACATCCTCACATTGATCTTTTGTGTCATTGGTGCCCTTGTGGATTAAAAGTCCGGTATCACAGATATTGATTTTCATGGCCTTGTTCTTTATATTGACCCGGCATGAGAAAAACCTGTTTATTGATAAATCAAAACTAGCTGAAATATCCGACACCCCCGCGCTCGTTTAAAGAGTGAATCTGGCTCCGGAGCAGGGTGGTGATCAGAACAACACTTTCACAAAACCCAAGGAACGGAGAATGATGAAACAAAGAGCACTCTATCTGACAGGACTGGTTATGATCCACCTGACGTTTACTGCGGGTGTGCAAGCTGAAAATCCCTTTTTCGAAACATGGGACACACCGTTTGCAACCCCTCCCTTTGAACAAATCGAAATCGAACACTATGTGCCGGCATTCGAAAAGGGCATGCAAGAGCACTCGAAAGAAATCGATGCCATTGCCAACAATCCCGCACCGGCAACATTTACCATTACCATCGATGCCCTGGATGCCAGCGGTGAGCTGATGGATCGTGTGCAGGGTGTGTTTTACAATCTGCTCTCTGCCAAAACCAGCGACGAGTTGCAGGCTGTGGCCAAGGAAATGTCGCCCAAGCTCTCCAAGCATTCCGACGACATTCTGATGAACAAGGCGCTGTTTGAGCGCATCAAAGTGATCTATGACAAACGCGCTTCTCTCGAGCTGACCGGCGAGCAGCAAACTGTGCTGGAAAAGATGTATCAGGATTTTGTGCGCAATGGTGCACTGCTCGATGATCAACAGCAGGCACGCTTGCGCGAGATCAATGAAAAGCTTTCCCTGCTCTCCCTCACGTTTGGCGAAAACGTGCTCAAAGAGGTCAATCGCTTTGAGCTGGTGATCGATAACGAGGCAGAGCTGGACGGACTGCCGCAAGGGGTGATCAAAACAGCTGCTGAAACAGCCAAAGAACGGGGACACGAGGGTAAATGGGTCTTTACCATCTCCAAACCCAGCCTGATTCCGTTTCTGCAATACTCTACCCAACGCGATCTGCGCGAAAAGATGTTCAAGGCCTATATCGACCAGGGCGATCATGGCGATAAACTGGACAATAAGAAAATCCTGTCCGAGATGGCCAGCCTGCGCGTGGAAAAAGCCGATCTGCTGGGATACGAAACCCACGCCCATTTTGTGCTGGAAAAGAACATGGCCAAAACCCCGGACCGCGTCTATGACCGCCTGGAACAGCTCTGGGAACCGGCCCTGAAACGCGCTCATATGGAAGCCAAAGACCTGCAAGCGCTGATCGATAAGGAAGGCCATTCGTTTCAGCTGCAGCCCTGGGACTGGTGGTTCTATGCCGAAAAACTGAAAAAATCCAAATACAATCTAGATGACGCGGAATTGCGTCCCTATTTTCAACTGGAAAAAGTACGCGCCGGCGCTTTTGAGGTGGCCAACAAATTGTTCGGACTCGAGTTTGTCAAGCGCAATGACATTCCGGTTTATCACAAGGATGTCGAGGTCTTTGAAGTGCTGGATCGCGATGGCAGCCATGTGGGTATCTTTTACACCGACTATTTTCCGCGGGCCAGCAAACGCGGCGGCGCCTGGATGAACGAATATCGCGGCCAGTCGCGCGTCATGGGCAAGGAAAAAACCCCCATCGTCTGCAATGTATGCAATTTCAGCAAACCCACGGCAGACACCCCGGCCCTGCTGAGTCTGGATGAGGTGAGCACGCTGTTTCATGAATTCGGACATGCCTTGCACGGCTTGTTGTCCGATGTCACCTATAACCGCGTCAGCGGCACCAGTGTGCCCCGGGATTTTGTCGAGCTGCCGTCCCAGATCATGGAAAACTGGGCCACGCATCCAAAGGTCATGAAACAGTATGCCCGGCATTATGAGACCGGCGAACCCATTCCCGATGAACTGATCGCCAGAATCGAAAAAGCACGGCATTTCAATCAGGGATTCGAAACCGTGGAATATCTGGCCGCATCATTCCTGGATATGGACTGGCATACCCTGAAAACAACAGAATTTCAGGATGCCACTGAATTCGAAAAACAGTCGCTGAATCGTATCGATCTCATGCCCGAGATCGTGGTGCGCTATCGCAGTCCGTATTTTCGTCACATCTTTGCCGGCGGCTATTCTTCGGGATATTATTCCTATATCTGGGCCGAGATCCTGGATTCGGATGCATTCGAGGCGTTCAAGGAAAACGGATTGTTCGACCGCGAGACGGCTGAGAAATTCCGCAAATATATCCTCGAGGCCGGCGGCAGCGATGATCCCATGGAAATGTACAAACGCTTCCGCGGCGCCGAACCCAGCGTCGAACCCCTGCTGGAAAAACGGGGACTGAAAATGTAAAGCAGAGGGCATGGGGCATAGGGTAAAGAGCATAGCGGAAAGGTGCAAGACCAGGGTTCTGCTTGAATTGTTGAATTGTTGAACTGTTTAACTGTTTAACTGTTTAGCATTCAAAGATCGAGATTTTATCTTTGCTGCTCCTCACTCTATGCCTCATGCAATGCTCTATGCGCTATACGATACTGTGTTTTGCTCTATGCCCCTGGCTCAGACACTATGTTCCATAAACATTGCGTTTATTGTACGAGCAAACACTTTTTTACCACTGCCGTTCGTGCGGTTTGCAGGCGGCAAAAGTAGACACCTGCGGCGTGCTCCTGTGCCTGCCATTCAATTTCATATTCCCCTGCCGGTTTCAATCCGTAGACCAGATTTTCCACCCGCTCGCCTCTGACATTGATCATTGAAATATCCACAATATCGTCCCTTGACAGCGAATACCTGAAGCGAATGGTATGAGAAAATGGGTTGGGAAAGCCATCAGAGAGAAAGATGTGGAAATGCTTTTGTGGGGTGGTTTTGACATTTGATTCCAGCTGCAGTTTTACATTCATTTCAACAGTCGATTCCGGATACAGAAACAGGGTTTGGTAAATATTCTCGAATCCTTGTTTGCGAAATCCGATCTCCATATAGGTCGCCACAGGATGAAACCCAAAACGTCCCTCGCTGTCCGTCATATCCCCATCATCAGGCGGAAAGGTCCCGCCCGGATAAGCCATAACCGAGACATCCTTCAGCGGCTGTCCTTCGCTATCCGTCACCTGGCCCATAATGGTACCTGTGGCATCGAGGGTGTCGTTGAATTGTCCCAGTGTGGGGGAATTATCGAGATAATAATAGTTATCCCCCCAGCAAAGCGATTGACCCGGACCAGGGGCTGGCAGATCATGGACTCCAAAACTCATTTTATCGATCTGTTGATCAGAGTTGTCATCATACAGCACGATTTCATCGCCTGTGGGATCGATAAACAGGCTATCCTGCAGCAAGGCCGGGGTGACCACCAGGTGGATAGAGATCACTTTGAGTCCGGATTTAAACCGCGCCTCGCCGGACTGGCTGCGCAGGCTGTGGTTGTCCAGGATCAGAGGTTGGTCAAGGCCAAAGGGATTATAGAGTTCGACGCGCCAGTCCGTCGAATCCACGGTAATTTCATTGATATAGTGCAACATAATGGGATTGGCCCGGACACTGACAAAAATTCCCAGACAAAAACAAAGTGCGTACAGGCGAATCATTGCACGACCTCCCAGGTAAAATTAAAGTCGTTTTCCGGTATAAAACCGGATTTTTCGATCACATAGATCCAGTTACCCTCCTTTTCACAGACCCGGTCGTAATCCGGCGTCAATGAGGTCAGACGGACAGTATGGGGGATGATCAGGGTATAGGAGGCGGTTTCCAGGGGACGCTGCCAGAATCCGGTGGTGGTCAGGAGATAGGTAAATGATCGGCCAGGAACAGGCTGCAGATATCTGACAAAGAGCCGGGCAGATTGTTTTTCAGGGACCTGCAATGAAAACAGAACCGCATGATCTTTTCTGATCACCGACAAGGTATCCTGCCGATCCATCTGTATCGCAATCAGCGAATCGGGAAAAGGCAACGTTTTCGGAAAAGGATAGCTGAGGGTCGTACGAACGGACGATGATGCCGGATTATAAAACTTGTATATCCCTTCAACCTGCACAGTATCTCCATTCAGACAAAAACGAATCTCTTCCTGTACAAACCTCAAGGATTGTGACCCGCCACCAGCAGCCATATCAGCCATTAGAAAAATAAAAAAATATAGATACATGACTCTATTTAAGCAAATTTCAGCAAAAGGTCAACAAAAACGCGTATGAACGTCATCGCAAAAGCCCTGATTTTCAGAGCGGCTATAAATATTTGAGCCCTAACGGGCTCATTCTAAAACGTGAACAAAGGAAGGAATGTAGATAATTGAGCGTTAGATCATTTCAACAATTAAACAATTCAACATTTCAACAGTAAACCGCAAATCCAATCTCCCATCCCCCTGTTGTTTCCTCCATGCCCTATGCCCCATCCCCTATGCCATCTGACATTGAACATTTAACGTTGTAAAATTCCCCTATTTTCCTTACGTTATGTGCAAAATCGAACAACCGACAGGCTCTCTATGGATTACGATTATATCATTGTGGGATCGGGATTCGGCGGCAGTGTGGCCGCCCTGAGATTAGCGGAAAAGGGATACCGTGTCTGCGTGATCGAGCGGGGCAAGCGCTTTCGCCGTGCCAGCGACTTTGCCGAGACCAACTGGCAGCTGCACAAATGGTTATGGCTGCCCAATCTGTTTTGCACCGGCATCCAGGAACTGACTTTTTTCCGCAACGCCCTGGTGCTGAGCGGCGCCGGTGTCGGCGGCGGCAGTCTGGTCTATGCGGCGGTGCTGCTGGAACCCCCTGCCCCGTTTTATCAGGATCCCCAGTGGCGTGATCTGGATGACTGGCGTTCAGTCCTGGCCCCGCATTTCAAGACCGCCCGCCACATGCTTGGCGTCACCGAGAATCCGAAACTGTGGCCGGGCGACGAGCTGGTACGCGACTATGCCCGGGATATCGCCAGAGAACAGCATTTCAATCCCACCGAGGTGGGTATCTATTTCGGCGATCCGGACCAGCTGAATGACGATCCTTATTTTGACGGCCGGGGACCGCAACGTCGCGGTTGCGATCACAGCGGACGCTGCATGGTAGGCTGCAAACACGGCGGCAAAAACTCGTTGGACCGTAATTATCTCTATTTGGCCGAAAAGCTCGGCGCGACCATCATCCCGGAAACCACCGTCACACTCGTCGAAGAAATCGAGGATGGCTATCGCCTCAGTATGCGCTCCTCACACGGATGGATTCGCAGATCACAAACCCTGACCAGCACAGGGGTTGTCTTTGCCGCAGGGGCCATGGGCACCAACCGGCTGCTGTTAAACTGCAAACGCCGGGGCACCCTGCCGCGTCTTTCCGATGCTCTGGGTAAGACGGTGCGGACCAACAGCGAAATTCTCATGGGCTTGCAGACAAAAGATCCCGAGCAGCGCTATTGCGACGGCATTGCCATCACCTCCAGCCTGTTCATCGATGATCATACCCATATCGAGCCGGTGCGCTATCCGGAAGGATCGGATGCCATGTTCTGGTTATCGGGATTTCTGGTAGACGGAGGTCCGACCTGGCGCCGGGCGCTCACGTTTCTGTCGCTGTGTTTCCGGCATCCCATCGAATTCCTGAAAAACCTCATTCCATTTGGCTGGGCACGCAAGACCATGATCCTGCTGGTCATGCAGACACACGACAACCGCATGGAATTCATGCTCAGACGCAACTGGCTGTTGCCATGGAAACGTCGTCTGGCTTCGATTCGCGAGACCAGTAGCGTGCCCACCCATATTCCCCAGGCCAACACCGCAGCCCGCGCACTGGCCAAAAAGATGGGCGGCGTGGCCAAGAGCGCTGTCCCCGAAGTGCTCCTCAATATGCCCCTCACCGCCCATATCCTGGGCGGCTGCGTCATCGGCAAAGACGCCTCGACCGGTGTGGTGGATAAAACCTGCAAGGTGTATGGCTATGAAAACATGTACATTACAGACGGCTCGATTATGCCCGCCAATCTCGGGGTGAATCCCAGTCTGACGATTACGGCGCTGGCAGAGCATGCAATGAGCACTGTACCGGGAAAAAGAGAGGGAGAGACAGAGTGACTGAGTAACTCAGAGAGAGAGAGAATGTTTTATCTCTTAGTCTCTTCGTCTCTTTGTCTCTTTGTCTCTTTGTCACCTCCTCATCATCCACACCTCTGCCACCTGTGATCCCCTCTCCCCTTCCCCACAGGTCCAGATCAGATTGACGAGACCATCACGGGTAGC
Source organism: Candidatus Zhuqueibacterota bacterium (assembly GCA_014728115.1). Classification (GTDB taxonomy): domain Bacteria; phylum Zhuqueibacterota; class Zhuqueibacteria; order Residuimicrobiales; family Oceaniaggregativiventaceae; genus Oceaniaggregativivens. The sequence goes on along the minus strand of WJME01000067.1, from coordinate 1,443 downwards.
CTCTCTGGGGAGGACAAATTCATAGACCGGTTGTTCTCCGGTGCGGATAAAATCGTGGATCAGCCATTGCTCATCCGCTACCAGTTTCATGCGCGAGCGAAACCGGCCGGTATAGGCGACGCGCAGCATATACCCGCTGTCCGGATCCAGCTGGTCATAGGTGATGATCAACGGCACGTCGTACAGGGTGGTGACCTGATGCGCCCAGGCCAGGGGGGTGGCTTTGCCTTCGAATCCTTTGGCCGTGATTTCGTGTACCCATTCCTGGCCACGCAGTCCCACGCCAAAGCTGACCCGGGGTGAATAGAGATTGCCCGGATCCTCTTTCCACGAGCGCCGGCTCTGTACGCGATGCCAGCTGTTGGGATGGCCAAAATTGTCATAAAAGCCGCCCGGACCCGGATCGGTACGGTGCAGCAGGGCATGAATGGCCTGCAAGCGTTCGGATTCGCTCGCGAGCTTTTCAATAGACTGCATTTGGGATATGAGAAATATCGCATCATTGAGCGGGATATCGATATTGTCGATAAAATTGCCGCGGCCGGCCTTGGCACCGTGTTTTTCCACGGTGAGCTGGGCGCCGATGCTGCGATAGAGCGAGTCGGCCAGAGCCATGCAACGCTGACGCAGGTCCTGTGCCACAGCCGAGGTGCGGGCCGAGAGGAACGTTGCGCGTGCCTTTTCCAGGGCCGGAATGGCGCCGATGGATTCGGCCTGTCTCAGCCAATTCATGGCCTGCTCCTGCAGCTCGGTCTCGTGAATGAGCCGGCGCCGCACACTGGCATCGTAATAGGCACGAATGAGTCCCATCTGAAATCGATAGTCGCTCAGCACATGATCAGGCACAGTCTGCTCCAAAGCCTGCCACTGTTGCAGGGTGCGCTCGACGTTTTCATTGATCAGCAGAGGCCCCTCGATATTGGTCTCCAGACCCAGCAATCCCCGGGCAAGGCCTTCGGTAAATTCCGGATGAATGAACAAGCGCGCATAATCGCGCAAAGTCTCGATCACGGGTGTAGCGGGATCCCAGTCCTGATCGCTCCAGATAAACTTGTTGACATCGTCATTGGACCCCTCGGAGTAGCTCAGACTGCCGTCGCCATATTCATCCAGCGCATTGTGAATCTGTTTCTCCTGTTCCGGACGCGGATTGATACATTCGCGTCCCAGGGTCATGGCATAGGCCAGATCCCATTTGGGAATGGGATATTGCGAGCTCAGACTGTGCGTGATATCCGGATAGCGGCGAATGGGAATGTCAGGGTGCACGATCTCGCGCATCTCCTGAATGGGAGTCTTGACCCAGGGACCGAATACCACACCTCCAAACCAGGGGTAACGGGCATTGACGTGTTTGTAAAAGGCATCGAGCCATGAGGCAGTGGGACGAAACGCCTGCGGCGACACCCAGATTTTGGCCTGCGGGTGATAGGAGTGCAACAC
>WJME01000066.1 GCA_014728115.1 Candidatus Zhuqueibacterota bacterium | reverse complement strand
GTTGTCGGCAGCGGCAGATTATGGCCGGATCACCGGTAAAGTCATGGAAGCCGAAACAGGCCTCGAACTCGCTGGTGCCAATGTCACTTTAAAGGGCACCACCCTGGGCGCTGCCACTGATCTGGATGGCAGTTTTGTCATCCCCCGTGTACCTGTCGGGCGTTATACACTCCAGGTCACATTTTTGGGCTATGAAACCCTTTCCAGGCAAGTCGATATCGAGAAAAACAGTATTGCCCGGCAACAATTCACACTGCAACCCACCACGATTAAAGGTGAAGAGGTGGTGGTCTGGGGTGCCCGCGCAAAGGGCCAGGCTCTTGCCTTGAACCAGCAAAAAAATGCAGTGAACATAAAAAATATCGTGGCCACCGATCAGATGGGACGCTTTCCGGATGCATCTGCCCCTGAAGCCGTACAACGTATCCCTGGCATTTCCGTGCAGCGTGATATGGGCGAAGGCCGTTACATTCAGATTCGCGGCGGATCCCCGCAAATGACCTCCGTAACCTTTAACGGTGAACGGGTTCCGTCACCTGAAGGCGATGACCGGCAGATCGCTCTCGATGCCGTCCCTGTGGATATTCTCGATGCCATCGAGGTGTCCAAAGCCATTACCCCTGATCAGGATGCGGATGCAATCGGTGGTTCTGTCAATCTGGTGACCAAGCGAGCCCCGGATAACCGGATATTTAGTGTCGAAACCGCCGGAGGGTATGCCCCGATTCGTGAAAAATTCTCTCCCAATGGCTCTGTTACCTATGGCAACCGCATGGCGAATGGCAAATTTGGCTATCTGTTATCTCTGTCTGGCAGTCGCCGCAATTTCGGTGCTGATGACCTTGAACCCGAGTATGAACTGAATGACCCGGGGATAGGTGATGACCAGTTGGGTGAATTGCAGGTCCGTCATTATACGCTTTGGCGGGCGCGACTGGGAGGCACCGCCATGCTCGATTTCGAACTGGATGAAAATTCTCATTTTTATCTCAGTGGTGTATATGCTGAAATGCAGGATGATGAGCAGAGAATGCGACTGCGTCATCGTGTCAATAAAGGTGACTATAATGCTGACGGCACTGTGACGGATGCCGAGATGGTATTTCAACACAAAAGCAGGATAGAATATCTGCGGTCCATGAATGTGACTGCAGGCGGTGAACATTTGCTCGGATCCGGTATCGGGCTCGATTATCATGTGACCGTAACCCGCTCCGAAGAAGATACACCGCGTGATAATGAGATCGAATTCGTGCGAGAAGAGGTCAGTTACATGCCGAGTATCAGTCGTTCGGATGAAATTCGGGCCAATCCCATGGGAAATCCGTTTACGGGACCGTTTGAATTCGATAATATCGAACCTGGTTCGAGCCTGACGCGTGATGATGATGTGGTGGGTGCACTCAATCTGTCTGTTCCCTATCGATTGGGCGGCGAAGCTGGCGGAAAATTGCAATTCGGAATCAAATTCCGCAACAAGGACAAAACCCAGGATGTGACGGAAAATGCCTTTGAACTGACTGATGAGGCAGATGACATTTTGCTGGGAGAAAACTTTGGTGAATCCTTTAGCAATGACGGATATGTCCCCGGCGACTATCCCTATCCCTCTTTTGTAACCCGTCAAAGTGATGTCGATGATTTTGTTGATAACTATCGTTCGAGTTTGGAAAATGAATACAATCTCGAAGCCGATGTAGAAGATTACACGGTCAAAGAGCAAACCCTTGCCGGGTATGTCATGACGCAACTGGATCTCAATCCGTTATTCATGATCTTGCCGGGTGTGCGCATGGAACGCACCGATGTCGATGTCGATGGATTCGAATTCGATCCTGATCAAGAGGTTCTACGAGGCACAACCGGCGGCACCACTTATACCAAATTTTTCCCCATGATTCACACCCGGTATCGCATCACACCCACGACCAATCTTCGAGCGGCGTTTACTACGGCTCTAGCACGTCCAAATTTTTATGACATGGCCCCTTACCGGATTCAGGATGATGAAGATCTGGAAATCGGAAACCCGGAATTGCTGCCCGCAACCTCGAGTAATTTCGATATCATGATCGAACAGTATGACCGAACCATAGGGCTCGTCTCTCTGGGTGCGTTTTATAAATCTATCACAGACCCCATTTTTACCTTTTCCTTTGACAATGAATTGGGTGGCACCACCGAACAGCCTCGCAATGGTGAATCAGGTTCCATTATGGGTATTGAAATTGCCTTGCAACGCCAGCTAAAGTTCCTGCCCGCTCCATTTGATGGTCTCGGCATCTATGGGAATTATACCTATACCGATTCCAAAGCGACTCTTCCGGGCGGACGTGAAGCCAAATTTTCGGGCCAACCCGATCATGTCTATAACCTGGCTGTGAGTTATGAAAAACGCCGGTTCTCCGGACAACTTTCGGTGAATTATCATGACAAATTTATCGTGGAATTTGGCAGTGATGCACAGGACTCTCCCGATTCTGATATCTGGATCGATACCCATCTTCAGCTCGACCTCTCGCTCAGTTATCAGTTGACCCATACGATCAAGATCTATGGCGAAGCCGTCAATCTGACCAATGAGCCGTTGCGTTCCTATATCGGTTATACCGATCGTCCCATTCAGCTGGAATATTACAAGCCCTGGAGCCGTCTCGGTATTCGGTATGCATTATAATAAAGCATGAAAAGCAAAAAAGCTGATCCGTGAATTTCCGGATCAGCTTTTTTTTATAAATCACGCATTTTTAAATACAACTATTTGAGCAAAATCATACGTTTCATGTCATGGAATGACCCGGCGGTAAACCGGTAGAAATAGACGCCACTGGCCATGTCTGCGCCGTTCCACTCAATACTATATTGGCCCCTGGACTGAAACTGATCCACCAACGTGGCCACTTTGCGTCCGGTGAGGTCATAGATCTCGAGTCTGACATTGACGTCCTCGATCAGTCGATACGTGATCGTGGTAACCGGATTAAAGGGATTGGGATGATTTTGTCCCAATGAAAATTGCTCGGGCAAACTTGCGATATCCGTGGGATACTGAGCGGGTTCGGAAATGGCGTCACCGCCGAGCAAAAGTTGAAACTCTACCAGCTGTCGCCAGGCGCCGCTGCGGAAATTGGGTTGATGGATGACCAGTTTGACATACTTGGCGGTCACAGCAGCGTCGAGCATATAGGTTTGCATCTCACCGGAGGTGCGTTCAATGGTGGTCACGAGGCTAAAATCTTCCGGTGCAGTACCCGTGGATGAGACCAGTACATCGATGAGTGTGGCCTGACGGCGCTGCGCGAATCCCAGGTCGATACCGTTATCGGTTTTCATGTCCAACCCGTCAAAGGTAAACAGAGCGTGTTCGGGCATGCCAAAGATGGCCCATGCCGGACCTTCATGCATCTCTCGGTTCGATCCTGTGCCTTCGGGATCTCCGCGGGTGGTCGTCGTCCCTTCCCAGCCGATAAGGTCGCTGTCTATCGAATTCTCCCAGCCTTCACCTTCTGCAGTGGGTGAACCGCTGATCCATTCCAGGGGATTGGTCTTTTCGGGAATCGGGTCCGGGTCATCGGGATTGTAAAAGCCAAAATCACCGTCCCTGAACCAGTAATCGTGTACCGGTGCGACAATGGTAAAGGATTCTTTGGTCGTCGAAAGATTATATCCTCTGGGCACCGATTCGGGATTGATATGCAGTTCGTACAGTCCGGGTGCCACATTTTGAAACGCGTACATGCCATCGGTACCTGTTTCGCGCAGAATGGTGGCTCCGTCTTCCAGAGAGGTCAGGGTCAATTGCACGCCGGGGATACCGGGCTCGTCTTCATCGCGCTCACCGTCGCCATCCACATCATACCAGACCTGATCGCCGACAAACACATCGTCCAGTTTGCTTGGCACGAAATCGGGTTTATAATAACCAAAATCGGCATCCAGAAAATCCTGTTCCTCAGTCAATTCAATGTGCATGGGTTCGTTCGTGGTCGTCAGGCTATACCCATCGGGTACGGTTTCCTGATCTACGGCCACGATATAATCGCCTGCAGCGAGATCATCGAACAAATACCAGCCCTCTGCGTCCGTGGTCGTACTGGCGACGATTTCAGCTCCGACATAAAGATTGAGAGTGACACCGGCAATGCCCAGTTCGGTTTCATCCTGGATGGTATCATTATTGTCATCGTACCAGACATAGTCACCGATAGAGCCGAGTCCATCTTCTGTTCCGCCATCCTCACAATCCTCGTCGTCGGGATGATGCAAGCCAAAGTCTCCCTCATCGAACCAGAACGTGCCGGTGGTATTGGGAATACTGATAAAGATCGATTCAGCAGTGGTTATGGTATAGTCTACGGGAATGGAGGTGGGGTCCACAGTCAGCCAGTAATCACCTGGCGGTAGCCAACCGTATTTGTAATATCCCTGGTCGTCGCTCACTCTTTTCGAGGTTTTTCCGCCGCCTTGCGGAGTGAGGCGCAGAATGATATCTGCGAATCCGGGTTCGCAGCCTTCCCGAAAGCCGTTAGCGTTGAAATCGTGCCATACCAGGTCGCCGATCATGACGTCATCGGCTTCGGTATGGTTAAAACCAGGCAAGTTTGAGAATAGTTCATCTGCATCGATGCCATTGCCATCACCGGCCCAGGCAAAGGACATGCTTATCATTAAAAAGATAGTGACAAGGTGTTTCATGGTTATCCTCCCTGTAAGTAAAGGAAAAGCTCGTGTTTTGTCATTTAGCGGCATTTTTAGCCATATGAACAGGTTTTGGAGGTTGTTTTGTCTGGGATGCCGATACCGTTCCTGTATTCACTGTATTTATAGAGACTATTTTTCGGTAACCACCCAAAAGACCGATCACACCTTGTACATTACAAATATTGTACCAACAATTTGTAGATATTGCGTAATTGTTTTACGTAAAAAAACCGCCGCATAGCGGTATGCGGCGGCGGGGTTTGAACGATAGGCCAAGGGTTATACGGCTATCGCCAAACAGGCTATCGGATAAGCACGAGTTTACAGGTTTGCTGTTTTCCCTTTACCTTTGTGGATCGTGTATGGTCAGATCATCATGTCTCATTTTTAGGGTCGCCAAAAGGGATTAAAAATGAATAGGTGATACTGTTTGTCTTTTATATTCATACTCATTTCTGTTGGTCTATTCATGTCAATAAACATGCCAATAAATTTTCGTTCGCAAGTGTTGGAAAATCAATGACAGGTTACCCTTATCATCCACACTGACCATGCAAATTTTGCATGGAAATGCAAAATTTGCATGCATGCCGGACTTGCTTTATTGATAAATTTGCCGTTTATTATTCCATGTCCATATACAACCAAGAAGGAGAAGTCATGTTTTTTAGACGTTTGTGTTTTATCCTGGGCCTGGGAGCGATGATGTTGTTGGGATGCAGTCAACAGCAGGTTCTGCGCAAATCCGTGCAACCCGCACCTGACGGTTGGGATGCTGTTCCGGAAATATTGAGCCACATCGAATTGCCTCAATTCCAGGATTTGAATATTGTGATCAGCGATCTTGGCGCCATAAACGACGGTAACACCGATTGCCGTCCGGCACTGCAAACAGCCATCGATAGCCTCAATCAAAAAGGCGGCGGCAGGGTCATCGTGCCGCAGGGCACGTGGTTCTGCAAGGGGCCCATTCATCTCAAAAGCAATATCCATCTCTATTTAGAGAAAAATGCTGTCATTGAATTCAGTTCCGATCCAAAAGATTATCTGCCCGTGGTTTTGACGCGCTGGGAAGGCACCGAATTGTACAACTATTCGCCCATGATCTATACCTATATGGCAACCAATGTGGCCATCACCGGACAAGGGACGTTGGATGGCAATGCCACTGAAAGCTTTGCCACCTGGAAACCCAATCAAAAACCGGCCCAGCTCAAACTCCGTCAAATGGGCAACGACGGCGTACCCGTACATGAACGTGTCTTTGGCGAGGGACACTGGCTTCGCCCCAGTATGGTGCAGTTTTATGGCTGTAAAAATGTGCTTGTCGACAGCATCAAAATTCTCGATTCGCCGTTTTGGGTCATTCATCCTGTGTTTTGCAAAAACGTGACTGTCCGCAATGTCGAGGTCGATAGCTGGAATGCCAACAATGACGGCTGTGATCCGGATGCCTCGGTCAATGTGCTCATCGAAAACTGTACGTTCAATTGTGGGGATGATGGTGTCGCCATCAAATCGGGTCGTGACCAGGATGGCTGGCGCATTGGCCAGGCGACCGAAAATGTGGTGGTTCGCAATTGTACGATGAATTCCAAAGCAAACGGATTATGTATCGGCAGTGAAATGTCTGGTGGCGTGCGCAATATCTTTATGGAAAATTGTACGGTAGGCAATGCTCTCTCGACCATCTATTTCAAATCGAATCTGGATCGTGGCGGTATGATCGAAAATGTGTGGGTTCGCGATATCACGGTAGAACGGGCTCGTGGTGCCTTTATCCGGTTCGAAACCAACTATAAAGGACACCGCGGCAATTTTTATCCGCCTGTGTTCAGACATTTTATGCTCGAGAATATTACCTGTCAAACAGCGGAAAATATCGCGATTTTTGCAGAGGGACATGAGGTCGCTCCCTTGCAGGATATTCTCTTTAGGAATATCACGGTCAATGAAGCAAAATACGATATCTATCTCAAACACGCACAGGATATCACTATGCAGAATGTTGTGATCGATGGCGAGCGCCAGCCCTTGCATCCGCCCATGACCGAAATCTCTAAAGAAGAGATGGATATGGGCTGGTAGGGTTTGGATTCAGGCGGGGTATTGTGGCCTGAATTATCCACAAAAGCACAAAACTCTCATTCAGGGCATCGAAATTTCAATAATGCCTTTTACGAGTTTTTATCTTTTGGGCAAAAATACCAAAAATTGGATAATTGGGGCAATTATTGTACATAGAAACCGATTACCCTGAACTCTAGTTGATTCTGACTCCCTTTGATAACAGGTATTCGAATATAACCCTCGGGTCGTTTTCGTTCTTGCATGGCAGGCAGGTGACCTTGGACGAGGATGGAATCTCCCGGTGAACACGTATTCTGAGAGAGCGTTACGTTCAGTTCTGACATGTCGGCTTGTGGTTCACCCAGTTTCAGTGGCTTATCCGTGCGGTTGATGAGAATAACCTGAGCATTGCTGGACGAGCCGGATTTCATTTCCCTGAATGTCATAAAGTTAGGTTCAATGTCATAAGGCACCACGATTTTTCCTTTGATCTTGACCTGCAAAAAAGGCTGATTCGGATCATTGCTTTCAATCATAATGGATTTCTGCTGTACTCCGGAACGGTTTCGTGTATCAAAGGTCGCTTGCAAATGGCCTGTTTCAGTTGGCGCCAGGTTTTTTTGCGTCACCATGGCAGCGGTGCACCCGCAGCTGCTTTTGACATGCAAAATTTTTAACGTGTCATCGCCGGTGTTTTTGAATGCAAAGGTGTGCTCAACCAGGTCGTTTTGGTTAACCTTGCCAAAATCATGGATCAGAGGGGTGGTCATTTGTATTTTGGGGGCAGCAATGGCCGCCGTTAAGAGTCCCATTATCCAAAATGCTAATTTAGTCATGTACGGTCTCCACACAGTTTGTTTGTTTTAAACTTGCAACTCGTGTGCCAAATTTTAACATCAATAAAAACAATGATAGATTGGGGAAAGTGAGACACAAAATTCACATTCTGTGTTCCTATTGTGCACAAGCATTGGATTGATATTATCTCGGTATACAGTAAGGGACAGGCAGGTTCAATGCAAGAGGAAAGATTGCACCCATCTTTGATCCCTATCGTCTAGCACACCAAAATACACACCACTGGATATTGTGGCTCGGTCGGGATGCCAGATCCAGGTGTTCTCTTTTGCCGGTGCAAGCCGGGTAACGAGTCGTCCCACCACATTGTAGATCCTCATGTGCACTCCGGGCTCAGAAGGAGGGCGGGAGCATTCGATAAAGACACGATTCGTTGCCGGATTGGGATAGACATAGAGGCGCGTATGCCCCTCTGGTTGGAGTGTCGAACCGGTTCTAACCTCCACACCGGTAGACTGTTGCCAGGTGCCGGTTTGGAGGTCGAATGCAGCCGCAGAATCGGGCACCAGAGACCAGAGTCTGGCCCCGATCAAGGCAACGGATTGCCGAGTGGGATACGAGGGGCGGTAGCGATACTCTGAAGCGTCGATGAGTGTGACGGATCGTCCGTCGATGAGAATGACCGGCATGGACGTGTTTACAGATAATCTGTTCATATTAAGGGTGAATCCGGACCTGTCATCAACCATCATTGCCAAACTGCCGGGCTGTTTGTAAAGCAACCAAAACAGTCCTCCAATACGATTTTCATCATAGTCGTCGGACTCGAACGCGTTGGGCATCAGCAGGGCCGGGTGCCAACTCTCCATTCCTTTCACGGCCGATAACCGTCCGTTTTGCAAATGATAGCGGTGTTCCGTGAGATTGGGTATCCAAAGCGAGGTTGTCAGAGTCGTGCTGGTGCCTGCAAGAAAGATCTTTTTCGGACTGTTGAGCGTTTTTTGTAACGCCGTCAAGAACTCGGGATGATTCATTAAAAGCGCCTGCTGCTGCTCCGGGGTCCAGTCGCTTATGACGAGTCTGTTCATCCGCTCGAATACAGCAGATACATTGATGTCAGAGTTGAGCGTGATGGGCTTTAGCTGTTCCACCCCCAGCTCGTGTAGTATCGATTGCGTTACAGATGACTCTGCACCCGTGAACAAGAGCAGAGAATCATTTCCAGTGCTTTGCAGCCACGATTCCAGCTCTGTTTTGAGTGTCGCTTTTTCCAAACTGCCGAAAAACGTACATGTCGCCTCTGGTGAGCGCTGCCCGGTTGCAGGTGATGGTGCATGCGCGGATTCAGGAAAACCGACAACGCGTCGCTGTCTCAAATCATAGGAAAATCCGGCGATCAAAAGATCGAGATTCCAGTTGGTGAGAAACAAACCGGATCCCCGTTCGTTTCGGACGAGAGATTCAGGATTTTTGCTGACAAGTGTCACAGAACCCGCCCCCATGACAGTAGCTGTGCCCTCGGGGTCGATGCAGAGGGCGGTGTGCTCATCCACGCCTATGCCCAGGAGGTCTGCATGGTGATCCTGGTTCCATTGGGCTGTAAACGCCAGTAAACGTCCCAGTCTGGCGCGGGCCGTGAAATGGCTGTCAAAAAGAACATCCGGACAAAGCGGCAGAAAATCGTCTGACAGGGTAATATCCGGGTGTTGTGGATTGAGAAGACAGTCTCTAGAGACCGCAGAGCCTCGCAGAGCCACATAATCGACACCGCCGAGGACCGCCAGGCCGGCACTGGTTCCGCCGACGACGCCTCCTTTTTGGTACAGCAGTCGTAATGCTTTTTCGACCAATGTACCCTTCCAGAGCGTATAATAACGGCTCTGATCTCCGCCTCGCAGAAAAACGTGGTTTGCCTGCAGGATGGTTCGATAATGGGCCGAATCATTGGCTGCACTGCGGCTGGAGATCACCAGACTGGAGGCAGATCGGGCCCCGAACGATTTGAAATAATTTTCCAGCCAGGACGAGCCATCGCTGTAATGCATCACCAGAGTCTGGCCACTATCGGCTTGTTGTACCATCCAGCGGTACGGAGCATCAGACCAGTCGCGGTAATCTTCACGACCACCACCCACTGCGCATAGATAGCCCTGGCTAAAGAGCGATTGAGCCGAGATGAACAAGACCAGTATGATTTTTTCGATTGGCATTATAGAACGCATGTAAAAGCTCCCGGAGGCTAGAGTAAAACAGTTCAGTCTAAACCTCCGGGAGGCTATACCTCCCGGAGGTTGAGAACCCGTCTGTCTGATGTGTTGTCCTATCGGACGGATTATGGATTCTGGCCTCCGGGAGGTTGGGTAATGCAGTGCTTAAAGCTCCCGGAGGCTAGGGTAAAACAGTTCAGTCTAAAATTTTTGGTTCTTTCACCAGAT
>WJME01000065.1 GCA_014728115.1 Candidatus Zhuqueibacterota bacterium | reverse complement strand
TTAATAATGAGGCCAAGCGTCACCATAAGGACGCGCGGCCATCCGTTAGATAGGTCACGCCTGATATTTTCAAGCTCGTGCTTCTCCCCTGTTGTTGCAGAGAGCTCAACGCCAAGAACGCGATTGCTGGCAGAATCAAGCACGCCCAGATCAACATCAGAGCCGCGGTCAATTCCCTCGACAACCGTATTAAATCCCTTATGCTCAAAGTATGGCCTGATAAGCTCATTAAGGACAAGCGCATGCGTAAATCCGGACTTGCCTGTGTAGTATGGTGTCCGGTCCTTCCAAAGGTCACTTTCAACAAGCATATCATAGCCCTTTGGGGTCAGTTCCAGGTAAAGCCCTCTCTGCCCTCTTCCTGTTGTGATTTTGATATAGACATGGCGCACAAGCCTCATGTCTGACGCCTTTTTGAGAACTCCAAAGAGCTCTGAGCGGCTGGAGAAAAAGCTGAGGCTCTTTCTGTCAGAAAATTTCACAAACGGCCGCTTTGCAATATCCAGAAGAAGCTCTTTAATCTTTTCAATCTCGGTGTCCTGCTTTTTGATATTTGTGCTCTTTGAGGCCTTCTTAATTCGGAGAATGTGGTTTCTCACTTCTGTACAGAACGCTTCATCAACCGGTGTAAAAGGTATTTCATCAGGCGACTCGATTACATTTTCAGGCGGCCTGCTTTTATCAATCTTGTACTCGGGGATTGAAACAAGCTTTGGCTCTTTACCCTCTACTGCTGCAATCGCATAAGGAATCGTGAGCGATAAAGCATCTTCCCACAGATCCCCGCGGATTCCCATCGAGCGGCCAAATTCAGTTCTTTCGTATGCATTACTTGATCCCATCATAAACTGGACATGAACATTTGAGCGAAGAGCTGCCGATAACGAGGTATAAGACTGGTTTAGAACAATTATGGCTTCACCGCGGCGCACCCTGCGAATAAGGTCATCAAGCGGGTTTTCAAGAAAGGAAGCGCCTTTTCGCGCACCGAAAACGTCCTCAGCTTCCTCAAGGATTATAGCATGCATCGAAGCCTCTTCCTGATTATAAAGCCGGTAGCAATAAATTTTTGTTAGAAGTATGGGAATTACAATTTTCAAAATCTGAGCTGAAACCCCTCTGCAATCAAATATTATATTCCTGTTAAGAAGCCACTCAAGTGAATGTGATTCATAACATGCAAAGATATTTCCGAGAACTGAGTTTATCAAAAAATCAAACCGGTCCTCTATTCTGGACCAGTATTGCATACGTGCGCTATCGCGATAGCTCCGGGGGCGGATTTCATCAATGGCCAATCTCATTTCATAAATCGACGGGAGGAGGCCTTCCCCTGCCCTGCTGAAATTTTCATTAACGTATCTTATTATCTGTATAAGTGTACCGCGGCTGACGTCCGTAAGCATGAGAGTCCGGACCAAAACGCTTGAAAAAAGCTCAAGCCACTCAGAGTAAGGCACGCCAGGCGGCGGCTCATTTGGGTTTAGCCGGAGGTTTGAGATTGGTATGACTATAGGATTATAATTGCGGTAAGCATGGATATGGTCGCCAGTTCTGTCAAAGAAGATACAGTTAACATGTCTCATCAGCCCGTGAGCAAGAACCATAACGAGTATTGTTTTTCCTGAGCCGGTCGGCCCTATTACAAGAACGTGCTTATTTATCTGGGAGAGTTTCAGGGAAAGAAGCTTATCGCTGTCGCTCAAAAAGCCAAAAGGCACCTCACCATCAAGGAAATGGCCAAGGTCGTCTTCTTTTACAAGCTCGGCAAACCGGCCGAAGCCTGCGGCAGCGGAGCGGGCAAGCGGGTGGGATGAGGACTGCGCACCAGTTAACGCCCTTATGAGCCCTTCATCTTTTCTCCTTTGGTTAGCCATTTCTTCTTTTTCCTTTCAAACAATTTTTTAACAAATTTGACTGCCTTCTGAAAGTTTTCCCTGTAAACAGCTGATGAAATGTCTGAGCGGATTGCCTTTAGCTCTCCAAGCTCAGTTGAGGACAATTTGGGATGAAGCACGTCCTCATCCAGAATTTTCTCTATTACCCTGAGCCCACACGCACGATGGTAAAATGCAGAGCCTATGCGAACCTGTGCTTCAGGCATGATAAGGCAGCTGCATAAATTGCAGTAAAGCTGATGCTTCTCACAAAATATATTTCCTGCTTTATCCCTTCTGGTCTTAAGAATACTATCAACCAGGCATCCGCAGTCACAGCGCAACAATTCCTGATGGCTGATAGTTACTGTTCTTCCGCGCTCCCCGTCACTCTGAATTGACTGCTCCTCCCTGCTCTCACCGACGACTCCGCCGTCTTCAGGGGACTTGCTTACTCTGTGAGTCTTTGCATGATGCTCCGTGTAAAACTCTGAAAAATTATGCTCCGTCCTTCGATTCTCTTTTTCCTCTTCAAAATTTACTCCTTCATTCATCACCTATTATCCTCATTTTATTTGTTTGAAATCTCCTGAAAGTACTTGAGAACTCCCGGCAGGCCTTCCACTAAAAATACAGCGCCTGATGCCCACTTTATCCATTCGGGCGTGCCAGCATACCGGATAAGAGTCAGCCCGACATAATAGCCGACAAAAAATAACAGAGCGGCAGCAAAAATCTGGCGGTAACTGCTCAGTAAAAGCCTCCTGACCGGGTGAGCGATAAGCGCAAGCAAAAGAACAATGAAAATAGTTTCAAGCTGCATAGTCACCTCCGTAAAATTAGAGGGCGACCCACCGTACTCGCAGGGCCGCCCCCTTTCCGGTTACCCGCTTTAATCGACAAAGTCGGTAAAGCGCTTCTTTGTCGGTGCAGGCTTCACGCTGGGTGTACTGACAGGATACGGATTGAAGTCAGTAAAACTGCCAGCAGAAGGACGGGAAAGCTCAAAGTCACGCTCATCCCGCATGGCCTGAATTTCCTTTTTCAGGGCCTGGTTTTCACTTCTCAGGGAACTCAGTGCCTTTGAAATCTGCCCGAGAACCCCGTTTTGCACTGCAGCGACTCCGTTACCGCGATGCTTTTCAACCTTCCCGTTTTTGGGCGCGGTCATTAATTCGCGAAACGGAACGTCAATAACCTGTGTTTTAGGCATAACAGCCTCCTTTAATTAATGGTTAATGATTTGGTTACAGAGAGGGCAATTCCTCCCGAAACCCTGGCTTAGCCAGTTTCTTTTATAAAAAAACCAAAGGCGCTTTTCGATTTCAAGCGTGTTTGTAACTGCGGGGTCAATGTCTTCCATAAAGCGCCAGAGGTTTATAGAAAGAAGAAAATCAACTGCCTGGATTGTATTTTTGACAACAACTTTGATGTCACGGATCGTAATATTCGACCTGTGTGCATCGTTTTCATTTATCTGGCGAAAAGACTCCAGTCCCAGGCTGTGCTTGATGCATGGGGTAACGAAAGGTATCCAGTAAACCACATGGCCTCCGCCGTGTATTGCATGCATGCCCGGAGCGATGCCGAGGCGCTCAAGCATGAATTCAGCATTTTCAGTCACCCGAAGGCCTGCACGAGTGTCAACTGCCCAGATAACCAGCACCGAGTCCTCAAAGAGATCGTTCAGCTCGTCATATGACATGTTAGGCCTCAGGTTTTTGCGGTGTTTTGTAAAACTGGTGTCAGGAAATTCTCTCATTATTTTCTCCATTAATGCATCGACTTTGAATCGGTCAAGATCGAAAAAGGTGTACATTGTTTCTCCATCCCGCGAAACCGTATCTTCGGTAACACGGTCGCCATCAATTGCCGTAATTATCCGGTATCCCCTCTTTACGAGATAATAAACGGCCCACGAGCCGACTCTGCCGGCACCAACGACCACTATCCTTTTCCGGCGCCTTCGCATCAGACGCACACGGTTTAGGACTTCATATTTGAAATAATTCATCTATATGCCTCCGACTATACTCCGCTCTTCCAGAAGTCGTAACGTATCGCAAAAATCACTATGACTGAAGCAGTCCGCAAAACACCATTACTCAGAAGATACTCATCTGCCGGCATCATCATTCCGGATGCAAAACACATCGTCAGAAACGCATAAAAGCAGCCCGCAAGCGGATAAACAATAAAGCCTCTCATCTGCTGGAAAATCCGCGTTTCCAAAACGATTACCGACGAAATAAGCCATAAAACAAGATAAGCCGTTGTCCCGACTACTTCAGCCACCTCATCAAAGCCATCCTCATTCAGCTCTCCGTGCAAAAAAGAAAACCCGTTAACCAGCTTCACAACAAAAAGCACGAAAAGGAAGCCGAAAAAGGCAGAAGCGACAAAAGCACCAAGACTTGCCTGGATCCGGATCTCCCCTTCCGGCCCTCTTTCATGGAGCCTGAAATGTATAAGCCCTCTGTGCGATGCAATAAAGCCTCTGATAAGCGGCACAAAAAGCAGGGACGAAACGACCCAGACAAAAACAAATAATGAATGATTTTCTTCTATTTGGCCCAATGATTGGCTCCAATTTGAGTAAAATATTTACATGAAAATGTTGTTTTTTTTTTGAAATTTTGTAAATATTCATTATCATATACTATAAGCAAAATTCGCAACATGCTATTGCAGTTATTTAATCTGCTAATGCAATATACTGTATTGCAATATTTTTGTCAAGCTATTTCTGTTTTTGCAGATTTTTTTTCTGCTATAACACAACTGAGGTTCAAATGAAAAGTTTTTCGGAGCTGTTGAAAATTTTTCGTGAGGAAGAGGGAATTAAAAAAGTAGATTTAGCTAAAGAAGCAGGGATTGACACTGGACATCTAAGTAGAATGGAAAATGGGCAGACAAAAAACCCGAACAAAAGAACTGTGCTGGCTCTTGCCTCTGCATTAAGATTACATGGAGATAAAACAGCAAAACTCTTACAATCGGCAGGTTATGAAGTGGATTTCGAATCAGATGAGGCACAACGAGAGCTAAACATTTCAAGGATGTTAAAAAGTCCTATCAACAAAGATCCAAATATCCATCATCCCACTGTAAAATTGGTATTTAATATTTTAGATGATAAATCATTAAATCTTAAGACAAAAATTGATATAATGAAATCAATCAAGGATTATGCAGACTATTTATGGAAAAAGGCAAAGAAGGAAAGTGATAATGGATAAGCTATGGGGATTTATACCTAAGTTTAAGTATTACTCTTGTCATCTTTCAGAGGGTGAGGCTTGCTACATTCCAGAAATCGATACAATGAATGCGAATTTCGATTGTAATGTGCCGGACATGTACAATAAAATAATTATTGATGAAGAATATAGATGGCACCCATCCTTTAATTGTTCTGTGCCCGGTGTGTTTCTAAGGTTATGGAATACGTGGAGTATAAAATGTCTTGTTTTGTTAATAGAACTTGCATCGTATCATAAAGAAAAAATTATTTTACCATTAGAGAAGAATTTCGATAGAAGACCGATAATTAAGGAATATATACATCAGATTTTGTTAAGTGAATTGTATCTAAATATCATTTCGGTAAATCAAAAAATCGTTCAGGAATTTGGTTGTTTATTGTTGTCTTCTTTAAAACTATTTCAAAACACATTCGAAAGGTTTGTAATAATTGCCCATGAAAAGGAGAAATTGGAAGATTTGTTATCTGATGAGCCTAACCGAGAAATCCTACAAGAATATTATTATAAATATCGTGATCTCGTTTTGAGCATAAGTGATGATTATAGTAAGCAAGGCTTTTTAGCACAGATTGTAATATTAAATTCCTTGAATATTAGACCAATAATAAGGGATATCACTGAATACGATGAAAATTTAGTGCTTCAATTAGCAAAAAATAATCATGATTTAGATTATAGTACTATTTCTCGTTTTATGAAATGTATAGATTATTTAGAAGAACATCACGAAATGGGAATAGATTATTTTTTAGAGAAAAAATGGTTCCCCATAGATGGATTAGATGAAGATTCTCTTGCTTTAAAACTAAATTATTATCACGAGGAACATATTTTTGATTTATACTTTAAATCGAATGAAAAAATAAATCACCGCATGAATCTTTCAAATAAAATAATAGCGTATGAATTGCTTTTCATTTACAAATATTTAGCATTAAACCATCGAAAATATGAGAAGTTAGTTTCAGAGTTGCTCCCTGAATATGTAAGGCTATCGGCAGATTTTGAAAAATTATTCAAAACAGCACCGCTTGTTCACTATACTAATTTTAGCAAGAATAGTATTTTAAGTTTTAATTATGAAATGAATTTACTTAATAACGATTTATTTAATCCTGCAAAAGATATAGGTGAAATGAAATCTTATTATTACTTTATATTTGATATTGTAAATTTATGGTTTGCTAAAAATCAAATTTTGAATTACGAGGATTATCACAAATTAGGAAATAATAGTATCAAATGCGCATTTTATTTCTTCGGGCGTTGTAAAGGATTAACCTGCAAAGTATGTTTCCAAAGTAATTATTTTAAGCATAATATTAATGACTATTTTACTTTTGAAGAAAATGTATAGGAAAGTATTATATTTTTAATTTCTAAAATTAATCTATGAATAAACCGAATAATCATGGAGATTTTGGTTTCTATTTAAAGAGATTTAGAGAAGCACGGAATTTGAAATTAATAGAGATTCATGGCAAAACAGACTTGGATACAGGGCATCTCAGCAGACTCGAAAAAGGAAAGTGCAAACCAACAAAAAGAACTGTGGATGCACTTGCAGACGGCCTGCAAATTTCCGGAGAAGAAAGAAGAGCATTTTACGAGGCTGCCGGGCTCGAATATGATATAATTAGTACACATTCGCATAAAACAAGCAGTGATTTTACCTTTAGAATTCTTCAAGAAAAAATGGCAACTGCAAATAACTCTATACATGGGACATCAGACTGCCTTTATGAACTTGGCATCTCCGACCCCGAAATCACCAAATCCTACCAAAAAGCCCTATCCGCAATCAACGAATACAAGTCTCTCGTCTCTAAAAAACTCGGCAAATAAATCAACCGCCCCTGGTGATTAATTGGCGTTTATCTCTTGTGTTTAGTTGGGTCAACAATCACATACTTTTGCCCCTTTTTGGGGGTTGGAGGCATGGGCTCTCCTCTTGTGACTGTGACCTCATTGCCCGTTCGCGTGTTTTTGTATTGCCCGGACTTCGGGGCCTTTTCGCCCGGATTGAAGCGCTTTTTATTAGACATATTGTATACCTTTCAATTAAGTTAATATTACCTGCTTCCGCCACCAATACACCATTCACAAGGATCAAATCCTTCTTCGCGAGCCTGTGATAGAGTATCAGGTATAAAGCGGACAGAGTGATTGTTTCGAATTATTTTATCAATCTGACACTGTGCTTTTTCATTTTTGAGGTCATGGACCTCATGATCGCCGTCAGGATTGTTATTTCCTAAATAGCGAATACCACCGCGATTTGTAACAGAATTAGCCATACTAACTCCTTTCATTTTAATTAAAGGTTACCAGGGACGATTTAGCTAAAATTATTGCAATAATTATGCCGTGTTCCATATTTAGTGGTTATGCTCTTTCAAACGTCAATATATGCTATGCTCAAATGATAGATTAATGCTTTTCTAATTGTTTTTATTCGACTTATGATAATTTATCCAAATTAGCAACTCAATCACAAGAGTAATGTTTTATACAAGATTGTAATTGGATTTCCTCTTTAGGACAAATCACGTAGTATATATGGGGCACAATTGTCCCTGTGCTCTGTGTGCGTGACACAATTTTGTATGTTGGTGTGACATTTTGTCCTGATAAGCACTATCCGCAACCCCTCAACACAACTAATTTTATTCTATTCTCCCTATTTATCCACTCCGATGCTCCATGCCTGCCGACCTCTCCGCTCCCGACATAGACACCCTTCT
>WJME01000064.1 GCA_014728115.1 Candidatus Zhuqueibacterota bacterium | reverse complement strand
CCATATACTCATCCAGGATCACGGCGACGAGGTGCATTACCGGGACATAAAAATCAAAAAGTTATAAAGTTCAGGATTCGAGAACCAGGTCGCAGAGAGTGAGCCAGAGGCAAAAAGAGAATAAAAAATCAACATTTTTTTTGCAGGATAGATTTTTTCATTCTCTCTCTCTGCGTTTGGGTTGACAAGCAAAATCAGGATGAAATTTTTCATGGGAGGTTATGTTGAGTAAAAAACTGGGTTTTCTTTTCATCATGGCAATGTCCATCATTGCCTGCGATTCAGGACAACAAGCGGGTAAAAACATGCAAGAATCCACACATGCTGCCATCGACCTGGAAGAGTTTATCTACAGCGAGGCCGAGGCACCGACACCGGAATGCCATGCCTCAACCATCGTCGCCCTGGAGGACCGGCTGGTGGCGGCCTGGTTTGGCGGCACCAAGGAAAAGAACAAGAATGTGGTCATCTGGTTCTCTATGAAACAGGGTCAGGACTGGTCTCCGCCCGTCGAGGTGGCGAACGGCGTTCAGGATGATGGCACACGCCATCCCACCTGGAATCCGGTTCTGTTTCAGCCCCGCCAGGGACCGCTGATGCTGTTTTACAAAGTCGGGCCCGATCCTCGCTCCTGGTGGGGCATGGTTATCGAATCCACGGATGGCGGCGAGAGCTGGTCCGAACCCCGGAGGCTGCCGGACGGCATTCTGGGTCCCATCAAAAACAAACCCATTCAGCTGGCCAACGGCGATATCGTCTCCCCCACTTCCACAGAGCATGATGGCTGGGAAGTGCAGATCGAACGCTCTACCGATGGCGGCGATACCTGGACCAGCACCGGTTCGCTGAATGACGGCGACAAGATCGGTGCCATCCAACCGGCGATTCTCAATCATGGCAACGGCACGTTGCAGCTCCTTTGCCGTACCGAAAACGAAGTGATTTCGGAATGCTGGTCACAGGATTATGGCAAAACCTGGAGCGAGATGACAGCCACGGATCTGCCCAATCCCAATTCGGGCATCGATGCCCTCACCCTGGATGACGGCCGTCATGTGCTGATCTATAATCCCACAAACGAAAACTGGGGCGACCGTGTGCCGCTAAGCGTAGCCATCTCTGCAGATGGCAAATCCTGGGAGCGTCTCTTTGACCTGGAACCGGTCACCAATCCCGAGACCACGGATGAAGAAGAGTATTCGTATCCGGGTGTGGTACAGGCCCCAAACGGTCTCGTACACATTGTCTATACCTACAACCGCAAAACGGTTAAACATGTGGTTCTGGATCCGCAAAAGTTATAGATCAAATGTCATGATGGAGTTGTTTTTCAAATAAAAATGGGTGCTCTAATAGACTCTCGCAGAGGCGCTGGGAAAAGCGTGAATATATAATAATATATACTATTGTTTTTTCTCGGCAAACCTGCGCCTCAGCGAGAGTTTCTCGACGATTCCGATTCATTATCAATTGAACATGTTTTTGCCAGGCGCAACCGATTATAGTTTGTTGAGATTTGATAGATTTGGATTATCTACTCGCCTTAAAATTCGATTTCATTAATATATTGCCTGAAAAACTTTACTTTATTCAACTCTGAATCATCCCATACGAGATGTCGGCAATCATTAATTTTTGATTCAAAATGAACAGATTCCGTCTTTTCAAGCAGTAGTTTTTTTAATGCAGTGCTGTTATGTACATTCAATTTCTCCTGCAGATAATCATAGTCAGGTTTAACGAATGCCAGAAGATTCACAATATCCATAAAATCCCGGCCTTTTTGTCGCTGAATCGCAGCACATATTTTTGAGGAAAGAAGGGTTTCATCGGGCATTTTCAAAATGGGCGTAAACACATCAAATTTTTGAATGATTTTTGATTCGGGTTCATACTGAAAATTATGCGATTGCGCCTCTATTTTAATCTTGAATTTTTCTTCCTTATGCCCTGAAAGATTCAGACGCTGCAAAAGTTGCGGAAAATTCAAAGTTGACTGAAACGCCTTTAAACGCTTTAGCTTTTCTTCGCGAATCGGTTCGATTTCAACATGGATCCCAAATTTTTGAAATTCAGCAACAACAATATTGCACAGATCCAAATGATTCTCTTTTGTATATTGAAAAAAATCAAAATCAAGATCTTCAGAAAAGCGTTGAAAGCCGTGAATAATCCTGAGACACGTTCCACCGAGAAAACAAAGATATTTCGCATACGTGCTGTTATAGATCACATTAAGCATGTGATAATGGAAATATTCCTTTAGCATATATTCATGAAAAGCGCCTTTCTGCAGATAGTCCGGAAAGAATTTTTCGATTTCGCTCATCTTGATATGCATTTATCTGTAAACCTCCACCAGTTTTTTTACACGCGTTTCGAGCGCCTTGTTCTCAAATTGCTCCAAAGATTCGAATAAATCTCCCCAATTCAGTTCATTCTGAAGAATATGTGCATCGAATCGCAGGTCAATGATATCCTGTTCTGTGTTGTATTGCTTGCGTAAATATAAAAAGTCGAGTATTGCTTTTTCCAAATCTGCAAGACGTATCTGGCGAGTTGAAATTTGATCGTGCCCTTTTGTGTCGAATGGTATTAACTTGTAACCAAAGTACAACGCAGGTTTTTCCGTATAATAATAAAAATTCCCGGCATCAGATTGAATGGACATGGTTCTTTTCGTCGACACACAAGTTGTTGAAAAAACAGCCTCCGGAATCACACCGTAAAATGATAATGCACTTTCCAGACTGATGTAAGAAGGCTGATAAATTGTATTGGCAATCAGCCAGTTGGCCTTTGGCCGTCTCAAAAATTCGGGAAAGCAATACCAGCCATTTTTAAGCTTCACAAGATAGCCCTTGTTGTTCCAGTAATTTAAATTTTTGAAATAGAAACCAGGGATTAGTTTTTGGATATCTTTTATTGAAAAGAGTCCAAAGTGATAGAATGCTTCTTTAAATTCCAGAAATTTCATACGCAATATATCATTTCAGTTTTTTGTTAAAAAAAGCAATAAAATGAAATAAAAACAAGACATTTTGTAAAATTAGATCCGCAGAGAAGCAAAGTACGTGATTTGATATTTCTTCAAGAGCTGAATTTTATGAACTTTGCCAGGTTTTGCTTACTGCCTGTTCTTCACTGTACAACCTCCGGCCAATCCCAATCACTTTTGCCGCATTCTTTATGCAACGGTGTCTTGGGCAGGGCAGCGAGAGTTTTTTTATCTGTCAATAACCATTAAAAGGCTGAAATGTTTGTCAGCTCCCCCAGGCCTTGCTCTGAGGAACGCCCCAATTGACCTGACTCAGATCGGCAGGATCGCCGGTTTCTTTCATCAACTCTCCCAGTTCGCGGGTCAAAGAGTTTACCTGTTCCTGATAGTCCGGATTTGCGGACAGGTCACGTGTTTCCCAGGGGTCAGCCTCGAGATCGAACAACTGGGTGCGCTGCAGGCCATTGACATTGTATTTAATCAATTTCCACTTTTCTTTGCGATACCCTCTTTGAAAGTTTTTATACGCAAAAAAGACCTGATTCCGAACCCATACCTCAGCATCCTTTATAGCCGGCACCAGACTTTTTCCATCTACCGATTCAGGAATAGCAAACCCCAGGTGCTCACACAGGGTCGGAAAAATATCGAACAAGTAGCAAAAGCTTTCCCTTGTTTCTCCATTGGGCAATCCGGGGCCTGCCATAATAAGGGGCACATGCACGCTATGTTCATAGACATTTTGTTTGCCCAACAGGCCGTGTTGCCCTACAGCCAGGCCATTATCGCCGGCAAAGACAATGACCGTATTCTCCAACTCTCCCTTTTCTTCCAGGGCCTGTAACAGGCGTCCGATCTGGGCATCCAGATGCGTGATCATGGCATAATAGTCGGTAATGTGCTCTCTGATCGCCTCTGGTGTTCGTGGATGCTCTTCGAGCATTTCGTCCCTGACCTTTAGTTCACCATTGTCGAACGGGTGCTCGGATATGAAATTGGGGGGCAGCTCGATCGTTTTCGGATCGTACATCTCTTGATACTCTTTCGGCATGCTGCGGGGATCATGGGGAGCCATAAACGAGACATAGGCGAAAAAGGGCTTGTTCCTGTCGCGATGGTTTAAAAAATCGAGGGTAGCCTCTGCAAACAGCTCGGAAGAGTGCTTGCCGTCGTGAATATGATCGTATTTTTCCCAGGTTATCTCATTACTGGAAAAAGGATCTTTAATCACCGGTGTGGTCTGGTCGTACTGACCGGACGGATCGAAATCATGGGCCCGCACATTCCAGTGATCGCCCATGCCACCGAACATGATTTCACCGCCGTGATTGAAACAGCGGGCATAGGCTGCACGGCCGTTATGCCATTTTCCCGTGCCAAAGGTATCGTATCCCAGGGATTGCAGATATTCGGGCAACATGATATGGTTATCGGGAATGTGACGGCCATTGTCACGGATATTGAACAGATGCCGGCCGGTCATGAGCATGGCCCGGCTGGGCATACAAATGGCACCGCTAAAGCCTCCCATGATATAGGCATTTGTAAAAGAGACCCCGTTTTTGACCAGCTTGTCGAGATGAGGGGTTTGCACAGCGGGATTATCGAGGGCCTGAATGGTATCGAATCGCTGGTCGTCGGTAAAAAGAAACAAGATGTTGGGTTGGGAGGAGCGCTGGGTACAGGAAAAAGAGAGACTGCCGGCCATTGATCCTGCAACTCCCAATCCTGCCAGTTTGAAAAAGTGACGTCTGTTGATATTCATCATTGACTCCATATTGGACATTCCATCCATTGACTATTGATCGCCCGGCTGTAAAAAACTTTTCAGGGTTTCAGCAGAATTCGATTGTTCCCCTGCTTTAACTTTGCAAACGGTCCTGCGATGGGGTGTTTCCCTTGTCGTTTATTGCCATGAAAATCTGTATCCATGACAAAAGGTGAGCCGTCCGGCTTTTCATAGATGGCCTCTGAAACGACGGTCGAGCCCAGCAGTTCTGTCGTGACCTGGTATGTCTTGTTTTCCTCGATGGCATCATCGATATTCAGATTCAGATAGAGGTCATGTTCTGTAATTTCCAATGCAATTTCAGGATCAAAATCGGTTCGCAGCACAAAATTTGTTTCATCAGTGCCCGGTTCAGCGCCATGATAATAGATATTGCCACCGGTGTGGTTGGGATATCGGGCCTCATGATAAGCAACGAGACCGTAGACAAAGGGATAGTCCTGAGACTCGTCTATGGGATCATGGTTTGGTTTTATAAACAGATTGTTATAATAGCGGTTATCGCCCAAAAAGATATTACGCAATCCCGCCACCCGGGTCGAATGGGGCAGATGATAAGGGGTAAACCTTCTAAGGATTTGGCGGGTCTGGATTTTTCCCGCGATGAGATTATGCACAAAGGCTCCGCCCTCGGACCAGTCCCGGATGGCCTTTTCAGATAAAAACACATTATGATCGACAAGATAAGGACCGTGATTGACCTCGGAAAAGAGGTCATCGGTGGTATTGTCGTACAAGAGATTGCCTGTTACGCGTGTCCCCTGAGCCATCCAGTCGATCCAAATCCCCCGGCCGGTATTATGAATATGATTATTGCGAATCAACATGTCGATCGAGGCATGTATTTTTATCCCCGCCATTTCAGCGCCCGCAAAAATCCGTTTGGTCCAGATGTCATGGATATGGTTATCATAGATTTGGCTGAATACCGCCCCCAGACTGCCGACGATACCGGCCTGGCCACAAGCAAATATTTCATTGTTTCTGACAATGTGTGAGCCGATATGTTCCTTTGACCAGCCGATCTCCAGTGCTCTAAAGATAACCTCATTGTAATGCGTCGCCCCGTCCTTGACCGGATTATTGGACCAGACATTCTGTCCGGTGGACCGGTCTTTGCCCAGGGCGATACCCACGCATTTAGAGTTGCTGATGCGATTATTTTCGATGATCCAACCCTTGCTCCAGTGCGTACCGATCATTCCGGGTTGTTCGGCTGTGGGTGCGGCCCACTGGGTGGCAGCCTGATCCATTTCAAAACCACGGACCGTGATGTAATCGCGGCCCGGTGTGTCGGGATAGAAACAAGCCTCGCGCACATTGATTTCGACCACCGCCTCATTGGGATCGACACCCTGAAAATTGGCCCAGATCGTGGTGGTATTGTCGTCGACCTTGCTGGTCCAAACATATAAAGAGGCCTCTTTATCACGGGCATCGGCATAGGGGGAGGGATTTTCCACCTCCTCGAGCGTGGCTTTTTCAAACAGCGACCGGCCATCGAGAAACACCTCTCCGGTATGGTGATCAAGACCTTTTTTATCGAGCCAGTCTCCTTGCAGCAAATCGACATAGGGATTATAATCACCAAAAAAAGAATTGGGCAGTTCCACTTTCCATACCGAGTTTTGCACCTGCTTCCAGTTCCTTATGATTTCCGATCCCTTGATCACCACCTTTTCGCCCGGAGCAGCCTGATAGACGATGCGTTCGATATCCGATGTGCCACCGCGCGGAGGATTGATTCGCTCGCGGTAAACCCCCTCATGAACGGTGATGGTATCCCCTGGCATGGCCTGTTCGGCTGCGGCCTGGATGGTTTTCAAAGGCGCCGCAACAGAACCCTGATTGCGGTCATGACCGGATGGGGATACGTGGAATTCCCTGGCGTTCAATCCGGCGATCAAACACAAAAGAGCACAAGCTATGAATCGCAGAATCTTTATCATACAAATACTCCTGGTTAATTTAATCGCAAACAGTCACCAATAAACACAACAGGTTCCCGGATTCAATGTGGTTGCTTGCCATATCAGCGTTCATTTGCGTCCATTCGCGGTTCAAATTCTCTTGAACACGACATGAATTGTACGTTTTATAGACCGATCCCAGAATTCACGAACCGATCAACCTTTGAATGCTCTGGCCTGAAAGTTAAACACCTCTGATTCTGTGCGGGCCTTTTCCAGGATCATTTTCATCTTTTCAATGACATCAGGATGTTGCTCGGCGATGTTTTGCGTTTCACCAATGTCCTTGCTCAAATCATAAAGCTCGATTTCGGCATCCCCCTGAAAAACATCATATTTGACGCCCTTCCACTGGCCCATGCGCACGGCCTGCCTTCCGCCTCTTTCATGAAATTCCCAATAGAGATAATCATGGGATTTTTGCTCTCCCTGCCCCTTCAAGGTCGGAAGGAACGAGAGTCCATCGGTATCCAGCGATTTTCCATATCCCACAATGTCCGCCACGGTCGGCATAAAATCCCAAAAGGCAGAGATATGGTCTGTGGTTCGACCAGGATTGATTTTTTCATCCCATCGCACGATCATGGGCACTCTGATTCCGCCTTCATACAGATCGCGTTTGTAGCCTTTGAGGGGACCATTGCTGTCAAAATAATCGGGGTCTGCTCCGCCTTCGACATGGGGGCCGTTATCCGAAGAAAACAGAATGATGGTATTTTCCAGTATACCCTGCTGTTCCAGGGTGGCCACGAGTTCACCCACCTGTTCATCCAGCACATGAATCATGGCCGCAAAGGCAGCATGGCATTCATCCTGAGAGCCATACCCACCCTTGCGGTAACCCGGACCATCATCTTTGCCCTGGTACTGTTTTTCGGGCAGGAATTTGCCACGGTATTTTTGCATTGCCTCTTCGGGGGCAAGCAGTTCAGCATGGGGAATCAGGGACGCATAGAACAGAAAAAACGGCGTACCGTTATTTTGGCGAATAAAATCGAGTGCTTTCTCATGAATCAGGCTGGGACCATAACGACCGGTTTTTTTGCCGCTATTTTCTTCCAGAACCACCTTTTCCTGATTGTGCCATAAATAATGTGGATAATAGTGATGTGCGAGTCGCTGGCAATTGTATCCAAAAAACTCGTCAACGCCCTGATGATTGGGATCCCCCTCAGAGCCCGGAAAACCGAGACCCCATTTGCCAAAGACCCCGGTTGTATAGCCGGACTGTTTGAGCATTTTTGTCAGCGTAAAGGTATCTCCAGGCATGGGCCACTGTCCTTCGGGTTTCACCT
Organism: Candidatus Zhuqueibacterota bacterium; assembly: GCA_014728115.1. Taxonomy (GTDB): domain Bacteria; phylum Zhuqueibacterota; class Zhuqueibacteria; order Residuimicrobiales; family Oceaniaggregativiventaceae; genus Oceaniaggregativivens. Next base: position 5,456 of record WJME01000064.1, on the reverse strand, counting down.
CCTTGTTACCCCGGACGGGTGTATGCCCGGTATGCAATCCGGTGAGCAGGGCTGAGCGCGATGGCGCGCAAACCGTGCTCCCTGAATAGTGCTGGGTGAACATCAGTCCTTTTTCAGCCAGCTTGTCGATATGGGGTGTGGAAAACTTTTTCTGTCCATAGCAACTGAGGTCACCATACCCCAGATCATCGGCGAGAATAAAAAGTATATTCGGTTTGGTCGTTTTACGCGAGGGTTCGCATGCCGTGTTGAGAAAAGCCGTAGCCGCCAACCCGGTACAGGCTTTTTTGATAAAGTCTCTGCGATTCATAGGTCATTCCTTGTAAGGATTGTGTATTACGGTCTGCATGGCCGACAGAGTCCAAACCATTGGTTTATAGTGTCCATCCTTCACGATAGTCTATATGCAACAGTTCATTGGCTGCATCATTGTTTGTGAATTTCCCTTGTTTGGCATCATATTCGAGAACCTGATCTTTCATGCGAATGGCAAGTACGCCGAGCAACACCATCTCTGTCAGAGGACCACCATAATCAAAGGTCGAGCTGGCCGGTTTGCCATCTTTGCATGCACGAATCCAGTCGCCGACATGACCTTCAGTGACCCGAGGAATGGTCTCTGGCGGTCTTTGATAGGCCTGCATTTTTGTTTCCGGAACGATACGCAGACCACCGGCGCCATGAGAACCGTGCAGCATTGCGCCCTTGTCGCCGACAATAAAGGCTCCGCTACCGGGGAAATTACGTCCCGGCTCAAAGTCTTCGGGAACCTGAGGTCTGAGCCGGCCGTCGTACCAGGTCAGCTTGACCGGGGGTTTGTTTCCTCTCGCCGGAAAATAATAACGCACGATCGAAGCCCTGGGAAAAGTCTGCGAACTCACCTCTTCCTGCCAATGGGTTGAAGTGGCGCTTATGGTCTCCGGCATACCGAGATCGAGGGCATAAAAGGCGGGATCCAGGATATGGCATCCCATGTCGCCCAAGGATCCGGTGCCGAAATCGATCCAGGAACGCCATTTCAAGGGGCAATAGAGCGGATGATAAGCGCGCCAGGCAACCGGACCGAGCCATAAATCCCAATTGAGGGTGTCCGGCACCGGAGGCGTTTCTGCGGGTTTGGCCTGAATAAGAAAGTCTGACCAGGGATTACCGCCCACAGGCCGGTCTGTCCAGGCGTGAACCTCGGTGACGTTGCCGATCGCGCCGTCATCGATCCATTCTTTGAGCAACCGGATATGTTCTGAAGAATGGCCCTGATTACCCATCTGGGTCTGGATTCCTTTTTCCCGCGCCGCCCGGGTGATGATCCTAGCTTCTGTCACTGTGTGGGTCAATGGCTTTTGGCAATAGATATGCTTGCCAGCCTCGATTGCACGTATGGTCGCAACCGCATGTGTATGATCCGGGGTGGCAATCACCACCGCGTCGATATTGTCCTTTTCCTTATCAAACATCTCCCGGAAATCCTGATAAATCGCAGCGCGAGGGTGACGTTTGAATGTTTCTGCGGCCCGCTCAAAATCCACGTCACACAAGGCGACGATATTCTCTTCCTCGCACTCTTTGAGATTGCTCGCACCCTGCCCACCGACACCGATACCGGCAATGTTAAGCCTGTCGCTCGGTGCTTTCTGATTCGGGCCACCCAGTACGTGTCGGGGCACAATACTGACGGAAGCCAGAGTCGCCAGAGTCGCTTTGGTAAACTCTCTCCTGTTCATCCGCACTCCTTTCCAAAAAAATTAGATTTTTCTTTTCACAAATCAAATTTTTTAATAAATTAAAAAAGGTACTGGTCAATCCGGTGTCGAAAAACTGATTTTTCTCAAACAACACAGCAAGTGGTCTGGCTGACCGTTTCATCAATCTGTTTTCGGCCAGCATAGTATGACTCAAACAGGGTTCAAATATCATTGAAAAGAATAGTTGATTTTTATTTGAATCGCAACAAAAAAAATACAGAGACTCGCTGCTGTCCAAAACATATAATGACAGGATGCAAAATGAAAAAAATCTTTTTGTTATTATCCCTCACTGTTTTCATCAGCTGTGCCGACAATCAGTCAGACTTTACCTTTGTATTCATGACCGACATCCACGTCCAGCCCGAACTACGGGCAACACAAGGATTTCAGCAAGCCATTACCAGGGTCAATGAATTAAATCCTGAATTTGTAATTACCGGTGGAGATCTCGTCTATGATGTTCTTGACGAGACATTTGACCGAGCGGATAGTTTGTTCACAATCTATCAAACCACTATACGCTTATTCAATATGCCTGTCTATAATACCATCGGCAATCACGAAGTATTTGGAATACGCCAGAAAGGCGGCATTTCACCTGACCATATGCAATATGGGAAAAAGCTTTACTTGGATAGGCTGGCCCAGGAATCGACCTATTATTCCTTTGATCATAAAGGTTGGCACTTTATGATCCTGGATGCAATCGATTTTACGCCTGAACAGAATTATTTCGGTTATATTGATAGCACACAAATTGCCTGGATCAAAAAAGATCTTGAAACCGTCTCACCTGAAACACCGGTGGTGATATCCCTTCATATTCCCCTGGCATCGGTATTTGCGCAAATGCGACAGGGAGCCACCGCTGCATTATCAGAGACGGCCGTGGTAAGTAATTCAAAAGAGGTCATGGATCTCTTTAGCGATCATCATCTCAAACTGGTTTTACAAGGACATTTGCATATCGTAGAAGAAATCATCTACAAAGACACTCATTTTATCACAGCCGGTGCAGTGAGTGGTGGCTGGTGGAAAGGTTCACGAGAAGGGTTTCCCGAGGGATTTGCCCGGATAAACGTTAAAGGAGATGATTTTGATTGGTCTTATGAGACCTTTGGATGGCAGGCAAACCCTGAACATCAGTGATCGGTTTTGGGCCGGCAAGATATGTTTTATCAAACTTGGGCCCGACTGGGGGATTATCAATTAAGATAACCATTTCTTTGAATTAAAGTTTTAAATTCGGTAAATAGTTTTCTCTTTTTCGTTCCGACTCGTTTGACGTTCTTGCCCACACCACAGCTGTTATATTTGCCGAAAAGATGTAAATATATTGTGATTGGCGCGTGTTACACCCTGTAAACCCGCTATACACTTTTGATGGAGGCAATATGGCAAACTGGCGACCCTTATCGGCTGACGAAATCCATATTCTCGAACAAAACTATTGCCAGGCTGAGGATTGGGCTCGTGTAGAGGTCGGCCAGGAATTTGATGCCACCCGCATTCGTTCCACATCATTTTCCGGTAAAGTTCAATTGGGCAGCAATACCGGGTACATGACCATCAACCATATCAAAATTCATTCGGGAATTCACAACAGCCATATCAAGGATTGCCGGATCGGCGATAACGTTCATATTTCGAATGTTACCGGCGGACTGGTCAATTATCACGTTGCAGACGAGGTGGTGATCCAGGATGTGTATGTATTGGGTGCAGAACCCGGAACGAAATTCGGTGAAGGAACTCTGGTCAATGTGATGAATGAAGCCGGGGGACGACCGGTCAATTTATGCAGAGAACTCAATGCGCAAATTGCCTATTTGCAAGCCATTCCCAAACATGCACAAACGTTTCAACACCAGCTGCAAAATGTGATACAACATACCTCTGATATTCCTTCTGCTGGCATCATCGGCCACGGGGCCAGAATCAAAAGATGCCAGATATTAAGAAATATTCTCATTGGCGAGCATGCAGTCATAGAAGGCGTGTCAGAACTGATCAATGGAACAGTAAAAAGCTGTAAAGAACACCCAACCCGTATCGGCATGGATGTAATCATGAAACATTTTATCGTCGCCGAAGGTGCAGAAATTTGCGACGGAGCCATTCTGGACCATGTCTATGTGGGACAAGGCGCAAAAATAGGCAAACAGTTTTCAGCTGAACACTCGCTATTCTTTGCCAATTGCGATGGATTTCACTCTGAGGCCAATGCCCTTTTTGCCGGGCCCTATACCGTCACGCACCATCGTTCCAGCTTGCTCATTGCGGCCATGTTTTCCTTTTACAATGCCGGCAGCGGCACCAACCTCAGCAATCATATGTATAAACTCGGACCCGTGCATCAGGGTATACTGGAACGGGGATGCAAAACCGGCTCGTCATCCTATCTGCTCCTGGAAAGCCATATCCCGGCATTCAGTATCATCACCGGCAAGCACATGAGCAATATCAACATCCCGGATTTTCCTTTTTCACATCTGGCAGAAGAGAACGGCAAGTCAATGCTGATTCCCGGAAAAAATCTGTTCTCTGTGGGCACTCTCAGGGATGCAGAAAAATGGCCGGCACGAGACCGCCGGAAAGCCAGTTTGAAACGGGATATGATCATTTTCGATGTCTTTTCCCCGTTTACAGTGGAAAAAATGCGTTCAGGCAAAAAGATTCTGCAGACTCTGTATAAAGAAACACCCAAAGAACAGGATGTTGTTTCAGTGGGTGGGATTCAGATAAGACGGCTTTTGCTTCGTAAGGGGATTAAATATTATACACTCGCCATAAATCGCTATCTCCTCGGAACGATCGTCGAACATCTGCAGCAAAAATGGATGGAAGATCAGAACCTGAAACATGTATTGGGATCGTTCGAATGCGAGCCTGTACTCCAACACCCGCAACAGTGGCTGGATGTGGCCGGACTCTTGGCTCCCCGGGAGAGAATAGAAATGCTAGTGGAGGATTTGGCACAAGAAAGAATCGGATCGATTCAAGCACTGGATACAGCTCTGAGAACCATATATAAACAATATCGTAAATATGAATGGGAATATATATGCTATGCCTTTGAAAAAGAATATAGCATGACTCTGGGCGACCTTTCAGGCCCGGCATTATTGAACTATATCGACCTGTGGTCAGAAGCGGCCAGCTCGCTGAATGCCCTGACCCTGGCAGATGCCCGTATCGAGTATGGAGAATTTTCAAAAATCGGTTATGGTTTGAATATGGATATAGAGCAACGAAACCAGGACTTTGAACGAGTGCGCGGTTCCGAGGATAAACAACCCGTTATTCAACAACTCGTACAAGAAGCCGAAACCATAAAAAAAAGAACAAATAAAATAAAATCAGCCCTGAAAGATATTACCTGAGGTGGCGCTAACCCTTTGCTAACGGGGAAAGGAGATGTTATGAAAAGAGATGAAATTGCACAGCGTGTCATCGATGTAACCGCCCGAGAACTCGAGTTGAATAAAGATCAAATCAAACACGAGAACCATTTTGCCTTTGATCTCGGCGCAGATTCGCTCAAATCAATCGAACTGGTGGCGGCTTTTGAAGAAGAGTTTGATCTCGATCTCAATGAAGAAGAAGCACTCAAAGTCCAGACTGTCGGGGGAGCGATTGATTTTTTTGATAATATCCTGAATAAGGACTGATGCTGGATGCTGGATGCTGTATGCTGGATGCTGGATGCTG
>WJME01000001.1 GCA_014728115.1 Candidatus Zhuqueibacterota bacterium | reverse complement strand
CGGTGTCGATGATGTACCTATTCGGGACATTCAATACACCGAAGATGCATCAGGAGACTCGCCGCTAAAGGATCAGAGTGTTACCATCACCGGTATCGTTACCGCTGAACCTTATGCATTTGGAGGCAGTTACTATTTTGTCCAGGATGCCAGTGAAGCCTGGTCTGGTATCAAAGTCTATGATCCTGATCGCCAGGTCGCACAAGGGGATTTGGTAACCCTGACCGGAACCGTTCAAGAGCGTTATGGCAACACCCAACTTTCAAACATTACCGCTTTTGAAATCGTGGCCCCGGATTCCGGTGGTATCGAACCTGTTGTCGTTACAACCGGTGAGATTGCCACAAACGGAAGCATGGCCGAAGCCTATGAGGGATGCCTAGTTCGGGTTGAAAACGTCAACATTACCAACCCTGACCTGGGATATGGAGAGTGGCAAGTCGATGACGGCTCGGGTGCTTGTCGAGTAGACGATGCTGCGGACTATTATTTTGATCCTGAAAATTATACTGGTGCAGCTTCTATTACCGGTGTACTGGAATTCTCTTTTGATGACACCAAAATCGAACCCCGCCTCGCATATGATATTGTAGAAAACAATGGTATCACCCGTATTCAGCGCATTCAACAGGTACGCTATAGCGACTTGATGAAAGCCGCTGAAGACAATGTTTCTGATTTCAGCTATTTGAAAGATGATACCGTGACCGTGCAGGGTGTGGTGACCATGCCCACAGGCTTGAGCTATGCCGGTGCCGGCATTAAATTCATTTTTGCAGAACCCGGTGGCGGACCCTGGTCAGCTATTTTGTCATATAATGCAGATTCTACTGCATATCCGACCCTTTATGAAGGTGATTTGGTCGAGATGACCGGCTATATCGATGAATATACCACCGGTCCCAGTAACATGACTGAATTATTCATTACCAGCCCCATTAACATTTTGGGTGTAGGCAATGAACTCCCTGAACCCGATTCAATCGCGACCGGCGACTTGCGTTGGCCCACGACAGCAGAGCAATGGGGCAATGTTATGGTAGAGGTCGGGAATGCTAAGGTCGTTAACGTCAATCCCCAGTATGAACTGTTTGCCGTTAATGACGGAACAGGCAGTGTGCTGGTCGACGATGACTCTGACAGCCTTGAAAACTACCCTGATCCTCCATTGGGCACGATTGCCGAAATGATCCGGGGATGGGTCTATCATCATTATGGAAGTTATGCCGATTCCACGGCTTATAAACTGGAACCTCTGTATACAACGGATATTGTCTGGGGAGCGGGTCCTCCTTCAGTGAAAAATACTGCCCGAACCGCTGCTTCTGTCGCCTCAAATGAGCCGATGACTGTGACCACACTCGTCGAGACAAATTTGAACATCGCCGCTGTCAAGATCTATTACAAAGTCGATGATGGCGAGTACCAGGAGGTTACCATGGCCGATCTGGGCGACAATCTCTATTCAGGTGAAATTCCAGGCCAGCCTGACGGCAGCTTTGTCAGTTATTATATCGAAGCCGTGGATGACCAGGGTCAAATGTCCACTGATCCCCCGGATATCACACAAATGAATTACTCTTTTGTTGTTTCTGATGATGAAATCACGATCTCTGATATACAATATTCGCCGTTCAAAATCGCAGACAGTCCTTTTGAAGGGCAACCGGTAGAGGTCACAGGTATCGTCACAGTGGATACCACTTTTTTCAACAAATACGAAGCATATGCCATTCAGGATGCAGCCGGTGCCTGGAACGGTATTTTTGCATTCGGAGCTCTTCCTGCAATGTTCAAAGGGGATAGAGTTACGGTTTACGGTACGGTAACGGATTATAATCCGGATTGGGGCTTCAAGTGGGACAACAATACAGTTATTTTGGCTGATAGCGTCAAGATTCACAGTTCCGGCAACCCGGTTCCTGAGGTCGTTACCGTGTCTACGGGTGATCTCACCAGCAAAACGGAAATGGCTGAATCATATGAAGGAACCCTGGTTCGCGTGGAAAATGCAACGTTGACCTCTGTCAACCAATACGATGTTACCATTGACGATGGTACCGGTGAATGCCTTCTGGATGGAGATGCATTTGTCGGTGCAGATCAGGATCCCAATCCGAATTTCTACATCGATCGGGATAACGATTTGTTGATCATCAACAATAGCGATACCTTACGCGTCGGCGATCAGATCGGTTTTGCCCAGGGTGTTTTCTTGTTCAGCTTTGGAACCCACAAGATCGAAATTCGCAACCTGGCTGACATCGGTACTGCAACCGGTGTTCGCGATGCGGTCGCGGCACAACCGCTGGCCTATGGTCTGGAACAAAACTATCCTAATCCGTTTAATCCGGAAACCCGTATTTATTTTTCATTGCCGGATTATCAACACGTGAGTCTGGTCATCTATAACTCTCTTGGTCAGCAGGTACGTACTCTGGTCAATACGCCTTATGCACCTGGCCGGCATGTTGTGAATTGGGATGGTCGTAATCAGGTCGGACAAATGATGCCTTCCGGTGTCTATTTTTATCGTATCAAAGCGGGTAATTTTATCGCTCATAAAAGAATGCTATTGGTCAAATAGATCGTATAATGTTTCCGGAGGGCGATCGACCATGAGCCCTCCGGAGCATTTCAATAGCACGCAGTCATTATTATTTTTTTATTGCTCCTAATGTTGATTCTATGAAAAAGATTATATTATATGTATTCCTGAGTGGATTGTTATGGATTGCCTGCGATAATCCGTTTGGTGATTTTAAGGAATCCAATCCTGTCGGTAATTTGCCTCCGGAAACTCATCTGTTTTTGTTTGTAGAACAGGAGCAAATCACTGAATACGATACCCTCGGCGATGGGTCTATTGTGCCAAACTTTTACACAGTGGGTCTGGATACCACTCCCAGTAAACAAATTCTGCATTGGTGGGGTGATGACCCTGATGGTGAAGTGGTCGGTTATTATTATAAATGGGATTATCAGGATGAGCCGGTTTTCACCACCCAGGAGAGCGATACGTTTTTTGTCCCTATCCGCACAAGTTATGATGAATTCTCTTTTCAGGTCTGGGCTGTGGACGACCAGGGCATTCAGGATCCTTCTCCAAGAATGTTAAAATTTCCGGTGTTCAATTCACCCCCCAATATCCTGTTCCGTTTGGGCAGCAATCCCAGAATACGCGGAAATCCCAATGTAACCAGCTATACTTTTCCTACACGCACTTTTGTTTGGGATGTATCAGACCCGGATGGACGCGAGACCATTGTGGCAATCCGCTATGCTTTGGATGATACCACGAATTGGATGGAATTGCCAGGAGAAGCAGATCAAATCACCCTGACCGATCTGAGTGAGGGAGAACACCGCTTTTTCGTCAAAGCAATAGATGTATCTGGTGCAGAAAGTCCTACTCTTTCATTTCCCGATCCCGGTGATGACGAGACACCGAACAAATGGGTCGTGAAACCAGTACAGGGTGATATTTTACTGGTCAATGATTTCGCTCAGGATCAAAATCAATATCAGGTACAAGGATTTTACTCTGGTATACTCGATCAATTGGTAGGTCCGAAGGGGTATTCGGTTTGGGAAATCGGTTCCTATCGTGTTCCGGCGATTAACCCGGAAAATTCTCTGCCGTATTCGTCGATAGATATTCAGGCAAATCTGGGCTATTTTGATAAAGTGATCTGGTTTTCTCATCTTGGGCGACCCAATCTTACCGAGGCCGGCCTGAGTATCACCCGGTTCGTGCGGGAAGGCGGAAAAATCTTTATCACCAATGGCAATGAAGAGAGACCGGATACCACATGGACCTTTACCCGTATCGATAGTGTTTATCGTTTGAATCCGGGTGGGCGGTTGTTGCCCGGATTGGATGTTTTGGCGAGTTTTGGTTCAGACGATGACGAATCTCTGGATCTCAATCTCGGCCAGCTTGTCGGAAATCGTGTGTCCGCACTTTTACCAGGATCCGGTGCAGAGGTCGTTTATCGCATGCAGCACGATTCTACGGCGACGTCAAATGTTCCTTATTCAGGGTCTCCTGCTGTAGGGGTGAGATATCGTCTGGGAAGTGGTGAATCCATTTATTTTTCCCTGCCCCTGCATTATTGTGACGGAAATAATAACCTAGTTGAGGTCTTTAGATATATATTGTTTGAAGAATTTGCCCCATGATAAAAAAAATGATTACATATCTGCCCCTTTTCTTTATCATCGCTTTCCTGTCCACAAGCTGGGCTCAGATCACAGTCATCGAGGGACAGGCGGTGGATAAAGAATCAGGTGATCCGCTGCCCGGAGTGAACGTGATCATTCCCGGCACGTACAAAGGCGCTGCCACAGATGAAAACGGTCGCTTCAGGATTACCGGCCTATCACCTGGTGACTATGATATAAAAGCGTCTATGATCGGTTATACCGTGCAATTAAAGACCGGGATCACGGTCCTGCCCGGACAAACAGTACAGGTCAAGTTCGAGTTGGAAAGCACTGTGCTTGCCCTGGGTCAGAGTGTGCAGGTTATCGGTGAACGACCGCTCTTTGAAACCGATATCACCGCTTCACAGCAACGGCTCTCTTCTGACGAGATCGATCAAAAGGTTGTGGAAAATGTCAATGATCTTGTGAGTGAACAGCTCGGGGTTGTGGTGCAGGATAATAAAATCCACATTCGGGGCGGGCGGGCCGATGAAAGTATGTATATCATCGATGGCCAATCCATCAAAGATCCGCTTTCAGGGTATTCCAATACGCTTTATGTGAACGCAGCAGCGATCAAAGAGCTCAAAGTCATCACCGGCGGATTCAATGCCGAGTACGGACAAGCCATGTCCGGTATCGTGGACATTGAAACCAAAGAAGGGCAGGAAGAGTATGCCGGCGGTCTGATGTTAAAATCGGATCATATGGTGGATATCGATGGTTTTAATTCCGATGTGGTGCAATTCAATGTCGGCGGCCCAGAACCTCTTACCGGTCTGCTCAAGAACAAACTCGGCATAAAGTTCCCCGGCACATTCTCTTTCTTTACCAGTGGATACGGACGGATTTCAGACAGCTATTTGCCCGGAGCTGACAAGCTCTATCCGAGTAATCCGTCTTATGACCGGTTTGCTCAGCGCCTTGAAAATGATTGGCATATCCTGGGCAAATTGTCATGGAAATTCAATCCGGGTCAAAAGCTGGTCTATTCTTATGATCGCTCTTTGAATATCAATCAAGGCTATTTTATTCCTCTGATCAGTGGTAACAGAGGATATCCTTATGAATATGAAAGGATGCTGGATAATTATAATACGTTTACCAAAGAAGCGATCTTGTCGAGTATTCAGTGGGTGCACACTCTGAATTCAAGAACATTTTACAAACTCAGTCTTTCGCGATTTTTCACCAGTTTGCATTCGGCCGTTCAAGATAAACACTGGAGTGATTATAATCAGCGTCTCGATCTTGAACCTGTGAATTATATTCCGGATACGCAGGGAAACATTCAAACCCGCTTTGGCGATGGATTTTGGGATCATGGCGATGCGGAAAATTGGTACGACTATTATAGCGATAACTGGTCTCTTCAATTCGACATGACGTCTCAACCCAACGATAAACATCAAATCAAGGGTGGATTTGAAGCTCGATACACAGACATGCAAGTCATTGATATCAATGCCCCATGGTTCGGTGAAACCGGCTTGGGTCGTAATCATGATTACTTTCGGGTTTATCCCAATGATGGATCATTTTATATCCAGGATCGCATCACATACAGCGGAATGATTGTCAATATCGGGCTCCGCTATGATTATTGGTTTCCTGGCAAATATGTGGATGACGCGATCCAGAATCCCGAAACGATTATTATTACAGATGCTGCTCGTGAAAAATATCAGCAAGACACGTTTGAGATTTTTGGTATGCGTGGAAAAGGTCACCTCAGTCCGCGATTGGGAATTTCTCATCCGGTGACCGATAATGATTTGCTCTATCTGCATTATGGCCATTTTTCTCAGAAACCCAAAGGCCAATACGTGTATGCCAAGCTGAAATCGACATCAGAAGCCACCTATCAATTGTTTGGCAACCCGAATCTGAATCCGACCACCACGGTGGCTTATGAGTTGGGCATAAAACACCGGTTCAATGCCAATCAGACCATCGAAGTCAAGGCGTATTATAAAGACATGTTTGATTATCCGACTTCTACCCGGATACGAAAGTTTAGTCCGCGGTATGGAAATATCAGTTTTTTAATGTATGTAAATATGGATTATGCCCGTTCGAGAGGAGTCGAAGTTCGATTTCGGCGTCGTTATTCTAAATATCTCAGTGGTAATGTGGATTTTTCTTATGCTGTTGCAACAGGAAAAAGCTCTACTCCTAATACCAACCTTTTGGTGGTGGCGGGCAAGGTCTCTGAAAAACCGTTGCGAGAAAGCGCGCTTTCATGGGATCGTCCCTATCGCCTTTCCATGGATCTCTATTTTGATATGCCCCAGGGTGCGGATTTGAACTTTTTCGGCCTCCCTGTTCCCGAGCAATGGGGATTGACTTTGCGCTGGGAATATGAATCGGGCAAGCGCTATACACGGCTGATCGATTTGGAAAACAATATATATGAAAAAGATGATTATGGCAGTCTGTCTGATCCATGGACACGTGTGGATATGCGATTTTATAAAGATTTTAAAATTGCCGGCATCAACTGTTCGTTTTTTATAGAGGCGGAGAATGTTTTAAACACCAATGTACCGCGAATCATCAATCCGGTTACAGGACGGCCTTTTGAGCCCGGAGATCCTATTCCTGTAACCTGGCAAGATGATCCGCGAGATTTGCCGCCGGCCAATCCGGCTCGTTATGATTGGCCGCGTCGTGTCTATACGGGTATTGGATTTAGATTTTAACTTTGGGATAAAATGTTAAACAAGAATATACTTTTTTTCGTCCTTTTTATTTCATTGGGTACCACTTGCTTTGCTCAGGGACTTTTGCCCAAACTCGGTGAACAACGCGCAGGTACTGCCGCTGTAACGTTTTTAAAGATCGGTGTAGGATCAAGAGCCGTATCAATGGGGGGGGCCTATGTTGCGATTGCCAATGATGGCAGCGCCATGCATTGGAATCCTGCCGGATTGGTTCAGATCAACCGGAATGAAGTGGTTGTTTCTCATCTGGATTGGCTTTTGGACGTCGATTTTGAATATGCGGGTATTGTTCACCAACTCAACAATACTCTCGCTCTGGGTGCTTTTGCCGGCTATTTGCATATGGCAGACATGCCTGTGACCACAGAATATCACCCTTATGGAAATGGTGAATATTTTAGTTATAATGACCTGGTCACCGGACTGTCCGCTTCTGTGCGTATGACGGATCGTTTTTCCTTTGGGGGCACCCTGAAATATGTACGTGAAGATATGGCCGGAATAATCATGGATAATTTCCTGGTTGATTTTGGTACCTACTACTGGACCGGCTATAAAACCTTGCGAATTGCGGCTTCGATGACCAACTTTGGAACAGATCTGCGACCCGAGGGGACTTATGAGCGGCGTGAACAGGTCGGTACCCGGGAAGCCGGTTATCAGGCTTTTTCGCCGCCAACCATCTTTACGATGGGAGCTGCAATGGATGTTTTTAAATTTCGTCAACATGTTTTTCTGGCCTCAGCACAAATGAACCACCCCATGGATGATCAGGAAAATTTTGTGATGGGCCTGGAATATCAATATCGTCGACATCTCTTTCTGCGAACCGGCTATCGGGCCAATATGGATGAGAACAAGTGGACTTTTGGTGCCGGTTTTCAGATGCATTTATATGGCAAGGCTTTAAAATTCGATTATTCTTATGCAGATTATAATCACCTGTCAATGACTCAACAAATTACATTTGGACTAGAGTTTTAACCGATGAAAAAAATTTTATACACAGCGCTTTTTTTCGCTCTGTTTGTGAGCCTGGCTTGCGATCAGGAAAAGCTCCCTTTACCCGTGCCGAATATAACGACCACCTCTTTTGGTGCCAATGATACCAGCTATATCGAGCTCTTTCCTGTGTGGAATTCTGAACATTTGGGATATTCTCTGAATCAGCCTCAGGATATTATCATTGGTCCCGATGGATTGATTTTTCTCGCTGATAAAGGCAATAACCGTATTCTCTCCCTGACCAAAGCAGGAGATATCGTCAATCGCGATGGTATGGGATCTCTACAAATTTCTCATCCGCAGAACCTTGCTATTGACAGCCGTCTGAATTTATTTATGACCAATCAAAGTGACACATTATACGGATGGAATCAATATCTCAACAGCATCGCTATAGACAAGGTGGCAGAAAGCGGAACTTTTTATGATACCGAATCCCAAGAAACCGTTACCATGACCATTTTCGAATATTCTTTGCAGGTGGCGCAGGGAAATACGAGCCTACAGCCACAAGAGCTAAATTACAGCAACGATGCGAATGCCATACAAAATGTAAAGCAGATCTATCCCGTATATGTTGCTCAGGAGAGTGGATCTCAATTTAATGGAGTAACCGCTGGTCCTTATGGACAATTTGATGTATATATTTCTGAATCGACCCATGACAAGATCATACAAATTCAATTGATCCCACAACGCATTGTCATGACGACCAATGGAACGATGTTATTTCAACATCGGGGACTTTATATCAAGAATCCGGTTTCATTTGGGTCAGGTGCAGGAACAGCTGATGATCCGTACAGTTTATTAACTGATCGGGACGGAAATCTTTATTTTTCACAACTGGGCGGAAATTTTAGAGTCCAAAAATTATTTCAAGGTACCTGGTCACCGGCATATGTGCTGTATCAACATGATATTATGGATTTAAATCGATTCGAAACTCCTTATGACCTGGCCCTGGATGAAAATGGAAATCTGTTTGTCATAGATGCTGCTTCCAAATCGGTCTCGAAATTTGATAATTCCGGTCAAAATGCTGGAAATTTGTTGCCCCTGGGTGATAAAGGCCTCGCTGTGACTGAATTCGAAAATCCAAGAGGCATAATGGTGAGTGAAAATATCGTCTATGTTGTCGAATCGGGCCAAAATCGCATCCGGAGATTCCAGTATTCCGTTTCCGAATCCGACCTTCCTGATGATGATAAAAAGCCCTGAGAAGGAGGGTAAAATGGTTTTGGGTCTTTATCAAGGATTTGAGTATCCCATTCTGCTCAAAGCGAGTGATCGAGGACTTGCAGAAATATCTTTTCTTCAAAAAGATTTTGATCTCGACACTTTAGACTATTCTACAAATGATATGTTTAGCACCCAATACGTTTCGATTTATCATCAACTAGATGACTATTTTCAAGGCAAAGAGGTTGACTTTGATGTTCCGCTGGATATCCGGTCAGGAACGCCTTTTCAACGGACAGTTTGGGATTATTTGCGGAAAATACCATATGGACAGACAAGATCCTATGGTGAGATTGCACGCTCAATAGGCAAGCCAGGATCTCAGAGAGCCATAGGTCAGGCAAATGGAGCGAATCCTTTACCGATTATTATCCCTTGTCATCGAGTTGTGGCTGCAGATCATAAACTCGGTGGCTATAGTGCAGGAGTAGAAATCAAACGAGCCTTGCTATCAATAGAAGGAGTATCCGTTTGAGTTTGCCCTATAGGGTTTTGTGGCGTTCTTTAATGCAAAAAGAATCTTTGACCATCTCATGGTCTAAAACAAAACAAGATCTGCCTCCAGAGTTGGACCGGGCTCAGAAATGTTACTGGAAAACACTCGATAAAGAGTGGCTATATAATGGCGAGCTGGTGCGTTTGGATCGATGGGCCGGAAAAAACGGATTGCATCTTTTACTGAGTATCACTGATTATAAATCTCTTTTGTACAGTCATGCCCATGCAGAGAATATCATTTTTAAATGGGGAAAAGAGTATCTCAGCCGGGCCCTTGGAGTGAGTGCTATCGTTGTCAGCAGTGATGACTATATTTTCATGATGCAAAATAGCGTCCATGTCGGTGAATATCCGGGGTACTGGGATGTCCCTGGTGGACATGTTGATTTGCCTGTGAGTGATCAAATACCAGATCCCTTTGCAGACATATCCAGAGAGTTACATGAAGAGCTTGCCTTATCGTTTGAAATCAGTCAATTAACCTGTATGGGCCTGATCGAAACCATGCAGACATTCAAGCCCGAATTGCTTTTTCTGGCCAATTGTGAGATCAATCGAAGGGATATTTTGATCGAGGCAAAGAATTCCAAAGATAAATTCGAATTCAGCAAGCTTTGGTCATTAGCCGTTAATGAGCTTGAGGATTGGACCGTTGAAAACATCAATCATATTAGCCCTTCTGCGTTGGCAGCATTGCATTTTTATAAAGATTACGTTAGGAGAGCATCGTGACAGAACAATCGCACGAAGATAAATCTTTTGCTTTTCCATTGCTCAATCGTGTTTATATCGCCGGCAAATTGACACATGATCCCCCTCTTCGGTATACAAAGAGAGGGGTACCTGTCACTAATTTCGTTATCGAGACAGTGCCGGATACCAAAGAGACTGAGGAGAGAAAGGCGTGTCAAATCAGTGTCGTTGTTTGGGCTCAGCAGGCTATTGAATGCACGCGTACGCTGAAAAAAGATCATCCGGTTTTTATCTCCGGAGAATTACAATCAATGCCCAACGCAGACCCTGCAAAAGGACATTTTCCCGTACAAATCAATGCCCTGTCAATTCAGACTCTGCATCAAGCCGAAGAGGCAAATGCCCCGGCGCAAGAGAGCGATCTAACAGTTGATAACCAGGATCAAGGGAACGACCAGGGCTCATGACATGTTGCTGTTTTGACCAGGCAGGTATGAACGACATTTAGTGACTTTCCTGATGGGTTTTCTCACCTATTATGGGGGGAACATAGTCGGTTTTGGGATCCACAGGATAAGCATAAGGGCTTTGCCAGGCATTTAGGAAAAAAGCTTCAACATTACGACTGGTAAGCGCATCGATAACCAACAATCCTGCATTACGCGACTGGTGAAAATAGCTGTGGCTCCAGTTTGCACTTCCGATCCAGAATCTCTCATTATCAACGACCATATACTTGCAATGATCTACGCGTGCATAGGGAATGTGTCCCTTGGACGATTCGGGAATCGTCGATAATCTGATCTCAATGTTTTCAATCATTGCCAGATTTTTGAGATAGTCTATCATGGGCTTGCGCTTGCTCCAATCAGAGATCAAGAGTCTTACCTTTACCCCGCGACCTGCTGCATCGATCAATGCCTGATGAAAGGGGGGGTAAAAACTACCGGATTTTGTGGTTGGCGAATAGGTCAATAGCTGAAGAGAGATAAATTCTTTGGCATACTGTATCAGATCCAGCAAGTGTTTTTCCGTCCATAGATTGGAATAGGGCATTAAATTTTCAGGAGTAAACAGGGGAAGAACCTTAACTGTTCGGTCTTTATCGAGCAGTTCGATAGGTGTTAGTGTGAGGTTTTTTTCTAGTACAGGTTGTTTTTTTGGTTGCTGAGCCAGCTTCCAATCCATATTGAACAGCCTCGTAAAAGCCAAACTCAGCACATGATCATGAACTCGTACCCCGAGCTCATGGATGTGTTCCAGGGACCGCCAGTCCCAATTCTGACTTCCTAAAAAGAGATAACGCCGATCCACGACAAAGTACTTGGCGTGCATGACGCCACCGGCGATTTCATTGAAATCTATGATGCGGACCTCGATATTTGCTTTTTTATTTAGGGCATCCAGCGTTTCCGGGTATTTTTCATAAAAAACAGCATCCGAGATGATACGAATTTTTACCTCTCTTTCAGCAGCCGCTGTCAAGGCAGAGAGTATGGGAGAAAGCATGGATTCAGGCTTTTCGCTGATATAAAATGTTTCAATATCTATATATCTGTCGGCCTGGTTGATCATCTCCAGCATGACATCCTGGGTGTTCCGGATGTCTGGCATATCGAGTTCGGTTTCGGAAGGGATGCTTTCTACAAGCTCGATGAGTTTTGATTCCTGGGCATAAAGCGAAAAAGCAAGAATCAGGGCTACGAGCATCGTCTTGAGTTTGTACTTCATGAACGAAAAGACTCCTTTTAAACGAGATTAACCTTTAATGACCCCCAGGGGAACCAGTTTTGCCACTTTTTTGGAAATTCCTGCCGAATGAACCGAATCAACGACCTCGGAAACATCTTTATAGGCTTCCGGAATTTCTTCATTCATGGTTGCGCGGCTAGACGCCATACTGACGATTCCTTTTGCAAGCAACTCTTTTTCAATTGAACGGCCATGGGCAGTCTTTTTGGCTTGTTTGCGACTCATCTTACGTCCGGCGCCATGGCAGGTCGAGCCAAATGTTTCATTCATGGCTTCTTGTGTTCCCACAAGAACATAGGAATAGCGCCCCATATCACCGGGGATCAAAACCGGTTGACCAATAGATTTATAATCCTCGGGAATTTGTGAATGATTAGGTCCGAAAGCGCGGGTAGCACCTTTTCTATGGACACAGATTTGTCGTTTTTCACCATTAACATGATGTTCTTCTATTTTAGCGATATTGTGTGCCACTTCATAGACTACATCCAGGTGTACAGAGGAGCCTAAAACTTTTTGAAATGCTTGTCTGGCCCAATGGGTAATCATTTGCCTGTTGCCGAATGAAAAGTTGATGGCACAATTCATGGCTGCCAAATAATCTTGTCCCTCTTTGGATTGTATGGGAGCACAACATAATTGGCGGTCAGGAAGATCGATCCCGTACTTGCTGCTGGCTCGTTGCATAATTTTAATATAATCTTCGCATACTTGATGCCCAAATCCTCTTGAGCCGGTATGAATAATCAATGTGACCTGATCTTTTTCCAGCCCAAGAACCTGTGCCGCTTTTTCATCAAATATTTCTCTCACAGCTCCGATTTCCACAAAGTGATTTCCTGATCCCAAGGTTCCCAATTGAGCTCGTCCTCGTTGCAGCGCATGGTCACTTATCAGGTCAGGGTCCGCTTTTGCGGCGGTTCCATTTTCTTCTATTTTATCCAGATCTTTTTCAAACCCATATCCATTTTTAATGGCCCAGGCTGCACCCATAGTGAGTACATTCTTTTCCTCTTGTGCAGAAAGTTTTAGGGGACCCTTACTGCCCACTCCACTGGGAATTGTTTGGTAGAGTTCTTTGACCAATGGATTTAGGTGTTTTTTGATATCATTCATTTTAGCGGTGGTTTTCAGCAACCGAACGCCACAGTTGATATCATAGCCCACCCCTCCTGGTGAAACAACCCCATCATCAATATCAAAACCAGCAACTCCGCCAATTGGAAATCCATATCCCCAATGAATATCGGGCATGGCAAATGAAAAATTGACGATTCCTGGTAAGCAAGCCACATTCATGGCCTGCTGAGGGGCCTGATCCTGAAAAATAGAGTCCAGCATGCGCTCAGACGCATATATTCTCGCCGGAACATTCATTTTGCCTTGTTTCGGAATTTCCCAGATAAAATCATTTATTTTAGTCAAATTTTGCTTTGTCATAAAAATCACTTCCTCTATATGTCAAAAATAACTTGTGCCTTCCATCCCGATTTCTGTTTTTCAACAAAAAGATGATGATATGTAACCGCTTTGATTTCTGTTGCAAGCATGTGCCGGTCGGGATCGTAACGGTCTGCACTGATTTTGGCATGTAATCTATGGTCATTCAAGGTGAGTGAAGTTGTTTCCGCTAACAAAATTTGTTCTGTTTGAAACAAAAAGTTCAATTCCGATAACCAGTTGACCAGTAATTCAGCATGATCCTCACCTTCGACAGAGAGCGAATGCTCTTCTCGCTCGTGTATAGAATCATCATCCGGACAAATGATACGAAACATTTCATGAGCCATCGCTTTGAACAGATCTTCCAGAGTATCTGCCTGAACAATGACGCCTTCATCTGCAGTGTGATCGATTCGTTCTATTTTTAGCATATCTTTGAAAACAAAACAGTTCTAGTGTTCAGTTTGTTAAACAAATTTTAACCGCTCTGCATGCCCGAGCAAAAGCGGTAACAAGTTTGAGGATAAGAGCCGCCCCAGGCCTCCCTGCATGCAAGCAATTTCATCAAAGCTTTGTACGCCATCATATCGACAAGATTTAGCATGGATCATGACCGGATTAGGGTGCATCGAGGGCTTGCACATCGCTGTCGGAATGGATCTATCACTTGTGATACAAAGTACATACGGCTCTTTGGCCATGAGGACGGGAACGAATTGATCGAATTTTTCAATTTCTTTGATTTTTTCATAATATTGATCAGGTTTTGTTTGTTCATCACAAACCTGCCATGATATCAGGAAAAAATCATAATGAGAATATTCCTGGTTATAGACCTGCCCCATTTCACTGATATTTTCAAATGGACCTCGAGCGTAAAACTTTTGCTGAAAAAAATCAAGGTGCCTGGATTTGGAACAGAGTGCAAGTGCTTTCAGTTTTAGCTGATCCATAACCGCCATTTCAGCGTCATTCGTATTTGGTTCGAGGCTAAATAAGGCATTTAATGCGGATTTTTCAGTCGTGGCAATGCCGGGTTGCACAGAATCAAATAATCCACATGTTGATTTTCTTGCCAGGGCGTCCATATTTGGAGTGTGAGCTTGTTGTAATTCTGTCAGCATATTTGGTCCTGACTGGATTCCCCCTAATCCATGCAGTATTACCAGAACAATTTTATTCTCATTGGCTTCCAAGAGAGAGTCGAGCTTTAGCATTTTTAATCCGCTACAAGTTAGATTCAGGGGGGAGGAGCCTCCCGTTTGTCTATTTAAACGTTATTAAAGAATCGTTATATGCCTCGGGCTTTTCAAATCCTAGCAGATTCAACAAGGTTGCAGCTATATTTGCAAGTCCGGGTTCCTTTATATCAGCCATTTCATATTCACCGGCGTAATTCGGATCATAGATCACAAAAGGTACCGGGCTCAAGGTGTGCGCGGTTTTTACGCTTTTTTTGCCATTTTTTTCGGTAAACATGACATCAGCGTTTCCATGATCAGAAGTGACCACTGCAATACCATGTAATTCTTTAACCGTATCCAGCAGTTCTTTTACACATTGATCGACGGTTTCCACAGCTTCAATGGCGGCATCCATGATACCCGTGTGACCGACCATATCTCCGTTCGCAAAATTGAGTCGACCAAATCGATATTTGCCGGACTTGCACAGTTTAATAGATTTATCTTTAATTTCCATTGCCTTCATTTTTGGTTTTTTGTCGAATTCAATTTTATCAGAAGGAATTTCAATATAATCTTCGAGATCCTTGTTGATATATCCACTTTTATTGCCATTCCAAAAATAGGTCACATGTCCGAATTTTTGCGTTTCTGATATCGCGAACGAAGTGATTTTTTGTGCACATAAATATTGCGAGATCGTATGATCGATCTCTGGAGGCGATACCAAATAATTTGCCGGGATATGCAAGTCTCCGTCATATTCCATCATGCCCACATAAAAGACATTGGGAAAATCTTTGCGATCGAATTCAGAGAATTCCTTTTCGGTAAATGCTCTCGATATTTCAATCGCTCTGTCGCCTCTGAAATTAAAATTTACAACAGCATCCTCATCACTGATTTTACCTACAGGTTGATCATGATTATCGACCACCACAAAGGAATCCAGGTATTGGTCCGTACTTTTTGGATTTTCATCATAAAAGGTTTCTACGGCCTGGGAGGCAGATTCAAAATGTCTGGCCACTCCGCGTACATGCGCATTCCAACCGCGTTCCACGATGCTCCAGTCTGCGTTATAGCGATCCATCGTGGTCACCATCCTGCCTCCACCAGAGGCGATACGATAATCCAGATTTTTTTCTGTCGATAATTTGTCCAATAATTCTTCAGTGGGTTTTAAATATTCAAGCGCAGATCGTTCGCCCACATCCCTTCCATCCAATAGGGTATGAATACGGACACGCTTTATACCGAGTTCGGCACATTTGTTGACCATTGCATACAAATGTTTTATATTAGAGTGTACATTGCCGTCAGAGAGGAGGCCCAAAAAGTGGACTGTATTTCCAGCAAGTCCTCTATTAACAACCTCTAACCAGGCATCAGATTCAAAAATTTTCCCGGATTCGATAGAGAGGTCTACCAATTTTGCTCCTTGTGCAAACACCCTTCCGGCACCGATTGCATTATGACCCACTTCACTGTTTCCCATATCTCCCTCACTGGGCAGACCTACAGCTGGGCCATGAGCTTTGAGGGTCGTATAAAGATCGCTTTTTAACAAACTATCGATCGTGGGGGTTTTAGCGAGATATACTGCGTTCCCATCATTGGCTTCAGACAATCCAATACCATCCATTATAATCAGCAAAAGCGGACCTTTTCGCCCTTGAAAAGATGCCAGTTTTTTTAGTTCGAGTGTCATAATCTGTTCCTTGTTTACAGTGAATAAGAATAAAAAGTACAGAGTTTAACTTACAACATTTTTTCCCCATAGTCAATTTTAAAAATCCGCTTTGGGTTTGCTTGTAAAAGAACAAAACAGAGTTTTAATTGATTTCCACCTATTATTTTATTACTTTATTCCCCATTAATGGAATAGCTCAGGGGAATTATTTGAATGCCCGCTACAATACTTGTTGCAGATACAAACGATGCAGTGAGACAAAAATTTTGTCATTTATTGGCGTTAAAGGGGTTCGAATGCTGGCAAGCCTCAGATGATGTGCAGGCTATTGAGCGGTTGAAAAACAAGATATTGGATGTTGCCATAATTGAAATCAACCCTCCGGATATGGATGGCTTGAAGGTGCTTCAGGCAGCTATTGAAATGGATGCTCGCGCATCGTTTATCATGACGACTGAGAATGCGTCGTTGGAGACAGCCATTTCTTCTCTACGAAAAGGTGCTGTTGACTATATCATCAAGCCGTTACCTTTCGATCAGGTGATCCAAAAAATCGACAAGCTCATTGCCAACAGAGAACTGATGTTGGAAAACATGGCTTTGCGTCAAGAGATTCATTCACAATATGATTTTACCAATATTGTCGGCAATAGCGAATCGATACAACAATTGTGTGCTACCATTAGCAAAATTTCCGAGAGTGATAGCCACGTGCTCATTACAGGAGCCAGTGGGACCGGAAAAGAGCTGGTGTCCAAATCGATTCATTATCACAGTTCACGAAAACGCGGTCCTTTTGTTGCCTTGAATTGTGCTGCACTCACAGAGACGTTATTTGAGAGCGAATTATTTGGGCATAAAAAGGGATCATTTACCGGTGCTGTTGCAGATAAAAAGGGATTAATCACGCATGCCCACCGTGGGACTCTCTTTCTTGACGAAATTGGGGAGCTCTCATTGGCTTCACAGTCAAAATTATTGAGGGTCTTGGAGACCCAACAAGTATTGCCCGTTGGCGCGACAGAAAAGCAACAGGTCAATGTGCGAATCATTGCTGCAACGCACCGTGATTTGTTACAAGAGATCACCAAAGGGACGTTTAGAGAAGATCTCTACTATCGCCTGGCTGTCATAGAGATTTATCTTCCGCCGTTGAGTGAAAGAAGAGAAGATATTCCATTGCTGGTGCAACACTTTATACGAAAGTATAATAAACAAATGAACCGCTCGGTCAAGGGCGTTGATCCACGTCTGATGGATTTACTGGTGAAACGTATTTATAAAGGTCAAGTACGAGAATTGGAAAATCTGATCGAACGCCTTATGATTTTTGCCGAAAGTGATCATCTGACTTTTGACTCGCTGCCTTCTGATTTACGGCGAGGATCCTCTTCCACCCCGATTCCTGGCCAGGCATCCAATTTAAAATCGGCAGTGGAAGAGTTTGAAAAATCTTTTATATTAAAGGTACTCAAAGAAAACGATTATCATCGGGGAAAGACTGCCAAAGAGTTGGATATCGGTGAAGCTACTTTGTATCGCAAGATGAAGGATTTGGCAATCGATTAATGTGATTTGACTTTAGATCAACGAGTTATTCACCCATGACTTTAATAATTGCCCGCTTTCGACGCTGACCGTCAAATTCTGCATAATAGACTTGTTGCCATGGGCCCAGGTCGAGTTTGCCTTTCGTAATGGGCAAGATAACCTGGTGATGCATTAACAAGCTTTTCAAATGTGCATCACCATTATCTTCCCCGGTACGATGATGATGATAGTCGGGGCCTTCAGGAGCCAATTTTTGTAACCATTCTTCGATATCCTGAATGAGACCTGATTCTGCATCGTTTACATAAACAGCTGCAGTGATGTGCATGGCTGATATCAGAACCATTCCCTCCTGGACACCGCTTTTTTGTACTGCCTGTTCTACTTTACCTGTGATATTGATGTATTCTCGGTGTTTATCCGTATTAAACCATAAATAGTCGGTATGGAATTTCATAAAGATCTCCTTTTAATCCAGGTGGTCTGGACGCTTGACAATTCTGAATATTTCTGCATCCAGGAAAATATTAAACAAGTCGGGATCGATCTTGCCTTCTTTGACTTCCATAGCCAGGATATCCAGTGCTTTTTCTATAGGGACAGCTTTTTTATAGGGTCGATCCCACGCGGTGAGCGCATCATAGATATCTGCTATCGTCATCATTTTAGAGGGAAGCGGGATTTCTTTGCTGTCCAGCTTGCGGGGATAGCCCTGGCCATCCAGTTTTTCATGATGAGCATAGGCAATTTCCGGAACGCGTTTCAAGTTCGAAGACCAGGGAATACGTTTGAGAAAATTGTAGGTATGCGTCACATGAGATTCTATTTCCTCCCGCTCCTTTTCGCTCAGGCTTCCCTTTGCAATCGAAAGCAAGTTGACTTCATCGTTTGTCAAAAGAGATTTGGTTAATCCATTTTCCGGAAAATTCCATTGAGCAATTTTGTGCAGCATTTCATATCCCCCTTCGACCAATACCCTCGGCTCGTTTGCCTCTTTGATGAATGAAAAATAGGTGTCGATTTCATCCAGCTTTTCACTCATTTCCTGCTCGAGCTTTTGTACAAATTGATCAGAAGGTTTTCCGTTGGATTGCAATGATTTGAATTTTTTCTTGGAATAGAGGAGTTCCAAATCTTTTTTAATATATTCAAATCTGAATTTAATGGCATCCAATTGTTCCGGGTGAAGTTTTTTCGCTTTTACCAGGATATTTTCCCGAACCCCTATTTTACCAAAATCATGCAACAGAGCTGCATATTTAATCTGTTGAAAGTCATCGCGGCTAAAGCGGAAGGTCTTGAACATGCCTGTATCCAGGCGGTCGACCTGAGCAGCCAAGCCCAACGTATATTCTGCTACTCTTTGAGAATGTCCCGAAGTGGTTGGATCTCTCTGCTCGATTGCGTGTACCGATGCAAGGATAAATCCTTCAAACAGTCCCTTAATTTCCTCATAGAGCTGCATATTTTCAATACTTACAGCTGCTTGTCCTGCCAGGGACGAAGCAAGTTCTACACATCTGGTATCAAACGGAATCACTTTATTTTGGATTTCTTCAGGATCCAGCGGCAATGGTGCCTGGCTTTTTTTTCGGTTTATTAATTGTAGCACGCCAATAATATCGCCGCGATGACTTTTCATAGGCAGACACAAGACAGATTGTGTTCGGTAACCCATTTTTTCATCAAAGCTTCGGTTGTGCTGAAATTCCTGATTTGGATCTATGGTATATGCATCTGGAATATTCAACGGCTTGCCGGTTAAGGCCGTATAGCCTGCCATACTTTTTTTTTGCACAGGCATTACAAACTCTCGATAGCTGGCGGCGATTGAATCATTGTGAGCCAATTTGAAACGGAGTTGCTTATCCGCCCAAAACTCTTTGGGATTCTCTGGAACCTCCTGGTTCTTTTCAATCAGGTAAAGACTTCCTGCATCGGCAGCAGTGATTTCCCGGGCTTTTGTAAGTATCATCTCCAACAAAACGTCCTGATCTCTCTCTGAAGAGAGCGCAACACCGATTTGATTCAGCTCAGAAAGTTCTTTGGTATGATGTTGTTGCTGTGTTTGTAATTGATCGACCTGTCGTTCCATGTATATGATCGACATGAGCCGGTGTACCGACTGCAAAAGTTGCCAGCTTGAAAATGGGGGGGACAGGTAATCGGTGTGTTGCTCAAAGTTATAGGGTGCGGTTTGAGCTTGAGAAACAAGAACGATTTCAGCTACCATTAGTTGCGACGGAATATCATAATCGTTCAACCAATCGGGATATCTCTGGTGATCCTGATCTGAAATCACAATGATCGGATCGGTAATATTGGGATGATGACTCGATTTATCGTCTAACCGAGACAAATGCCAGGGTTTTATGGGCGTGAACGTCTTTTGTATCAATTCCCAATTGGAATCACCCGCATATACGATATGCAACGGATACAATTTGTTTTTTGGTTTTGTCATAATGCATGCGACCAGGGTTTTGTAAAAATGTTTGCCGCTATTTAATAAACAGTTTCTATTGTTCTATATTCCTTTTTTCTCCGAGTATTGCCAGAGCAATCCCATATAAAATAATCACTCCAAAAACAATTTTCAAGAGCGAAGGTCGTTCTCCCAGCAAAAAAAACGCCAGCAGCGAAGCACCCAAAGGCTCTGCAAGGGTAAAGAGTGAAACGGTTACTGCAGTCAAATGTTTCAAGGCATAATTCAGGCTGGTATGACCCACAATTTGTGGGCCTATTGCAATTGCCATTAATATAAGCCACGTGTGAGGTGTAAAACCGGTTAGGGATGTGGATGTAAAAAGACTTGTGACGAATACACAACCCGCTGCCGAGCCATAGACCCATTTTACATAGTTTATGGTATCCATATGTGCTCGAATGGAGCGTCCGATGGTGAGATAGGCTGCGGCAAATATGGCTCCTGCCAGAGCCAGACCATTTCCCATCAGGTTGGAGCCGGTTTGATTGAGATCGATCAAAGCCATCCCCACCATGCCAATAATTCCAAATCCGAGCCCGATCATTGTTTTTCGGGCAGGTAACTCTTTTAAAATCAAAGCACTCGCAATCGCGGTAAAAAGGGGTGAGCTTTGAACGAGCACGACCGAGCTGATGACTGAAGTATATTGAAGTGAAGTGATCCAGGTGATAAAGTGGAGAGCGAGAAAGAGTCCGGACAAAAGCATTTTGCTCTTTAGAGGGCGGGTCTCTAGAGTGGGACGCTTGAGCTTTGCCAATAGTGTATAAAAGATAGTTGCGATAAACAAACGATAAAATGCAATGGTGAGCGCCGGCGCTGCACAGAGTTTGATCAATACAGAGGCAAAGGAGATCCCGATCAGGCCAAAGAACAGGAATAAAAAGAGTTTGGTCATTGAGGTCGATTGAGACATATTGAATCCAAGTCCTGAGCAATAAAGGATTCAGGAAAAACTGACCGGGCTTCGCTCAGACTCTGTTCCTCACCCTGTTTATCGAGTCTCATACTCAGGTGCCATAGATACAATTTTTCCACATTTGCGTTTTTGGCTATCATCGCAGCTTGTACTGCTGTGCTGTGGCCGGTTGGAAACGCGCGATCTTTATGCATTTCAGTAAATGTCGCATCATGTATCAAAATCTGACTGCCTCGTGCCAATTCCACAGTCGCGTCACATGGCCGCGTATCTGTACAATAGCTTATGGTTCTGCCAGGTATCGGCGATTCTACAACCTGCTCAGGTTCTATTATTCGCCCATCCTCAAGTTCAACAGCCTCTCCGTTATGCAGACGTGATCGTTCAGGACCGTGTGGAATTCCCAGTTGCTCTGCGCGTTCAGCATCAAATTTACCGGGTTTGTTATGTTCTTTGAAATGATAGCCGAGACAGGGGCTTTTATGATCGAGTGGTCGATATGAAATGTCAAATTGGTTAAAGTTCAAAGAGCCGGATTCGTCTGCAGGCAGTTCTACGAGTTCAAAGGGGAAGGTGGGGTTAAATCCGGTTATTTGCATAAGGCAATCCATAAATGACCTGATGCCGACAGGGGCATAAAGGGTAAGCGGATGGATACGTTGAAACATCTGTTGCGAGGTTAGAAATCCGGGCAACCCGAATAGATGATCCCCGTGTAAATGAGATAAAACAATATAACGAATTTTTGCAGCAGAGATTCCCGCCTGTAAGAGCTTTAATTGTGTACCTTCACCACAATCCAGCAAAATACCGGTTTGATCTTTCATTATCACCGCAGCAGGTAAGCCTCTTTTCAGTGAAGGAACTGAAGCCCCTGTTCCCAAAAAGTGAATATAGACCTGATCATTCATGCGTTTTTTGATTTTCCGAAACGGTTTTCAGTACCGTTCAAGAGTCGTTTTATATTTGACCTGTGGGTAAAGAGAATAAGTGCGGTAGCGAAAAAACTAAAAATATAGAGAACATTGCTTACCGGTTTATCAAACACGGTGCGAAAAAGTGTAAGAACAATGGGTAATGCGATTGCGGCTGACATGGAACCGACAGAAACGATGCGGGTCGTTAGAAAAACGATGAAAAAGATGCCCAAACAGATAAGCAACGCCAACGGATATAGCGCAACCAGCATACCGGCAGCTGTTCCCACTCCTTTACCTCCCTTAAAACGAGCAAAAATGGTCCAAATATGGCCGATAATCGCTGCTGTACCACAAAGCAACATTATGCTTTCGTTCGTCAATGAGATCGTTCCAAAAGCCAGCCGGGAGAGCCAAAAAGTCGCGGCAAATCCCTTGAACGCATCAAAGAGCATGACAAACAATCCTGGTTTCCATCCCAGTACTCTAAAAACATTGGTTCCTCCGGCATTTCCTGATCCATGTTCCCGGATATCGATACCGCGCAGTAATCGACCCGTAACAATGCTGGTTGGGAAAGAACCTACCAGATAACAAAGCACGATGATGAGTAAAAAGTTGATCATAATGGCAATCCTGTTTTAGGAATCTAACGGATTTTGATTTCAAATGCAACGTTAATGCTGCCGAGTCAGACCTGGTTTTTTTGTGTGCTGAAACATGGACTGGATATCATGGGAAAAGGCGCCCTGCAAAGCCAGTGTGAACATGGTTTCCAGATAGCCTAGAGGAGTGCCCATATCGAGCCGATCTCCTTTAATTTCCAGGCCCACAGCCCCTTCCCGATCACAGAGTTCAGCCTGAGCTGTGGTCAATTGAATCTCTCCTTTGTCACGTATATTTTTTTTGATATGCTCTGTGAGAATCGTAAAAATCATAGGGGTTAATACGTGCATCCCAAAAAAGGTCAAGTACCAGCCCTCGGGTAATCCGGGTGTCTCTAAATGTTGCCTGGCATAGGTCACATCGGGTTTTTCGACAATTTTAGAGAGTTGATAAGCCGCAGGATCTTTGTCAACTAGACTGCCTGTTACCGTGCCGAATAAATAAATCCGGTCAGCAGGCGTGCGCTTGACCGCATAGATAGATTGCTGGTATCGCTCAAAACCGGATATGAGCTGATGCACGCAGGAAGATTCTAGATGTGAGATATAGACATGATCTCCCAACATCAAGAGAACGGGTTCGTCTCCGACCCATTCTTTGGCGCAATGCACAGCATGTCCATATCCTTCCTGCCGGTTTTGATGGATATACGTGATGCAGTGTTTCAAACGGTCTAGCATATCGGATTGCTTTAGTCCCCAGCGTTTGTTTGCAAAAGATGGTTTGGAACGTTCCGAGAGTCCCTGAAAATGGCTCTGAAAAGCCGACTCTTCTCCGGGTTGAACCACAATGGCGATTTCTTGGATACCGGCTGTGAGCGCCTGTTCGGCAATGATTTGGATCGTGGGCTTGGCAATACCATCAAGATCGACAAGCGGAAAGAGTTCTTTTTGCACGGCATTGGTACCCGGATATAAACGAGTGCCTTTGCCAGCAGCCGTAATAATTGCTTTTTTTACCATAATTCAATGTTTACCTGTTTAATGATATTCCACGCGTTTTACAAGAGCCGGGGCATCTTTGAATCATACATGCGAGTTTTTGTTCAGCTGCGAAGATAGCTTGCCCCGTTGATATCTATGATACACCCGGTAAGATACTCTGTTTGATCTGCAGCAAGAAACAAGATCGTTCTGGCAATTTCTTCGGGTGATGCAATACGATCAAGTGGACTTTGGGATATGATACTTTGGGCCTGATCGCTGTCGAGTAAGCTTTTTGCCATATCTGTCTCCACCCATCCGGGGGCCACTGCGTATACAAATATATTGTCCTTTGCCAGTGCCAGAGCCATGGACTGACTAAAAGAGTTGAGCGCGGCCTTGCTCGCACCATAGTCCGGGGCTTTGGGTTCACCCCGAAATGCCCCCCTTGAAGTTACATTGATTATTTTACCGCCACCCTGTTTCTTCATGAGGGCAGAGATCAAAAAGGTCAGATTAACGGGTCCCATAAGGTTGGTCTGAATGGTTTGGTTCCATTTTTGTTGCCAATCCTTATAACTGTGTTGATTGATTTCTTTTTCCCAAAAAACACCTGCATTATTGACCAGCACATCTATGCGTGGAAAGACCTGTGCAAGGTCATTTACCCCTTTCTCGATTGCTTTGGAATCGCTCAAATCCGCCTGAACCAGAGGATGTTCATCTCCTATTTCGTTTTGAAGGTTTAAAGCAGCATTTTTATTTTGATGATAGTGCAGAGCGACACGTGCTCCTGCGCGAGCAAATTCTTTTGCGATACTCCTGCCAATCCCACGCGAGGCCCCTGTAACCAATGTATATTTACCGTTTAAACTGGTTTGCAAGTGATATTTCTCCTCATATATCATGTAATTAAAGGATATGATATTCGTTTAGCAAATCCATCAGGACAGGCTCGATACTCTTTTTGAGATCTGCATTGGCATATGCAAGCCAGGAAACATTGCTCGTGACATCCAGCGGAGCATTCAAAGGATTCCCGGACAAGTCTGTAATGATCACACCTGCTTCCCTGGCCACCAGTTCAGTACACAGATCATAGGGGTGGGCGGCCATACCGGGGGGTTTACCGCGCAGGCCAGGTGCGGACATGAGATGTGCTCTAAAATCACCGCTGAACCGGTCGTGTCCCATTGCCAGTTCGTAAAATTGTCCTCCGGTGGAAATGTATTGGTCGTCGAATACATAGGTGGACTCTTGGTCCTCGAGCAATCCCAGGCGTGCCAGCAATTCTTCTTCGATAGCTGCTGTGATTTGTTTTCGGCCTGGAAAAAATTTCGTAAGCATGGCAAATCCATGCTTTAAGGTTTTTGCCTGACTCGGACGGGGGTAAAAATCGTATTGTTCTTTATTGAATAGATTCAAACGTTCGGCTTTACATCCTCGTCCCTTTATCGCAAAGAGCATATCGGCCAGATATTGTTTGGAAAGCGGAACTTCTGTTTGGATGGCTAACTGAATATCCGCCAGAACAGTCTTTTTACCGTGGTTGGGAGCAATTCCCGAGAGAATCCATGCGCTGCGCTTATCATACATTATGCCCCGCGTTCCATCGATGGGATCGACGATAAGGATAAAGTCAGCATCCGATGCATTGCATTCATTGGGAAAGACAATGGAACCCGTTTCTCCGATTCCCTCTGCAACCAATATAAAACATTCCTGTCTACCCCACTCGTGACAATAAGACAATAGTATCTCTTCACAGCTTTCATCGATTGCATAAATGGTATCAGAATCGGTATGTCTGGAGACATTTGACAGTTCCTGCAAATCCCGGGATCTTGCATGTTGAATGATCACTTTTTGCATGGCCAGGTGAATTTTTTTCAGCTGGCCAAGAGCCCGGGTTAAAAAGTCAGAGTCCATGCGCAATCATCCGAACTGAATTTTTTGAATGGGTGTGTGCACAGCCCCTTCAGAAGAGCCCATAAAAAGATCAGGAACCAGGCCTGTGGCGTCCTTATATCTGGAAAGAATATTTTTTATTTGCTCATTTTCATTGCTCGTCATCAGGACCACGGTTCCGCCACTTCCGCCCCCAGTGATCTTGGCTCCATATATACCGTTATCTGGGCCAAGCTCTTGGGCATATTGTACAATAAGATCTGTTTCTTTTGAGCCCAGTCCGGCATTTTTACTATAGCTGGTATGGGAATCATACATGAGCGAGCCGGCCTTGACAAGCGTATCCTGATCCAGAGAGGGAGATTCCAAAAGCTGCATAAATTCTGTGGTGCGAAAATTTTCCATAATGGGGTGGTCGGTGCGTTTTTTGAGAGGATATGATTTTTCCAACCGTATCTCTGTAAAGTCTTCATGTGCTTCATAAAGTTCAACGAACTCCTGACCTTTTATCCGAGCAGGGACCAACTTTCGCAATTCATCTTGCCATAATTTAGCATGGATGTTGCACAGATAATTATTTTGGGGGAGATCCAGCCCCTTTTCAGCCATTTTACGAAAAAGAACCTTACGTCCCATAAATGTCGCGGCTCGTGTATCCCGATATTGGGTTCCGCCCACAGAGTGACGCACATTCGAGTTGATGCCCACAAAATCGATACGATGGGGAATGGCAATATTGCTGATCACCTCACTCGGCTGACACCGCAAGGCCAGCAGATGGTCTTTGCGGCCGAAAGCACTGGTCATCTGGTCCATGATTCCGCAGGGTGCCCCGACAACCCGATTTTCTGCGATTTGACAGAGGCGGGGAATTTCCAGGGGATCAAGGCCGATCTCAAATGTTTTATCCAGTGCTCGTAACGTAGCAACTTCCAAGGCTGCGGAAGAACTGATTCCTGCACCCAAAGGAATACGGGTTGAAATGCCGATGTTTGCACCGTACTCGAAAGATTCGACCCTTTTTTCCTTTAAAAGGACAGCAAAGAGTCCAATCACATAGGCGGCCCAGCGCAGTGACACTTTGGATTTTAAAACTTGTCCCAGACGAAAAAGAGAGATCAATTCCCGCCCTTGATAAAAAGAATCGAGATGAAATTCTGCAAGATTGGGTATATCATCTCCCAAGGCGTGCAGAGAACGTACGAGTATTCTGCGATCACGACGCTTTTGCATACCCACCAGAGTTGCTTCCTCGAGTGGCATCTCTAATACCAATGACCCGGAATAGTCAGCTATTCCTCCCATGACATCCAGTCGAGCCGGGGCGCGGGAAATGAAAATATCCCGCTCTGGTGCAAAAATACCCCCAAAGTTGAACTGAATATTTTCAATAAAGTCTGAAACATCTAATGGAGTGCTTGTCATTTTACCTGCTCTTGAGGGTGAAAAGATCAATCCGATAAAAGATAGAAAAAAAAATCGAAAAAGCAAATTACAATACGATATAAATGAAAAGTCCTTGCAAGACTTGGCCATGGACATTATATTCAATCTAAAGTTGAATATCAAGGAGTGTATAATGAACAAACCTGTAGCACTAGTAACCGGAGGAGCCAGGGGAATTGGATTCGGGATTGCCCGCGAATTGGCGGATATCGGATATGATATTGCTATCGACGATGTCCTTGCAGATCAATCCGTTCAGGAAGCCTTGAAAGAATTACAAGAAAAGGGTGCTCATACGATTTACATTCAGGCGGATATCGCTAGAGCAGACGGTCGCGACGCAATCATCAAAGAGCTTAAAAATGTGTTCGGACGTATCGATATGTTGGTAAATAATGCAGGGGTTGCCCCCAAAGTACGCACCGATATTTTACAAGCGACAGAAGAAAGCTATGATCGTGTCATGAATATCAACCTTAAAGGGCCCTATTTTTTAACCCAAGAGGTCGCGAATTGGATGATTGAACAGAAAAAAGAATATTCCGAGCGTTCTTTTTATATTGTGAATACAGGATCACTTTCTTCATATGCGTCATCGCCGGCAAGAGGAGAATATTGTGTATCGAAAGCAGGGATCAGTATGATGACAAAGCTTTATGCCGACCGGCTGGCAGAGTATGGTATTCTGGTATATGAAATTCGACCCGGCATTATTGCCACAGATATGACCAGTGTGGTCAAGGAAAAATATGATCGGCTGATCGAGGAAGGTCTGTTGCCCATCAAACGATGGGGATATCCTAAAGATATTGCCAAAGCTGTGGCTGCCATCGCTAAAGGATACTTGCCCTATTCAACAGGTCAGGTCATCGATGTGGATGGAGGGTTTCATATACCCCGATTATAAATCAGATCAGGAGAAAAAATATGCATCAAGATAAAATTCGAATCAATGATATAGAATTTCCTTTATACAAACTCGACACCGTACTTGTCGGGAGTGGTGCCGCTTCACTCAATTGTGCTGAACATCTTTATCAGTACGATCATAGAGACATTGCCATTATCACTGAAAAAATCGGAGGGGGAACCTCCAACAATACGGGTTCTGACAAGCAAACCTATTATAAATTGTCTGTAAGCGGAAAAGAGCCCGATGCTCCCTATGATATGGCAAAGTCCTTATTCGATGGGGGAGGCATGCATGGGGACCTTGCCTTGATCGAAGCGACCATGTCAGCACAGGAATTTTTTCATCTCGTCCAGCTTGGGGTAAAATTTCCACACAATAGCCTGGGTGGGTTTGTGGGATATAAAACCGACCATGATCCCAGACAGCGGGCGACATCTGCAGGGCCCTGGACTTCGAGTCAAATGTTTGAATGTTTATATAGAGCTGTGAGTGAAAAAGATATCCCTATCTTTGATGAACATGATGTCGTTGCCTTGCTTAAGAAGGGTAATCGCTGCATTGGCGTCATTGCCATAGATAAAAAACAACTGCATCAATCCAATTATGGATTAAAGATTTTTCAGGCAGAGAATGTCGTGTTTGGTGTGGGTGGTCCGGGTGGAATTTATAAAACCTCTGTGTATCCTGTCGTTCATATCGGAGCGATAGGGTTAGCATTGGAAGTAGGTGCCAAGGCCCGCAATCTCACGGAATCCCAATACGGACTCTCGTCTACCAAATTCCGCTGGAATGTATCAGGCACCTATCAGCAAGTCATTCCCCGCTATATCAGCACAGATCAAGAGGGAAATGATGAACGAGAGTTTTTGAATGACTATTTTCCCACCATGTCTGTTCTGGCAACAGATATATTTCTCAAGGGTTATCAATGGCCGTTTGATCCCCGCAAAATACCAAATTACGGATCATCCCTGATCGATGTTCTGGTTTATATGGAGACAGTGGTCAAGGGACGGCGTGTTTATATGGACTTTCGCAGCAATCCACAGGGAGATTCACGCCTCGGAAAATTCGTCTTTGAGGATTTACAACCCGAAGCCTATCATTACCTGAAAAATTCAGAGGCCCTTTTTGGCACTCCTATTGAACGATTGGAAAAAATGAATCCTTTGGCGATCGAACTGTATGACAAAAATGGTATCGATATCCATACAGAGCCGCTCGAAGTTGCGGTCTGTGCGCAACATAATAATGGTGGTCTGGCCGGAAACATGTGGTGGGAATCCAATATTCAACATCTTTACCCTATCGGCGAAGTGAACGGAAGTCATGGAGTCTACCGACCCGGAGGATCGGCTCTCAATTCTGGACAGGTGGGTTCACTACGTGCTGCACAACATATTGCGCACCGTCCCTCACAAGAAATGGATAGCGCCGAATTTCACAAAGTCGCCTTAAAACAGATCGAGACCTTGATGTCTATTATCGATGCTGGGCTTTCTGGAAAAGGATCGATGCGCCTCGAAAAATATCGCTCAGAGTTTCAAGAGCGCATGACCAATTATGGCTCACACATCCGCAAGCTCGAAGATGTGACTCGCGCTTTAGAATCGGCTTATGATCAGATTTCTGCGTTTAAACAACAAGTGATCTCTGATCGCCAGGAGATTCCTTACTATCTTCAGAATCGACATCTCGTAATTGCCCATGCAGCCTATCTGGATGCGATTCGCGAATATCTGGAATCAGGAGGCGGAAGTCGCGGCAGTTATATGGTTATGGATTCACAGGGACAACCCGTTTTGGAAAGCTTGGGCGATGAATGGCGCTATAAACAAGAAGAAACATCGTTGCGGGACAAGGTATTGGAAACAGTGGTGGATCAATCCGGTCGCTATCACTCCAGCTGGCGAGAACGTCGCCCGCTTCCAAAAGAGGAATCGTGGTTTGAAAATGTTTGGGGAGCCTTTCTGCGCGGCGAAATATTTGAAAAAAGCAACTCTGAATAACAAAGGCTCCCTTAAAAAGGGAGCCTTTATAATCTAACGTATATTCTTTAAAAATTTGAGATATTCAGATTCTGTACCCAGAATAAGAGTACTTGTACTGTCTATGGTGTTTTTGTAGGATTCCATAGTCTGCAAAAAGGAATAAAACTCGGGATCGCGTGAATAGGCATTTGCATAGATGTTTGTTGCCTCGGCATCTGCCTCACCTTGAATTTGTTGTGCTCTTTTATAAGCTTCGGATCGAATACGCTGCAACTCACGGTCCCGCTGTCCTTCAATCTCTGCTTTTGAGCCCTGACCCTCGGAGCGGTATAGTTCTGCAATTCTCGTCCGTTCTGAAATCATCCGGTCAAAGACCTTTTCCTGAACTTCCTGGATGTAATTTACCTGCTTGATACGGATATCCAGAACTTCGATTCCGTATTGAGGGGTGAGTTCTCTTACTCGTTCCAGGATCATGCGAGTGATTTCATGCCGTCCCTTTTCGATTTTCAACGAATCGGCCTCCAACAGCAAAACATCACTCATTTCTTCGTTGGCCACGGTCAGTTCCCGATTCGAGTTTCTCACGATTTCGATCAATGGGTTTTCAGTGATAAAATCACGAGTGATTCCATCGATAATATCGTCCAACCGGCTTTGTGCATTGCGTTCGTTATGCACTGATTGGTAAAATTTTAACGGATCGGTAATTTTCCAACGTGAAAAAGTATCCACCAGGATATATTTTTTATCCGAAGTCGGAATCTGATTTGCGTCCCCATCCCACTGCATTATTCGTTTTTCAAATGTGTTGACTTTTTGGATAAAGGGTAACTTGAAATTCAGACCTGCTTTGGTAATGGGGCCGCCGATAGGTTCACCAAATTGTGTAATGATCACCTGTTCGGTTTCATCGACGGTATAAACAATTCCACCGACCAGAAAAACAATGATCACTATTCCGATGATATAGAGCCATAACCGGGATTGCTGATTCATCTGGTTGCCTCCTTTCCTTTTAACTGCAGAAGAGGCAAAAATGACTGCAACTCTTCATCGATGATCACCTTTTGATCGATACGGGGCAGAATTTCTTGCATGGTTTCGATATACATGCGGCGTCGTGTGACGTCTTTTGCGTTTCGGTATTCATTATAGAGTGCGATAAATCGATCCGCATCTCCCTGGGCCCGGTTGATCCGGTTTGTGGCGTAACCCTCGGCTTCCAATAACAAGCGTTCGGCCTCGCCTCTGGCTTTTGGAATCGCGTTATTGTAGGCTTTCCAAGCTTCGTTTACTGTGCGTTCTTTTTCCTGTCTGGCTTCGTTTACTTCATTAAATGCCGGCTGGACAGGTTTGGGTGGGTTTACATCCTGCAGGTTAACGGTTACGATATCGATCCCTGTTTCGTATTCATTGAGCAACTCTTGCATTTTTTCGTTTGCCTCGGTAGCGATACTTTTACGATCCAAAATGATCACTTCGTCGACACTATGATCGCCAACCACTTGTCGCATCACAGATTCCGAGAGATCGCGGAGTGTGCCTTCGACGTCTCTTACGTTAAATAGATAGGCTCTGGGATCTTTGATTCGGAATTGTACAATCCATTCCACCAGAGCCGCATTTAAATCACCGGTAAGCATCAGCGATTCCGAGGAATAGTCCCGCTCAGAATATTCTGTACGAATGCCGGCACGGACAGTGCGAAAGCCGAATTCTTGCTTAAAGACTCTTTGAACCTTGACCTTTGTCACCTCTTCGATTCCCCAGGGGAGTTTTAAATGTAACCCGGGTTCAGTGGTGCGGACATAGGCACCAAATCGCTGTATCACACCTACTTCATCGGCTTCTACAGTATAAAAAGAACTCACGAGGATGATAATGAGCAAAAGAGCGCCTACAGCATAAAGCACGACAGGACCTTTGATGTCCGGTACCTCTACCTGTTCTCCGCCAATATTGATGATTCTTTTTTGCACAAATCCTCCAACTTTTTTAGCAATAGGATAATTTTTTAAATATAGTCATTTTTTTTTGCAATGACAAGCTCTTGTGAAACGTTTTGCCTAATAGGGATGTTCCAGAGGAAAATGTGTCGGCACTGTATAGTAATCATTGATCCTTTGCCCTATTTTTTCTATATTCGATGCAATATAAACTTACCCTAAAGAAAGGAACCTTTGGCATGTCTGACGTTAAAGTTTCATTTGTTTTACAGGCAAATCAAAATTCTGCTTACAAATTAGAGCGCCTTTACCTTACTTTTGATTCTATAGACAAACAGTACAAAAAGAATTATAACGTTGTTATCTATGGAGATTGGAAAGAAGCTCTGGATGAAGCAGAAAAACGCGGGTACACTGCTGTCTCAACATCGATGGAAAACCGGTCCAAAGCTCTCAATGCGGCACTCGTAAAAACCACGGGTGATGTTATTCTGATCTGCAATAATGAGAATAATGTTATCGAATTCAAACAATCCGCGTCGGCTTTTTACCAAATTCTAATGGAAAAAGATAAACATGCGGAATTGGTCTATAGCGATTATGATATGATTGACCAGGACCAGCTAAAAGAACGAAAACTTTTGGAATTTCACAAGGGCCGACTGACCGAATCCTGGGATATGGGCTATTGCCTGTTATTCCGCCGGTCATTTTTGGAACGAATAGATTACTGCGATACAGATTATAAATACAATCCAATGTATGATCTGCGTCTAAAGGCTTTTGAGAATGAAAAGGTATTGCACATTTCCAACCGTTTTAACGGGACGCCTTATTTTGTTTATGCTGCACCTCAAAGTTTGGATGTATTTGCTTATCTAAAGGCAGGAAAAGAAATCGCACAAGAACTGGAAACGATATGTACCGAACATCTCAAGCGAATCAATGCTTATCTGGCGCCAGGACAAAACTATCATACGGTTGAATATTCTCAGGAAGAAGAAAATTCATTCAAGACCATTGCTTCGGTCGTGATTCCGGTATTCAATCGACCTGAATTTATCGGCGCGGCCATAGAATCTGTTCAGGCACAAACCATACAGAATATTGAATGTGTGGTGGTCTGCAATGGCGGACAGGATGATCCTACTGTTGCAGAGGTAAAACGATATATGCTAAAAGGGGACAAGCATGATGATAATAAACCTGCCGTGCGCCTCATCGTGCATGACATGAATAATCTGGGACTTTGTTTTAATGATGCTTTGGCCAGTTCAAACTCTAAATATTATATGCAATTGGATTCAGATGATTTATTGTTTGATGATGCCGTAGAGAAAATACTCGAGGTTTATGAAAAGGACGAAAAAATCGGTATGGTGATTGGCTCTTATCAGGTATTCGAGAAACAAGCCGATGGAAGCGTCACTCCGGTTTTGGTCGAAGGAAAACCATTCGTGGTAACTCATGATGAATGGACCGAAGAAAATGGAAGAAATAATCTGTTGCGAATTGGGGGTGCGGGAGCCCCACGCTCGATCAAAATAAAGGTTTTGGCCGAAATGGGGTGGTTTGGAATGAACGACTCGCCTTATTCGCGGAATTACGGCGAAGATTATGAACTGGTAAACAAAGTCGCCGAACAATACCGAATTGGGCGTGTGTGGGATCCCATATACAAGGTGGTGCGACATGCAGGGGGCACAGACCATATGATTGACCAGCAGACAATCGATGTGAATGACAATGCCAAAGACCATATGCGTTTGCGGGCCCTTATCAGAAGACAAACAATCAATGCCAATCAATAATTTTTTCGGGGTAATCTAGATTACCCCGAAAAAATTTCATCTTTTGCTTCACTCCCTATTTGAATCGTTCTCCTCTGATATCTCTACCCAAAAAATATCAAAAATACAACATTTAGTGTTGCCTTTGTGCAAAAATCTTATATATTGTATGTGTCAACTCACCAGGGGACAAACAAGAATAAAATCACATCTCTTGCCAGTAAGGAGGATCACATGCCGAAAGAGGGGATCCACCATTCCTTTGATGGTTTCCTGAAGCGAGGTGGCGCGCTTGTGCCTTTTCGGTTCGAAAAAATCCATCGCGCAATTCAAAAAGCTTTTCAAGCGGTAGAGCGCTCGACAGGTGAAAAATACGAACCAGATGCAGCCCTGAAAATATCAGAACGAGTCATTGAACAGCTTTCGGATCCCAACAGTGTTTATTTTGCAGCCCCGGATGAAAAAGGTTCAATCATACCCAAAATCGAAGATGTACAGGACCTGGTTGAAATTTGTCTTGCAGAAGCGAATTATCCAATCGTTGTTGCCACTTATAAGCGCTATCGAAAACAGCGAGAAATGGCCAGGCAACGCATTCGCGTTCGCAGTTCAGGCAATGGAAGCGTCGATGATCCCACAGATGCTCATCTATTGTTAGTAGAGTCTGCAAGTAAAAATCTCACCCATATGTGGGACAAGAGTCGAATCGTGCAGCAGCTGATCGAAGAAACAGATCTGGCCCTGGAAGAAGCCATCAATGTTGCCAAAGCAGTAGAGAATCAAATTATTTTGAGCAATGTTCGTACGATCAGCACAACCCTGATCCGCGAAGTTGTCAATAATGAACTCGCATCAAGAGGATACAAGGAACAACTGCGTGATTTCAGTATCTATGGAATCGCCAAATCCTATATCGAAGCGTTGATGAACACAAAATCGACCGAGAACAGCAACATCGTGAACAATAATCCCGAAGCCGTGAACCTGGGTATTGCAGAGCTGGTGTTAAAACAGTGGGCATTGGATACGATTTTTTCAGCCGAGGTCAAGAGAGCACATGATACCGGGATGATCCATCTTCATGATCTGGGCTATCCGCACAGGGTTTATTGTTCATCACACTCGGTAGAATATGTCAAAAAATATGGCTTGCAAAGATTGCTCAATCTCAATACGCAATCCAGACCCGCGAAAACAGCCTCTGTGTTAACAGGGCACTTGAACACTTTTCTGGCGACCATGCAAGCAAATTATGCCGGAGCACTGGGAATTGCCTATATCAATGTCTTTTACGCCCCCCTGCTTGTTGGGATGAACAAAAAAGAACTCAAACAGATCGCTCAGGAGTTGATCTTTAATGGGTCACAAAATGCCTTTTCACGAGGAGGACAGACACTCTTTCTCGATTTTAATTTACATACTGGTGTGCCCTCTTATCTCAAAAATGTTCCGGCAATCGGTCCGGGCGGCGCATATATGCTCTTGCCAAAAGGAGCAGACAAAATGAATGCCGTAAAACTCGAGGAGGTGTTGCTTGATAAAACCGATGCTGCAGGCAACCCTCTCATGGAGCTCCACCACGTCAAGGATGGAGTTTCCCGGGTGGTTTTACGAGAATGCTGGGATCCTCAAAAAGGATTCTATTATGATCCCGATATCAAAGCCGATCTGCAGCGCCGGGGAGAAAAGATCCTTACTTATTTGGATTATATGACCGAGGCTCGCAATTTCGCGACAGCCCTTTTAAAAGTATGGGAAGAGGGTGACAAGACCGGTCGCGTATTCGAATTTCCCAAATGCGATTTTCATATCAATGAAGAGTCTTTTCAGGACCCGGAACAACTAAAGATTCTGCATAGCGCGTGTGACCTTGCCAGCAAAAATGGCTCTACCTATTTTATCTTTGATCGTGATGAAGTAACGCTCTCTGCTTGTTGCCGGTTACGTACGACGATCCAGGACAACCGGATGTTGACCCATCCCGAATCGATGCGGTTTTGTGGATTCCAAAATGTGACGATCAATATTCCACAGGCTGCATTCAGAGCTGCCCGAGCTGGCGAAAAAACTCTTGATGGATTGCTGACTGAAATAGACCGGGCAATGGACATTTGTGTTGAAGCCCATTTACAAAAGCGTGAAAAAATTCGCATCATGATGTCTGAACCAGGGCGTCCGCTCTATCAGATTGGCCAATCTGCTTGTGATGGAAAACCCTATGTCGATCTGAATAGTGCCACTTATATTTTAGGCTTGATCGGTCTGAACGATGCTGTCCGTTTTATTACGAACAATGAGCTTCATGAATCAGACAAAGCGCAAGAAATGGGATTACGCATCGTCGCACATATGTATTTGCGTGCACGCCAACTTTCAGAAAAACATTCTCTGAAATTCACGTTGGAAGAGTCGCCTGCTGAAAGCGCAGCCCGAAGGCTGGCAAAGACGGACCTGATCTATTTTCCCAAAGAAGCTGCTTCTGTGGTTAAAGGAAGCCAGGAAAACGACTCGGTCTATTATACAAATTCTATTCACCTGGCTGCTGATGCCAATGTCACTCTGGTGGAACGCATTCGGGAACAGGCGAAATATCATAGCCTTATTGAATCCGGTGCAATTACGCATGCCTTTGTCGGAGAAGAAAAACCGTCTGCAGAGAGTATCTTTAGTCTGGTCAGAGACACGTTTTATCGTACCCAAAGTGCCCAGTTGACAATTTCGCCAGAGTTCACCTATTGTACCCGGTGCGAACATCAGATGCGGGGATTGTATGAACATTGCCTGAAATGCGGATCCGATCAGGTGTATGGGGAGGCACGCGTTGTCGGTTATTTTAGTAAAATTGAAAACTGGAACCGCTCAAAACGCTACGGGGAATTACTTGCCCGCAAACAAGGCCGGTATCGTGTCGAAACAGCTGATGATATCAATACTGAACTGGAAAACGAAACAGCAATCGAGTCGGAATATGCAGCTGTTTCTTGAATGATTCGTTGGGATAGTGAATATGAGCAAATCCATCAGAATACATGTCTTTGGTAAAGAGAATTGTGAGAAATGTAAATTACTCAACCGGCGCATAGACAGGCTTGTCAAAAAAAAGGGAGAGCTTTTTAACAAAGTATACCATGACGTCGAGACCATCGAAGGATTGGTTCGCTTTGCTCAAACAGAATGCATGAATCCTCAACGGATTCCCGGCTTTCTCTTTGGAATTTGGGATTCTGAACAAAATCAAGAGTATATGATTCCCCAGGATCCCGATGCCAACCTTTCCGATTGTTCGATGCTGGCAAATTATTTGGGCATGCAAACCGATTATACGGGATCCGGAAATGGGGTCATAGCCCCGGACCAAATCGAACGATTGTTCGACAAGGCCAGATCCTTTTTAACATCTTAGGAGGCTCTTTTGCTAGCCCGTTACTCACCGGTCTATGCATTCCAAAAACAGCCGTCTATGATCGATTGTCGCGGGCATTTGTCCGCGCTTTTTTTTGTGTCCGGCTGTAATTTCAGCTGCGGGTTTTGTCATAATGTCTCTCTGATGAAAAACCGAAAACAGGGTATAGAGTGGAATCGACTGGAAAAGATCTGTCAATCTTTTAAAGAGAACTGGGTTTCTGCAGTGACTATTACAGGGGGCGAACCCACTCTGCATCCCGGACTTTTGGAATTGGTCTCTTTTCTGAGGCGGTTTGGATTTTATGTTAAACTCGACACGAACGGATCTTCCCCCGACGTATTGGAACGCAGTCTCGATCGTGTTGATTATATCGCGATGGATCTAAAATGCTCGCTGGAGGGATACAAAACTCTCACGGGCTATAAAAATACGTCACGAATTCTAGAATCGATAACGCTGCTAAAGCGCAATGCAAAAGACTATGAATTCAGAACGACGATCATTTCCTCTGTACACTCTTTTGATGAAGTAAAACGGATGCATCTTTTATACGAAGGGGCGAAACGATACGTCCTACAGCCCTTTGTTCCTCACCCAGACCTACCCTCTCATAAATTCCGCAGGTTAGAACGCACTCGAATCGATTTGATGCAGGATTTGGCAATGATCGCAATGCCCCATGTCCGCCATCTCGATATTCTGAGCAATTAAGCGTACTTGTTCTGGCAAAATATTTGCATTTTGCTTTGATAGCCATTTACGGCTTCTGTCTCCAATGCCTCAAGCAATTAATTTACATGGCCTTGGGTTTAAATCGTTAATCTGTTTCTCGCCAGGTCTTGTCATACTTTTTTTACAGGGAGGTCACTAATGCGCTTCGCTTTTGTCGTGATTATTGCAACTTTTCTGAATAGCTGGGCACAGCTAACCGTAAAAAACACTGCAAACGATGTTCTTATGCTTGTGGAGGAAAGCGGCAAAATTGGCATGGGAACACAAACATTGATACGAGATTTTAACACCGAGGGAACGATCCGGTTTTCCGGTACCCTGGGAAATGGTGCGAGTGGGGACAACAGCGTGCTCGTTCGTCAGACTGACGGAGACGTTGTGATTCGTTCGTTGAGCAATGACATCTGGGATGGTGACAGCGATAACCAGA
Source organism: Candidatus Zhuqueibacterota bacterium (assembly GCA_014728115.1). Taxonomy (GTDB): domain Bacteria; phylum Zhuqueibacterota; class Zhuqueibacteria; order Residuimicrobiales; family Oceaniaggregativiventaceae; genus Oceaniaggregativivens. Next base: position 32,855 of record WJME01000001.1, on the reverse strand, counting down.
CTCTGGGACTTCAGGGTAGGACTCTGTCGATCAGCAATGGCAATTCCGTCACTTTGCCGGCAGATAATGATAACCAGACCCTATCGATCAGCGGAGATCAATTGTCTATATCGGGGGGAAATACAGTCACCCTGCCCAGTACAAATGTAACCACTGACAACTCTATTGCAGGCAATGGGAGTACCTCGTCACCCCTCAGTTTAGGCTGGACCGATGAATCAGGTGGATCTGCCAGTATTGCTGTTAAAAGTGCAGGCCAGGGTCAGACCAAAGTAGGATATTTGAGTAATTTTACTTATGACCGGCTATTTGCAGATGATGGATTAACATTTAGAAATGATTATGGCAATACATGGTTTGGCTTGTTCGCAAGCGGAGAGTCAACTCTTGAGCTCAAGGGGAATAATGGTGCTCGCATCGCCTTAACCAACGATGTTAATTATATAGCCCTCTCTGCCACTCCTTCATATCCCACAGGATACGAGGCTAGTGACTCACGACTCTATACAAATGGAGGGATTGTCGCTCAGGGTACCGCCAGCCGGTTTGTCAATAACCTTATCGTCGGCATGGACGGATCGGGCGGAGCAACAAATGCATATCTTGCCATAAATACGGCGGGTAGTACCTTTGGCGAGGCTTTTCACTGTGTGGGAAATGCATATATAGAGAATGGAGGGATGCTGGTAGGAAATGCATCAGGGGGATTGAAAGGCAGTGGAACCCTTAACGCCCAGGCTGTTTATGATGATAATGTTCAAATAACTGATTATGTGTTTGATAAATATTTTGATGGTCGCGTCCGTCCTGAAGACCAGTACAGACATGGGGACTATGCAATGCTCTCCCTGGAAGAAATGGCCGAATTTGTTGAAAATGAACGCCACCTTCCGACGATTATCGGCAGAGAAGAATGGAATCGGGAAGGCAAATCTTCAGTAGGATCTCTGATCAATCAAATCTGGGAAACCGTGGAAACTCAATCCCTCTATATCATTGAGCTTAAAACTGAAATCGATCAGCTACGAGAAGAGTTGTCGCTGTTAAGAATGTCAGATGAATAGAGTGAGCAGGATCCCGGGCTCAAAGTTTTCTGCCCGGGATTATTCTCTCATGATGTCAGAATTTTGAATTGGGGCGGTTCAACCATGTGCTGTTTCACCGCACATCGATCTGCAGAACGGATGATTGCCTCTTTATATTTTTCCGGAAATCCGACTGGGAGTTTGATATCCAGTGTGATATTTTCGATCATCTGGTTGGCCGGATTGACGTCCATCTTTTGAGAGATTTTCATGCCTGTAGTATCCAGCCCTCTTTGCTTGCAAAATGCTAACACATAGATCCCCGCACAGGTGCCAATTGAAGCCAAAAATAATGCAAATGGGGGTGGTGCTGTCCCGTTCTGATTTGTGGCAATGGTAAAGGGGCCATAGTTTGCATCCACCTGCAGTTCACCCGGAAAGGTTACCTGTAATTCCATATCATTCGTCTCCGTATTACGCAAAATTGTCTATCTTGGCAAAAGAGTTTACTTTAGGGTTGCACTTTCTTTTGCATTCATGTATTATTAAGATGAATGAGAAAACCAATCGATTCAAAAAACCCAAATAATTTTAATTGATATATAGAGATTCCCGGTATTTTTTTCATCAGTAACCAGAGAGGTGAATATGAAAGCCTTCAAGTGGATTCTGGTTGGGCTTTTGGGCTTGGTCGTTCTTTTTTTTCTCATCGCTCAATTTCTGCCCGACTCTTACCGAGTCGAACATTCTGTGACGATTAAAGCAAATGTGGAACGTGTCTATGATGTTCTGACAAACTTTAACCTTCGACGCAATTGGGACCCCTGGATCGAAGAAGATCCCGATGCAACGACTCGAACAAGTGGCAATGCACAAGGGTTAGGGGCTGTCTGGTCCTGGCAAGGTGAACAGGTTGGTACGGGTCAATTGATGATCGTCGAGACTGTTCCGGGCGAAAGAATCGAATCCGAGTTGAAATTCACAGAGCCTCGTGAAATGGAATCCAGCGTCATCTGGGATCTGAGAGCACAAGATTCTATGACGACACGCGTGAATTGGTTGGTTGAGGGAACCCTTGACTATCCGACTGAGCGCTATTTTGGTTTGGTAATCGAAGACGCATTGTCGAATGATATGAAAAGAGGATTACAAAACCTGAAACGAATTTTGGAATCCGCTCCTTGATCATTGCCGGGAATCTTTAGGTGAATTCACGGTGAATTGCCCTTGTCACCATTGACAATGGCAATTGAATGAATGCCTATCGCATCGATAAAGTGAGTCTATCTTGTCTTGGATGCATCGACAAATGATTTAAATGATACCACGAAAAACACAAAACAAATCAATGCCATAAGGGTTTGGGAAACTGCGGCTGCGGGTCTGTCCACAGGCTGTCCCTGAACCAAACGAATCAAAGAGGGTAAGCCTCTTATCGTGGCCAGAAATCCGATGAAACCGAGTGATGATGCCGTGACCATTGCTTTCTTGTAAGCGTCGGGATGACGCGCCCATAATGCAAGCAAGAAAAAGAAAAGTCCAAAAGCAGAAGGGATCAATGCCGTAAGGCTTTCGGCTCCGGTCAAAGCATACCCCAGTATGCCAAGGGCAAAAAGCAAAATAGCGACGACAAAGACATGACGTTGCATACAATCCTCATTCAAGGTTAAAAAGTAATTTAGGCAATCAGGATACTTGCTCTTTACTTAAAGGCAACGGAAGCGGAGACCGCATGTGCAAATCCCTTTGAGGAAAAGGTATTTCGATATTTTTTTTCCGGAATATGCGAACAATGGCACAGTTGATTGCCGATCTTACATAGGGGTGTCTTTTGGGATTTTCGATCCAGATGCGCAACCGCATATTCCATGAAGAGTCCCCAAATTCTCGCAGATGAACCTCAGGTTCCGGGATTGCCAATACCTCGGGATTTTCATTTGCGACTTGTTTGAGGGCTTGAAGAACATGATCCAAATTAGAATTATAGGATACCCCCACATCGATATCCAGTCTGACTTTTTTATCGCTGTGCGACCAGTTGATGACTTGAGAAGCAATGAATTCAGAATTGGGAATAATGATGGAAATATTATTCAAAGAGCGCACCGTCGTAGAGCGCATATTGATTTCCATCACATCCCCTTCGGTATCACCTACAGTGACGCGGTCACCTACTTTGATTGGTTGTTCAAAAAGTAGTATCAAACCTGAAATAAAGTTAGAGGTTATATTTTGAAGTCCAAATCCAATCCCCACAGACAACAACCCAAAAATGACTGCCAGCCCACTTAGATCGATCCCCAGCACTTGAAAAGCGACAATAGCACCGATCACCATAATCAGGTATTCGGTCATTCGTCGCAAAGTGTATTGTGTGCCAATTTCCATTTTTGTACGAACAAAGATTCGATGCAAAACACTCTTTGACAAGAATTTGGCAAAGATAACAAAGGCAGAGAGCACAAGAACAAAGACAAATACGGATGCTATAGAGATCGGTGTTTCGTTGATCGTAAAGAGTCTGGTTGTCATAACATCTTGAATCTTTGTCAATACCTGGGAAACACTATCCATAACGACCTCCGGAATTGGATTCAACACGAAAATCTACTCTGCCTGTTTAACAGAGATGTTGTCTTTATCTTAATGGATTATTGGAAATCAGTATTCCAAGAATTCTCAACTACGTTATGACTATGGATTATCGAACTTCCAAATAATCTTTGTCCGGCAATGGAGGAAAAGGTGCATGAGGTTCTGTTTGGTACCAATAGGCGACCGATCCAATATCGTCCTGCAGAGGAAGATATCTTCCTCCACTACGCCACCCCAAAGCTTGGATGGTTACCCGGAGATCTTTTTCAAAGCGAATGGGGTCGGTAATATGCCAGCGATATAATCCGAACCGTTGTTGACTGTTATACATACCATCGGGACGAATGACCTGGGGCATTCCCGCATAAGGTGTGGTGAATTCCTGATATTGGTTCGTTTTTTTATTTTCAAATCCATAAGAACCGCAAAAATAATCTTCTACGCCGGTACCGCATATCGTGGGAAATTCTTTATCTCCGTCGAGAAAGAATTTTATCTCACCTTCACCCCACCAGCCATTATTATTCACCCCCCAGGTCATATAGGTGCCCACATAGTGGCCCCATCCTTTGACACCTTCCAGAATGGTATATACCGATTTATAAGGAAGGGGATTAACTCTTTTGAATTGAGCGTGGAAATAGGCAGCATCTTCAGGCACCTCATTCAGTGCATAATTGATCTGATAATAGAGTCGCATATCTTTTTCATCGAGATTTTCCATAGTGATTTTGCATGATTTACGAAAAGGCATTGGCCAGTAACAGTTGAATGCACTGCCCGGATTGACACAGACCGCCATCGAAGAGACTTGAGCATATTCGCCCCAACCGCATGCAAAAAAATCACCGACTGGTACTTCCACAGAGGGTTCAGTTTCACCATCCCAGTAAAAGCGCAATATAGAATACCGCCAGTGACCTGTAGGAGTCATCCAGATCTGTTGAATCGCACCCGGTCCTTTGATATCTGCTAGTGTAAATGTTTCTCCTCCCTTAATAGAGATGGAAGGAGAGACTTTCCATCCCTGGCCCAGTTCTCTCGCCGCTTCTGCACCGGTACCCTCGGTGGCCATGCCCCCTTTACCTTTTTCACCTGTAAAATTTTCCGGACTTGTAGATCTGCTTTTTGCATGCGATAACCGAGACAGATTGTCCATTCCAACCACTAGTCCACTGAACTGAGAATCCTGAGCGAAACAGACAATGACAAATCCCAGCAACATCGTTAGACCCATTATTTTTTGCATTTTTACCTCCGTTTGTGAGTATCGCAACCCAAAGGGGAAAATGATTTGAATTTTCAATAAATTTGCGTATCTATACTTGGTCACTTTTTCAAAATGGAGAACCATGTCAAAAGCTCTGCGGGACTATAAACGGCAAATATTAAATGAAAAAAAGTCATTAAAACACTCTGATCGACTTTATATGAAATTACCTTATGCATTTGCCTCCAATCCCATTATAAACTGGAAGTATTTTCCCAGCGTTATATTCAAGTATCTTGTGCGCGGGTTCATTTCTAATCTTCCGCCTTGCAAATTGCAGGTTTGGATGCTTCGGATGATGGGTGTGCGAGTGGGCAATAATGTCGGTATCTCTTTCGGATTCAAAATAGATCCCTGGTTTCCTGATTTGATCGAAATAGAAGATGAGGTCATTATTGGAGAAAATGTTACATTGTTAACCCATGACATCACATGGTCGCGGGTCAAGCTGGGCAAGATTATTATCAGGGCAAAAGCTATGGTCGGCGCAAATTCTCTCATTGGTGCAGGAGTAGAAATTGCCAGGGACAGTAAAATCGCTTTAGGCAGCGTTATCACGACAAGTACCTCACCGGGTTATTTGTATCGCGATTATCACGCTATGGCTACTAATAAAGGAACATACGACCCCTCTCACAAAGATTCAAGAATAAAATAGATATTGCATTTCATTCATGTAATATCTATACTGAATCTATTCGCACAAATCCTACTTGTCTGAAATATGCAAAGGAGATAAGTGGCATGTTGAAAGAAAATTTGGTAAACCTTTTTGAATCAAGTATTATTGACAATTGGCAGCTGCCTGCATTTTCCAATTATACCGAATCGAGTATCAATTATGAGGAGGTTGGCAGGAAAATACTCTGGTTACATCGACTTTATGAGGCCAATGAAATCAACCCTGGCGACAAGATTGCTTTATTGGGCAAAAATTCTGTCAATTGGGCGATTGTCTACCTGGCCACGGTTTCCTATGGCGCTGTCATCGTTCCCATTTTACCCGATTTTAAATCAGAAGAAGTCCATCATATTATCAATCATTCCGACTCGAGGATGTTTTTTGTCGCTGATGCCCTCTATGAAAACCTCGATGACGACCGGATGTCTCATCTGGATGTAATTTTGTCACTTTTTGATTTTTCTATCCATTACAAGCCTAAAAAGAAAGAAATAAAAATCCCGGACAAGCTATCCAAGATAGAAAAGACAGAGTTCCGTTTGCCTAAAGTTGCCAATGATGAGTTGGCCGCGATTGTATACACCTCCGGTACAACCGGCTTTTCTAAAGGTGTCATGCTGGCTCATAACAGCCTTGCTGCAAATGTCATGTTTGCACAAAAAAACATGCCTCTAAAAGCCGGAGACAGTCTGGTTTCATTCATGCCTCTGGCTCATTCTTATGGATGCGCTTTTGAGTTCCTCTTTCCCTTTACCCTTGGTTGTCATATAACCTTTTTAAGCAAAATCCCTTCGCCTAAAATTATTGTTCAGGCGTTTCAAACCGTAAGACCAAGACTGATATTATCGGTTCCCCTGATCATCGAAAAAATTTATCGCAAGCAGATCAAGCCAGCTTTGAATAAACCGGTGACCCGAATGATGCTGTCCTTGCCCGGACTAGACAAGGTTGTTAAAAATAAAGTCCGTGCAAAGCTCATGGATGTGTTTGGTAATAATTTTCATGAGATTGTGATTGGAGGAGCTGCTCTCAATAAAGAGGTTGAGTCCTTTTTACGCGACCTGAAATTCCCCTATACCGTCGGATATGGAATGACAGAATGTGGCCCCCTGATCAGCTACAGTGGCTGGGCAGAACTCAAAGAGGGCTCTGTCGGCAAGAGTGTGGATACATTGGAGGTTAAAATTGATTCAGAGGATCCGCAAAACACGGTAGGGGAAATTGTCGTCCGCGGCGAGAACATCATGGAAGGGTATTATAAAAATGAACAGGCAACATCAGAAGCCATCGATGAGGATGGTTGGTTGCGTACCGGCGATCTCGGCGTGATCGATAACGAAGGCTTTATCTATATCCGCGGGCGAAGTAAAAACATGCTCCTCGGGCCTTCAGGGCAAAATATTTATCCCGAAGAGGTCGAAGCACAGCTCAATAATATGCCTTTTGTTCAGGAATCGCTCATCGTCGACCGCAATGGCAAACTCGTGGCCCTGGTCTACCCGGATTATGACACCGTAGACGCCGATGACTTGACCGAGTCACAGCTCGTAGAAAAGATGGAAGAGAATCGCAAAGCCCTCAACCAGGAAACAGCTTCCTTTATTTCAATAACACAGATCGAATTGGTTCCTGAAGAATTTGAAAAAACACCAACCAAAAAAATCAAACGATATATGTATACGATGGGGCGCTAGGTTACAGCTCATCAAAAACACCCTGTTCGGTTGTCCAGGAGCCCGTGATACAGCACGGGCTCTGGTGTTTTGGGGAACCCCGATTCGATTTTTTTCGTTAATCAATACAATAAATGATTGACCCTAAATCCAGGATCATTTCGTCATTGTCTTTTATCCCTGTCAGTAAATCTGAAATGCATGCCCTGGGCTGGGACCAGCCTGACATTATTTTGATCAGTGGGGATGCATATGTCGATCATCCTGCTTTTGGCACTGCCATCATTGCCCGTGTTTTGCAAGCGCACGGTTTTCGCATAGGAATCATCGATATGCCGGACTGGCGGGATCCCGGCTCCATTGCCAGACTCGGTAAGCCTCGTCTGTTTTTTGCCATCAGCAGTGGAAATGTGGATTCTATGATTGCCCGCTATACAGCCTTTAAACGCTTTCGAAGTGACGATCCTTACGTACCCGGTGGCAAGGCGGGTAAAAAACCCGATCGCGCTGTTTTGGTTTATTGCAATCTGGTCAAACAAATGTACAATGATGTGCCTCTGGTTCTCGGCGGGATCGAGGCCTCTATGCGACGTATGCCACATTATGATTTCTGGGACGACCGAGTACGCAGATCGATCTTACTGGATGCTCGTGCCGATAGTTTGGTTTATGGCATGGGAGAAAAAGCCATTGTAGAGCTCGCTCACCGGTTCAATCATAACCAGAGCATTGGGGATATTCCCGGCACGGTTTGCATTCACAATCTCCAACCCGATGAGGGGATAGAGCTGCCTCCTGAAGAAGATATCTTGAAAGAGCGAGACTCGTTTCTCCGGTTATATCGCCTCTTTTATAAAAATCAGGACAAGACTCTCTGCATGTCTCTAAACTCCCGCTGGTGGGTGCAAAATCCTCCTGTTTTTGTTTCAGAAAAAGAACTGGATGAAATTTACGAGTTGCCCTTTCGACGCGAACCACATCCGAGTTATAAGGAACCCATTCCGGCTTTTGAAATGATCAAACATTCCATAACTGCACACAGAGGATGTATGTCGGGCTGCAGTTTTTGTTCGTTATCTCTTCATCAGGGAAAACGCATCACCAGTCGCAGCAAAGCTTCTGTTTTACGCGAAGTCGCCAAAATTACAAATCTCAAAGAATTCAAAGGACATATTTCAGATATCGGCGGACCTTCAGCAAATATGTATGGCGCCAAATGTCTCAATCCTGATGTCTGTCACCGGATCAGTTGTATCTATCCTTCACGATGTCGCCATCTTGAAACAAATAGCACGTCCTGGCTGGATTTGCTTGATCTTGCGCAGAATGTACCTGGTGTAAAGCGCGTTACCGTCGGGTCTGGTTTACGATATGATTTGTTGATGGAAGAACCGGACTCCCGGAATTTGCTCAAGAGGTTATTGACCCGGCATATTAGCGGACAACTTAAAATCGCCCCAGAGCATACGAGTAAAAGAGTCCTGACTGCGATGCGCAAGAAACCCCTTGTGCCTTTGCAGGCATTTGTAAAAATGTTCAGAGAGTTGACCAAAGAACTGGGCAAAGAACAATATCCACTTCCCTATCTGATGTCTTGTCACCCGGGAAGCGATGATCGAGATATGCACGAGATGAAAAAAGAAATTCTCAAAGGATTTGGTTTTGTTCCTCATCAGGTTCAGGCATTTATACCGCTTCCCATGACGCTCTCATCGGTCATTTATTTTACCGGTAAGGATCCAATAACTCAAAAGGAATATATTGTCAAAAGAGATGCAAAAGCCCGTCGACGTCAGCATCAGATATTTTTCAATCGTGGAAAAAGAAAGAGAAAAAAGTAATGGTATGGGTATACATTCTTGTATGTACAAATGGAAGTTTTTATACAGGATATACCAACAATCCAAAACAGCGTTTTTCCAAGCATTTGGCCGGAAAGGTAAAGTATACAGCGAGTTTTAAACCCGTAAAACTCGGAGCGTGCTGGCAATGCTCTGTTTCCGAAAAGGGGCCTGCTCTTGCCCTAGAGCGGGCAATCAAAAGTCTCGATCATTGTACCAAACAAAAATTGATACAGACCCCGGATTCTTTGTCCGACTTTGTAGCCGACAGGATCAATCAATACAGCTGGCGTGTTGATGTCAAGGCGGAAAATATATTCAACTCATTGCTAACCCAAAATCAACAACAGTCGTGATGAAAGCGGAGATAAAAACCTTTATGCCAAAAGGTATCTATATGCTCTATGGACAGCGAGCCATACATTTTTTCCAGCTTTTCAATACGATCATCCCAAATCAATTTTACATTTTCTTTACTTAAATAATGGTCTTTATCATCAGTGTTTTCAGCCTGCACCAGGCCCAACTTGGGTGCGCCTCAACCATAGCCGATAATATTGATTCGAAAAGACGGCCTGGAACCATTTTCTTTACTTTGTCTTGTAAATTCATCTTGTGCGCTGGCATGGATAGTAATTTTCACAATACTCTCCGTTTCCGTGTTTTTTGCTTTGAATTCTCCGAAATTACACATGTGATTTTACAGATACAATCTGCTAATGTTCCCTAGTCAAAAACAGCATCCACCATTGCCTGAACATTTTTCGGGGGGACATTGGGTAACAGTGCTTCATGACTTGGGCTCACGATTAATCGTGGCCCCAATCTATCAATGAGTTGATGAACCGATTTCTTTACTTCTTGAGGTGTTCCTTGCACCAGGAGTTCCTGGGTGTCGACACCCCCCATAAAGGAAATCTTTTCCCTGAATTGAGCCAATGTTTTGGCTTCCATCCTGTATGCTTTGGCCTGGATAGGATGCAAACAGTCGATGCCGGCATCGATAAACCGATCAATGACTTTGTAAACAGATCCACAGGAATGTAATATAATTTGCAGTCCATGTCGATGAGCCTGATCGGCAAAAATTCGTATCCAGGGCATGACAAACTGATCGAAAAGATTGGGATTGATTAAAATATCTCGCTGTGTGCCAAAGTCGTTGCCAAAGAAAAATCCATCGATCAGTCCTCGGCCGGCAATAAAAAGCTGCTCGTTGATATCATAGTAGAACTGACAAACTTTTTGCATGGCCGCTTCCACCACTTGAGGATGCGTATAGAGCTTGATTAAAAATGTTTCCATTCCGAATAAATCCATCATGTGGTGGAAAAAAGGTGACCAGAATCCGCTGGCCCTGTAATACGGACCTGTCTGTCTCAGCGCCTGGAGAACGCTGTCCAGCCTGATCTTTGAGGGATCCGGCCATGGATACTCTTCCAATTGCTCTGCATGCTCACACTGTGCGAGAGGTCCCTGGTTCGCATGGACTTTAGATTTATCGATACCGGGAAAATAGGGTGCCTCCCCAGGATCGGGTCCGAAATAGGGTGGAAACCGCTCAGCCATTAACCAGCGCAGATCATCGGAAAGTGATTTTCTCCACTCTTCCTGATTCGGTTGTTTGAAAAAAGTCAGATAAATCTCAAGAGTGTCGGGCAAAGGGTCTCCTAACCACAAGCCCACTCTGTCAGAGGAATTTCCTGCAATGATATTGCGAACAAGCTCTCTACTGGCCATGATGTCTGGATGTTTAATCAATCAATCGTAACCCTGATACTCGTGCTATGAAGAGTATCTTGTATTTTTGTAAATATTTTTTAACTTAATGGTTTATTTACAATATTTAAAGTAAATTTTTGCCATACTTTTCCATATGACTTAAAATGCCTTGGTAAGGAGTAGAGATGAAAAGAGCCAAGATTATGTGGGTGATACTCATGCTGGGTAGTGCATGCTCACAATCTAGTTTAGATGAAATACATGAAAGGATCCTGACCATAGATACCCATGTAGATACGCCCTTGCGATTGAATCGAGAGGGGTTTGATATCGGAAAAATGAATGATCGGGAGCAGGGGGGCGGAAGACTGGATTTTCCCCGCATGAAAAAAGGGGGGCTGGATGCGGCATTTTTTGCTGTTTTTTTAGGGCAAGGTCCTCGCACAGAAAAGGGCCATTTCGAAGCAAAAAAGAGTGCTTTGGAAATCTTTGCAGATATTGACACAGCATTGATGTTGAATTCACACCAGGCCGAGCTCGCGCTTTCCAGTCAGGATGGTTATCGTATAGAGAAAACCGGGAAAAGAGCGGTTTACATTGGTATCGAAAACGGCTATCCGTTGGGTAGGGATTTAACTTTGTTAGAGACCTTTTATGATCTGGGTGCCAGATATCTTACTCTTTGCCACACAAAGAACAACGAAATTTGTGACTCTTCGACGGATCCGAAAGGCCCTGAACATCAGGGATTAAGTGATTTTGGTCGGCAGGTCATACACGAAATGAATCGTTTGGGGATGATCATCGATGTCTCCCATAGTTCAGATAAAGCGTTTTACGATGTCCTGAAGGAGACGAATGCTCCCGTCATCGCGTCGCACTCTTGCAGTCGGGCGATTTGTGATCATCCGCGTAATCTCGATGATGACATGCTCAGAGCTCTTGCCGCCAATGGCGGGGTGATACAAATGTGTATACTCAGCGATTATGTCAAAACAATCAAATCAACGGCAGAGCGGGATTCTGCAATACAAGCATTTAAAGACAAATATAACAATTTTGACAAACTCGATAAAGTGGCCAAACAAAAAGCTTATCTCGAGTGGGAAGATTTAAACGACAAATTTCCCAAAACACTGGCCACGGTGTCGGATGTTGTCGATCATATCGATCACATTGTGAATGTGGTTGGCATCGATCATGTGGGGATTGGGACCGATTTTGATGGGGGCGGTGGCGTACAGGGGTGTAATGATGTGAGTGAAATGAAAAACATTACCCAAGAACTTTTAGAGCGCGGCTATTCAGAAAAAGAGGTGGAAAAAATTTGGGGAGGTAATTTTATCCGTGTGTTTCGGCAGGTTGAAAAAAATGCAGGTGAATACTCGCGGTCACGCTGACGGTGCTTATGACCTATTCATATCTGCCACGACACATTTGATCTCACCATAGTCAACATCTGGTGGCAGGATGTCCTTAATATCTGCGAGAGCACTGGTTTCGCTCTCTGAAATTGCTTTTCGAATCACTTTTTCGCGTGCCGAAGAAATGACTTGGTTCAGGTCCAGATGCCCGGTTTCAATAGCCAGGGCCAGATGCGTATAGATGGTCCCTGGTTTGAGATTGCGGTTTTCTGCGATTTCATGTATATCAAGACCTTGCTTGAATAAATTCAATGTGATAAAGAATGAGGCCACTTTGGGTTTTTGCTTTTTGGGCTGAAATCGAAAGCGTGCCCCCTTTAGCAATTGGGCCCCTTTTTCGGTAATATCCAGGACGCGAAAAGAATTCATGCGGATGCGTTCAAGGTAACCGGCTTTTAACAGTTTTATGATGCATGCAATGATATCCTGCAGGTTCCAATCCTTGAGAAATTCATAATAGGGATTACTCATATGACCATGTTGAACGATTGCGTCCTGAGTCGAGCCTTTGAGGATTTTGGCGAGTTTCTCAACACCGATACGCATATGATGTCGTGTGATGGCATCCACGATGATAAATTCGATGCTGGCTCTGTGATTTTGACGAGTAGGGGTTTTCGGGTCGCAATTATCACAGCACTTGATCGCTTTGGGGTCAGAGCGATCACCGAAATAATCCAACAGAGTTTTTCTGCGGCATTGTAACGTCTCGGCATAATTGACCATCTGATCCAGCATTGCATATTTATGGTGTCGTCTTTCAGCAATGAGTTTGACGACGCGCTCTAATTTCCGGGGATCGAGCTTGCGTATTTGCAGACCAAGTTCTTTATAGTTTACAGTTAAATTTTCGATCGCTTCGGCACTTTCCAGATATCGTAAACCCACCCTGACCTGGATATCATTTATCGCCAGCATATCACATAATCGTTGAACAGAAAAGCGTGCCCGACCCTGATGTGCCATATCGTTCAGCCGGTCATAGATCGCCTGCAGATCCTGGTAATCCGGTGAATCATTTTCAATAAACCATTCATAGAGTCCACAGTCTGTCGGATCATACAAGAGAATACAACCGGATCTTTTGCCATCTCTACCCGCGCGTCCCGATTCCTGATAATAAGCTTCCAGGCTCCCCGGCAATGAATAATGTAAAACCAGTCGTACATCCGGTTTGTCGACCCCCATACCGAACGCATTGGTTGAAACAATGACTTGAATTTCATTGTTCATAAAGCGGTTTTGGATCAGGGTTCTCTCATTTTCCGGCAGACCAGCATGGTATCTTTCTGCCTTGATGCGCAACTCCTGAGCAATAAAGAACGCCACTTGTTCCGCCTGACGACGTGTTCCCACATAGACAATGGCACTGCCAATGCGGGGCAAAACCAGCCGTCTTAAAACATCTTGTTTGCTTTCATCACCATAAGCCTGATACACTCGGAAGGTCAGATTGGGACGATTAAACCCTGTTACGATTTGGGTTGGATTTCTGAGATTCAGTCGTTTAATAATGTCTTGCTGAACATGTTTGGTAGCGGTTGCGGTGAGTGCCAGGGTCGGAGGGTGATTCAGATCTGTAATCACTTCATTTAATCTCAGATAGTCTGGCCGGAAATCGTGTCCCCAAAGCGAGATACAATGGGCTTCGTCGATGGCAAACAAGGATACATCGAGCTTTTGCAATATTTCACGAAATCCCTCAATACGAAATCGTTCGGGTGCCACATAGAGAATTTTGCATTGACCATCCAGTACCCTTGCGAGACGTTTATTTTGCTCGGTCTGCGGTATCGAGCTGTTGATAAATGTTGCCGAAATTTTGACGGATTGCAGGAAATCCACTTGATCTTTCATCAATGCGATAAGGGGAGAAACCACCAAGGTCAGACCGGAAAGCATCAAGGCCGGCAATTGATAACAGAGGGATTTGCCCGTTCCTGTCGGCATGACCACAAGGGTATCTTTTTTTTGCAAAGCGGACTCTATTGCCTGTAGCTGACCTTCTCGAAACGCAGTAAACCCAAAATATCTTGTGAGTGCTTTTTGGGGATTAGGTGCCATGCTTTTTTATGCAAGTATAAGAATATGCTCTGTAAAAGTCAACAAAAATAATATTAAATTCGAGTTTTATTTTAAATGTTGCGATTATTCACCTCTTGTCTCCTTTACCAGTTGAACAGCTTGTTGGACGAGGTGTTCAATTTTTTGAAATTGTCCTGAATTGACAAGATCTGCCTTGACCATCCAGCTACCGCCACACGCAATGACTTTATTAAATTCCAAGTAATTCTTTAGATTGTTTGCATTGATGCCTCCGGTAGGAATGAATCTCAGTCTGCCAAAGGGGGCTGAAATTGCTTTTAGAGTCGACAAGCCGCCAAAAGCCTCAGCTGGAAAAAATTTTACCACATCGAGAGGATACTCAAGGGCCTGTGCGATATCTGTCGGGGTTGCCACCCCGGGTGTGACCGGAATTTTTTTATCGATACAATAGCTTACGACTTTATGATCGAATCCGGGCGAAACAATAAACTGTGCTCCATTGTCCACCGCTTGTTTGACCTGGTCGACTGTCAAGACCGTCCCTGCTCCGAGCACGATTTCCCTGTGTTGAGCCATCGCTTTTATGGCATCCGCAGCAGCATCGGTTCGGAATGTGATTTCGGCACAGGCAAGTCCCCCATTGATCAAGGCATCGGCAAGGGGGGCGGCATCCCCGGCTTTATGGATGGCTATAACAGGAACGACTCCCATCGACTTTATCTGCTCTAGAATGGAATGCATTATGAACTCCTTTTGTTAAACAGCAATTAAAACATTTGTCAGAACAAACTCGCACAAAAAAGAGTATACAATATATTTATCTCTCATTCAACTTTAAAGAGGCATATATTAACATTTCGTGTTAAAGGCTTTGATTTTTTTATGTAAAATGTTATATTTTCCCAACAACACACTAGACTGTGGGTGAATTATGGACAGAAAATTCGTTTTAAAATTGTTTTTGCTTTTCGCCTTTTCAACCTTGACTTTTGCTAAAGAAAATGGACCTTTACCGGCTCCGTGGGTTGACTGGTCAGACGTGGAGTGTGGATATGTGCATGATTTTGTCAATCAAGATCGAATCATAGAGAACACACGACGCCAATCACCACAATTGCCTGCAACCCTTTCGAAAACCTTGCCGCGTACTCAATTTGAGGTAGGCGATGTCGCCCCATTTTATGTCAGCAATTTTGTCGAGTACAAACGAGATACCCTGCAGGCAGAATGCCGGTACAAGGGAGACAGTTTATATATTTTTGTCGAGCGAGTAAAGTATTTGAATGGTTCTGTAACACAAGATGATGTGGATCGCGTGTACAGGGCATTCGAATTGCAGACTCCTGAAGGATCTTTGGATCCGAATCGGGGAATCCGTTCTATTCTCGAAGGGGTCTATGGCAAGACCCCCAACAAAACAAAGGATGGCTATGTATATATTTTAATATACGACATCAAAGATGGCTATTCTGAAAATAGCGGGGGATCCTATATTGCCGGTTACTTTAGTTCCACAGATCAAAGAAATGTCGATTTTAGCAATCAAAAAGATTTGATTTATATCGATTGCGATCCGGCTCGTCCGTACAGTGATCAGGTTTTATCTGTGGTGGCTCATGAATTTCAGCATCTTATTCACTATGGACAGGATTCAAACGAGTCTTCCGGAGGATTGTGGGTAAATGAAGGAGCTTCCGAATATGCTTCTTTTCTCTGCGGGTATGGCTTGAGGTATCCCAGTCGTTATTTTAGAAATCCTGATCGTTCCCTTGTTCTTTTTGGGGATTATTATGGTGATGATCTGGTGGATTATGAAAAAGTCGCGCTTTGGACGTATTACCTTGGAGAAAAATTTGGCCCGGAATTGATAGGAGATATTGTCAAAGAACCCAAAAACTCTATTGAAGGCGTTAAAGCCGCACTGCAAAAACGATCCATTGAACTTTCTGTGGAGCAAATTTTTGATAATTTTTGTTTGGCCAACTATCTTGATGCACCGGAACTCAATAACGGCTATTGGGGATATTCGGAGCTCAATCTCAATATTCGTCCCCAGACATTAAACCATCATCAAATATACCCCGTGGACGAGCAGGTCGTGGACCAGGAAAGATATGCCGTTTCATATATCAAATTTTCATCAAGAGACAGTACTGCGGCGTTACATTTTCAAATTAGTAACGATGCCATTTTAAATCCTCAGATTCTATCCATTGGAGATTCTGTTCATTACTCGTCCATTTCTCTGGATGAAGAGAGATACGGAAATGTGTCTCTGGCCATGGATGACCAAACTGCGGAAATTCTTTTTGTACCGACCACCTATGATGACGAAACTCTGTTTTCCTATCGTGTCGAATCCGAAATAAAAGATATTCGAGCCCCGCAAATTGTTTGGGGTCCTTACGAGTCTCTCCCTACAGGTCAATCCGTCACCATAACATGGGAAACAGATGAATTTGCAACCAGTATTGTGGAATATGGGTTGACTCCAGAGTATGGTAACACTGTACAGGACAATGAGCTGAAAACACACCACGAAGTGGTGCTTGATAATCTCGAATCGGATATGCTTTATCATTATCGTATAGGATCCAGTGACAATCAGAACAATGGGCCGAGATATTCTGTTGATTTTACCTTTCGCACCCAGTCTATGCGTGTCAATGCTGTTGCCAATGTTCAACAGACACATTCGTATGGTTATCAGGGACGCAATATGGTAAGAGATAACGAGGGAACTCTATATCTATTTTATCATGACCTGGTAGGAGAACGGCGATATATTTATGTCACGGTTTCCGATGATGATGGCCAGACATGGACAGACCCCACAAGACTCGATGACACTCTATATTATTCTGGCATGCCTGGTGCTGATATTGATTCACAAGGCCGCCTCCATGTCGCCTGGCATGCACAAATCACTTCTGATGCAAAATTTGCGATTTATTATAGTCGCTCTGATGATAAAGGTCAAACATGGTCTACTCCCACAGTAATCAGTACTCTTGCCGACCGGTATGACCGGCTTTATGCCGCTGTCGCCATTGATAGCAAAGATAATCCGCACATTGTATGGAATAGTGCCATTCAAGGTGATTCTAATATCGGAGACGTTTACTATTCTTCCTCTGATGATGGGGGGCAAAATTGGGCCACCGATATGGTTGTCAGCCAATCTACCCAGCATCGCTGTTTTGTGCCAACGATAGACCTGACATCAAAGGACGAGATTTATGTCGTTTATGTTGATGGGGATTTTGAAAAAAGTAATCGTGATGCATTTGTCATTACAAGCCAGGATGGGATCGAATGGAGTGATCCCTCTAATGTAAGCAAAAGTGGTGTGCTATATGAAGGGCTTGCCTCTTTTGTCATCGATCATAAAGATGTGGCTCATGTAGTTTATTCAGACAATTTTACTCCCGGGGATATCCGGATCATGCATACAAAGTATCTGGCCGATGAATGGACACGCCCCATGCCAGCAACCTCGGCCAGAGAGAGCAATGTCAACTATCCCAATATTGCGGCGGATACGCTGAATACCTTGTATCTTGTATATAGAGACGATATGTCTGTTGGGGCGAGCGGCAAATTGATTGCAAAATTTCCGAATGCCGATCATACGGAACCAAAATTAAAAAAGAGCGTGGCTGAACAAGGTGAAGCGTTTATGACGTTATTTAGAAATAACAATTGGTCACCTGCAATCAATTTATCACAGAGCAGTATGGATACCGATTTTCCCGAGCTGCCCAAACAGGCACAGCCGGGATCGATTGACATTATCTGGATCGACGCCATCAGCGGTAGCAGTAATCGCATCACACACCTCTATTTTGACGCTACGCCCGATTTTCAATCTGCTCCTCTGCAAGTGGTCAGTGTAAAACCAGAGCCAGGCAGCGAGAATATTAGCTACTTTAAAGATGCGCTCGAGATCATAGTGAGATTCGACCAGCGAGTCATCTCCGATTCCTTAATACCCGATAATGTCATTGTAACCAGCGAGCAACAAGGCCTAATATCAGGCGATATTGTTTATCAGACAGATCAAAAACAAATGATTTTCAGACCTTTCAAGGATTTGTTACCTAACGATATCATTACCGTTCGCCTGCGATCGGTCATTACAAATGAGGCAGGCAAAGGACTCGATGGTAACAGAAATGGTGCCCTCGATAAAAGTCCCGAAGATGACTATGTGTGGAGTTTTCAGACCCGGTCGCCGGATGTGAGCGGACCGGTCTTTACGATTGGCATCCATCAGCATCCGGTTTTCACCAAATATATGGATATTTTTATTGTGCCCTCTGAAGAGTTGAGCAAAAACCCAACACTTTTGGTAAATGGTGTTTCCCTGGCGATTCTGAGTATGGATGCCGAATCGCCGCTCTATAAAGCTGAATATGAATTGAGTCAGAGTGGTACATTGGATATTCATGCCAGTGGTACTGACCTGGCCGGTCAATCCGGAAACAGTGCCCGAACACTCTCTGCCCAGCTGTTTTTGGCGAATACCGGTGGAGAAATGGAATCACCTGATCACCGCCTGAAATTATCGGTAAACTCTTTTAGCCTTTCCAAACAAACATTTTTAACCCTGTCCAAAGAACCCGACACCCTTGTAAACAACGTCGATCAATATCGATTAGGACCTGTTGGACTCAGATTCGATGAGCCCATAGAACTTGAATATACTCTTTCTCAAGCAAATCTTGAATCAGGAAAGGAATATCTGTTTCAGATCAAGAACAATGGCAACTGGGAGGATCTCGAAACCCGGCGCCAGGGGGGGGGTATTACGGCACAAATAGAGAGAGGTGCTGATATTCGGGTCATAGAAGGTAAAGCATTGGATCTCGCCAGCGAACTCGTTTTGCTGCAAAATTATCCCAATCCCTTTTCTCCTTCCATGGAATATACCTTGTTGACGGTTCATCTGCCCAAAGAGAATGAGATCGAATTGGCGATTTTTAATATTCTCGGCCATCCGGTAAAGATGCTCGTGCAGGGTAAAAAAGGAGCAGGTCTCCATCATATCCAGTGGAGCGGGAAGGATAACCGCGATCGCCGGGTTCCTACAGGATTGTATTTTGCACGCTTGAAAGTGAAAAACAATATATATACCCAAAAAATTATCGTTTTGCAATAAAGGACACCAATTATGCGACATTTATGGATCATGACACTGGCTATAGCCTTTGGGATGATGAGTGGGTGCGGAGACAGTACAGATCCCGGAGATCCACCTCTGCCCAAACCTGAATTCATTGTTGCACCCACCGCTACAAATGTGCAAGTGTCTTTTGCCGATATTACCTGGGAAACGAATACACCCACGACCGGAGAGGTTCGATATGGTACGTCGAGCAATGATTACACTCTTGATTCGAAACGGGAACAAGAATCGACGTTACATTCCGTACGCCTGTTCGGACTCAATTCAAACACCACGTATTATTACCAGGTGGAAAGCAAAAACTCTAGTGGCACGCTGGTCTCGGAAGAATTGCAATTTACAACCACCCGCACTCTGGCGGAAATGGTGCCTTTTGCGTGGAGTCTCTATGAATCCGGACAAACCGCAGAGGCCATTGCTATTTTTCTGGATATTACCTCCCGTCAAACATCGGCATTTTTGTCTGATGCCTATAATGGTTTGGGTTGGAGCTATGCTGCACAAGATTCCATGCAAAAGTCGATTCATTATTTCGATCTGGCTGTTTCAGCCCGAACTCTATTCACTGAAGCGCATGCAGGCAGGGGCTTTGTTAGGCTTGCCCTGAAAGATTACAGCGGAGCGATTGATGATTTGACCAACGTTTTATCCGAGCAAGCCGATTTCGTCTTTTCTCATGATTCAAGCATCGATTTCAGGGATGTTTCAGTAGCCCTCGCAGAAGCTTATTTTTTCAGACAGAATCTTGAACAAGCTCAAATGTTTATTAACCGTATTGCGCCTGATAATGGACTGGATGCCAATGATCCAACCTCATGGGTCGTTGATGATATCCAATATAATGATTATACCACTGCGTTGTTGATATGGATCGAGAAACTCAAGTCGATGATTTGACATATGGGGCATGATCGCTCATGCCCTTGTCTTTGCTTTGGAACATTTCCCCCCTTTTCTCTTATAATATATAAAAAAATCGGAAAACCATTTGCATTTGTCCCAGAATATTGTATTTTATAAACATACAGCTAAATCCCCTTAATTATATAAAAAACAGATTTTTCCCCATTGTTCCCAAATTTGCCCCTTTGATCTGTTTATGATAAATTATTATTTCTAGGAGTATTTATGGCTATTTTTAATGAAAAACAGCAAAGAATTGCTGAGCGTATAGATTCGAGTGTGGTTTTAGCCAATTGGAAAGATTGGCGCTGGCAATTAAAGCATGCTATTCGTGATATTGATACTATGGAAAGACTATTAGGGATTGAAATAGAAGCAGAGCAGAAAAAACAACTCGAGACAACGGTGCAAAAATTTCCGCTATCAGTGACTCCCTATTATCTCTCACTGATCGATAAAAACGACTATTTGAATGATCCGGTCTATAAACAGAGTGTTCCCAATTCAGCCGAACTGGAAGTTCAGCCCTATGAGATGAGTGATCCCCTGGCTGAGGACAAGGACAGTCCCGTGCCCAACATCACCCACAGATATCCTGATCGTGTTCTGTTCCATGTAAGCAATATGTGTTCGATGTATTGCCGCCACTGTACCCGTAAGCGCAAAGTAGGGGATGTTGACCGGATTCCCAATAAAAAAGAGATCAGTAAAGGGATCGATTATATCAAACAAACCCCACAAGTGAGAGATGTTCTATTGTCCGGCGGCGATCCTTTTCTTTTGTCAGATAGTTATCTTGACTGGTTGCTTTCCGAGTTGCAGTCAATCAAACATTTAGAAGTGATCCGTATCGGCAGCCGTGTTCCTGTGGTGCTTCCATATAGAATCACGGACAATCTGGTTTCTGTGCTGAAAAAATATCATCCGATTTGGGTGAATACACATTTTAACCATCCCAGAGAAATCACGGCTTCATCTCGCCAGGCACTGGCCCGGCTTGCCGATGCAGGGATTCCTCTTGGTAACCAAAGTGTATTGTTGGCCGGGGTGAATGATTGTCCCCGCATCATGAAAAGTCTTGTGCACAAGCTGGTGCAAAACCGGGTGCGACCTTATTATCTTTATCAATGCGATTTGTCCGAGGGCCTTTCTCATTTTCGCACACCTGTCGGAAAGGGTATTGAAATCATCGAAAGCCTTATCGGCCATACTAGCGGATTTTCCGTACCTACTTATGTGATCGATGCACCGGGAGGAGGAGGTAAAATTCCTGTCATGCCCAATTATCTCATTTCATGGTCAACGAATAAAGTGGTGTTAAGAAATTATGAGGGAGTGATTACGACCTACAAGGAGCCTGATTCTTATGAACAGGTCTTTTGCGACCGTAATTGTAGAGATTGTCAATTACACCTGAAACTCGAAGATGCCGGAGAAGAAAAGGCAGTGGGAATTGCCCAACTCTTATCTGACGATGAAGAAATCATTTCGCTGATTCCCGATAGCAACGAACGTCTGGGAAGACGCAACGGTGACGGAAACGGAAACGGAAACGGTAAATATAACGATAGTTGATGGATCTGATATGACTTTGGTCGATTTTGTTATCTTTTTTATCTATTTATTGCTTGTCGTGATGGTCGGTGTTTACTTTTTTCGAAAAAATACCGATCGCGAAGATTATTATGTGGGGGGTCGTTCGATTAAATCTCATCATATTGGCTTGTCCATTGTCGCGACTGATGTGGGAGGCGGGTTCTCTATCGGGTTGGGCGGCCTGGGATTTGTGATGGGATTGTCTGGTAGCTGGTTGCTGTTCACAGGCCTGGTGGGTGCCTGGCTCTCTGCTGTTTTTATGATTCCGAAAATTAAAAAGCTCGATCGCGAGCATGGCATGATCACTTTTCCTGATTTCCTTCGCTATAGATATGGTAATCGAGTTGCCTTGATGGCAGCCATTATTTCAGGCATTGGATATTTGGGATTTACAGGCGGTCAAATCCTTGCGGGCGCGAAACTCGCAGCGGGAACCGTTTTTGCCAATCTACCCCCTCAATATGATCCGCTGAATATGGCGCTTATTGTGATGACCATTGTCATTATCGGCTATACGGTTTTGGGAGGCATAAAAGCGGTGATCTATACGGATACTGTGCAGTGGATCATCCTGTTATCCGGGCTTTTGGTGGCGATTCCATTTGCTCTGGCAAATGTCGGCGGAATGGCCATGCTGAAAGCCGAACTCGCACCGGAATTTTTTAGACTTGACAATCTCCATTGGTCGCAATTCGTGAACTGGTTCGTCACTATTGTGCCGATCTGGTTTATTGCCATGACGCTCTATCAAAGAGTCTATGCGACACGCAATGAAAAAGAAGCAAAAAAAGCATGGTTTATTGCCGGTATTTTTGAGTATCCTGTCATTGCTTTTCTCGGTGTGTTTCTGGGAATGGTATCCCGTGTGCTTTTTCCTGAAGTCGATGCAGAAATGGGTTTGCCCATGCTTTTGAAAAGCAGTTTGCCCATCGGAATAACAGGCATTGTCATTGCCGCATATTTTTCTGCAATCATGTCTACTGCCGATAGTTGCCTGATCGCCTCTTCGGGAAATTTTGTCAACGATATCCTGGAACGATATGTTTTAACAAAGCCCTCGCAGAAAACGCTTATGCTCGTGTCACAGGCCATTACCCTGGTCATCGGAGCTCTTACATTCCTGATCGCTTATTCGTTTCAGACCGTGCTGGAAATTATTCTTCATGCCTATTCATTTATGGTAGCAGGATTGTTCGTTCCGACTTTGGGAGCCTATTTTTGGAAAAAAAGCCATCCCAGTGCGGCTTTTTATGCAATGATGGTCGGAGGAACCACGACTCTGATCATGATATTTATGGATTTCTCTTTGCCTTTTGGACTCGATGCGAGTTTTTATGGCATTTTAATCTCTTTGATCGTTTTTGTTTTTACAAGTATATGGCAAGATAGAAAGGGTTAATTTTGGATAAAATTGAAACCTGTGGAAATTCACTTATACAACATGGCAAGGAAAGCAACAGAATTTATTTGATGAAATATTCGGAACAAGATTCTCCTGTTGAGCTGATCGAATGCCTGGAAAAAATGGCTAAGCAAAAGGGATATAGTAAAATCTTTATCAAAGTGCCGGAATCGAAAACAGATGTCTTTATCGATGCAGGGTATATCCTGGAAGCAAAAATCCCTGGATTTTTCTCGGGCAAAACGGCGGGCTGCTTTCTCGCTCTTTATCTCGATCCGGCACGGTCAAAACTTGACAAAGATGAAAAAGAAAAAATCGATCAAATTCTGTCAATCTGTGAGCAAAAAAAGTCCGCAGTGCTGCCTGCCACTGAATTTGAATTTCGTGCATTAGGTAAAGACGACCTTGAAGATCTGGCAGCATTATACAGCGTCGTGTTTAAAACATATCCCTTTCCCATTCACAATGTCGAATACTTATATGATACGATGCAAACCCATGTGCGATACTATGGAGCCTTTGCAGACAACCGACTCGTTGCCGCGTCTTCAGCAGAAACCGAGCAAGAACTGGGCAATGCGGAAATGACTGATTTTGCCACTCACCCAGAGTTTCGGGGACATGGTCTAGCGCTCTATCTCCTCAAAACGATGGAAGAGAAATTACGAGATCAAGATTTTTATGTTCTTTATACGATTGCCAGGGCGGTTTCGGCGGGTATGAATATCACTTTTGCCAAAGCAGGCTATGCGCATGCCGGCACTCTTGTCAATAATACGCAGATCTCAGGAACTATTGAGAGTATGAATGTTTGGTACCGGCTACTGGTTACATAAAAACCTCGGGGATGCGGAAATACCGAACAGAATGGAGCGGGCCTGTGCCTGATGTTACTTGCGTTTTAGGCTAAAAGAAAACCAGCTTCTTTTTCGATTCGAACCCGCCGTGAGTATAGGAGAATTCACATATCCTACTTCTTCAATGGTGTAAAAGGCGTTCGGATTGAACTGGCGGATATATTCGACTGCTTTTTTTATGTTTTTTCGTTTTACAACCGTAAAGATGACTTTGACCATTCCTCTGGCACCTTCTGCATCGACTACCGTGACCATAAAATCTTTGCCTCTTAAAAATTCAACCAGCGCCTCGGAATCCTTAACTGTGATGATTCGAATCAGCGCCATTCCCATGGCAAGTTTATTTTCCACCCAAATGCCTACAAAATTACCTGTAGCGAATCCGCCGGCATAGGCTAAATAGTTTATCGGGTTGGTCAGATTCTGCATAATCTGACTGATGGTCAAAATCCAGATCAACACTTCAAAGAAACCAAGTAAAGGCGCCCAAACTCGTAATCCTTTTGAAACAAAAATGATGCGAATCGTACCCAATGTAACATCGAGTATCCTTGCCAAAAAGATCATTACCGGAATAACAACCCATTGAATGAAGTCAAAATTCATTTGCTGGCCTGTGATATGATGAGTGATTGTGCTTGTTTTCAGTCCGAAATGTCAGCATTTATATTTTTTAAATCAACTCGAATTTTTTATTTTAATGTTTTGTGTAAACCTTTTTGAAGAAAACCTCGTCTTATATGACAAATGCAGGAGAAAAAGGTGGCTATCGACGCTCAGATCGTTGAACAAATCAAACGTAAAAACACCGACGCTTTTCGTCTGTTCGTTGAACGTTATCAAAAGCGTCTCTATTTCATGTGTTTTGATCTGACAGGCAATCACCATGACGCCGAGGATCTGTCACAAGACGTGTTTATCAAAGTTTTTCGATCTGCACACCAGCTCCGTGATAACCAGGATATCGAGGGTTGGCTGTACCGCATTGCCGTTAATGCATTCCTGGACAAGAAACGCAAGCGAATAAATCGTATTTTGAGATTTTGGCTCGATGCCGAGGATCAGAACATCGATTCCATAGATAGTGGATCAACACATCGGCCGGATACTGCCACAGACGAATCACTGATTCGTCATCATATCCAAAAGGCCTTGAAAAAGCTATCCGCACGGGAAAGAGCTGTGTTTGTATTGCGTCATTACCAGGACTATAGCCTATACGAAATCGCGCAAACATTGTCTATTGCAGAGGGTACTGTCAAAAGTCTGCTGTTCAGGGCTGCGAAAAAATTACGACCTTTGCTTGCGAATTGTGTTGGGCAAATCATGGAGGACGCGAGATGAAATCATGTCGTGAATATGAAAAAATGTTCCTCGAAGCTTATTATAAAGAGATCCAACCTTATTATAAGGAACAATTTGACAAGCATGTGACAAACTGTGCTCGATGTAAAGAGGGATATTCGCAATTATGTACAGCTCTGGATGAGGCTTCCCGCCTTTCCCGACCAGATCTTTCCTCAGAATACTGGCAGCAATATTGGAAACGCCTCGAAAAGAAACTGTCGTCAACCTCCTCTACCCAATGGGTCATTGAAAAAAGAAAAATCCATTGGCAAATCCCTGATCTGAATCTCCGGATGGCTGCTGTTGCCATCGCTGTGACGTTTGTGCTTTTTCTTGCCACGGTTCTGTTTTTCAGACCGTTTCGCATCGAGGAGGAACCGATTCTCTCTTCAGAATCGGTAAAGGTCGATGAGGTTAAGAGTTCGATCAATGCTCAAATTTACAATTACCTCAATCGTTCAAAAGTAATTTTGATGTCTTTGGTAAATCTTGAAGACAATGAAGTGTTGGAAATTGATTTTCAGCAACATCAAAAATTGTCCAGTGCCCTGTTGGGAGAGTCTAAACAACTTCGCCAAAAAATTGATTCTCAAGACCGTGTTATGAATCTTGTTGATGATCTGGACCTGGTTATGATGCAAATTGCCAACCAGGATTCCAGGCTGGATAAGGAAAGTGTCGAGTTGATTCGGTCCAGTGTTGAAAATAAGGAACTGTTGTTTAAAATTAATATCGAAAAAATGGTTTTGAACAAACCGTCTCTGCAAAAAGAGTCATAGGAGTCCGTCATGAAATCCAAACTGTTCATGCTTTTTATGTTTATATTGGCCACGATTTGTATAGCTGCAAATCCGGACAAAGATGATGACGCGTACAAAAAAGCCTATCAATTTATTCTCGATGAGCGTTATAGCGAGGCTCTCGTAAATATGCGAAAGGTCATGGAAACCTATCCAAATAGCCGCTGGGCCGATGATGCGCTTTTTTGGCACTCTTTTGCGCTCGAAAAAACCGCACAACTACTGGCACAACAAGGCACTCTGGGAGAACAAGAGAAAAAATTAAAAGCGGCCTTTGAATCCTATGAAAAATTTTTGCAAGATTACCCTGACAGTAAATGGTTTGATGATGCTCGCACGAATCTGATACAGCTTTCCAATGAGCTTGGTGCAAAAGGGTATACCGAGTTTCCTGCCCTGGCTCCAGATGCTAAGGAAAGTGAAGAAGAGCAAATCATGGAGGCTGCCATTCAGGCCTTGCAAGCCCGTGGTGGCGAGGAATCGCTAGATGCTTTGCTCAGGCTTTATGAAAAAAATCCCGCCCCAAGAATTAAAGAAAAGATTGTATATGTGATCGGAACCTTTGATACCCCTAAAGCCCGGGCAAAATTGACCGACATCGCCAAGCATGATGCCGATACTCAGGTGCGCTTACAAGCCATCTTTTGGCTCGGGCAAATGGGAGGTGACCAAAGTCTATTGACCTTGAAAGATCTGGCATTAACAGAATCTGAACCGGAAATACAAAAAAAGGTCATCTTTTCCATCGCACAGATGTCTGGCAAAGCCAGTACAGATTTTCTAATCGATTTGGCGAAGAACGGACAGTCGGAGGAATCGAGAAATATGGCACTATTTTGGTTGTCTCAAAAAGAGCCTACGCTTGAGATTTTTTCGCTCTTGAGGGACATTGCGTTGAATGATCCCTCACAAAACATCCAGGAACGAGCAATTTTTGCTTTGAGCGAATACAACGCTCCGCAGTCACGGGAGCTCCTTTTACAAATTGCCCGCACCCATGAAAAGGTCGCATTGCGCAAAAAATCCATTTTTTGGTTAACACAAAAAAATGGATCTTTAAAAGAGTGGGCAGATCAGTTATTGGATTTCATATTTAATGATCCCAATCCGGAAGTCCAGGAGCATGCCGTATTTAATTTGACGCAATTGGATATCGAGGTGCATGCACAATTACTCGAAATTGCCAGAACGCATCCGAATCAGGAGATCAGAGAAAAAGCCGTATTTTGGCTAGGGCAGATGGCTGATAGCGAACAAATCGTTTCTGAATTGACCGATATTGCATTGAATGATCCGTTTGAATCGATTCAACAAAAAGCACTGTTTGCTTTGGCGCAAGCAGAAAGTGATCTGGCCGTGGACGCCTTAATCGATATCTCAAAAAATCATCCCAATTTGTCGATCCGGAAAAAAGCTGTTTTTTGGCTGGGTCAAAGTGATGACGAGCGCGCGGTTCAAGCCATAGAAGAGATCCTCTCGCAAATTGAAAATTGAGGTCCGAATAATGAAAACTCGAATCTTGTCTATACTTTTTTTTGTATATTCATTTTGTACAGCACAAAATGCCATTTCAATCAACGATGCCCATCTTTCCTTTAGTGAACGATGGCAGCAAGCATTGTCACAAATGGATGGAGCAGGGACAATTATTTATGCGATAGAAAAATCCAATTCTCAGCACCACTCCAGTGCTGAAAAGCTCACTATCTTTAATCTTTTGGATCTGGAGGAAGGGCAAGCCAAACAGTATACATTTTTTGTATTTAAAATCGACAAACAAGGTGAACTTTTTAAAATGACGATTGCCGATAGCCATTCTCGCATAGAACCCGAAAACACGGTTTATTGGCTCGGAAAAGTTGATATGGCACCAAGCCTCGATCATCTGATTTCTAATTTTAATAAAACTAAAGACAAAGAGCTGCGTAAAGATTTGGTCACTGCAGTGGGGGTTCATCCCGGATCTAAACAATCCTTGGAGTTCCTTGCTGGTATTATTGAAAAATATCCCGATTCTCTTGCAAAAGAGGCTGTATTCTGGGTGGGTGTACAGAACATGCCAGAAGGGGTGGATGTATTGCTCAACACACTGAACACGAATTACAGTCAAGACGTTAAGGAAAAAGTCGTATTTGCCCTGCATTTGATGGATAGTGATCGAGCGACGCAGGAATTGATTTTGCTGGCCAGAAAGGCCCCGGAAAAATCGATTCGTAAAAAAGCATTATTCTGGCTTGGAGTGCAAGCTACAGAGAATGTGGGAGATCTATTGGAAGAGACGGCGTTTCAAGATCCGGAAACAGAGTTGCAAAAACATGCGGTTTTTGCCTTGTCACAATTGGATCCGGATCGAGCGCTGCCCAGGTTACAAAAAATCGCCCGGGAACACCCAAATATCAGTATCCGAAAAAAAGCCATTTTTTGGATCGGGCAAAGTGATGATGACAGAGCAGTGGATATAATCACCAGCTTACTAAAATAAGCTGGTATTTTGATATTCAGTCTTGCTGTGGGAGTTCAGGCAACCCAAATTGGATGAACAATTGCTCTTTTCGCAGCTCTATTTTCCCGAATTTATTTTTATAGTCCTTGAATATCAGAGTGTTTGTTGTATGGTTGATCACAGTATGATATGGATCCAGGTTCGCGCAGACATTTGCAAAAGCCTTTTGGGCGTCTTGTTCATCGGGATATGGAATGACTAATAGAGCCCATTCCTTTGTATCTTTTTTGTAACGCGCATATTGTGCAAAAATTTCTCCATTTAAATTAAAGATATCACCCTGTCCAAACGTATAGAGCGGCTGCAGGGCAAAAGGTCCCCGTATCAGCCGCTCGCTATTCGCAATCCTAAATGATTCTGGCAGAAAAAACGGATCTATTTGAGTCGTTGTCTGTTTGTCCAGTTTTTCCAAAAGTTCATATATCTCATCCAGGGATCTAGAGTTACCGGAAAAATTATCAATTTGTATAAAATAGTTATCCATTAATGCGGTAACCTGATAAGGATTGACGGTATGCCGCATATTGATGTCAGGCCAGGGATTTTCTGTGCCACATTTGGCCAGATAGATACCCAGGGCTGATGTGTCGGTGCTCATCTCATAAAGGTTAACTGCAATTTCTGAAGAATCGATTTTGAAGTGTTGCACGGACAGACGGTTAAAGCCAAATTCTTTGAATAATTCTGCACCACCGTTTATATAACCGTACAGGTTGTCCTTAAAGTAAACATGCATTTCCAGTGATTGCCACTCTGGCAGATAAAGATCTGCAGTTGAAAAGAGAGTCAAAAGAAGGATTACGATCATTTTACACTCTGATATGTTCAGTTTTACCCGGGTTCACAATACCCAATCCCAACTCTTCAGCATACCTCAGGTATTGAGTAAAGCGGGGATGTTCATTGACATCGATTCCTTTTTCTTTACGCATTGTCACCAGGAGATCATGACAAATTCGATCGAGAGCAAAGGGATCGGTGGCAAAAAAGAGACGGTTGTAAAAAGTGGTAAATTGTGCTGCGGGGCCCGGGCCCCCATCATATTGAGCACGCAAACCATCGGTAATATTCAAGACCAGCTTATCCCGTAATACCGGAAAGGCCAGTACTTCTGTGCAGACATTAAAAAAGAGAGGACGATGCAGTCGACCGGTATTGCATATTGAACCGTACCCCAGATTTTTGGTGGCCATTGAAATCCCGTTTCCTGTATTTTTAAAGACCGGAACATTGATTATTTTTGTCAGCTCTTGGGTAAGCAGTTTGCCAAAATAAGAGAATTTGTTGTTAAATACGTGTTGATTGAGATAATTGTCATCCTGTGGGGCTTGTACGTCAGCCCAATAGAAAACGTGCTGGTCAAATTGGTCATGACTCACATGCTGGCCTTTGCTGTTTTGCCAACGCTGTGGGTTACCTGATTTGTCCTGCATGGCTGCTTCGTCCATTGTCTGCAAACCCGCAATTCGGATGCCCGGAAAGCGTTCGGGGGTAAATCCTGCATCTTTAAGCATGTAATCAAAGCGATCCCAAATCGTAATCTGGTGGCGCGGTAATCCGCAGCTTGTTAACCAGTCAATTATCGCTTCAACCAATCCGATGCGCGTACTGATCAGACCTGCTCCCACCGGATTGACCTTGATGCCAACCTGATCAGTGACTGTAAAGAAAAGATCAAAACATTCTTGTAGAGTGCGGCCGCATAGAGTTTGCAGACCTGTATGGAAAAGAGTTTCGACTCGTTCGGGCTGGAGGCCGTTATCACTCATTGCTTCGGGATGGTGTGTTTCTATCACTCGGCCTGGAAATGCCCCAGGCAATGAATGGGCTGTGCGTTTTACCCCCATCGCATCTTGAATATTGGTTTTGGGCGTATTCTCGTTTTGTTGAGCCCACAAGCCGGGATGTCCCAAGACCATGCCGGTCACAGACCCTGCAGTTTTTATAAAGCGGCGTCGAGACACAGAATTTTTTTGCATGTCATGCACTCAATTAATATAGAGATATCGTTTTATTTTTTGTGTAGGTGTTTTTTCAAAAGGTTCTGGCTGTTCAATCATACGCTGTAATCTCGAAAACGTCGACAACCTTTCATTGGTTTGCTGACGAATAGAGTCCAAAAGTTCCCTTATCTTTTTTTCATATTGGGCATCGCTCAATTTATTGATATGAAATTCTTCATCGAGCCGTTCATAATTCAAATGGATTCTTGCGACCAATCTTCCTTCCTGTTGAAAAACAAGTGATTCTAGAACATGATCGGATTCATTTAAAACAGATTCGATTTGCTCGGGATAAATATTCTCACCGCTGGGCCCGAGAAGCATATTTTTCAAACGGCCTTTAATATACAGATAGCCATCCTTGTCCAGTTCGCCCAAATCTCCTGTTTTTAACCATCCGTCTGAGGTGATCACCTCTTGGGTTCTTTCCGGATCTTTAAAATATCCTTTCATGACATTCTCTCCCCGCACCCATATTTCACCATCCTTTTGACCTGCATTTTGTGGGACAATTTTCAATTCGATTTTAGGCAGAGCAGGCCCTGTGGAACGAAAACGGGTTTTATCCGGACTTGTTCCGGCGATAAGGGGAGATGTTTCTGTGAGTCCATACCCAATGGCATAGGGAAAATTGGCTTCACGTAGAAAACGTTCAACTTCGGGTGAGAGCGACGCACCTCCAATGCCAAAAAAGTGGAGGTGTCCGCCGAAAAGTTTATAGAGCTTTTTTCCTGCAAGCCGGTGTAACTGTTTTCTCATAGGGGGTAAACGATAAAGGGAACGCATCAATTTATTTTTTGTCAACTGGGGTAAAATGCGTGTTTTGAAGATTTTTTCAATGATCAAAGGAACCGTAAGCATCATCGTGGGCTTGATTTTTTCCATGGCAGGAATCAATACCCGCGCAGTCGGGGGTTTTTCGATATAGTAAATCGCTGCTCCGCATATCAGGGGTATCATCATACCGATGGTATTTTCATATGTGTGAGAAAGAGGCAATATTGAAAGCAATCGATCCGTGGAGGTAACTGTTTGGATATCCAATGTGGCTATGGCATCAAAGACAATATTTTTATGCGTCAACATGACCCCTTTTGAGTGGCCGGTGGTGCCGGAGGTATATATGATCGAGGCAAGATCTTGTTCCTGTACCTTGGAAGGAATACGGCCGCTGAGTTTCAGTGCTGCTTGTTTGATCTTGGTCAATTCGATTTCGCCACTCTTGATCATGTCTGACAGACGATCTTTGCTTATTTGGGAAGGAACCACACTAAAATCGTCTATGAGAAAGATATCAAGATCATCAAAGTGCCCTTCCTCCAGTTTATCATATAGCCGTTCGCTTATAAAGATCGCTTTACTCCGGCTATGCCTCAGGATATGCTGCACTTCGCTGGCATGGAAATCGGGTAAGATGGGAACGGCCACAGCACCCATGGTCACGATTGCCAGATAGGCTATCACCCAATTGGGTTTATTTTCACTTAACAATGCAACCCGGTCACCGTGGATTATCCCTTGATCGTATAAAAACAATGACAACTGCTGAACCTGTGCTCTTAATTCAGCATAGGTCATTGGATGGGTATCGATCAATGAAAGAGCGGGTTTTTCTGCAAAATGCTCAGCACTTGATTCTAAAACACTAAACAACGTTAAATTTTCGAGTCGATCAAGCATTTCTTTCTTCCGGATATTATTCATAATGAATGTCTTGTATATTATATTAAATGCAATTCATTAATACAAGAAAGATTATCCGGTGGAAATGGATGATGCAAATTCTTCGTTTTATTTATAAAACGAGGTCAATAGATACGGTGAATGACCACTTTAAGGAGAAAAAAAAGATGATGAAACGAATGATTGCCCTGTTACTTGTTGGATCTTTTTTAGTTTTTGGAATGTATTGTGCTGGAATGAGTAACAAACAAAAAGGTGCCGCTGTGGGAGGAGCGAGCGGGGCTGTTATCGGTGG
>WJME01000063.1 GCA_014728115.1 Candidatus Zhuqueibacterota bacterium | reverse complement strand
TTCATGCTCATCTCTACCCTGATCTCGGCGCTTTTTCTTTTTGCCGTTAATCTGGATATTGTCAACGGGATGCAATCCAGCCTCAAAATATTTGGAACAGATACCAACGAACTCGTTGAAATTAAGCAATTCCTGTTTGAGGTGCAAGGCGGAATTATTGTCATGTTGTACACCGGGGGCATCTTTATGGCTCTTTTTGCCACGAGCAGTCTGATTCCGACGCTGTTACAGCCAGGTTTTATCGATCTTTTTATTTGTAAACCCCTCAGCCGCACTTCCATTCTGCTCGGCAGGTTTTTGGGAGCCCTGGCAATTGTGACGTTTAATATTTTTTATCTTGTCCTGACCTCATGGCTGATTTTGTCAATTAAAACAGGATTTTGGAATTTTGGGTATCTCTATGCTGCTCTCGTCATATTGTTGGCCTTTTCCGCACTTTACTCACTGATGACGCTTTTAAGTGTTTTGAGTCGCAGCGGAGCTCTGTCTCTTATGATCACTTATCTCGTGCTTTTTTTTAGTCCCCTGCTGCTTCAACGCGATAATATTTATGCACTTTTATCTTCCAGGTTTTGGGGGATGGCCATCGACTGGATATACTATGCGTTGCCAAAGACAAGTGAATTAGGGGGCATTGCCCGGCATGTGGCAAAAGGTGTTCCTGTGGTCTCTTGGTTCCCTGTTTGGACCACAGCCCTTTTTTCCATCGTTGTCTTTGGGCTTGCTGCCGTGATTTTTAATAGAAAAGATTATTAGGCTGCTCTTTGGACTTTTTATGGAGGAGAAGATATGAGAAGACTATCAGTTTTGATGATCACGCTTGCCATGGTGTGGAGTGCATGCGAGTCACCACAAAGAGGACATCCCTTATCACCAAAAGTTGTGGATACCATTGAAATGCTCCCCACGGATGCCTCTGTGATGGGGTATCTCGATGCGCATGCCCTGAGAACAAGTGAATTTGGATCTTTTCTCTATAAAGAAAATCTCAATGCCATTAAAGAACTCGAGCCCTATCGGGTTATGCAACAGCTGCTGGGTTGGGATCCTTTTGAACAAATCGATGACCTCTACTGGACGCTAAACCCTGAGACAGATCCCGAACAAGGTTTTTTCTTGCTCGCAAAGGGTGATTTTGATATGGAAACTCTGTTTTCATCGTTAAAAATCAATTCACCGGATATAAAGTTGATGCGTGAAGAAAGAGACGGTCATCTTTTTTATGAAATCAAAGTTCAGGGATTTCAGATCATGGTCGTGGATAAAGAGATGATGGTGATCGGGCAGGAATCTGATGTGATCTCCTGGGAGCAGGCTTATCTGGGTGCGCGACAACCCCCCTCTGAAGGTCCGTTAAAATCTCGCATCGCTGTCTTGAACCGTTTGCAGGTAAAATCCGGTTTATGGCTATGGCTCGATCCCACAGCTATCGAGTTGGATGTGTCCTCTGATGTTGTCGAGAATGTAGTGCTTGGGGCTGAATTTGTGGACCGATTGAGAATGCATTCGAAAATATCTTGCAAGGATAATGAGGCTGCCGAAACGATTTCTGAGGCCCTTAAAGGGATGATGGCGACCCTAAAGCTTTCGGCAACAGACGATCGTCAGATCATCGATTTGATCAATGATATCGAGACACGTGTGAACGAGAATGAGATAGATTTAAACACAGAGCTGACCGTCAAAGAGTTTCAGACCGTAATGCAACACAGAGGGATTGAAATAGGCAAGGCTCTGGATTAATCCAGAGCCTCACAATCATACACGGCGTTGGATGGACCTGTTAAGGATTAACTGTATCCTCCTTTTTCCCCATTCTAAACCTTCCCAGTCAACCATCATGCCCCCAAAGCTGATTCTCGCACCGAGTTCCAGTTTCCGTGCAATCATTGGAAAATGGGACCTGTTTTTGGGGTTCATCTGCAAAGAAAAAGTCTGATATTTTCAAATTGGAATTCTGATTTTCCTGACTATTTTGGACAGCAGTGATGAAAAATATAATCACACTCTCTATTTTGAACCACAGGAAGATTTGAATTTGGTTCACAGGGAACTTTATGACGGTTCTGGCATGCAACGGATGCGCCAGAGTTAAATAAAGGGGTGTGAAAAAATGAACATCCACACGTTGCGTCAATAACACTTGAATCTGGTTCAAATAGATAGCAAAAACTTCTTGATTCATATCCTCTGATTTTATTATGTTAACGATGGGCATGTAATTGGGAATCAAAATTCTAATTAAAGGACGTAAAATGAACGCCAAAATCGAAATCGTGAGGGGCGATATTACCGAAATGACAAACGAGGCGATTGTCAATGCGGCAAACGAGTCTCTCAGGCATGGTGGGGGCGTTGCAGGCGCGATCTCCCGCAAGGGAGGACGTGCCATTCAAATGGAGAGCAATGAATGGGTGAGAACACATGGCAAGGTTCAGACCGGATCGGCTGCGATTACAAGTGCAGGAAATTTGCCTTCAAAATATGTTATTCACGCCGTGGGTCCTGTCATGGGAAGTGGCGATGAAGACACCAAACTTCGCTCTGCCACGATCAGTGCATTAAATATCGCACTCGATCATCAAATAAAGAGTATCGCTTTTCCGGCAATCAGTACCGGGATATATGGTTATCCCATTGACCGGTGCGCCCGTATCATGCTTTCCACAGTGAAAGATTATTTACTCGAACATGACAAACTCGATCGGGTCACATTTTGTCTCTTTGACCAGACGGGTTTTGATATCTTTACCCAAATTTGGCAGGACATTCAAACTCAAAAAAAATAACACTTGATAAATTCGCTCTGTTTTGTTACTATTTAAAAAAGCCCTAGTTATTTAATGTGAGGAGATAATAATGAGAAAGATGATATTGGCGGGTGTACTGACAATTTTCCTGGCCCTTG
>WJME01000062.1 GCA_014728115.1 Candidatus Zhuqueibacterota bacterium | reverse complement strand
ATTCATTTTTTCTTTATAAAGCATATCCATTTATTGACAAATACCCGCCTTGTTCCAGAATCAAACAAACTAAAGAGACTTGAGGAGATGATTATGCGACGAAACAGAGTACAATGGCTTATTTTCCTCTCACTAATCCTCGTCTGGGTACTTTCCCTATCTGCACAATCAAAGATATATTGGCTATCAGATACGGGTTCAACGAGAACATTTTACCGCGCCAACACAGATGGATCTCAGATTGAAAAACTAGCAACTGTTCTTTACAGCGACCAGATGCACAATTTTGTTATAGATACTTTGAGGCAACGGTTTTATGTTGCCTGGCATGCCGGCCGAATTTATTCGTATTCTTTTGATGGCCAAATCAGCGAACAACTTTTAAAAAAGACCATTGAAAAGGACAACAAAACCTATGGTCCCTATGCATTGACCTGGCACCGAAAAAGTGACAAACTTTACTTTTCGGTTGCAAATACGATTTATCGCTGCGACATGGACGGATCCCATGTCGAGGTTGTGTTTGAAAGCACTGGAGCAATAACTGACATTCAAATCGATGAAGAAAACGATCGCATATTTTGGGCCAGTTCTGCAACGAATCGAAAACAAAACAGTACAATTTTCACTGCGAATCTCGACGGTTCATCAAAGCGGGCGCTCTATAGCGGGAATCTGGAATATGTTTTGGACATAAAACACATCTCTCTCTATCTAACAGAAGAGCATTTGTACTTTTCATGGGGAGTTTGGGGGGGGGGATATTTTTCGAGTTGACAAGTGGGGCTTGAATTATGAAAAAATTTGCTCGTATAATTATCAATATTTTGCAACTCCATCTGCAGACTTTATTGTTGCTCCCCAAATCAATCAAATATTCTGGGTCGATTTTCACCAAAAACACCTATTTTCTGCTCCCTTGGATGATATCCCTGACCAGGTTGTCCCTATTGTTAGTGATGGTTATAAACCAATGGCAGTAAAAGCGATTATAGAAAAGCCGCTAGATTTTACCCTCAGCAAGACCGAGGGTAAAGTGCCTTTGGCAATAGACTTTAAAAGCCAATTTAGCGGTCAAGCAGATTCCTATCTTTGGGATTTTGGTGACGGCTCGACATCAACCGAAGAAAACCCAAGTCATATCTATGAAAAAACCGGTATTTTTACTGTCAAATTGCAAATCTCCAAAAATGGCAAAAAAGATTCCGTCATAAAAAAAGATTTGGTTGAAAGTTATATGAGTGGATATATATCCGGAACACTACCAGCAAACCTGTCGCCCTACCATATTCGTGAATCACTCATTGTTTCCTCTCGCCTAAGTATCGAACCGGGTGCCATACTCATATTCGATGACTCTGATCAGGTGGGAATAAATTTGAGTGGTGAATTGATTGCAAAAGGTACTGAATCGAACCCCATTATTTTCACCTGCAAAACACTTTTTAATGGCTCAAAATTGAGTTGGCAAGGCATTAAAGCTGATGAAGGCTCCAAGCTCGTCTTGCAGCATTGTCATCTCGACAATGCTGTATTTGGTGTACAAGCTCAAAGTGGAACTGATTTGGAGATTTCTAACTCTTCCTTGACCGAGTGTTACTCGACAGCTATTGTCATTGGTGATGAAGGATTTGGCTCATCCAATCATATCATTCGTGAAAATATAATCGAAAATAATAAAGAATGGGGAATAAAACTTGTTTGTGTTGCAACAATTAATGACAAAAACATACAAACCCCTATCAAGGGTAATCTCATCCAGAATAATGGAGCGGGGGGTCTTTATTTGGAGGCCAGAGGAGCAGGCTCTTCCTCCTGGACATCCACGTCCGCCACTGCAGAAATTGAATCCGAAATCACGAGCAATCAAATTCGTTTCAATAACGGACCTGCATTGCAATTTAGAGCAGATGGTAAACGGACCGAAGGACAACACTCTGTACATGTGGCTCATGGATACGTGAGTCCGCTGATACAAAACAATATCTTTGAAGGAAATAGCGCAAGTATTCTATCGAATACGGGAGTCGGGAGCTCGAATCTAAATAATTGTACTATTCAACTCGACAAGAATACATTTTTTAATGCGGGTCCGTTTGAATTAGATGGCAATACTATTGTATCTTTAACCAATTCAATAATTTGGGGCCACGTTGCTCCCGTGGTTTCATTGCAGAATTCTGCTGAAATGACGATAACGTATTCAAATATAAAGGGTGGATTTGAGGGAACAGGTAACCTCGAGCTCGAGCCCTTGTTTGTTGACGCTGAAAATGGCAATTTCCATTTATCACCAACTTCTCCGTGCATCGATTCGGGTGATCCAGCTGCTGACTATACGTCCGAGCCCATGCCTAATGGGGGGCGGGTAAATATGGGAGCCTTTGGGAATACAAAAGATGCTCAAACAAGTGCCGGTACAGTGGTAGCATCCAACCTATCCCAACCTTATCAATTTAAAATAGCTCCTCCTTTTCCAAATCCATTTAATTCACAGACAACGATTCACTTTTCATTAGATAAATCACAACAGGTAAGAATAGATGTCATCAATACCAATGGACAAATTGTGCAGACCATTTGCAATGAACATAAAAACTCGGGTTCTCATGTCTTTCATTGGAACGCAGGAGAGTTGTCATCAGGAATCTATTTTCTTCAGCTCAGCACACCATACAAAACTGCAATCCAAAAATGTACGCTGATAAAATAGTATCGCATGACAACAGGAGAAACCAACTATCCGACAAACAAACCCTTTTCAATCTAAAAGGAACTAT
>WJME01000061.1 GCA_014728115.1 Candidatus Zhuqueibacterota bacterium | reverse complement strand
CCGGAAGACATGCGAGTTAGAACCATCGAGAAATCTTTTCGGGTATTGAATCTCATTATAGCATTTATAATCGCAACCAGGTAAAAAGGAGGCCAACATGAAGTTCGTGACAAAACCAATTCTTTCAGCATTGCTGATTATTTCCCTTCAAAGTACATTGATTGCTCAACTTGTGGTAAAATCACGAGATGGTGGAACCCGTCTGATGACCGTCACAGAGAGTGGTCGCGTAGGGATCGGACTCGGCACCACCGACCCGACAGCAACGCTCCATACAAAAGGCACAGTGCGCATGGAATCACTGCCCGATGGGAGCAGTAACACCACTGTACTTACCATGAATAGCGACGGAGTACTGGGTACCCGACCGTTGAATAATTGGAGCCCTCAGGGGCTGAGTGTCAATCCTGGCAGTGAAACAACCTCTATTATCGATATCAGCGGCAGTAACAATGATGTCACGTTACAAGAAGGCGATGGCATTAGTCTCACAGAAAGCGGAAACACGATCACCATATCGCGAGGATATTCAGCAGCGGATTTTAGAGTCATGACCTGGAATGGTAAAGTCGGTCAGCAGAGTAGCAATTGGAATAAATATGATGGTTCTACGTGGAGCAGTGCTCAGGATTGGGCGCTCGACTTTAAATCTCATCGATTTTTAGCGCTGGTCACCGAATCCAGAGTCGTACGCGGTACCTATAGGTGTGAATACCAATTGCAGTATCTGGATGGGGCAAACAACTGGCAAAATGCCCCGAATTATCTCCATGCCTGGCAAATGTCAACAGGTAACGGAATCACAGATGTAAACAAAGTGGAATGGGATCTCGCTCCTCTGAGATTGCCCGCAGGTCATCCCATCCGTATTCAAATCACGCCGACAAATAATGCTGATGGTGATGACTGTCAATGTGCGGTACTTTATGCGGTGCATTCAAATATAGCAGGGAAATTCTTTGAACCCTGGAATAAATATGATTATTATAGAGCACACTAGAGATTGATCTATACAAAAAATCGGACCAGACTGACCCGACAGTTTTGGAAAATCAACACCTATCCGAAACAAATTCCATTCTCTCTTGACCGTTGAACCATGCCTATGAACGTATCGGGTATAGCAATAAAAGGGTTATGCAAGTCAACACGACTGGCATAACCCTTTTTAAAAGTGCCCAACTCACTCAAACTATAATACAACGATTCAAAACGATCAGACAAGCACATCCGATGAATCCTATTTGATCAACATCATCTTGATGGTCTTGATCGATTCTGCCGTCGCCAGGCGGGCAAAATAAACACCACTGGCAAGATCCCCGGCTTGCCAGTCTATCGTATATGTGCCTGCACCCTGGCGCTGGTCGAGCAGAATCTCTAGCTTTCGTCCCAGCACATCATAGATCGCCAGTTGCACACGACCGGATTGCGGTAGAGTATAAGAAATCGTGGTCCCAGGATTAAAGGGATTGGGATAATTTTGCAGGGTCATAAATTCATCCGGCTGTTGCGGCTGATCATTGACAACGGTATAAGAGAGTGCCGGCAATTCACGCCCCGCAGCCAGGCCATTCCCCTTGGCATCGGCGAGATAGATATTGACCCAATCAGGTCTCTGCGGCAACTTACCGGCTTTGACTTTATCGCCCCACTCTTCATCCGTCAAACGCTTGAAATTCTTTGTCATTTCTTCATAATAGGACATCACTGCCCCCACATAGGCCATGGGTTGAAAACCGGCAGATGGCGCATCGGCAATAAACACGCCCAAATTGATTTTACCCACACCGACATGCAACACGTGTCCTACCATCCCGCCATTCTGGTCTGTGGGTTGGGTGTGCACATCCGCCACGAGATAATCGGAGCCTTTATAATTGGAAATACCATAATCTCGCAAACGATAGTACAGGTCTGCATACCATCCCGAGAACGGAGGTGCTCCACTGCCCATTTCGCGGAACAACATGCGTTTGAGCCAGTCGATTTCATCCTCAGTAAAAGCCTGACCGGCAATCTCTTTTTGCGCCAATCCTGCCAGTTTGGTCATCACAGGCTCCATGCCCTGGAAAAACTCGATAATGCGTTGCGCCAACCAGCTGTCAGAGTCATAGCTGCCGAAAAAGCTCAGAGCCTTGCGGCTGAATGCTGCCAGATTCTCATAGAGCTCGGGATAGGGTTCTACAAACGAATGCGGATAAGCACAGCCGGTCCCTCCGGTATAGGACTGTTTGGCATATAACAGATTATCGTGACGCAACTGCGCCCAGGAGGAAAGCTGAGTATTGAGCTTTTGTTGCTGCCAGGCTGCGGTCTGCATAAAAAACGGGTATCCCCTGGCATCCTCGATGGGATTCAGTGACCGGATACCATCGAGCCAGACATTGTATAACGATTGATTCCAAAAGGCGTCGTCATAGGCATCCACGAGATAGCGCAAAGCTTCCAGCTGTGAGGCGTATTTGTATTGTTCCAACTCGTCTTTTAACAATGGCAAGGCATTATCATTACCCAGGGCAAACATGGCGTCCAGAGGATCGGGCATGGGCCGCCATACTTTCTGACCGTTATAGAGGATACGGTCAAACACCACATTGGCAAACACATAAGAATCAATGATGAATCGTTGCCCCATCAGCCGAAAAGAGATGGGTAATTCTCCGGGCTCTGGATCCGTGGGATCCATCAGCATAATCGAGGAGAGAATCTTTTGCGCAGACGCGGAATTGGCTTTGAGGGCAGACTGAAATGCATCATAGGTCGCCTCATCCAGCAGATCAGCAGCATTGACAGACCGGTCCTGCACAATCTGCCCCAGTTCGTCAGGCGTCAGATTGTCGCTTTCATTCACCAGAAACGTAAGAATTTTATCGATCTCTTGCAACAGTGGACGAACCGCTGCCAGATCCACGAGCTCATTCAAGAGCACGGCTCCGAGATTCATGCGTTGAATCTCTTCCCGTGTCCATGGCTTTTCCCAGGGATTCACCGGTGGCGGCGTCAGCATGAAATCCATACGTCCCAGCCACATCATGGCCTGAAAATAGGGACCAAGCGTACGGCGTTGGCCATTCTCGTCCCAAAATTCATTGGTATAATGTCCACGCACGGTGAACTGACTGAAATCGAGTTTGCGGGACCGCTCGGAGAACAAGGGCATGTTGGCCATTTGTTCGGCCTCGATGGCTTGCCACAGCTCGTCCACACCTTTTGTTCCGGTAAGTGCTGGGTCCAGCTGTTTTTCCTCCAGCAATGATTTGGCCATTGTGACATAGAGATCCACATCAGATAAAGGATCCACAAGCCCGGACACATCCCTGTAATGTTGGGCAAGGTAAGGCAAGGACCGGTAAAGGCCATCCAAAGTTTCAGACAATTTCTTTTCCAGCAATACGATCTCGATGTCCTGCAGGATTTTGTCATACGAATAGTGCAGGGCATAGAGAATGGCGTCAGAGGAGACAAAGACCGGCAGATCTTTTTCATAGATATCATGCATGGCATGATCGAAATTGCCAAAGCTCAATCGCTCGCTGACCATAAAATGGTTGTCCTTGAGCAACTGCAATTCATCTTTTGTGAGGCGATATTTGATTTGAATGGAATCGAGATACGCGACATCATCTATTATGGTTTCATGGCCGCGATTTTTGAAAAAGGGCTGATCCGGTTGATAGCGGGCAAGTAATTCAGGGGCAGACAGATTCTGGTTGCTCTGTAAAAAGTGTTCATAATCATCGAGCTTGAAATTCTGGGTCCATGCACCATTGATGGACAGAAAAAGCATAAAAACAACTGAACCGATTATCAAACGTTTCATGATAAAACTCCGATATTATGGGTTATCATCGGAATAGACTACAATCCCCGTGCCAAAAACCGAGATAGACTGAAAACAGAAACGATATAGTTAATATACTATTTTTACGGTTTATAGGCAAGAAAGATCCGGCAACCTACCCCCTTTCGGCCATTACAGAGTATCAAATATTTGAACAACCGTCAGAAATCTGATATCTCGCCCCGTCTTCCCAGCGCGGGGTTTCAGCCCCGCGCTGGGAAAAAAGAAACAAACTGTATTATAACTGATCGAGGACCTCGATCAACCGGTCAGGATAATCGGTGAGGATGGCATCGACGCCGAGCGGGATCATGCTCTTCATGATGCGGGGCTTGTTGACGGTCCATACATAGACCTGTTTTTTGGTGGTTCTCGCTTTTTCCATAAATTCGGGAGAGACGGACTTGTAATTGACACTCAACACTTGCCAGGTTCCGTCAAACACCTCGGGGCCGGGGACTTTGGAAAAAATCCACCCGGTGCGAATATCCGGCGCCAGGACTTTGACCTTTTCGATGGTGGCACGATCGAATGAAGTGATTATACACTGATCGCTGAATTCATTTTCACGTATCACGGCAATGGTGCGCTCGGCAATGTCGGGCTCGAGTCCGGATATTTTTATTTCGATATTCAGTTTCATCTTGCCCCGCACCAGATCCATCACTTCATCCAGGGTGGGGACCGGTTCCCCTGCGTACGCTTTATCGAACCAGGACCCCGCGTCCATCTTTTTGATTTCATCCACAGTTTTTTCCGCCACCAGCCCTCTGCCGTTGGTGGTTCGATGCAGGGAATCATCATGCATGAGAACCACGTGCCCATCCTTGGTCAGGTGCACATCGATCTCGGTCATCGTCGCACCCAGTTGCATGGCTTTACGAATCGCGGCCATGGTATTTTCCGGTGCCAGCCCCGACGCCCCCCGATGTCCCGATACCACCGGCATGGTCTGCGCCTGACTATCTAAAACAAATTCATCCATTACCATCAGCCCCGATAGGAATAAGAAAAAACATAAAATTATCATTCTCATAGTATTCGCTTGTACTCCATATAAAGCCTTAAATTATCCGATCAGAAAGAGACTCAAAGAATACCTTTTCGAACCACAGAATACTTTGGCAATCCAATTTTAGATGACAATGTTGAAGTATATTGCTCAGCTATTTACATTTTTTCATATTTTTTTATGTCTCGCATGTTAATTTTTTTCCTCTGCGGTTCTTTGCCGAGATGCTTTTTGTTTCAGAGGCCAGTCAACAGCCAGAGCGATGAGCAAACCGGCGGCATAGGCGATAAAGTCACGCACATCCCAACTGGTGCCAAAAATATGCACCACCGGCCCCTCGAGGTTCCAGGACAAGGGAATACCGGAAAGTTGATAAAGTTCGACAGCCGTGGCAAAAAGGAATACGGCCAGCCCTTTAACGAACGGATTCCAGCTGGTCCTTGCAGCAGAGAGCGCGAAATAGAGACTGGCCACGATGCCGACATCACCGAGATACCAGGCTGAAAATTGCATGCCCGGTCCACGATAGAGTTTGGACAGGATGGCAAATCCCATAAACAGAGCACAAAAAATCAAAGCTTGAACACGATACGATCGGTTCATACCTCGTCACCACTCCACTGGAGAATCTTTTCGGTATGCAGCTCGAGATCACGCTCTGCAAACGGCTCCAGGGGATACCCCAATGTGATAATCGCTTCTACTTTTAACTTGCGATCGAGATGAAGCAGGTTCTGCACCATTTCCTCTGCGGAGGTATCGTCATGTCTGCGTTTACGGACCTGAACCCAGCAACTGCCCAGTCCCAGCGACTGGGCAGTCAGTTGCAAAACCGTTGCAGCAATACTGCAATCTTCGATCCAGACATCGCAACGCTCGGGATCCGCGCAAATCACCACAGCCTGCGCCGCATCCTTTATAAACGACGCACCATGTGGCTTGCATGTTGACAATTTTTCCAATGTCGGTTTGTCGGAAACAAAGACAAAAGTCCATGGCCGGCGATTTCGTGACGTGGGTGATCTCAGCAGGGCTTCCTGCAAGAGAGCAATCTTTTCCGGCTCAATGCTCTGGTCCTGGTATTCGCGAACGCTGATACGTTGTCTCATCAATTCGATCATATTATGCCATAATTTTTTTCAAATTCTTTAAACAAATCTCTACCCCTT
Organism: Candidatus Zhuqueibacterota bacterium; assembly: GCA_014728115.1. GTDB lineage: Bacteria > Zhuqueibacterota > Zhuqueibacteria > Residuimicrobiales > Oceaniaggregativiventaceae > Oceaniaggregativivens. The sequence continues at coordinate 7,897 of WJME01000061.1, read as the reverse complement.
TGAGAGGCGGCACCACATCTTTTTCTTCTTCGATAATGATCCATTCAGTACCAGCAGAGCTGCGACAAGCTTTGAGAATCTCTTTCCAGGGCACCTCATCTTCACCGATCAGGGCTTTGGGATTGCTTTCCGAATAGGCTTTAAAATGTACGGTTTTGGCACGGCCCGGAAATTTTTTCAGATACGCCAGCGGATCTCCGCCCCCTTTCATGCAGTTTCCGGTATCGATCTGCATGACCACCCGCTCGTCAGTGTTGGAAAACAAAACATCCCAGGGTTCCTGGCCGTCAATAGGCTTGAATTCGAAATCGTGGTTATGATAGCCCACCAGCATGCCATGCGGTTTCAGCTGATCGGACAAACCGTTAAAGAGCTCAGCCATCTTTTTCCAGTCGTCAACGGTCTGGCGTTTTTCTTCCGGCAACCAGGGAACGATCAGATATTTGTTACCAATAGTTTTGTTATATTCTACGGTTTTTTTAAACTCGTCACCTTGCAGCGCGGTCAACTGGGTATGGCTGCCGCAGCACTGCAATCCGAGTTCATCGAGTAAAGAGCGCATCTTTTTGGCCGGTATATCGTAAAACCCGGCAAATTCAACCCCCTGATATCCCATGGCAGCGACTTTATTCAGAGTTCCGGTAAAATCTTTTTCACACTGTTTGCGCACCGAATAGAGTTGCAGGCCAACCGGAATATCATCAGCCGCTCTGGCATCTTTTGTATGCATCCAATACGCCAAAGCCCCACCCATGACCATACCTGAACTGGTGGTTAAAAATGATCGTCGGGAAAACAGTTCTCTCATATACTTCTCCTTTTTGCAATTAAACAAGTGAAAAGGGCAACAGACTATTATCTAAACAATTTTCCACAATGTCGCAGAGGTCCATTCTCCTGCAAGAACCTTTTGGCCAAGTCAGCAGAAACATGGCAAGGGCTCGCTAAAGATGATCAAGGTGAATTGCTTTTTTTGAAATAACGCCGCAAAACAACCATATCCGCACCATCATATCGTTTATGGTGTTGCAAGGAAATGGGTATAAAATCGAGATCGAGCATCAACCTTAACATAATTTTGTTATCGGCAAAGACCTTGATATCGACACAGGAAAACCCATCTTTACGCGCTTGATCAAGCATGTGCTCACAAAGAGATTTTGCGATCCCCTTTCGCCGATGGTCCGGTAATACGGCCAGTGCGTAAATCTCGAATCCGGCGAGCAGGTCTTTACGCGTCAGTCCGAGCCCCAGCAGGGCTTCTTGTGTATCGACAAACCCATAATATTCGATGCCAAAACGATGGTGATCGCTAAACCAGGCATCCACTTGTTGCTCGGTAAAGGGAATCCCGGTAAAGCTCATAAAGTGCCGCGATTCGGCATGATTCCAAATTTCCAGAAAAGTCTGTTTTAGTTTTAGAAAATCATGCGGATCGGTTTGTGGATAAAATGGGCGTATCATACATTATTATCAGGAGCTTTTGGTCAAACGGTTTAACTTTTGTAGCTGGTCATCATTGCCGAGGGCCAGAATGACATCATTTCCTTCGAGCACGGTAGCACCTGGAGGATTGATGATCATGCGATCATCCGGCTTTTCAATGCCCAGTACCAGAGCTCCGCCAGTGTCGTGCTTGATATAAGACTGATCCAATCGCTTGCCAACGAGTGAACTTTGCCCTGCAATCTCTAACCGTTCCAGGCGCAGGCCATAGGTGGTACCTGGGGCAAAAGCTTCAAGAAATTCCACGATTTCGGGTTTGAGCATTAGTGCGGCCATACGCCGTGCGCCGATCTCGAACGGAGACACCACAGCATTGGCTCCGGCGCGCAGCATCTTTTTTTTGTACGATTCTCCCACACCCCGGGCAACAATGCGAACCTTGTCATTGAGAGCGCGGGCAGTCAAAACCAGATAGATATTGGCAGAATTATCAGAAATCGCACTGATCAATCCGCGAGCCGACTGGATCCCGGCTTTGATCAGAATATCGTCATCTGTGGCATCACCGATGGCCGCCAGATAGCCCAATTCCAGGGCCTGATCGATCTTTTCTTCAGAGGTATCGATAACGATAAACGGTTCGCCTGCGCTAAACAGGCTTTCGCACACCTCGCGTCCAATCTTGCCGTACCCGCATATGATAATGTGATTTTTCAAAGCCGTAATTTCTCTGACCATACGACGACCCCTAAAAATATCCATCATCTTGCCTTCGACCAACATTGCGACAATCGTACCGATGGAGTAACTGGCAGTACCGATGCCCATGAATATCAGAATCACCGTAAAAACCCGACCTTGTTTGGAAAGCTGGGCGACTTCATGAAATCCGACCGTGGCAATGGTGATCACGGTCATGTAAAATGAATCAAAGGGATTCCACCCTTCCAGAATGGTATAACCGATCGTTCCGATGACGAGCACGCTAACGATGAGCAAAGCCGCAGCAATGACGCGTTTCTGTGTCTCGCGCCAAAAAAGGGTGGACGCATGATATTGATGCAGTGTACTCGGCTGATTCATTGGGTTCACCTGGGCGTTTAAGAAATATAGCGAACCAGCGAACCATTCTCAATCTTTTTATTCACTCGATCACCAAAAAAAAAGGTGCCGCCAGGCACCTCATTCATATTCACTCCAGCTCTTGATCTGCAAATCTGCTAGGGTTTTGCGCGAAATGGACTCGACAAAACGCCTGGCAAGCTGCATATTGGTAAACAGCGGAATGGCAAAGTCGACTGCCTTGCGGCGAATGATATAGTCGTTGGTTAACTCTTCTTCCTGATAATTCTTGGGGATATTGATGACCAGATCGATCTTTTTTTCCTGTATATAATCGAGCACATTGGGGGTTTTTTTGCTCAACGGCCACTGTAGCTCTGTCACCTCGATGTTATTATCTCGCATAAACCGGGCAGTTCCGCCTGTGGCATAAAACTTTACCCCCAATTCCTCCAGCCGTCGCGTGCTGGTGAGAAACTCGGCCTTGCTTTCAATGGGACCTGTCGATAGCAGTACACTCTTGATCGGGACACGGTATCCGACACTGATCAATGCTTTTAAAAACGCTTCTTCAAAGTCATCGCCGATACAGGCCACTTCACCGGTTGAGGCCATTTCAACGCCTACGGTGGGATCTGCTCCGATGAGCCGGGTAAAAGAAAATTGCGGGGCCTTGACCCCCACATATTCCAGATCGAATGCCGAGCGATCGATGGGCGGCACATGATGCCCCATGATCACCCGGGTAGCCAACTCGATGAAATTCATTTTGAATATTTTAGACACAAACGGAAAACTGCGGGATGCTCTCAGGTTACATTCGATTACTTTGACGTCGTTTTCCTTGGCCACAAACTGGATATTGAACGGACCATTGATCTTGAGTGTACGGGCGATCTGTCTCGAAATCTTTTTTATGCGCCGCGTGGTTTCCAGGAACGTACGCTGCGGGGGAAGTACCATCGTGGCATCGCCAGAGTGGACACCGGCATTTTCCACATGTTCGCTGATGGCATAGACCAACAGCTCTCCCTTTTGCGCTACAGCATCGAATTCGATTTCTTTGGCATTTTCAATAAATTTGCTGATCACCACCGGATGATCCGCCGAAATATCCGTGGCCTTGTTGAGAAATTTTTCCAACTCTTGATCCGTAGACGCCACACTCATCGCAGCCCCGCTTAACACATAAGAGGGCCGCACGAGGACCGGATAGCCTTTGTCGTGGGCAAACTTTTTGGCTTTATCTATTGAAGTCAATTCTTTCCACTCGGGCTGATCGATCTGTAATTCATCCAGTAATTTGGAAAACTTGTGCCGGTCCTCGGCATTGTCGATACTCAACGCGCTGGTGCCCAGCACCTGAACGCCAGCATTGTGCAGTTTCAATGCCAGGTTATTCGGAATCTGCCCTCCCATAGAGATGATCACGCCGATAGGTTTTTCCTTGTCCACGATTTCATAAACCGACTCAAAAGAGAGTTCATCAAAATAGAGCTTGTCGCATTCGTCATAATCGGTACTTACCGTCTCTGGATTATAATTGACCATAATTGTGGTATAGTCAAGCTGCTTGAGGGTCTTGACCGAGTTGACACAACACCAGTCAAACTCTACCGAACTGCCGATACGATAGGCTCCACTGCCCAGTACCATCACCGAATTGCGTTCGAGAAATGCGACATCATCTTCCTGGCCATTATAGGTCAGATAAAGATAATTGGTCTGGGCAGGATATTCCGCTGCCAGGGTGTCGATCTGCTTGACGACCGGATGTAATCCGTAATTACGTCGCAATTCCATGGCTTCATCCTCGTCAATCCCCAGACAACGGCCGATCTGCTTGTCGGTAAATCCGTGTTGTTTGGCTTCCTGCAGCAGATCATGCGGACAACGCTGTTCCCCAACCTGGCTGAGTTCCTCTTCGATACGGACGATATTACGAATTTTGTAAAGAAACCAGGGATCGATCTGTGACAGATCGTGAATCTCTTCGATACTCATGCCTGTTTTCAAAGCTTCGGGCACGGCAAAAACGCGCAGATCTGTGGGTTCGGACAACTCTTGTCTCAGGTCACCGAATTCCAACGAGCGGTTGGCCACCAGTCCGTCGGCACCGATCTCCAGCATGCGCAATCCTTTTTGCAGGGCTTCTTCGAATTTGCGGCCGATGGCCATGATCTCGCCCACGGATTTCATACCAGAACCGATGCGATTGGAAACTTGTTTGAATTTTTTCAGATCCCAGCGCGGAATCTTGACCACAATATAATCCAAGGCCGGCTCAAAACAGGCCTGGGTGACTTTGGTAATGGAATTCTGCAGGTCAATAAGACTGTACCCCAACGCCAGTTTGGCAGCGACCGCTGCCAGAGGATATCCCGTGGCCTTGGACGCCAGGGCCGAACTGCGCGACAGCCGAGCATTGATCTCGATGACGCGGTAATCTTCGGTTTTGGAATCCAGAGCATACTGAATATTACATTCACCTACGATACCCAAATGCCGCACCGTACGGATGGCGATCTCGCGCAGCTTGTGATATTCGGTATTGGTCAGAGTCTGGCTGGGGGCCACCACAATACTTTCACCGGTGTGAATCCCCATAGGATCGAAATTTTCCATGTTACAGACCGACAGGCAATTGTCATACTGATCACGTACGATTTCATATTCGACCTCTTTCCAACCATACAGGTACTCTTCGACCAGTATTTGCTCGGTGTAAGAGAGCGCCTTGCTGGCCAGATCCTTGACTTCGTCAGCATTCTGACACAGTCCTGAGCCCAGTCCGCCCAACGCAAATGCGATACGGATCATTACCGGATAACCGATTTCCTCGGCGCGTTTCAAGGCATCGGCAACATGGGTCACCGCATGACTGCGAGGTGTCTTGACATCGATCTGGCGCAATTTTGAGACAAACAGTTCACGATCCTCGGTATTGAGGATACTCTCGACTTGCGTGCCCAGCACATTTACTCCATAGCGGCTCAGGACTCCTTGCCGTTCCAGCTCTACCCCGCAGTTCAGGGCTGTCTGCCCGCCAAATCCGAGCAGGATGCCGTCTGGTTTTTCTTTCTTGATCACCTGTTCGACAAAATAGGGGGTCACAGGCAGAAAATAGACTTTATCAGCCAGGTGATCAGACGTCTGTATCGTGGCGATATTGGGATTGACCAGAACGGTCTGGACGCCCTCTTCCTTCAGAGCTTTGATCGCCTGACTGCCCGAATAATCAAATTCCCCGGCTTCACCGATCTTGAGCGCCGAGCTTCCTAATATAATGACCTTGGATGGTTTATTGATCATGATAAGAGCCTCTTGAAATCTTGAAACAGGATTTGTGTATCCAGCGGACCCGGGGTGGCTTCCGGATGAAACTGTACACTCATAAAAGGCCGTGAAACATGCCGGATACCTTCATTGGTGCCATCATTGGCATTGCGAAACCAGGGTTCCCATCCCTCGGGGAGGGTCCGGCCATCGACCGCAAACCCATGATTCTGGGAAGTGATATAACAACGTTTGGTTCCCATCTCTACGCACGGTTGATTTTGACTGCGGTGACCGAATTTGAGCTTGTAGGTATCTGCGCCAGCTGCAAGAGCAAGGATTTGATTGCCCATACACACTCCAAAGATCGGAACATTGCTGTCCAGAACTTTGCGTACATTGGCAATCGTGGCTTTACACATCTTGGGATCGCCAGGACCATTGGAAATCATGAGACCGGCAAAATCGTCTTGGGTAAAATCATAATCCCAGGGGACACGCCGTACCTTGAGTCCCAGATCCAGCAAGCTGCGGATAATATTGTTTTTGGTTCCGCAATCCACCAGCACGACCGTGCGGTCCCCTTGTCCATACTCCACAGGCTCTTTGATACTGACGTTTTCCACGAGATTGACTTTGTTGGGATCCACGAATGACAGGTTATCATTGAAGAAAACGATCCGGCCCAGCATCGCCCCCTCCTCGCGCAGTCGCTTGGTCAGCATTCGGGTATCGATGCCGTACAATGCGGGCACTTTGGACTCGCTCAACCATTGTCCCAAACTCTTTTCCGCATTCCAGTGGTTATAATCGAAAGAATATTCCGATACAATCAGACCGCTGATATGCATGCGATCGGATTCGAACCATTTGTGCAGATTGTTCTCCATCACCGGGGCAGGCACACCGTAATTGCCTACCAAAGGATAAGTCAGAACGAGGATCTGACCGTGATAGGACGGATCGGTCAAACTTTCGGGATATCCCATCATGCTGGTATTGAACACCACCTCACCGGCAACAGAATGTTGAGCACCGAAAGAATAGCCCTGAAAAACAGATCCGTCTTCTAACTCGAGACGTGCTTTAATTTTTTTCAATCAACAACTCCATATCAAATTGTAAAAAATCCCAATCTATTGCAGTAATAATAAATTGGGATCATTTTAAGAAACAAATTGAATTCCACATCGCAACAGGATCAATTTGATATATGTGTACGAAATCAGGTGAGACTCTAGAGAATGCTTTTTAAGTTATCGACCCTGCCAAATCAAAATTAATTAAATATTAGGACGAATATATTAACTTTATTAATGAATTGCAAGATATTTCTACATCCCCAGGCTCAGGGGGTTGCATAACGTGTATGAAAAGGTGCAACCTCGGTTTGCAAGATCGTTACCCTCAAGCCGGCCAGCTGCCGGATATGCAAATAATCGTGTGCCAGCCAAGCAGCCAGAATATCACCGGCGCGCAATTCACCAATCCTGGGATGAATATAGCCGGATTCCCATCTGGGGTCCCGCAATCCTTTTAACCATTGCATGCTATATCGTCGCTCTCGTTCGAACCGCTGCAGAGACTCGCCCAGGGAGCGTTGATTATATTGTCGATCCCGGGCCCAACCCTGAGGATCAATAGGAGGCCATTCACCATCAGGATCATGTAATGTGATATCGAGACGTGTGCGAAAATCATCCTTTTCCTCATCGGCCAGATGATTGATAACCTCCAGAATGGACCATTTGTTCTCTTGCGGTTTTACTCTTGCCTGTTCATCAGACAGGTCAGAACATAGCTGTCTGATGATGCTTACGTTCTTTTCCAGTTCATGCAGATAGGTTTGGTGATCCATCGAACTCCCCTTTGCTTAGGCAAAGATACAAAAAACAAGCACGCAAGTCAAATACAATTCAACGTCTCCCAAAGGCATGCACTTTATCCTTGGATTTTTATAAAATTTGCTCTATCATCCTAATCAAGACACCCAAAAAGCTCACCCCATCCAACTTTGGGATACAGCGATGAAGACGTATTGTGCTGTTTTGATTCTTTTCTGTGTAAACATGCCCGCAAGCGCAAGAGACTGGGGCAGGGAAATTAATGATGT
>WJME01000060.1 GCA_014728115.1 Candidatus Zhuqueibacterota bacterium | reverse complement strand
CTATACAATTAAAAAAACAATTAGGGCTAGAGTCGACAGAGTATTTGGGAGCCTTGGTCGGGCGAATCGTTCCCATCAAAAATCATATTTTGGCCCTTAAAGTTGTACGGGTTTTGAGAGAGGAAAAAAATGTTCCTTTTCATCTCTTGATTGTCGGAGACGGTGAAGAGAAAGAATCTCTTGAACAAAGGGCTTTTGATATGGGGATTCGGCCTTATGTTCATTTTATGGGCTGGACGACCAGAGTAGAAGAGGTGTACAAAGGGATTGATTTGTTATTGCTGACCTCCTTGAACGAGGGCACACCGGTGGCCATCATCGAAGCCATGGCATGCAAGGTGCCGGTGGTTGCGACGGCAGTGGGGGGGGTCGGTGATTTGATCACAGAGGGTGAGACCGGCTGTCTGGCCAAATCGAATGATGAAAAAGAATTGGCTGAAAAAATTAAATTTTTATTTGAAAATCCTGAAAAATCGCATTATATTGTAACTCGAGCATTTGAATTTGCACATGGCCATTATCATTATGATCGACTGATCAATCAGGTCGACAGGTTATATCAGACACTCTTGAAAAATCCAGGGGCTCACCATACTCGATAGGTGTCTATTTCTGATACCCCTTTTTCATATTGATACAAAAAAGGTTTTGATTTTCCGTTAAATATTTGTATTTATTGCTGGTATGAATTTTGTAGCATCTGTCGGATATTTCACGGCTGTGGTCAGGCATTTTAAAGGATAGCCCTCGATATGATAGCAGTATTTTATTTTTTCGTACCATTTGTTTTCGTTCTCATTCTTACGCCGATTATGCGCCGTTTGGCCAAATTATGGCATGTCTTTGCTCATGCTAACGTCAGAACTATCCATGAAGGGCTGGTGCCTAAATTGGGGGGCGCTGCCATTTATATCGGTTTCGTCTTGGGTATCTTTCTTGTCCAACTCTATTCTCCTGCACGACTCCAGGAACAATGGCTCCCGTTTGTTATACTGATCGTTTCCTCTATGGCGATTTTTGTGCTGGGAACCTTTGATGACAAACTGGATCTTGGCTGCAATCTAAAATTGTTTGTCGAGATTTTAGCAGCTGTCAGTTTTGCTGTATGGGGCTGGCGAGTAGAGGTTATCATCCTGCCGGGTCTTGAAACGATTCCTCTTGGCTGGACGAGCTATCCTTTGACCGTTCTCTGGATCGTCGGCCTCACCAATGCCATAAATCTTATCGATGGCCTCGATGGACTGGCCTCGGGGATCATTATCATCGGCTCCCTGATCAATATGGCCATCGCAGCTCTGTTTGGAAACATTTTTTTCGTCTGGCTGTCTTTGGGACTTGCCGGGGCTGTCATTGGGTTTTTAAGATATAATATCAATCCCGCTTCTATCTTTATGGGAGATTCGGGAAGCCTGTCATTGGGATTTATTTTTGCTGGCCTGAGTGTGGGAGCCGCTAGCCTGGGAAACGGACAGGTCGCGATCGTTGTCCCCTTGCTGCTCATGGCTTTGCCGTTGACAGATACTTTTTGGGCCATCATTCGGCGAGTACGGAAAGGAATTCACCCATTTCGAGCCGATCGTCAGCATATTCATCATCGTTTGGTCAATCTAGGTCTGTCCCAGGGTGGAGCTGCAATGATCATGGTGGGGTTGAGTTTCTTGATGGGGGTGCTGGCGTTTTTGGTCGCGAGTAATATCCATGCCGAGGTCACGTTTTTACAATTTTTTGAGAACGGTTGGGTTGATAAAGTGAACCAATTTTGATGAAACTTTTTCCGAGCGGGGGTGTTTGATTTTTAAAAGACCTGAGGATTATGAAAAAGCATTTATTCTTTATATTCTGCCTTTTGGCAGTTTTTTTTATATATCCTGTATATGCCAAAATCCAGTCGCATTTTTCTGTTTTGACAAAAACAGAACACTCTGTGGTCTTGGAGTTCAATCTTGCTGATCTAGAGTGGGAAAATGTTTCGGCAAACGGACTGGACTATGTCACCCCGAAATCCGAATCCGTGTCCAGAGAACCGGGAACGCCACAGCTGACAGTATTTTCTTATGCCATTGACCTTCCCCCTGATGTAGAATTTGATGCTGAAATGGTGGACAGTGTGACTATTGCCCGATCCACTCTTCCCATCTTACCCGCACCAACCCCTACCAAAGAAGGCTATCTCATCAAACCGGACGAGTTTATCTATGAACAACCTGGTACTTTTCCGAGACATTGGTATAATGTGTCGATGGGTCAACAAGGCTCAAAGAACACTCTGCTTTTAACGGTTTATCCCTTACGGTATGCTGCGACCGAACAACGCTTGTATGAATTACAGTATGCCCGGTTTGAAATCAACTGGCGCCCCCGTACTAAATTGAACTCGTATGGTCCTGACAAGACACCTGATTATTGGTACCGGCCGGAACGTTGGGCTGCCAAAATCTATACACATGAGCAAGGCATCGTGCACGTGTCAGGTCATGATTTGCTGCAATTGAATCCGCCAACATCATTAAACCGGCAAACCCTGAGTATTTATTATAGAGGTGGACAAATACCGGTTTGGGTTGAACCAGATACCGGCCCTTTGGAAGGTGATGACAAAATCTTGTTTTATGCTCCACGCCGGTCTGGAAAAGAATCCTATTTCCACGAGTATAATGATACACAGGTCTTTTGGCTGACATTTGAAGAGTATGCTGCCCGCCGATTCGAGCATGTCGAGTGCGTGGATGCAGACTCTTTTTCCAGTACGTCCCGGCATGTCGTTCATTTCGAAACTGACCGGTATTATCATTCGGGTGATCGGGATAGCGATGTTTATCAGACCGAATTGGTACCCGGGGAAGGTTGGGTATGGCATCTTTTGAATCCCACAGATGAGTTTAGTCATGTGTTCGACCTGCCCGGCTATGTCACTGGCCAGGATTCAATCTTGTTAACCCTGCGATTACGGGGCACCACTTTTGATGTCAATGATATGGATCACCATGCTCAAATCAGTCTGAATGGCAATGTGGTCAAGGATATTTATTTTAATGACCGTCAGGAGATTGTCGATTCCATTTATGTCAAT
>WJME01000059.1 GCA_014728115.1 Candidatus Zhuqueibacterota bacterium | reverse complement strand
CGATGACCTGGGCTATGGCGACCTGGGATGCTATGGCGCCACCCAGATTCCCACACCCAACATCGACAGAATGGCGCAAGAGGGCGTGCGGTTTCTCGATGCGCATGCGCCGGCTGCCGTGTGCACACCGACCCGCTATGGCGTGCTCACCGGACGCTATTGTTGGCGCTCGAGACTGAAACAGGGCGTGCTGTGGGGATATGATCCGTTGCTGATCGAACCGGATCGCATGACCGTGGCCTCCATGCTGAAACAGGCGGGCTATCGTACCGCCTGTGTGGGCAAGTGGCATCTGGGACTCGGCAATGAAAAGCCAGTGGATTACAGCAAACCCCTGACCCCGGGTCCCAACACGGTGGGATTCGATTATTTCTTTGGCATTCCGGCTTCGCTGGATATGCCGCCATACTGTTTCATCGAAAACGACCGCACCGTGGGTGAGTTGAGCGTGGAAAAAGAGCCTTACAACACCTTGCAACACAAAGGGCCCATGACCCCGGGGTGGAAGGATGAAGAGGTGGGTCCGACGTTTGTCCAAAAAGCAAAAACATTCATTGCCGATCATGTCAATCAACACGCCGACCAGCCGTTTTTTCTCTATATGCCCTATCAGGCCCCGCATACGCCCTGTACGCCGCCGGACTTTATCAAGGGCAAAAGCCAGGCCGGCATGCGCGGAGACATGGTGGTAGAACTGGACTGGGCAGTGGGAAAGGTGCTCTCGCTGTTGAAAGAGTTGAATGTCGATAAAGACACTTTGTTTGTGTTGAGCAGTGACAACGGTGCCCTGACCGTCGGTCCGGCCGGGTGGAAAGATGATCCGCCGGAAAAATACGATCTCGTCCATAACGGTCACCTGCCCAATGGCGAGCTGCGCGGACAAAAATCCGATACCTATGAAGGCGGCCATCGTGAGCCCTTTATCGCACGCTGGCCAGGCAGAATCCCGGCCGGCACGACCAGCCATCAACTGCTCTGTCTCACCGATCTCATGGCCACGTTTGCTGCAGTCAACCGGCTGACTCTGCCCGACAATGCCGCAGAAGACAGTTTCGACATGCTGCCGGCATTGACCGGACAGGCGAACCAACCCATACGCACCTCGATCGTACAACACTCGGGCCGCGGCGTATTTGCCTTTCGTTATGAAAAATGGAAGCTTATCCTCGGCCGGGGATCCGGAGGATTTTCTGCACCTGCGGTTATCCAACCTGAACCCGGAGAAGCACAGGGTCAACTCTATAATCTGGAGCTGGATCCGTGGGAACGCCATAATGTCTGGAATCAACATCCGGATATCGTCAGGGATCTTGTCCAAAAACTCGAAAGAATCAAGACCCAGGGATTCAGTCGTCCCGGAATCAGAGTGTGAATTTTTCGTACGCACGATTTCCTGTATTTTGCTTATGTAAATAATTGTTTTTTAGTGTCAATTTATGGGGATTGCTTGAAGCCTCGAATTTTTTCTTTGTAACGCCTTTATTTTTTTCTTATTGTACCCCTTTTTCACATTTCTGGCATGATCGTTTTGCCGGCATTGTTTCAAGTTATTTAAAAACATTGCCTTGTGTTTTTTATAACGTTTGGCAAGGTTTTTGTATATATACTTAAAGAACAAATTAAAGGTATACCAGAGAGGTGAGTTATGCCCATGTTAGATATTCCTGAAAAGGTCTCTGTTCCGGAGATCAACTTTACAGATAAAGTCGATTTGGATCCTGAACAAACAGCGTTGCTGATCATCGATATGCAAAATGATTTTGTCAAGCCCAAAGGCAGGTTGCAAGTCGAATCTGCCTGGGAAACGATTGACCGGATAAAACATCTCATCGATAAAGCCAGAAGGGCTGGTATCAGGGTCATTTATACCCAGGATACTCAGGTTGAACAGGATCCCGAGTTCGACGTATGGCCTCAACATTGCAAAAAAGGCACCTGGGGCTGGCAAATCATCGATGAGCTCAAACCCGAAGAAAGAGATATGGTGATTCGCAAAAATCGTTATGATGCCTTTTATGGCACTGCTTTGGATCACTATTTGAGCAATATCTGGGGATTGAAAAATCTGATTATTGTCGGAACCGTGGCAAATATCTGTGTTCTTCATACCGCGGCATCCGCCGGGTTGAGATGGTATCGGGTCAATTTGGTCGCTGAAGGAATTTCTGCTTTGACTACGTTCGACCTGGCCCTGACCTTCAGGCAGGCAACGCAGCTTTATAATGCTAAAATCGTCAGGCGCGTCGATGATTTACAGTTGCAGGAAAATAAAGATCTCTCAAAGGAACGAAAAAAAGAATTCATCCCGCATACGATCGAATAATGCGCTCTAAAGGGTGGTCGAGATATCGTCCACCCTTTTTTTGTGAATTCTGGGTGTCGGAACCTTGTTAAAGAGATATAACTCTGGTGTCGTGTACATTGGACCATGCTCATCCATTTCTTAAAGGAGACCCTATGTATCTAGCACTTTTATTTATCCTTCTCGGATTATCGATATTTCTTGCCGTGCGGGGTTTTCAGCAACAAAAAAGATCTCCGGTTTTTATTGCTATACTCCTTGCGGGAGGTACGATTCTCTTTTACTGGTTCATGGGATTTTATGGAGAGTGGCTCTGGTTTGTTTCACTGGGTTATGAATCCCGGTTTTGGACGGAAATCGTCACCAAGCTGGTCATGGTGCTCGTCGGCCTTGCACTGGGTTTTGGCATCTCATGGGTGTTGACCTTGAAAATATCGGGTCAGGTCAAGGGACTGGCCTGGGTCGCCCGGTTCGTATCAGCGCTCGTTGCAGGCATGTGGGCTTCAGCCAATTGGGATGTTGTTCTTTTGTTTCTCAATCAGGCATCGAGTGAGGTGACAGAACCTATCCTGAACCACTCGGCCTCTTTTTATCTATTTACATTGCCTTTTTTTAATTCCATCTATGGATTGTTTTTCATTCTGACTCTGTTTTCGTTGCTGGCTGCCATCTTTAGCCGGGTGCGCGAGAGCAATTTTGGCGATACAAAATCCACCCGACCGCTTTTTGTCTCTTTTGGTGCCTTTTTGATCACACTTGCGTTGGGAAAATGGCTGGCCCGCTATCAATTGCTTTACAGCGATTGGGGAGTGGTGAGCGGTCCCGGTTGGACCGACGTTCATATCCGTCTTTGGGCTTATCCGGTTGTCGTCATCATCACATTGGCCGCAGCACTCTTTATCGCCATCCCTTATGTTCGTAACAGGGGATTTTCGCTTGTCCCCTCCCGGTGGCGGGATCAAATCCGCGAGCCTGTCCAACAGGTTATTGCCATGGGGCTCGTTGTTTTTGCCGTCTGGTTGGTTTTTTTAACCTTTATCCCCCGACTCGTACAATGGTTGCGGGTAGAGCCTAACGAGATTACACTGGAAAAGCCCTATATCGAACATAATATTGAATTCACTCGTCACGCATTCGCGCTCGATCGGGTGGAGGAACGAGAATTTCCGGCCAAAGAAACTCTGGAGCCTGCTGTGGTAGATCAAAACCCGCATATTTTTAAAAATATTCGATTATGGGATTACCGGGCTCTGGACGCTGTTTATAAACAGTTTCAGGAAATCCGGCTCTATTATGTCTTTACGGATGTGGATATCGACCGTTATACCTTTAACGGTCAATATCGCCAGCTCATGGTTTCGGCGCGTGAACTGCAGCAGAGCAGTCTGCCGGAACAAAGCAAAACCTTTGTCAACCGCCGCTTTATTTATACGCATGGCTTTGGACTCACCATGACCAATGTAGCGGAATTTACGCCTCAAGGATTGCCGCATTTGCTGGTCAAGGATATTCCGCCCAAATCCGAGTATCCCGCACTTGAAGTAAAGCGGCCAGAGATCTATTATGGCGAAGAAACAGTAGAGTATGTGGTCGCCAACAGTGCGAAAAAAGAGTTCGATTATCCCAGTGGCGAACAGAATGTGTATACCCGTTATGAAGGAACAGGGGGGGTACAACTTTCCAATGTATGGCGCAAATGGCTCTTTGGCTGGAAATTCGATGGGACGCGTTTTTTTCTGTCCGAATACCCCACGAATTCGAGCCGCATCCTGTTTCACCGCGAGATCATGAACCGGGTGCAAACGGTGGCTCCCTTTTTACAGTATGACAATGATCCCTATATCGCACTCATCGATGGCAGGCTTGTCTGGATTATCGATGCCTTTACAACATCTGACAAATATCCTTACAGTGAACCTTATACAGGCACCGAAGCCATAGAGTACCGGGAAGGGGATCGCACACGCATGATGCAAAATCGCGAGGTGACGCAATTTGCCGGAAAAAATTATGTGCGCAATTCCGTCAAAGTGTTTATCGATGCCTATAATGGCGATGTAGATTTTTATATTTATGAACCGGACGATCCCCTGGTGCAGACCTGGCAGAATATTTTTCCGGAATTGTTCAAGAGTAAACAGGATTTACCCGATGAGTTTAAAGCCCATGTTCGCTATCCATCGGATTATCTTTTATTACAGGGCTTGATCTATGCCAAATATCACATGACCGATCCCACTGTTTTCTATAATCAGGAAGATCTCTGGATACGGGCAACGGAAAAATATTACAATCAGGTCCAACCGGTCGAGCCCTATTACATCATGTGGGAGCTGCCAGAGACAGATCACGCCGAATTTGTGCTCATGTTGCCGTTTACACCCAAGAACCGCCAGGTCATGATCGGTTGGATTGCCGGCATGTGCGACCCCGGCAATTATGGCCGCTTTTTAGCGTACAAGTTTCCCAAAGAAAAGCGCGTTCTCGGCCCACAACAGGTCGAAACCAAGATCGATCAGGATTCGTACTTGTCCGGTCAGCTTACCTTATGGGATCAACGGGGTTCCAATGTGATTCGCGGCAATGTGCTTGCCATCCCTATCGAAGAATCTGTTTTGTATGTCGAACCGATCTATCTGCAGGCAGAAACTGCCGCATATCCTGAATTGCGTCTGGTCGCGGTGATGCATAATGATAATCTGAGTTATGCGGAGAGCTTTGACAAAGCCCTCGAAGGATTGTTTGCAGGCCAACCTCAGCGCCCCACAGAGAGTATGGCACCGGCGGCCACTATGGAAGAGTCTATCGGGAGAGCGAATCAGGCATTTAACGAATATCTGCAGGCCATGGGACAAAAAGATTTTTCATCTGCCCAGCAGGCGCTGCAAGAACTGCAAAATGCATTGGAATCTCTGAATAACCGCATCGGACAATAAAAAAAGCAACTTAAAATCTTGTCGAGCAAGCGAGCCGGATGCAACCCCGGGAGGGGCATCCGGTTCTTTTTTTTGTTCAGTGAAATGAACTTTTGTAAACCTTTTGAGTTCAAATCGACAGATAATAAAAGAGGGGAATATGTATGATTTTTAGGATGAAATTGAACATTCAACCATCCTCCAAGAGTTTAAGAGCCGTGCATCCATTTTGTGCTGGTCATTGCGGGCAGGGGCTGCCCGACCCTTGAAAACCGCAGTTTTACCAAAGCTCATCTGGATGCCCGGCTCGAT
>WJME01000058.1 GCA_014728115.1 Candidatus Zhuqueibacterota bacterium | reverse complement strand
TCTCAATCCCACGATACCAATCAGGTCTATTCAGATCAGCACATTCGGCGTACAGCCGGTCCTCCATACCAAAGTCTCAATCCCACGATACCAATCAGGTCTATTCAGATAGCCACGCCCACGAGCTTATAAAAAAACAATAACTTACAACAACAAAAAGGACAACCCCATGAAAAGATGTTCATTTTTACCTCCTTTTCGGGTTAAAGCCACATAATTAAATGGCTCAAATCATTTAATAACAGTTATTTACAAAAAACCGTACAACCTGCTTGAAAAACCGCTTAATTTTTTTGGTATAAAATTTGCTACACTAAATAATGTGATATTCTTTATCTTTTGTTATTTCTCCATGACCCCAAATTTCGATATTTTTAAAACAAAACGCGCAAATTTTGTAAAGACGGATACTGTCTGTCTGACCCAACTCGACATTGTTCAACACCTGTATCAATTTCTCCAGTTCATTTTGAGTAATATCTGCTTCAAAGACTGAATATTGTACGCGTGGACCAAAGTCTTTGAGATCTTTGGCCAAACGTGTGCGCACCGTATCGTCTTCAATGTCATAACTGATCAGTACCAACATGTTTAACGTCCAAAATTTAATGATGTTGCGAAGAAAATGCAATACCAAACAGGTCAGGATCTCTTTTTTCCACTGCATATACGGTATCTTTGATCAAAGAAGCCATGACCGAACGGCCTTTGCTTTTTTGTCCAGCTTCCTGGCTGGCACCCTCATGACTTCCCATAACCTGTTCGTATTGTTTGAAAAATTTTTCTTTGCCAGATTGTGATAGATATATCCCTCCTCGTGGTTGAGCTGCAAAATCAGATTTTTTCATAGATCCCAGCGAAAATAGATTGACCATCATCCGGTCGATGTACAAGTGGCGAAATGGCTCTAACAAATCAAGCGCCAAGCTCGGACGACCATAGGACAATTCATGATAAAACCCGAAATAAGGATCCAGACCTCGCCCATCGAGCAAAGATTGAAGCTCAGAGGCAACGACCGTATACCCATACGAAAGAATGGCATTGGGCGCATCCATGGGTGGCCGCCGGCTGCGACTAGGAAAGGTCCAGGGCTTTGGAAGCATTTTTCCGAGAAGAGAAAAATAGCCACTGCTTGCGCTGCCCTCAATTCCCAGCAATTCTGATAGTCTTGTCGCTTTTTCGGCTTTTGCCAGGTCGTTTTTTAGAACCTGCCAATCAGTCGCCTCAAAGGTATCCCGATGGTGGTGCCGATATCGCTTTACATTATCGATTTGACTCATGATTTTCATCTGTACAATAATTCGTGCCACTGCCAAACGGAACTCTTTGTCCTGAAAACATTCGAATTGTTTTTGACGTAAAAACACGTTTTTCCCGTGTGGGGGTGTCAACTGGCCGATCAAATCGCCGTCATGGCTAAACAGAGCGCATTCGACTCCCTGAGAAAGAAGCTTATTCATGGCCTGGGTGGTGAGTTGAATATTGCCAAAGACCATGACATGATCGACATCTGTGCATGGAATGTCCAGCAAAATCTCATCCTCTTGTACGAGGGTAGTGGTTTTACGGGCCCGTTTGAGACAGAATAATAATCGGTTACCCCGCTTTCGCAATACTGTATTTTGTCGCAAGAGATAAAGGGTGGCCATTTGAGCACTGCCTTATTTTAATAGAGTCAATTCTATATAGCGTTTCAAGGTTAAAGGCGGAGGAAGCTGGGGTATAAAATCCTTCTCTCGTTTTTTGGGGAACGGGATATAGACTTTATCATAAAGAAATAAAGCACCAAGAAACTTGAAACCACTATCAAACGAGACCCGCTGTGTCTTTTTAGGATTTAAATCCAGATCCATATCCTCCAGGATCATATCCGTCAATTCGATTGTTTCTTCAAATTCTTGTTCACTCTTGCAGAGAATAATAAAATCATCGGAATAACGGACGAGTTTACGATCAAATTCCATCAACATTTCATCCAACTCGTCAAGAAACAGATTCGCGAGCATGGGAGAGACGACCGATCCCTGGGGGATTCCTTTTTCCAGCTTCCATATTTGCCTTCCGTCATACACTTGAACTCGAATCCATTTTTCGAACAAACGGCAGATCTCATCATTCTTGAATAAAACCATCAATTTTTGCATCAACCGATCATGCGAAACAGTGTCAAAATAGGAGGCAATGTCCGCATCGACTGCATGGCGATACCCTTTGTCACGCCAAAATTCAATTTCTTTGATCGCTGTTCGTACTCCTCGACCCAACCGATAAGCATGCGAGAAAGATTCAAACTCTTTTTCAAATATCTCTCTGGTAACCATATAAACGCTGGTCTGTGCTACCCGGTCACGAATCGTAGGAACACTCAGATAACGCAATCCCTGCTTATTGCGTTTAGGAACCTGGAATCGCATCAAAGGAAAAGGAGCATAGGTCTGATTCAACAAATCCTGAGCGAGCTCGGCCAGGTGGCTCTCGGCCTGCCAATCAAACACTTCTATGGTTACCCCGTCGCTCCCCCGGCAGCCCTGATTTTCCTTTACCCGTTGCCATGCCTGACGTAAGGTTTCCATGGAGGCGATTTCTTTTATCATTGATTTATTTTTCATGATTCATTATTCCGTATCCTTGTGCCTCTGGCCTCATCTCTGCTATCCTGCAGATTAACAAGTTCAGCAATTTCAATTGTTTGTAGAGTCGTACCCGTTACAGGACTCATACGGAGGATGGTAGAGAAACGTCCCACCTGATCATACAATAGGAATAGAAGAATAACTGGCGTTGATACCAAACCGAATAATTGCCTCAAGCAAGAGCTTTTTTTTTATCAAAACGGATTTGATAATACGGCCTTTTAAATTCTTGCAGGCAAAAACAGACTAGTTGCTTTGCAACTGTTCCAATTGCTCATAATTAATTTTTAAAATTTTACAAATATGCTTTGTTTGTCTGCTCCATTTATTATTCACTTTTAATGTGGCAATTTTACTAAATGCTCTTGCAACATCAGGGTCTTCCTTCAGAGATTCATTGTCGGTCCAATTCTTAAACAGTTTGCTAGGCTTGCCCTGATAATTATTGATTTCTTTGATAAACTTTTGCTTTTCAGCTTCTTGCCGCTCACTATCTGTCATTGATGCGAGGGCTTTTAGCTCTTTTTGTTCAGAGCAGAGATTGTTGATGTCCCTCAGAACTTTATCTCTGGTTTCCTCCGAATCATCAAATTGACCATAGCCTACATTGGTTTTTGCACCAACGCCAAAATCCAGCAGAATGTTTAAAAACAGCTCAAGCTTTTTTTCTTTTGAAAATATGCCATCTGAGTTTTTAAGGTCAAAATTAAACTGAAATGAAACTTTTGGTGCAACTTTTAAAAATTTAAGTGGATCGGGATTCTTTAGAGGATTTTCCTTGTGTGGTGTGATAAAATCATCGCTAAAGAGCCCATTATTGCCTACAGTCACCGGAAACGCGTCATGAAAAATATCCCTTTGGTACATGGGCAGATATTTTTCGCTGACTTTTTTAGCGCTCTCATCTTTAATACCTTCAAAAATTTCTAATTCTAATTTATCAATCTCTTTAGATTCAAAATTCTCAATCCCCATCTTGGCAAGTATTTCCTTAATGTATGCATCCCGTTGATCTTTATTGTCCTTTGAGAGATTTTTGCTTGTTCTGTTTGGGAATGCACTGCGCAAAAGGCCCTTTATTGATGAGCCGGGAATAACTGGCAATCCTGATGTGTGATCAAAATAAAAGCCAATTTTAAATTCGCCTATCACACCTGTTTCATGATGATAACCGGTTCCCAGCACAAGCCCTGGATAAGTTGTAGCAAGTTGAAAATATTGAGTGTTTTCTATTGAAAAATTATATTTGTTGAATCCCAGGTTTATTATTTCGTCTGATTTTTTTTCAAATAAGGATTGATTGTTATCCAGCTTATGCCAATCTGCATCCTCGTAATAATCTTTGTAAAACAAATATCCGGCATTACCATTCATTGCGCATCTCCTTCTACTAATTTAAAAGTCCGGATAGCCAGTTTTAATGCGATAGTGGCATCGAGCACAGCGCTTTTTGTTTCAATTGTATCATTACTCAAAACATAAGCAAGGAGTGTTGCCCCCTCGGCAGGTGGTTCACCATTCATTATTTCTAGTATGGCTCTCATCAAAGGACTTTTTCCATAGACAGAACCGGATTCAGTATTTTCATTAAAAGCAATCGCTGCCTTGAGGCCCGATTGCATAACTGCAGCGCCAAAAGAGGAGATATAACCATTGTATTCTTTGGGAATAGTTCCATCAGCTTTTACAATCCCACTTTTCTCGATCGCTTTGATGGCAGAAGGAATCCACTTTTCAATTCTTTTATTCATGATCAATCTCCTGGACAATTTTTTCAATTTTTGTGAAACCATACCCTATCGAGGCGTTACCGCCGATCTGAACAATCCCTTTCCGAATTTTTGTTTCAAATTCATCGTGATTACTCTCACCGAAGCCTAGAATGAAATAAAAACGCGATTCTCTGGGTACGATTTCCTCATACCACAGGTTCGTACTCTGACCGTTCTCCAGATGGTTTCGGGCGATTACCGGTAGATTGTTGGCAAGTTCCTTGAAATCATCTTCATGAAACAGAGCGATATTATTACCGAGCAATGGGTTTGAGGTCGGTATTTCAGCATCATGTATAGAGCCCCAATCCTCAATTCGCATTGGTTCACTATGGTTAACAAACACTTTTCCTTTGTCAACAGGTTTTTTCGCCAACTTTTGGATATCATCAAACCCATTTCCGATTCCAAAAGTGGTCAAAGTTCCCATGAATTCTTTAAGAACCGAAGGTGCTGTTGCCATAAAAAATGATTTTTTGTTGCTTCTTGCAGGTAGGGCTAAAAGATTTGCCGCGAAAAAACGATAATTCCCGGCATTATCATTATCGCCAAAAACATCAGAGACAAAAGATTCACCATTACAATATTCTTTTAATGCACCCTTTAAACTTGAAGAAAACACTGTCGGATAATTGGTAACAGGGTCGCGTTGTACCAGTTTGTCCACAACGCCAAAATTACTATCTCCGCCCCCTACATGCATATTTGTTAAAAGTCTGATTAAACATGCTTTATAGTTCATTTTGATTCTCCTAGTTATAAATATTATATCCAATTTTTTGCAAGCTTTTATTCTGTAGCAATTTTTGAATGTGAGATTTATTTATTTCGTCAACAAAAAACACTGATCCTCGTTTGATCATTTCAAACTTGTTGCTCTTTCGGATAGACCAGTTTTTAATATCTGTTGTCCGAAAATCTACGATTTCTGTTATGGCAAAGATGCATTTCTCATAAATAGATTCATCCACCCATGCATCGCTTAATAGAGCAATTCTGTCTTTAGAACTTTTTGGGATGAACAGACTCTCAAAGGTTTCTGTGGTTTTTTCAACATTCATTCTAAATGAAGAGTTATCGGCGCCCATAAATACAATCGAGGGTTTCAGATCAAAATCGATATCAGCAAAAAACGCAAATGAATAATTTTTATTCATCGTGTAAAAAAGTTGTTTGAAAAATTTATCGTTTTCGTCCTCTGTTTTATCTTTCGCATTGCCTACCTTGACAAATTTTGTGAATATTTCATTAAATGAAGCCATTTCACTTTTCGTTGAAGTAAAACTATCAGGTAGGCCAGTCTTTGCTGTATAATTTGAAATGATAGGAATATTACCAAGAATCGAATCCAAGCTTGAACGACCTTTTTTGAATTCGATAGTGAGGCCATCATCAAATGGAGTTTGAATATAGCAGGCATTTCCGTTTGAAATAAACACCGGCGAAATGGTATTAATTTTTCCAAAATTATTTGTTCTATTCAGTTTAAACGCTTCTCCGATTAACGCATTCATGTTGCTATAGTCTTCTTTTGAATAGTCACTCCATTTTTCTTTATATAAATTTCCTTGAATCAAAAGTTCTTTTCTCAACATGCCCAGTATGGTGGTTTGCTGTGGAAAAGGATTGGATTTGGCAAAATAATTTTGATTTTGACCGTCACCAAACGTTTTTTCGCTGCCAAAGAAAAAAGGCGCCTGTGGTGTGAGTGAAATAAAATAATGGCTCATTATTCACCCCCCTCTAGAAATTTTTTAAGCCTCAAGACGGAAAAAACAATTTCCTTCTTTTGACTCCTCTTGGTGTTTGTATAGGCAGCATTAATCAGCTTTGCCGCATTCTCTTTTATGCCAACGTGTGTATTGTGTTCTTCCTCATTAAAAAAATTGTCGAAATAATTTCGTACTTTTTTGACGTCTTTTCCAATCTCCTCTATCAGCGCACCATGAAAACTTAATTTATGAATCAGGCTGGTGAGCATTTTGTTATCCTCTTTATTATAAATCAGATCCTTAAATGCTTCATAGTCTTCATCCTTTCGATGAAAGACACCGGTAATCCTCTGGCCACTGTGTTTCTGTACTTCATACGCGATAGCATTTCTGCCACCCGTTTCTTTTGCTTCATGAAAAAGTAAATTCGCGGCTGATTCCAACGCCTCGCCCATGGGGTATTTATAATACGTGATGGATATACCTGCTGATAGTGTCGGAGCTGGGTCAAACTCTTGGAATTGCAAGCCAAACATTTCGGCCAGTTCTTCGACAAACCTAAAAATATTTTGTTTACCAGATACAACTGGGGCGAAGAAAAGTAAATCATCACCGCCGGCATATATAGTTGTGCCGCCGTAGTTTTTGATCGAGTTATGTGCATCTTGAGAAAACTTTAGCAGCGCTTTTGACAGTTTACCAAAATCTTTATCGCTTTTTAATGCTTTTATTGTCTCGCCAAGATGATCTCCATCGGCCTGAACAATAGCGATGTATTTATGGTATTGTTTAATTGTTTCTCTATTCTGCTCTTCCAGCTGTTTATAAATATCCGTATCGTCCGTGTCTTGCGTGTTTTCATTATTTTGATCTTTTTGAAATCTCAATTCAATACCATTCCAGTCAAGATCACCGCCTCCTCTTATTGCGGCGATTTCAGGTATCGATGGAAATGAATGTATACTGCCAAATGCATCTTTGGCAAGAAATGACTTGTTAACACGATAGAAAAGTTCTGAAAGGTAACTTTTTTCTCCCTCCTCTTCTTTTATAAATTTTGTCTGAAGCTCAAAACCGTCCAGGACCTTGTTCAACTCTTCATTGACTTTATTATATTCACCGTCTATTTCCATTTCACAAAAATAGATTTGAAAATAATGATTCAAGAAATCATAAATTTTAGAGGAATCGTTTTCGGAAATAATTTGTGACATATTTTCGGCAATTTCTTCCATGACATTCTTTTTAATTTGCTCTACCTTTTCAAAATCATCATTCCCCGCCTTAAAAATAAATCGGTCATGGAACAAACCCACTTGTTGGCCCGGTTTGAAAATTTCTTCATCTTTTACATACGGAATGATAAATACGTCTGTACCTGCATAGGCTATAACTTTTTCAATCATCTTTTTCATAATATAGGAAAAGATATAACTGCTGGCCCAAAGTTCTCTGGTGGCCTTAACTCTGGTCATTGTTTTATAAAGTGGGCCGATGGTGAGACCGATGTACTTTGGCATTTTACACCTCGTGAATTTTTATTCGAATATCTTTAGTGGCATTTATTATATTATGCAATCGGCCATTTTTACCCTCCAAAACTGTCCTATCAAGATGATTAAAATGCTCTGCATATTTTTTCATAAAGTCTTTTAAATCAAAAGTATCTGGAGTATATATTTCTTTGCGGCTTTTGTTATTACTATCATTGGACCTACAGATTAATTCAAATTTTAAATTTTTTATTTTTTCAGGAATTATTTCCGGTACCATATAAACACTTTCGCCAATGACCTTAAATAAAATTGGTGATTTAAACCTCTCAATTTCATCAGATTTATATTCAATAATTCCTTTTCTATCCTTATCCTTAAATTCTACACTTCCTGCAACTCCAAGTACAGACCGAATATATCGTTTTTCCAATCCATCGGGGGGTATACGAATCCCTGGGTGGAAAAAATTTTCTTTTATAAAATGCTTTTCATTGCCGATCTTTTTGGCTAGAAAATATTCTGAAAGAAAACTCTTAAAGTAGAACTCGTTTTTTCCTCTGCCTTGTTCAGGATCTGGCCTTCTTCCTCGCTTTCCCCTATAATCAGTATATTCAATCATTGGGTAGTCTGGAAAATTAATCCCGGATTTCATCAGACGGTAAATTACAGAAATATTGTCACGTACATCTCCATTTTTGATGAATGACAAATAAAAGTGATTTTCAAGTACCTTTTCTGGCTCTATATAATTTTCATCCGACTCGTCAATATAAAAACTTCCAAAACCTTTGGACTGCCTTGTCCCAAAATTATTTTTCATAAGAAATTCAGCGAAATATTTTTCTATTTCATTTATTATTTCTTTTTGAAAAGAAAAAAATTCTACAAAAACAAAGTCTGTACTTTCATTCCCTGGGGATATAAAATGTTTATCCTTGCCATCCCCCATATTCCCAAAATATAAAGGGTCTCTCTTATCTGGCTTTTCATTTTTCGTTTCAAATCTTGCATTTAGTTTTACCTTATAATCCAGTGCCGGATGTTTACCTTTTCCGACTAGCCGATTCTTGTCTTTAGCTACTTTAATTCCTTTTTTGTAAATCGAATCACGATCCGAAAGTGTAGAATCAGCCTCTTGACCCATTTTCATAAGAATAAATTTATCCAGCTTGGGTTTCAGCTCTGTTGCCCGCAATGTTGCACCCTTTTGGTCATGCTGAAAATGGATGAGTGGTGTATGCTGTTTAAGTTTAAATATCAGTTTGAATTTTGACATAACCTTCTTCCTTCCGGTTTATAACTATTTTCTCTCTTCCTTTTTAGGTCTTATTAACCAGTGAATAAAACCGGCAACTGGAAATGAAATCAGGATATACCCAGCCCATAGCCACCATTTATCAATATGCAAACATAAAAAACTCTTGCTAAAAACACTCATTCCTAAAAAGCCAATAACAAGAGAAGGCAACAACAAATAAAGACCAATTATTGTGATTTTATTGATGGCTTTGGCAGTTCGTTTCTCTTCGATCAGATCAGCAGTATTGTGCAGTGTTTTTATTTCCCCTTCGATGTTTTTATTATTTTCTTTTATCTTCATACATGTAAGCATCATATCATACATTTCAATACCCTGCTCCTGGGCCGTTACTTCAGTCAAACACATTTTGTTCACAAAGCGAAGATAATCTTGAAACAGCGAGGGGACTTTATCCGAGAAGAGACTCTTCACTTTTGAAATGCGGGTTATTCGTTTAGAAAAATCCAGAATGGAAGCCCTCTGCGCCAGAGCCAAAACAACCATTTGATAATACATGGTTTTGAAATGATTTAGAAGAATATTTTCTGGAAACCAGCCTCTTTTGGTAATCAATATAAAAGAATATCTACTTATTCCGAAAAGAGTTCCCTGGTCGATCCATCGGTCATAAGTACGCTCTCGTAACAATTTTGGAAGCATAATTTTCGATTCGCAGGTGGCCGTATCATTGTCAATAAAAATTAATTCATGCCATAGGGGATCGGTCTCATAAGCATAACATTGCTTTTCCGTATCAAATTTTGTCAAGTGTTCAGCTGTTTTATCATCACCGTACCAGCAGAGGGTAAACATTCTGTCGTCAACAACCGGATCAACAAAGATCTTATTTTTTATGATATTATCAGAAAAATTCTCGCCCAATAAATTTTTGATGAACCGTGGTAGACGGGCCGGATTTTGGTAACTTGTGATATCAAAATCCAGGTTAATATAATCTTTAAATGTTTCCTTTAACTCTAACGGTGCACCTGTTATCTCTATAGATTCCGCTAAAAAACTTTCTTGCACGGCATCGAGGGGGAGGTATTGCGGGTAGGTTCTTCGCCCAAAATCATTTATTTTTTTAATATCTTTTATTTCTGGGTAATTCCTATTTTCCATTTGGAAGGACAGGATGGCAATGCCCGTTTCATATACTTTTATTGAAATCTCTTCTATATTCAATTCATAAGGTTTCTCCTGCTTTTTGATTTTTATGATATATTTCCCATTTTTAATATCATAATTAAAATGATAAGTTGTTTGGTTGGGTGTAAAGATTTTATTTGTATTATAGATGGCTTCTCTGGCATATTCATAAAAATAAATAAACTCGTTATAATCCCTCGCTGTCTTAATCGTAAAAGGTTCATACTTCCAGCCCACATTTTCCAGCTCTGTTTTGAATTCATTTAAATCAATCTTTCCGTCTTTTTCCCATCTAAACGGGAATAGAAAAGCATGGTAACTATGAATTGTATTTTCGCTCATAATGTCTCCTTTTAAAAATCAAACATTAATCGTAATAAAACTGTGTGAGAGAAGTCAATTGTAGTTCTTTAAAACTTACGGTTATTAACTTTGACAATTGCCATCCTCCCCAACCCAAACGTCGTCCCCTTGCCGACGCTCAGGATTTGGCTCACTTGCAGCAGATCAGAGTAATGGGCCAGGTCGCCCTGGCAATGCAAAATGCCCGTGAAACCGCCCAGCTTCATGTCCGCTTTCTGGCGGTTGCTGTGCCGTCGCCAGTCGTTCCAGGTCAGGTCACGTCGGGTGATCTCGATGTGTTTGGCAGCAGCGAGATATTCCATATCCCAGTCCACCCGGCCATTCGGAGCATAAAAATGTGCGATTTCCAGGGCACGTCGAAACATCTTGAATATCAGGGTATGGAAATCGAATTCCATGAGCAGCTGATTACGGGATTTAAAACGGGTGGGAGATAGAAACTCTAGGGTTACTGAATCTTTTATATCGAGATCGGCAACATAACGCTGAGCCTCAGCCCGGGCCAGTTGTCCGTTGTTGCCATCATAGATCCGGCTCCACTCGGAATCAGACCCGGGTGAATTCGCCATTTCGACGCTATCCAGCCGAAACCGATGCCGATGAGCGGACAATCCCCTTTCCGCCATGCGATGCACGGCATAGACGACATATGGCACCCATTCACAAGCCGTCCCAAACAAGGTCATGTGAAATTTCAATCGTTGGTCTTTAGCAAACTTGCGGTCGTTGCTATCACACCAAAGCGTAAATGGCCGCGGTGGCGTATCGAGTCCCCGTAAAAACCGGGGAGCTTTACCCTGAATAAACGGCTCAAAGATTTGCGTATAGGCGCACCGATTGCACAGCAGGCAGTCCCGACAGGACTGGCTTGCAGGCATGGTGCACACTGTCGCTTTGAGAGCATGGCCAAAGGCGCCACGCAACATCGACCCTTTAAAAGAAGGTAAAAATGCTTGTCCTAAAGATGCCAGGTTAAAACGAAGTGTCAAAAATGGAATCACAGGAATTGGATTGTCCATTTCTCTCCGCCGTTAGAGATGGGCAAGTCATCGATTATGTCAAAATGTGTCGTTTGCTCAATAAGCAAAGAATAGATAGATGGAATGCAAACTCTTGGGTAATCCGTCAGTCCCAGACGAGTATCAGAAGTAAAGCAAGAATTGTTTATTCCCGAATCTATCATAGCAAATCCGCACAAGAATGTCAAGTTTTTTTTGGTAAATATATAAATCTGACGAATAATTGTTTTAGAAATTGAAATGAGATGAATAACTCGTTCTGCATTACATTGGATTTAGGGATTAGAGTTCATAGAGAACATGACGGACAAAAAAGGCACTCGTAAGAGACGGACAAGAAAGAGTATGAGTGACAAAGAGACAAAAAGAGAGATGAACCTTTCAATTAGTGCTAAAGGAGAGCCGATCAAAACTTGTCTAATGGTGTGGTGTGAGGCCGAGCATCCGCCGACAAGCCGAGAGGAGGCTTGCGGAGCCGCCGCAGGTCTTCCCAGACGCTTTAGGCACCGGATCATGAGACAGTCCATGCTGAGGATAAAGGCACAGTTTGGTATTGAATTTTCCGTGCTGAATCGTTAAATTTCGAGTATAACAGATATTGGAATTGTTCAGCCATGATATTGAAGATGATACCGTTCGCGTAAGATGGTTCAAGAATTTTGGTTTGCGCGTACAATAGTCGGTTTTTGAGGCAGATCTTGCTCAAAACAGACTTGAGAAATAGAAACAGGCATCGAGCGAGGTTGAATTGGCTCCGATAGACAGTATCAGGCTTTACAAGATTTGCGCGG
>WJME01000057.1 GCA_014728115.1 Candidatus Zhuqueibacterota bacterium | reverse complement strand
CGCGCATCCAATGTCTTTGCCACGACCTGTTCCAGATCATCGATATCATAGAGAAACGTGTTGTACAGATCACGAATATTCGGTTCGATATCACGAGGAACCGCAATGTCGATGAGAAAGAGCGGTCTGTTTTTGCGGCGGTTCATGAGGTCTCTGGTTAATTCGGTTTTGATAATGGGCTGTTTGGCTGCTGTGGAGGTGATGACAATATCTGCGTCCTGCATGGCCTTATAGAGCTCGGAAAAGGGTCGCACCTGCGCCTGAAACGGACGAGCCATATCGTGCGCTTTTTGCAGGGTGCGGTTGATAATCGTAATGCGATTCGCACCCTGTTTTGCAAGGTTCATCAGGGCCACCTGGGCAATATCGCCGGCCCCGACAAGCAAAATGCTCTTGTCCTTCAGGGTCTTGAAAATCTTGTTGGAAAGCTCGATGGCCACCGAAGCCACTGAGGCGGCACCGCTGTTGATCTGTGTTTCATTGCGTACGCGTTTTCCGACCCGGAATGCCTGATGAAAGAGTTTGTGAAAATAGCTCTTGGCCATTCCTTCCTCGACGGCAATGGCATAGGCATTTTTGATCTGTCCCAGGATTTGATCTTCGCCAATGACCATGGAATCGAGACCAGATACCACCCCAAACAGATGTTCGATCACGGCTTTGGATGTTTTTTTATAAAAATAGTGGCTGTGCTGTTCAGGATCGACCTGGCAAAAATGCAACAATGCAGACAAGAGATCGGCATGACAGGATGCAGATTCGCAATAGACATAGAGCTCGGTACGATTACAAGTGGACAAGAGCACGGCTTCTTTGAGGTGCATATCCTGCTGCAACAGGCGCAAAAAATGTTCTATCCGCTCGGTATCAAAGGCGAGCTTTTCGCGTACTTTTAACGGGGCATTGCGATAATTGAGTCCGATTAGGCTTAGACTAGACATAGGATTTAAGATAAATCTTGTGTTTCGATGCGGTTGATAATTTTTTGGGCCAATTGTTCGGCTCTTTGTTTTCTGAGTTCGATATCAGGTGTCGACTTTTTTTGCTCTTCTCTGTCCTGACCCAGTTGTTCCAGATCGCGGTCGATATCTTTGGGCAGCCAGGTGTATATTTTTTCTTTTAAATAGCGGGCCAGGGCAGGCGATTTGCCGTTGGTCGATATTGCGATCATGAGATCGCCGCGTTCGACAATGCTGGGGACATAAAAATTGCATTGATCAGGTACGTCCACCACGTTGATCAGTCTTTTCATGGCCCGGACTTTAGACTCTACGAGGCGATTGATGGTTTCATCATCTGTCGCCGCAATGGTGAGAAACGCGGTTTTGGCATCATCGGTTTGGAACGGTCGCGCGATCCAGGTGATTTTTTTCTCCATTGCCCATTTTTCGAGTTCAGGAGTGAGGTCGGGACTCACGACTGTGACCTCGGCGCCGGATTTTAGCAGACGTTCTACTTTGCGTTCGGCCACACGACCGCCACCCACAACCAGACAGGGCTGATGCTCGAGTTTGATATATACGGGATAAAGTGCAGACATGGTCACCTTTGGGGTTAAGTATAGATATCTGGCTATACAAAAGCTGTGCCAAAATATTTTTCTGTGAATATTAGAGTTAGAGACAATAGATCGAGGCGAAGGGGGTATGATTTTTCAATTTGAAAATTTATTTTTCAGAGTGAAAAAGGCATGTTTAGCCAGTTTGCACTTGCAGATATGCCTGGAATTCAGTTATTGTCAATTAAAGGGCGAAAATTGTATACCCATCATTATTGTTGAAAAACCTCCAAGACGAACTGGGGTTGGGGATGTCCTGATTTTTCAAAAGCATTTAGCAGAATATTATCCCCATCCCAATGCCTGATCCAGATCATCGATAATATCATTGATTTCTTCCAGTCCCACCGAAACACGCAAGGTTCCGTCAGAGATCCCGGCCTGCTCGCGTTCCAAAGGGGTTTGTTTGGCATGGGTTGTTGTTGCCGGGTGGGTGATGATCGACCGGCTATCGCCGAGGTTCGAACTGCGGCTGATCATTTGCACCTGATTGACCACCTGTCGGGCTTGTTCGGCACCGCCCTTGACCTCAAAGGTCACCAGAGCGCCGCCGCGTTTCATTTGTTTCCGTGCAAGCTCGAATTGGGGGTGGGACGCTGAAAAGGGATATGCCATGCTCTTGACTTTTGGATGGGATGAGAGAAAATGTGCCAGCTTTTCTGCATTGTCACAATGGCGATCCATACGTACCGCCAGCGTCTCCAGGCTTTTTGATAACACCCAGGCATTAAAAGGGGACAGGGCAGGACCTGTTTGCCGCGCGAAAAATCTGATGTCTTGCAAGAGTTCGGCCTGACCCACGACCACTCCTCCGAGAACCCGTCCCTGTCCGTCGATGAATTTGGTCGCCGAGTGGCTCACCAGATGGGCACCAAAGTCAGCCGGATTTTGCAGATAAGGGGTCGCAAAACAATTGTCTACATTCAAAATCAGATTCCTTTCCCTGGCCAGAGTGCCGAGGAATTCGAGGTCGGCAAGTCTCAATCCGGGATTGGAAGGCGTTTCGACGAAAAGCATGCGGGTTTCAGGGCGGATCGCTCCTTGCCACTGATCCGGATCGTCAGGAGCCACAAAAGTGGTGCTGATATTCCAGCGGGGAAGGATTTTGGTCATGATCTGCAGCGAGGAGCCAAACAGAGAATTCGAGGCAACCACATGGTCACCGCTGTTCACCAATCCTGCCAGGCTTGCGAATACCGCTGCCATACCTGTGGCAAAAGCCACTCCCTCTTCACAATGCTCCAGATCCGTCATTTTTGTCACAAATTCATCGGTATTGGGATTGGAAAATCTTGAATAGATATTGCCCTCGACTTGGCCATCAAACAATGCTTCCGCTTGTTCAGCCGAGTCGAAAACAAAGCTGGAGGTCAAATAAAGGGGGACAGAGTGCTCCCGGTTGCGGGTGCGTTCGTTCTGCTGTCGTATGGCGCGTGTCTCGAATTTTTTTTCGTTCATCATGTTTTCCTGGTATAGAGTGATTTGTGTGACTGACACTGGTAAAACGTGTTCGTGTCCTTGCTGGCGACCACTCGCTGCTTTTCAGAGTTTGAACCGCTGTCGGCATTTTTTCATTCCGTGCTTTCTATAATAACTGAATTATCGTCATGATTTTTAGCAAAGACCCACACGACATGAGCAAAATTAATTCATTCCACTCTTGAACAAATTTTCTCTTTTGTTTGATCAATATAATTTGCATTTTAAGTAGCCGGATGGATCGTATAACGATTTTAATTTCCTTCATTGACGATTGGAGGTTCAATGTCAGGCGAATCATCAAAAGAAGCGATTCCCAGGCGGCAGTTTATCCGGGGTGCTGCTGCTGCCGCGGGACTGTCACTGGCGACGGGCTCTGCTTCATTGTTGGCAAAGTCAGGTTCTGATTTATCCATTTCCGTATTTTCCAAGCATTTGCAATGGCTCGACTATAACGACATGGCTCGTATGGCCAGTGACATTGGCTTTGATGCTGTGGACCTTACCGTCCGTCGCAACGGTCATGTGTTGCCTGAAAATGTAGAGCGTGATCTGCCCCGTGCAGTGGATGCTGTGCGTCAACAGGGTCTCGATGTGGTGATGATGACCACTCAAATCTCGGATGCTTTTGACCCGACAAGCGAGAAAATTCTCGCAACAGCCTCTCAGCTGGGCATAAAGTATTATCGTATGGCATGGTTGAAATATGATGATCAAAAATCCGTCAAAGATAATCACCTGGAATTCAAAAAACAGCTGATCGCTTTACAAGAGCTCAACGAGCGTTATAAAATAAAGGGGGCGTATCAAAATCATGCAGGTAAATCACTGGGTTCAGCGGTATGGGATCTCGGTATGCTCCTGAAAGAGATAAACTCACCATGGTTGGGGTGCCAATATGATATCCGTCACGCCACGATAGAGGGGGCCAACGCCTGGCCTATTGGATTCGAATATATCAGTCCGTTTATCAATACCATGGATATCAAGGATTTCTACTGGGAAAAGATCGACAACAAGTGGAACATAGTCAACTGTCCTTTAGGGGAGGGAATGGTTGACTGGAGCTCATTTGTCGACAAGGTCAGACAGTTCAACATCGCAGCACCTCTGTGCATCCATTATGAGTATGATTTGGGGGGTGCCGAGCATGGAGACTCTCGGCTTGCGATTTCAAAAGAAACATTTATGGCAGCGCTGCTCAAGGATCTGGAATTTACACGCCAGCTTTTTAAATCCTGAAAGAGTGCTTTTTAATTCGATTCTCATTAAATTTTAATGTTCGTCGGCTATTTTGGTAAAAATTCTTGACTGACAAAACCAGGATTGCCGACATGAAATTAAACTCGTTCTTTTTGATTCTTTTGTGGGTGAGTGCCGCCTTTACTCAGAATACGATTCAGTTGACTCTGGATAAAGCGGTTGATATCGCCTTCAACAACAGTTATCGCATTCGGCAGGTCGAGTTGGATATCGAAAGAACCCGACTCTGGCTCAGAGCAAGGCAAGCAGGCTTGAGGTCACGTGTTTATATGAATCTCGAAACACCTGATTTACAGCGGATATCCGATTATAAATGGAATTCGAATTTACAGCGCGATCAGCTCGTGCGACAAAACACCCAGATGTGGCAATCTGATCTCTCTATCCGGCAGCCTGTTATCTTTTTCGGTTATCCGACCAATGGTTATGTGTCGCTGAACTATAAAGTCTACCGCTATCTGCAAAAAGATAACGGTGATCAGGATGTGACCTATTATAACCGGTTTTATTTCAAATTTGAACAGCCATTTTTTACACCGAACCGCTTGAAATTCAATCTCGAAGAAGCTGAACTCAATCTCACGGACAGTCAGCTGGAATACCTGGATGACAAGATGGATATCATGCAGGATATCGGGGATGATTATTATGACTTGTTCCGATTGTCCTATCGCAGTGAAATATATCAGGAACAGTTAAAGATCCTGCAGACCATCCTCGCTGTCTCTGACAGTCTCGTGGCGCTGGATAGCTCTTTGGTCAGCGATCGCTTTCAGGCAGAGCTCGAACTGGCCAATATACGGGAAGAATATCTGGACAATCAAAGCTGGTATCGCCGCGAGCTGGCGACCCTGAAGCAGCGGCTTCGGCTCTCTGCAGAAGATTCTGTCACCCTGGATCCCGAGATCGATATCCGGCCGATCCATGTGGATTTGGAGCAGGCAAAGCATTATGGCCGTACGCTGAATCCGTCTCTGCAGCGATGGCGCATTCGCCGTCGTAAATCCGAAATCGATGTCCTCGACGAAAAAGGCGATGGCGGATTCAGAATGAAAATGGAAGTGACATATGGCCTGGAAAAGAATGATGACCATTATGCTAATTTGTGGCAACGATTCGATAACAGCAACTCTGTGACCTTGCATGCCTATGTGCCCATATGGGACTGGGGTGAGCGCAAGGCCCGCATTCAGGCTGAACAGGTGGATGTGCGCCGGGCTGATCTGGCCATCGAGGAGGTGAGAGAAGATATCGAAAAGGATATTTCTACGGCTTTTCTCACACTGCAGGATTATTTCAAAAGAGCATTGAGCCTTAGAGCCAGTCTCGAGACGGCAGCAGAAATGACCCAGGCAAGCATCGATAAATTCCGTCAGGCTCAATTGTCTGTGCTGGATCTTTTGCAGATCATCCAGCGATCTCGCCAGGCTGAACTCAATTTACTCGATACCTATCTCGGCTATCGACGAGCTCTGCTCGAACTGATGCAGGACACCTATTATGATTTTGAAAAACAACAGTCCTTTGTTGAATGATAAGAACCGGATGTCGATACGGAAATCGATCTTTATATTACAAGGGATGGCAGAGTGATCAGAAAAAATATCTATTCACCCTCGCCACACAAGAATTCAATATACGGACAAGGAGAAACGGATGCATTTTATGAGAAACATGATGTTGTTTGTTTTATGCGCTTTGACCATTACGCTTTCAAACGACCTGACCAATCTGCGGAATGAGGTTCGCACCCGTTTACATCGAGGCGTCGAGGCGTTTTACGATATCAATATCCAGGGCGGCTATGTTTACCATTATACCCTGGATCTTTCGCGCAAATGGGGTGAGGGCCGTACCGATGACTTAACCATTGAAGTCCAGCCTCCGGGCACCCCCGCGGTCGGCATGAGTTTTTTGCGGGTTTACCGAACGACCGGCGATACACTGGCTCTCAAAGCCGCAAGAGATGCGGGCTCGGCATTGATCAAAGGACAGAATGATCTGGGAGGATGGGAACACAAAATTCATTTTAATCGGCCCAAAAGCAATAGAGTGAGTTTTGACGATAATCAAACCCAGAGTGCAATACGCTTTCTCATGGAGCTGGATCAAGAGATCGACGATCCCCTGCTGGACCGAGCCATTGTATCGGCCTTGGATATGATGCAAAAGAGTCAGATGGATCACGGGGGCTGGCCTCACAGGTATCCCATTCAAAATAATTACCATGACTATGCGACGTTTAATGACAATGGCATTAACGATTGCATCTCTGTCATGATCGACGCGCACCGGTTTTATCAAAAGCAGGAATATGGGCACAGTTTGCAAAAGGCAGCATGGTTCATGTTGCAGTCACAGCTCCCACCGCCGCAACCCGGCTGGGCACAGCAATACAATGCCTATCTGCAACCTGCCTGGGCCCGTTCCTTTGAACCCGCATCAGTGTGCCCGGCAGTGACATTACGGAATGTGCACACATTGATCGATTTATATCTCTATTCAGGCCAGGAGACCTACCTGGAGCCCATTCTCGATGCGTTAAAGTGGGTGGAATCCGTTCAACTCGATAACGGCAACTGGGCCCGGTTTGTAGAGATCTATACCAACAAGCCTCTCTATTATGATCGCGATCGTATTCGGGTCGATACCGTCGATGAATTATCGCTGGAGCGACGCACCGGCTATGGCTATGAACAGGATCTGACTCTTTCTTTGCAAAGGGCCTGGGACCGTTTCAAGCTTGTGCGTGCTGTGGATCGGCAGACCGCCATACTGGAAGAACGAAGCGATACGGATCGTGCCGAGGTCGAGCAGCGTCTACAAGAGCTCTATCCTGTGGTAAAAGAGATCCTCGACGATCAGACTGAAAAGGGCTTGTGGATTATACGCAATGATCGGTTTCGCCAGCAGATTCCGCTTCGAAAATGGAACGGCGAATACGAGGTTGCCGACCGCATCAGCAGTGCCCGCTTTAATCAGGTGGTCAAGACCCTGACCGACTATTTGCAGCTCTGTGAACGATTGCACGATTTGTCACAATAGCTTTTTGAGACAAGAGGGTGGCATCGATATGACGCGATGCCACCTAGTCCTCGCCTGTCATTCTCGCCTGCCGGTATCGAATTCTTGATATCCATGCTTTAATCTCCAGGGTTGTCAATGCGTGTATTTCTGAACGTCCATTTCAGCATTGACTCTTTTTATTGTTTTTATTATATTAAAAGTTTGTTAAAATTTAAATCATCGTTGTTACACGATCGCGAAAATGAGGGGCACCATGCAAAAAAATCTGGACAAGACCTATGATCCCTCACAGGTCGAACATAAATGGTATGAATACTGGGAAAAAAACGGCTTGTTTCACGCCGACAATAACACCGATAAAGAGACCTATACCATAATGATTCCGCCTCCCAATGTCACAGGCATGCTGACCATGGGTCATATCCTGAACAATACCCTTCAGGATCTTTTGATTCGTTGGAAAAAAATGCAATCCTATGAAACCCTCTGGATGCCGGGAACAGATCATGCAGGAATAGCCACGCAAAGCAAGGTTGAAAAATCACTTGCTGCTGAAAATAAAACCCGTCACGATTTAGGACGTGAACGTTTTCTCGAACGCGTCTGGGAATGGAAAGAACAATATGGAGGCATTATTTTTCAGCAGCTGCGCAAGCTGGGCGCTGCATGTGACTGGGAACGGGAATGTTTTACCATGGATCAAGGCTTGAGCCATGCCGTGCGTAAGGTCTTTGTTTCGCTCTATGAAAAAGGCCTGATATATCGTGGCCATCGGCTGATCAACTGGTCACCCCAGGCCAATACCGCCCTGGCAGATGAAGAAGTTTATTATACCGATGAAGAAGGACATTTTTGGCATATCGCCTATCCTATGGCCGACGGCTCGGGTGAAATTGTGGTCGCTACCACGCGTCCGGAAACCATGCTCGGCGATACGGCGGTTGCAGTGCATCCAGAAGATCCGAGATATCGCGATCGGGTGGGCCAAATGCTGCGCTTGCCATTGATGAACCGCGAGATCCCGATTATTGCCGATGAGCATGCCAATCCCGAAAAAGGAAGCGGTGCGGTCAAAATTACACCTGCCCATGATTTTAACGATTTTGAGGTCGGATTGCGTCATCAGTTGCCACAGATCTCTGTTATCGATCCGGATGCGAAAATGACCAGGGAAGCCGGACAGTATGCCGG
Source organism: Candidatus Zhuqueibacterota bacterium (assembly GCA_014728115.1). Taxonomy (GTDB): domain Bacteria; phylum Zhuqueibacterota; class Zhuqueibacteria; order Residuimicrobiales; family Oceaniaggregativiventaceae; genus Oceaniaggregativivens. The sequence goes on along the minus strand of WJME01000057.1, from coordinate 20,245 downwards.
GCTGGATCGGTTTGAAGCGAGAAAACGCATTGTCGCGGACCTGGAAGCACAGGGACTGCTGCGTGATATTGAAAAAAAGGTCATTCCTGTGCCCAGATGTTATCGCACTCATTGTGTGATCGAGCCTCTGCTTTCAAACCAGTGGTTCGTGAAAATGGAGCCTCTTGCAAAACCCGCCATTGATGCCGTACGTACTGGCAAAATTCGCTTTTATCCCAAACACTGGGAAGAGACCTATTTTCATTGGATGGAAAATATACGCGACTGGTGTATCAGCAGACAGATATGGTGGGGTCATCGCGTTCCTGCCTGGTATTGCGAAAAGGGGCACACCACGATTGCACTCGAAGATCCCTCTGCATGCCAGGAATGTGGCAGCCAAAATCTTCGTCAGGATGAGGATGTTCTCGATACCTGGTTTTCTTCCTGGTTGTGGCCATTCAGCACCCTGGGATGGCCTGAAAAAACAAGGGATCTCGAAATGTTTTTTCCCAGCAATACGCTGGTGACCGGGCCGGATATTATCTTTTTCTGGGTCGCTCGTATGATTATGGCTTCATTGGAATTTATGGGAGATATCCCCTTTACCGATGTCTATTTTAACGGCATGATTCGTGACAAGGATAATCGAAAAATGAGCAAATCCCTCGGCAATTCTCCGGATCCGTTATGGCTGATCGAGGGGGCTGATACAGAAACCGTGACAGCGTTTGCCAAAAACAACGAGACTTATCAGGATGGGGTGCCGGCTTATGGGGCGGATGCGGTACGACTAACCATGGTCTATCTGACGCCGCTGGGTGGAGATATTCGATTCGATCATACGTTGGTCGAGATGGGACAAAAATTCTGCAACAAGCTGTGGAATGCAGCCCGCTTTGTGCTCATGAATATCCCTGATGATGTCAAGATTACGGGCTTGAACAGTATTGCCCGGGACCAGATCGAGCTCGCTGATCGCTGGATTTTGAGCCGGCTCAATGCAGTCATTGCGGATGTCGACAAGGCTCTTGGTGAATTTCGTATGAGCGACGCAGTACATGCTCTTTATGATTTTGTGTGGTCAGAATATTGTGACTGGTATCTGGAATTGGCCAAACCCCGGCTCTATGATACGGAAAGGCCGGCTGCCCGCCAGACTGCCATGACGACTTTGGTCAATGTGCTCGACCATATCGTTCGGCTTTTGCATCCTGTTATTCCTTTTATCACAGAAGAAATTTGGCAGGCACTGCCCCTGGCCAGTGTGACTATGGAAAAAGGAACGGCTTCCATTATGGAGCAAGCCTATCCGCATGCGGATGCAGAGTGGTTGGATCGTGATGCAGAAAAAGAGATGCACTTGTTACAACAAGCCATCACTGCGGTGCGCAATATTCGCGGCGAAATGAATATACCACCTTCAAAAGAAGCAGAATTGGTGCTCGTGGGATCGGATTCGGAAAAATTGAAGATTTTGCAGACCAATGAATTGTATTTAAAGAAACTGGCGAGACTTTCCGCATTGACCCTTGGTAATCAAAAACCAACGCTTTCTGCGACGGCTGTGGTTCAGGGCATCGAACTGCATATGCCACTGGCAGAATTGATCGATGTCGATGTGGAAAAAGCCCGTCTGCAAAAAGAGATCGAACGCCTGTCCAAACAAATCGATGGGTTGGCGAAAAAACTGGCCAATGAGAATTTTGTCAACCGGGCACCACGCGAGGTCGTGGAGAAAGAAAAGCAAAAACAAGAGACGTTTTCTGAGAATCTCAAAAAATTACAAAATAATCTGGATCTGCTGATAGAGGATTAATGATATAGCGGGTCCGGGGTCGGGTATAGACCCGGGGTTTTGTTTTGCGGTTCAAGAAACATGTGTCTGGTTCCAGAGTAAAATAGAGGAACATTTGACTCGAAGGGAAAACCCATGAAAAATTTATTTTCATTGTTGTTCCTGGGATCGTTTATCGCGTGTGCTGCTCAGGCACAGGTCGCGGTGACTATTTATAACAATGATCTCGCAGTTGTTCGTGACGTCCGGCCTATCGAATTCGAGAAAGGCCGGCAGACGGTGCGATTCACTCAGGTCGCCGCCAGAATCGATCCTACGTCAGTGCATTTCAAACCCATGAACGAGTCGGAACCCATCCGGCTTTTGGAACAGAACTATGAATTTGATCTCGTGAATTCAGATGCCTTGATGCGACGCTATCTCAATCAGATGGTTGTGGCCTCTCTCAAGGAGGGCCCAACGCTTACAGGAACCCTGTTGTCGAATCAGGGCTCTGTTTTAATCCTGGAGAGAAGTGATGGGCGAGTCGTCACGATCAATCCCGCTCAGATTTCCTCCATCGAATATCCTGCATTACCACAGGGATTGATCACAGAGCCGACATTGGTGTGGCTTGTCAATAGCGATACAGAGGGCCAAAAAGAGTGTGAAATCAGTTATATTACTCATGGGATGAATTGGCAGGCAGAGTATGTAGCTGTGGTGAATAAAGAGGATACTCGCCTGGATCTCGGTGCCTGGGTGTCCATAGAAAACGAATCTGGCGCGACATTCGAGAATGCTCAGCTAAAGCTGGTTGCAGGAGATGTTCATGTCGTGCGCGATCAGCCGCCAAGCCCCCGGCTTATGCGGGAATTTGCCACTCAGGCCATGGAGGAACGAGACACGTTTCAGGAAAAATCTTTTTTCGAGTATCATCTGTATACGCTTCCGAGAAAAACCACTCTTTCAGACAAGCAGATCAAACAGATCTCTTTGTTCCCTGAAACCCGGACTGGCGTGGAAAAAATATATACCTATGAAGGCCAGCGGGATGCCGAAAATGTACAGGTCGCACTGGAATTTGAAAACAGAAAAGAAAATGGTCTGGGTATCGCTTTGCCTAAAGGACGGTTTCGGGTATATAAACGCGATGATGATGGCGCTCAGGAGTTTATCGGTGAGGATCGTATCGATCACACACCAAAGGATGAAAAAATCCGGCTACGGATCGGTAACGCCTTTGATATCGTGGGCGAACGGGTGGTCAAAGAGCGCGACCAGTTGAGCCGTACCAGTGTACGCCAAACGATTGAAATCACCCTGAGAAATCATAAAGAAACCTCTGTTAAGGTGGTTGTGGTAGAGCGACATTGGGGGGATTGGGAGCTGGTGGGAGAGACACCAACCATTTTGGACAAGGACGCCAACAAGGTGGAATTTTTAGAGCAGGTGCCGGCAGATGGAGAAACGGTTCTGCGCTATACCGTCATCAGCAGATAGGCAATCAACCATAATGGATGAACAATCTGTTCTGAATCAATCGATCGAGGTATTATCCACCATCGGACCTAAAAAGTCAGAGGTCCTGATCAAAACCGGTATTAAAACCCTGGAAGATTTGTTTTACTATTTTCCCCGCCGGTACCTGGATCGATCCAATGTCGTACAAATTCGTCAGCTACGCGAAGGTCAGGAAGCGACAATCATTGTTAAAATAGTCCGCAAAGGGATAAAGCCCGGACGTCGAAAACGGTTTATTCTTATGGTTTCCGATGGCACGGGCTTTTTGACCTGTGTTTGGTTTTCGCAACTCAACTACTGGCAACGAATTTTCAATATCGGCGATTGGCTGGCCCTGAGTGGCAAAATCGGGAACTTTGGTGGGTTACAGATGTCTCATCCGGAATTCGATCGCCTCAACCCTAACCAGGAAAACAAGCTGGTGCACACCGGCAAGATCATTCCCTTGTATCCGTCGAGTGAAGCACTCACTAGGCTAGGGTTTGATAGCCGGGGTTTTCGCCGCCTGATGACCACTCTGTTTCAAAAATATCATCAACAGGTCGAGGAAATTCTTCCACGACAGGTGATCGAGGAGTTGAGGTTAATGCCTCTAAAAGAGGCATTGCGCAATATTCATTTTCCAGATGATTTTGATCGATTATACAAAGCCAAACGTCGTCTGAAATTCGATGAACTCTATTATATGCAGGTTATCATTGCTCTGCGCAGACATCATACTCTTGAAAGACAGAGCGGCATAAAGTTCGATCAGGTGGGCAATAAGGTGAAGGCGCTGGCAGATCAATTGCCCTTTGAACTCACAGGTGCCCAAAAACAGGTTTTACGTGAGATTCGCTCTGATATGAAGAGTTCACGACCCATGAACCGTCTTTTACAGGGCGATGTCGGATCCGGAAAAACCATTGTTGCTCTGGTTGCTTTGCTCATCGCAGTAGAAAACGGGTATCAAGGAGCGCTTATGGCTCCAACAGAAATCCTGGCAGAGCAACACTATTTTGGATTAAAACAACAACTCGATTCTTTATCTGTCACAGTCACTTTGCTCATCGGCGGACAGGCAAAAGCAGAAAGGCAAAGTGCTCTGGCGGATATTCAGTCCGGCGTTTCCGATATTATTGTGGGAACCCATGCTCTGATTCAGGAAAATGTCAATTTTGCGAATCTCGGTCTGGTGATCATCGATGAGCAACATCGGTTTGGAGTGCTTCAACGCGGTTTGCTGCGGGAAAAAGGCTTAAACCCCGATGTTCTGGTCATGACAGCCACTCCGATTCCGCGTACCTTATCAAAAAGTCTGTATGGCGATCTCGATGTCTCCATATTGGATGAGATGCCGCAAGGCCGTAAACCCATTCAGACGGTTTGGCGTCCTGAAACCAAAAGAGGAAAGATTTATGCCTTTCTGAGAGAACAAATTCGAGCGGGAGAGCAGGCCTTTATTGTTTTTCCTCTGGTCGAAGAGTCGGAAAAATCCGATTTAAAAGCAGCCACAGACAGTTATGAAAAGATGAGCGTCGATTATTTTAAAGGCATTCCCATGGGATTGTTGCATGGCCGTATGAAACCAGAAGAAAAAGAAGCGGTTATGGCGGCTTTTAAAGCAGGCGAGTTACGGGTGTTGGTGAGTACCACGGTTATTGAGGTCGGGGTTGATGTCCCAAATGCGACCATCATGATCATCGAGCATGCCGAGCGATTCGGATTGACTCAGCTTCATCAGTTACGGGGCCGGGTGGGTCGTGGAGATAAACAGTCGTATTGTATACTCATCGGATATGGTGAGTTGACCGATGAAGCCAGAAAACGATTGGATACGATGGTAGAAACCACAGATGGATTCAAGATCGCAGAAGTTGATCTAAAATTGCGCGGACCCGGAGAGTTCTTTGGTACCCGACAAAGCGGATTGCCTGATTTGAAAATAGCTGACCTGGTCAGAGATGCGGACTTGATGAATACGGCACGCCGTTCAGCTTTTGCACTGGTCAAGGAGGACCCTCATTTGCGTAAACCCGAGCATTCTTGCGTGAGAACCCGGTTTCTAAAAAACTATAAAGAAAAATTCGAGGACATCTGGGAACCCTGATTCCTTCTTGGCAACTGCCTGACAGAACGGGAATCTGCCGCGGAATATTAAAAATTGTCTTGTTTATTAGATTTTTAGTTTGTAGTATCAATATTTAACCAGAAACTCTGCAGATGACAAAAAATACAGAAAAGCATAACAGACAGGTTTGGGAGCGGTTTTGGCAAGAGCGTCAAGAAATAGGAGAGGTTTATTCCAATTCTGACCGATTGATCAATCAAATTCTCTCGCTCAGGCCTCCCAAGGATCTTTGGATTATGGAGGTCGGTGCTGGTTCAGGACGAGACGGCCTGAGACTGGCAGAAATGGGGGCAAACCTGATTTTTTTGGATTATGCTGAAAGCTCTTTGCGAACGATTCAGGGTCTGGCCAATTCATTGGACCAGGATGTGAATCTGATTCGGGCCGACGCATTCCATTTGCCTTTTCAAGGCGATACTCTGGACGTAATTTTTCATCAGGGATTATTGGAACATTTTCATGATCCTACAGGTATTTTAAAAGAGAATTATCGTACATTAAAATCGGATGGATATGCTGTGGCAGATGTTCCACAGCGATTTCATCCCTATACCGTTGTCAAACATATTCTGATTCGAATGAACAAGTGGTTTGCAGGATGGGAAACCGAGTTTTCACCCGGTCAACTGGAAGGGCTATTCAAAGAGTGCGGATTTACGATCAAACGAACCTATGGTGAGTGGATGCGACCCAGCTTTTTTTATCGCTCCTTGCGTGAGACATTGAAAAAAATATCCATAAAATTGCCGCTTTATCCGCCCAGAATGCCAATTCTATCCGGGATTCGCAATAGCGTTCGAGAACGCTTGTTAAAGACGCGAGCCGCTTTGTATACGGTCATGGATGTGGGCGTGATTGGCCGAAAATGATGGCTCAACAGGCAAGACATATTTTGGTGATCAACTGGCAGGATATTACCCACCCGATGGGAGGGGGAGCTGAAGTTCATTGTCATGAGATTTTTAAACGTGTCGCTTCCAAAGGGACCACTGTGACTTTGCTCTGTTGCCATTATCCAGGAGCCAAACAAGATGAATGGATCGATGGGATCAGAATCATCCGGAGAGGAAACCGAAGCACATTCAATTTTATGGTCCCTTTTGCCTATCACGGGTTGCGCAAACAGATGCGATTTGATATGGTGTTCGATGATGTCAACAAGATTCCGTTTTGTACACCCTTATTTGTCAAAGAACCCCTCTGGGCGATCGCCCACCATCTGTTTAGAAAAAGCATTTATCTGGAAGCCGGCTTTATGCCTGCCAGTTATGTCTATATTTCGGAATATCTCATTCCCCTGGTCTATAGGCATACTCCATTTGCCGTGGTATCCGAAAGCACACGTCAGGAGCTCAAAGAGTTTGGGGTTCGAGGGCCTATTACTCTGCTGCCCAATGCCGTAGATGCAGAACGGTATGAATATCGACCTGAATTGAGATCCAAAGAACCCCTGATCGGTTACCTGGGAAGATTGAAAAAATATAAAAGAGTCGATCATTTACTGATCGCATTTTCCCGGGTCTTATCCGAGTTACCCTCTGCCCGTTTACTGATCGTGGGTGGAGGAGATGATTTATCCCGGCTCGAGTCAAAAGCGATCGAACTGGATGTGGCGGATAAAGTCACTTTTACCGGGCATGTTTCCCAGAAAGACAAAGTGCACCATATCAACCGGATGTGGCTTGCTGCCAACCCGTCCTCAAAAGAAGGATGGGGATTGACGGTCATCGAAGCAAATGCCTGCGGCGTGCCTGTTGTTGCCGCTGATTCACCCGGATTACGTGATTCGGTCGTGGATCAAAAAACAGGAATGTTGTATCCCTTTGGAGAGATAACAGAGTTGTCAAAACGTCTCTTACTCTTGCTGAAAGACTCTGAACTGAGAAAAAAACTGGGCAAGCAGTCCAAACAATGGGCCGATTCGTTTACCTGGGACCGGTCTGCACAAATTGCCATGGATTTGATCGATAAGAGTTGTAAACGGAGAACCGTATGAAAAATTTCAAGATGCTCAATCGAATTTTTGCCGGTCTGGCATTCGTGATTTCGCTTTTTGTCTACATGAGAACCATAGCACCGACTGTGTCGTTTTGGGATTGTGGCGAGTTTATCACATGTTCCTATATTCTGGGAATTCCCCATCCGCCCGGTGCCCCGTTTTATTTGTTGCTGGGGCGAATTTTCACCATGCTGCCCCTGGCTGCGGATATCGGATTGCGGGTCAATATCATCTCTGCGCTTTCTTCAGCCTTGACCGTGATGCTGACCTATCTCATCACAGTTCGACTCATTCAACAGTGGCGGGGAAAACCGCGAGAAGGTGAAAATATGATCATTCTGATCGCCAGTGGCTTGCTCGCAGCACTGACCTTTGCCTTTACCGATACGTTCTGGTTCAATGCCGTGGAAGCCGAGGTTTATGCAATCAGTATGTTGTTTACCTCGCTGATCGTATGGCTCATGTTGGTATGGCTGGAAAAAGCAGAGGATGTAGGTTCTGAGCGATATCTTTTGTTGATCGCATATTTAGTCGGGCTGGCTATCGCGGTGCACCTGCTTATGGTTTTGGTCTTGCCTGCTCTCTTTTTGATTGTCTACTATAAGGCCCTTGAAATGCGGGGTGAATCGATAAGTCTAAAGAATCTGGCCATATTCGGCGGCATTACGGCGGGTATTTTCTGGGTCATTTATCCCGGCGTGGTGCAGTATGTTCCGCGAATGGCTGGAGCGTTTGGATACTGGACCTTACCGGCTCTGCTGCTTTTGGTTTTGGCTGCGATTATCTATACCGTAAAAACCCATCAACGCATCGCCAGCGTCGCACTCATGTCTTTAATGTTGATCATGGTAGGGTATTCCACCTATACCATGATCTATATCCGCTCCAATCTCGATCCGGCAATCGATGAAAATGATCCCGAGAACATAACCAATATGGTGAAATATCTCAATCGTGAACAGTATGGCCAATGGTCCACATTTCCCCGCCGTTATCCCGGTTTGCCGAGTGAATATCAGTTTAGCCATCAATATCCCAATAGAGATTATGCCACCTATAATCTCGGCAGACAACTCGATTTTATGTGGAATTACCAGATCAAAAAGATGTATTTGCGCTATTTCGCCTGGCAATTTATAGGCAAAGGAGAAACTATTGGTCCGGATGGATTTATTGTCGAAACCTTTTCCGGAAGGGGGTTATTCTTTTTGCCGTTTCTCCTGGGACTCATTGGCATGATCCACCACTTTTACCGGCACTGGCGGCATGCTCTGAGTATTTTTGGTATTTTTATTTTGACAGGTGTCGCTATTGTCATCTATCTCAATCAGGAGGATCCTCAGCCCAGGGAAAGGGATTATGTCTTTGTTGGCTCATTTTTCGCCTTTGCCATCTGGATCGGTATGTCACTGACCGCTCTGGCAGAGTGGATTCAGGAGGCCGTAAAATCTGCACCGGCGCGAAAAGCTGCCTTGGCCGGTCTCATCGGATTTCTATTTTTGATTTCGCCTGTCAATCTCATTGCCTTTAATTATGACAGTCATGACAGAACCGGCAATTATGTGGCTTATGATTATTCTTATAATATCCTGCAGACCTGTGAACCGAATGCTATCTTGTTTACCAATGGCGATAATGATACCTTTCCGCTCTGGTTCCTGCAAGAGGTGTATGGAATTCGTAAAGATGTTCGTGTGGTCAACCTTTCTCTGCTGAATACACCCTGGTATATCAAGCAGCTCAAAGAACCTGGCATGAATGTTCCGATCAGCCTTACTCAGCAACAGATCGAGGGACTCGAACCCATGCAATGGCAGGCACAGACCATAAAAATCCCTGTTCCAAAAGACTCTCAACAAGCATTTGTCGATGAATTCAGAGAAGAATATGGAGATACTACAGAACAGGCAATTTTGGATCAACTCTCCCTAAACATAGAGCCCACAATATTCGGGCAGGCTATTCGTGTTCAGGATTATATGATCCTGAATATTCTATACGCAAATCGCTGGAAGAATCCGGTCTATTTTGCAGTGACTGTATCCAATGAAAATAAATTGAATATGGATCAATTTCTGCGAATGGACGGACTTGCTTTTAAGATGGTGCCCTATGAGGCGACCAAGATCAATGCTGATATTTTAAGCAAAAACCTGTTTGAAGTATTTAAATATCGTAACCTGGATGATCCTGAGGTACACTTGCCCGACAATGTCGTGGGCTTGTTACAAAATTATCGGGCTGCTTTTCTACGCTTGTCGCGGGATCACTGGATGCAAGAAGAGTATGACAAAATGGTCAATGTGTTGGATAAAATGGAAGAGATTTTACCCGAGAAGGTCATTCCGATTCCTGATATTCGCCTGGCCTTGAGCATCGGTCAAATGTATCAGGTTGCGGGTCGAACAGATCGATACGAAGCGAGATTGCGTACCCTTAAAGAGATGTATTCTGATAATGCGTATGTTAACCTGGCCCTTATCCAGCTCTTGAGCGGTGCGAACCGGCATGCCGAAGCGATCCAAATGCTCGAAGAGTGGGTGGCCAAGAATCCAAATGACAGTGAAGCCCAGAGACGGTTGGAGCAGCAGCGACGTTTATTGGCTGCAGAACAACGAACAGACACCACAACTCAAGGAACTCTAGAAACGCGCTGATATGCCTGGAACAATCAGGACACGAATGGAAACACTCAAACCCAGGCTTTTTTCGCTTCTAAAGCTGTTCATCAGCGGCGGCCTGATCGTCTTTTTGTTTGCCAGAATCGGGCTGGACAACGTGATTACTCATTTTTTGGGTCTCAAGTGGGGCTGGTTTGGTTTGAGTTTGGCGGTATTCGGTTTTTCGAATATTATCGGAGCCCTGCAATGGTATCTTTTATTGTTATCCCGGGATATCAGATTGTCATGGTGGCATATACTGGGTACATACCATGTCGGACTCTTTTTTAATAATTTCCTGATCGGCTATGTCGGTGGGGATGCATTAAGAATCTATGATATCCATAAAAGCTCCGGTGACACCACCGGAGCTTTTTCTACGGTTTTCTTTGATCGCTTTATCGGATTTTTTTCATTGACCACACTGGCGATTATCGTGACCTTGATTTGGACGCGTCAGCTCGAATCTTATTCTGCTCTTGTTACTCTGAGTATTATTTTGACAGGATGGCTGATCGGGTTATATGTGCTCTTTAATGAAAAGGCCGCGCTGTTTTTTGCGCGTCTGTTCAAGGCTTGGGTCCCTCAGCGCATGCAGACCCGTATCAAGGATATCTATTATGGCATTCACATTTTTCGTCATGACAAGAGATTGTTGATTAGACTCTTTGGTATTTCTCTTGTCGTCCAAATGATGAGAATCATGGTTCATTATCTGGTGGCTCGCGCTGTGGGAGTAGACACGAGTCCCGGTTATTTTTTCATTTTCATCCCCATTATCGCGCTTGCAGCCAGTCTTCCGATTTCATTAGGGGGGATTGGCGTACGCGAACAGAGTGGGGTGGCTCTTTTTGCCCAGGTTGGGATTTCCAGTGCCCCTGTGATTGCGTTTGAACTTTTGGCTTATATTGTGGGCATCCTCGCCTCTATCCCGGGAGGCATTGTCTTTGTCTTGCGCAAGAGCCGTTTTGATAATGGGACGAGCCAATCGTAATTTGTAGAAATAGCCGTTTGGGCGGTTCTGTTATTTAGGATGCACGAAATCGAACAGACCGTTTTAATGAGGCAGGAGGAAAAGCATGAAGTCTATTCATATACTCGGTATTGTTCTGTCAATGATCCTGTTTTTCACAGGATGTGAAACCGTACAACGAACCTTGGGTTCAGTGGACCGTGTCATTGTCCTCTGTGACGATGAACTCTGGCCGGAAATTGAGAGCTCTGTTCGCGATGCCATTCAAAATGAATTCAATACTCCACAACCCGAGCCGACATTGATTGTTGTGCAAAAATCACCACAATCCCTGGAAGAGCTTAAACGATACCCTCATATCCTGTTTGTCGGCACTCTGGATGCTGAAAATGCGACCAAGCAAATCGTGGATCAGCTTTTGACCGAGCAAACCCGGTCTCAGGTTGCACAGGATCAATCCTATTTGTTCAAAAAGAATGATGCGTGGGCAAGAGGACAATTGTTGGTGGCCGTCATCACCAAAGATGTGGAAACCCTGAAAGAACGATTCACTGAAAATGGTGAGCAGGTTTACCAGCTTATTCATGAACACGCCTATGAATTGGTCAAAGATCAGCTCTATTTTCGCTATGAACAAAAAGATATCAATAAACACCTCTTGCAAGAGCACGGATGGATGATCCGGGTTCCACACGACTATTTTGTGGCGATCGATTCTGCACAAGCAAGTTTTGTATGGTTGCGCCGGGTCAGCCCACAAAGGGATATTTGGGTCTATTGGCAAGAAACAGACGATCCTTCACTTCTTTCCAAAGAATGGATGTTGGATCAACGCAAACGCATCGGAGAAACATACCTGTCCGGTGACTATATCTATCAAAGTGAGAGCATCCCTGTACGTGAAACCAGTGTCGATTTTAATGGCCGGTATGCCATTCGTCTCGACGGAGTATGGCAAAATGAAGAATATGTGAGCGGTGGCCCGTTTCGGAGCTATGGATTCTATGATGAAGGGGAGGGCAGACTCTATATGATCGATTTTTTCGTTTTCAGACCCGGAGAACGAAAATGGCCCTTTATGCGACAATTGGATGTGATCGCTCATACCTTTACAACCCGAACCGATACGAACAATAATTAAGATGAGGTGAAATATGCCCAAAGTTGCGATTCTTATGGGAAGTCCATCAGATAAAGACGTGATGGAAAATGCCGTCCAATATCTCGAATATTTCGGACTCGATTATGAGGTACATGTCATGTCTGCCCATCGTAATCCCGAGGTGGTGGCCGAGTTTACAAAGTCAGCAGAAGCCAATGGCTTTTCAGCGATCATTGCAGGCGCGGGGATGGCAGCGCATTTGCCAGGAGTCGTGGCGAGCATGACCACTCTGCCGGTCATTGGTGTGCCTCTTTCCGGCTCAGCTCTGAACGGCGTCGATGCTCTTTATAGTATTGTGCAAATGCCAAGGGGAATTCCTGTTGCCAGTATGGCCATTGGCAAGGCAGGGGCCGTTAATGCCGCGATATTCCTGGCCGAAATATTCGCGTTGACCGATAAAGAGATCAAGGCAAAAATTTTAGAGTTTCGAAAGAATGGAAGTAAATTATGAGAGTTTGGGTCACAGGGTGTAATGGTCTTTTGGGACAAAAGCTCTTAGAGACGATACCCGGAGGATTTCACTGCGTCGGAATCGACTTGCAGGAAAGAGCAATCCTGGCCGATCGATGTGAATATGTTCGTCTCGATCTCAGCGATCGTAACGAGGTAAAAGATCTGGCTCTGGGCGATAAACCGGATTGGATCATTCATACAGCTGCCTTTACCCGTGTCGATGCAGCTGAAACCGAACGTGACGCCTGCTGGCAAGCCAATGTGATTGGCACTGAAAATGTCGCCTATGCTGCACGTAAAGCACATTCCAGGGTCTTGCACGTTTCGACCGATTATATTTTCGATGGGGCCGATGGCCCCTATAAAGAAGATGACAAACCGAATCCGATCGGGTTTTATGGTCGCTCCAAGCTTGCCAGTGAAAATGCCCTCATTATCTCAGAGGTCGAGCACGTTGTTGTTCGCTTGATGGTGCTCTATGGCCTGACCATGGATCAGAAACCCAATTTTGTCATCTGGCTGCTCGATCAACTTGGCGAAAATAAACCCGTGAATATTGTCAATGACCAGTATGGCAATACGACCCTGGCGGATGAATTGGCAGAGGCCATGTGGACATGCGTTGAACGACAGGCCAGAGGAGTTTACCACATCGCAGGACCGGACATTATCAATCGATACCAGTTTGCACAAATGATCGCCGATCGGTTCGATCTGGACAAAAATCTGATTTCGCCTCTATCCACAAAAGAATTGGCTCAACCCGCACCCAGACCGCTAAAATCCGGTCTTGTCGTGGATAAAGCCAGGAATGATTTGGGCATTCAACTCTCTGCGACCGACAATGCCTTGATGCGATTTAAAAAACAATGGGATGCGAGAAAATAACCAAAGGAACCGGGATTGAACGCACTGGTAATTATACCGACCTATAACGAAGCCCAGAACATCGAACGGATGATCATCTCTGTCTTGAATCAGAATCCTTTTGCTTTAGAGGTGCTCATTATCGATGATCATTCACCTGACGGGACCGCAGAGATTGTAAAGAAATTAAAAGCAAAAGACCCTCGCATTCATCTGATTGAACGAGCCCGTAAATTGGGTCTCGGGACGGCTTATGTGGCCGGGTTTCGTTATGCGCTGGGGAATGACTTTAATTATGTCTTAGAGATGGATGCTGACTTTTCTCATGATCCCAAAGATATCAATACGCTGCTTGAAGCAGCTGAAACATATGATGTGGTTATTGGCTCGCGATATATACAGGGCGTCAATGTCGTCAACTGGCCCTTGAGCAGATTGCTGTTGAGTATGGGGGCCAGTCTCTATACACGCATCATCACCGGATTACCTGTCAGAGATTGTACGAGTGGATTCAAATGCTATCGTCGTAAAGTACTCGAGAGTATCAAACTCGACCGCATCGAGTCGGATGGGTATTCCTTTCAAATAGAAATGAAATTTCGGGCCTGGAAAAAAGGCTTTTCGTTATATGAGGTCCCGATTATCTTTACTGATCGTGTTGCCGGTTCTTCAAAAATGTCAAAACGAATTGTCCGGGAAGCAATCTGGATGGTCTGGAAACTCAAATTCCATAGCCTTTTCAGACGGCTTTAGACTTTGCGGAGAAGACATGAATTCAGCTTTAGGATATGAAAAACCGTTGACCTTTATCAGCGAAGGAAATCAGCTTGTAGGTATTTTGCATACTGCCGAACAGGATAAACTCGTTATCCTGTGTCATGGATTTACCGGAAATAAAATCGAGAACAAACGGCTGTTTGTAGAATTTTCCAGGGCTCTGGTCGCAGAAGGATTTGATGCTTTTCGATTTGATTTTTATGGATCCGGGGATAGTGCTGGAGAGTTTGAAGAAACATCTATAAGTCACAATATTGCCAATCTCATAGATGCTGTGATCTGGGCACGAAAACGAGGCTATCGTGATATTGTGATCATGGGGATCAGTATGGGAGCCGCGACCTGTATCTTGGCTGCTGAACATCTAGATGTACAAGCCATGATCCTGTGGTCCACTGTTCCGGATATGAAGCAGGTCTTCAAGAGCCGGCTGGGTGCGCTGGATGAGGTACCCAATATTGATAAGGCTCAAGAGTTCGAGGGCTGGCTGATTCGTCCGAGTTTTATGTATGATGCTTTTAATTATGATATCGCTGCTTCATTCATAAAGATCACCATTCCAAAATTGGTTATTCAGGGGATGGCTGACGAGCCGGTTTTCGTGTCCGGATTTTATAAATTACAAGAGATTGCTTATCCGCCCGCTGACTTTATGGAGATTCCCCTGGCCGGTCACACCTATCAAACTCCTGAACACCGTAAAAAAGTGATTCGGCAAACGTGTTTATGGCTAAAACGACACTTTAGAGGTTAATTTATGTCAGATGAACTGCAAGAGAACCATGGCAAAAAAATGCCCAAAGCTTACGAGAATGAAGATTTTCTCCAAAGCAGCGATGCTCGCTCGATTCGTATTCTGTCAGAGTATTACGAGCCGCTGCGGCGACTAAAATATTACAGTATTCGGGATACAGTCGTCTTTTATGGGTCTGCCAGGATTATTCCCCTGAAACAGGCCAGGAATGAATTCAAAGCCCTGGAAAAGCGTTCCGCAGAGCGTTCACATCAGGATCTGAAAAAAGAATTGGATCAGGCAAAACACCGGTTACACGTTGCGGAATATTATGAACAGGCCCGTGAGCTGGCGAGGCGTCTTACAGAGTGGTCTCTTTCTTTAAAGACACAACAACGTTTCGTTGTGTGTTCGGGGGGGGGACCCGGAATCATGGAAGCAGCCAATCGAGGTGCATTGGAAGCCGGCGGAAGGACCGTGGGGATGAATATCAGTATTCCGCATGAACAGTATCCAAATCCCTATATTACTGAAAATCTTTCTTTTGAATTTCACTATTTTTTCATGCGTAAATTCTGGTTTGTCTATCTGGCCAAGGCCCTGGTGATTTTCCCGGGGGGATTTGGTACGATGGATGAGCTGTTCGAACTGCTCACTCTTTTGCAGACACGTAAAGTGACAAAACCCCTCTGCTGCATCGTCTATGGTTCAGAATTTTGGAATTCCATTGTCAATTTTGAAAAGATGGTCGAATGGGGGGTGATCAGTGAAGACGATTTAAAACTCTTTCATCTCGTCGATGATGTCGAGACAGCCTTTGAGACCCTGAAATCACATTTTGAACGCGAGTTTATGCAGGAACGGGAACATCTTTATCTCTAATTACTCTCCATACCCCATCTCTCTCATCTGGTCTTGATGCACCATGGGTAAGCTCTTTTGCAATTCACGCAGCAAGACCTGGCATTCTGCTGTGAATCGTTCCCGATTCTTGTCCAGGATCGGGTCTCCCGAGACATTTTTTATTCTTAAGGGATTGATCGGGCGTCCATTGTCATAAAAGCCGTAATGCAAGTGCGGACCTGTCGCCAGACCTGTCTTACCCACAAACCCGATAACATCGCGCTGTTTAACCTGTACTCCTTTTTTTATCCCGTTGGCAAAACCTTGCAAGTGACCATAAACCGTTATATGACGTGGATTTTTGTGTCTGATTTTAACAAAATTTCCCAAACCTTTATTATATCCTTTGTCGATGATGACCCCGTCGCCTGCTGCAGAAACCGGGGTGCCGAGAGCTGCAGCAAAATCCACTCCATGATGAGGTCTGACGATTTTCAGGATGGGATGACGACGGCCGCTGGAAAAACTCGAGCTGATGCGTCGATAATTCAGGGGAGATTTCAGATACGCTTTTTGAAAAGATCGCCCTCGAGTATCATAATACCCGCTCTTTTGGGGATGGTTATCAAAATAAACAGCTGTCAGAGTTGTGTCCTGAGAGATGTATTGGCCGACATAAATGCGCCCATAGCGAATGAATTCGCCTATCTCATCCGCAAGCCTGATTTTTTCATATAAAATCTTGAATCGATCCCCTTTACGGGGATCGGTGAAAAAATCCAGATCCCATTGAAAGATATCACTAAACCCGACCATTAATTCCGGACTTTCACCTTGTTCCAGGATGGCATCATAAAGACTGGTATGAATCATGCCTTCGAGGGCGACGCGTGTGGTATCCAGTGGAAGGGTAATGGCTTTTGAATGAAAAGTGCCACAGGAATCCTTGAGTACACGGATTTTTTGCTCTTTGGCCGCTTGATATTCGAATCCCTGGATAATCGATGTCGTATCATAAAGCACACTATACTCATGACCGGGCTTTATGCGTCTGACATCATAATGGGATGCAAACGCATCGATCAATTCCAGCGCGGTTTTGCGGTCGATGTCATGCCGTAAAAGCACGCGTTCCAGGGTATCGCCGTATTTTATTTGACCTTCCTGACGAACAAATCGGGGCTCTGGGTTGGGTTCGACGAGTTGCGTGACCGGCAGATGGGTTTCTGTATTGTTTGGAGGCTGTTGGCAATAAACGATGCAAATCATACAAAACAATACAACATATTTCATGGTGTTTCGCCCTTGAAAATGGTGGAGAGATTTTATATTTTGTGGTTGTTATGTGCATAATATATTACTGAAAAAAAAGAATAATTTCAATGTTTTTATCATGTTGAACCAATCAGAACAGAAAAGTACATGCCTGTTGACCGGTGCAAGTGGCTTTATCGGCGGACATATTTACTCTCTTTGTCCGCCGGGCATTCATATTTTGCCCGTGTGTGGCAACCATAGGGTCCCAGACGGCATCCAGATGGATCTGACTCTGGAATCTCAGCTGATATCCGAGCTCGATCGCGTCAAACCCGGTATTATTATTCATACCGCAGCCAATAGCAATCTGGATAGCTGCGAACAAGATCCCCGGGAATCCTTTCGTATCAATGTCGCTGTGCCCGAAATTCTCGCCCGCTGGTGTGACGAGCACGATACGCGATTGATCCATTTTTCCAGCGATATGGTCTTTGATGGGACCTCTGGAATGTATTCGGAAAGTGATACCGTTGCCCCTCTGTCTGTCTATGGAGAACAAAAAGCTGAATCTGAAATCATTGTGTTGGAAAAATGCAGCAATGCCGTTGTGATAAGATGCGCCCTGGTCTATGGACGTTCTTCGATGACAGGATTGGGCTCTAGTTTTAGCATGTGGATCGAAGAACGATTATACTCTGGCAAAAAAGTGCCTCTTTTTGTTGATCAGTATCGGACTCCGATCTGGGTCAATAATCTTGCGGGATTGGTATGGGAATTGGCCCTGAACCGGTTTGGGGGTGTTTTACATCTCGGAGGGGCGAATCGAATCAACCGCTATGACTTTGGTCAAGAACTCTGCAACGCATTGAACCTGAATGAAACCCTGTTAATTCCCTCATCTATGGACGATCATGGCGCTTCTGCTCGCCGCCCCCGTGATGTATCTCTCGATACTGCCCTGGCGCAGCAGACACTGCATACACCGATCAAAAGTACCACAGAAAGCCTTGCCCAATGGAACTAGATGATTGGAATATCAATACAACGGAATCTGTTCTGGGAGCTAATCAACTGTGAGGGCTTTTCTGACTGTATCGAATGGTCTGATCCGATTTATCTATTGGGAATTGCTGTCATATAAACAGAATTGAACTCGAGGAACCTATGCAATCAATTAGAAATATCATTATCATTGGTGCAGGCCCGGTAGGCCTGGCTTGTGCGATTCAAGCTGCACAAAAAGGATTGTCTTGTCTGGTGTTGGAAAAAGGCGTCCTGGTAAACTCTATTTACAAGGGGCCCACCCATGGAACCTTTTTTTCAACTGCCAGACAACTGGAAATCGGGAATGTACCTTTTGTCAGTCAATTTCCCAAACCCACAAGACAAGAGATATGCCACTATTATCGCAGGGTGGCAGAACATCATGATTTGAACATCCGGTTTCATACCCCTGTGAATGCTCTTGAGGATATGGGGGCTTCGTTTCGTATTGGGTTGGATGATCAGGATCTCTATTCAAAAAGCGTGATCGTTGCGACAGGATTTTATGATCAGCCCAATATGTTGGGCATAAAAGGAGAAAATTTGCCGCATGTCAGCCATTACTATAAAGAAGCGCATATGTATTTCGGCCAGAATGTCGTGGTTGTCGGAGGCAGAAACTCTGCAATTGAAGCCGCGCTGGAGATTTTTCGCGCCGGTGGTCATGTCTCTCTGGTTCACAAGGATGCATCATTTTCCAATAAGGTCAAGTACTGGCTGCTACCCGATATCGAAAACCGCATCAAAGAAGGATCCATTCGGGCTTATTTTGAAACGCGTGTCGTACGGATTTCTGAGAAAACAGTTACATTAAAAACCGGTACTCGATTATTCGAAATCGAAAATGATGCGGTGCTGGCGATGACAGGGTATCATCCCAATCAGGATCTATTGCAACAGGCAGGGGTAAACATCGATCCTGAAACGCTTGTTCCCGAGCACGATCCCGATAGTTTGGAAACCAATGTCAAAGGTCTCTATGTGGCAGGATCGCCTGTCGCAGGACGCGATTGCAATAAAATATTTATCGAAAACGGACGTTTGCACGCAAAACCGATCATTGACTCTATCGTTACGAATCTGGGAGAGTAAAACCTCTTGCGCCCGATGCTGGCTTTGTCGTAATGATCACGTCTTTGATGTTCAAGCCTTTCGAGTCAATGTCGGGTCGATTTTTTACAAGATAATCAAGATAATAGGCGTGCCATATTCGATCTGTAAAAGCTGGCACAAGATCTGTTTCAACCAGATTTACCGTGCATCCACCAAATCCTGCACCCGTCAATCTCGCACCCAATGCTCCTGCATCACGGGCGATGCGTACCAATGTGTCGATTTCGGGGGTGCTGATTTCATAATCATCCCTGCATGACGCATGTGATTCATTCATCAATTGTCCAAAAAACCGGCTGTCATTATCGAGCAGAGCTTGCACCGCAGATTCGACGCGAAGCGCTTCAGAATAAACATGACGCACCCGTGCGGCCAAAGGAAATCCTTTTTGGTTCAAAATGTCAACGCATGAGCGTAAAAGCGGAAATTCATCCAAGAGTTTCTCCATGGAAAAACCCGATTTTGTCCGGATTTGGTCCAAAGACATGATCTCTGGTTGTAATACCTCTTTGCAGATTCGAGTATGTGCTTTAGGAGAGATATGCAGTTTTTGCGGATCCAGATCAGCCAGACGAGTGGCACTGACAGGCCGGTCAAAGAGTTTGGAAAAATGATCAGCCAGGATACGAGTCGCTATCTGGCACTCTAGAGGTCTGCGATTGTATTCAATCATCGCATGTTCTGTTTTAGGTGCTTTGATCATCGAGTTACAGATGACGATCGAGAGAAAGTCAGGTAACTCTACGGGATGGATGGCCAGGGGATAGAAGGTTATTTTTACCGCATGATTTGCAAGGCCGTTCAAAGAAATCGTTTGATCCATGCCTCCGCCGGCTGTGCCTACGAATTTTTCACTTTCTGCCAGACGTTGAGCGAGATCGATAGGATCCAGATCCACTCTATTGCATTGCAAGAGAGCAAGGGCAGAGGCAACCACCAGAGCAGAAGAGGAAGAAAGACCTGATGCAGGGGGG
>WJME01000056.1 GCA_014728115.1 Candidatus Zhuqueibacterota bacterium | reverse complement strand
TAGAGCTCTTTCCTAAATTCAGCGAGGCGCGATCGTCCCGCACCTATCGCTGACCGGCCCCATAATTTACCGTTCAAAATACGTGAAACAACAAATCACCAGGATTACCGGTACGATGAGCGATAGGTGCGGGAAAGCGCGACGAGCCCGCGCAGGATCCTGGCCCCGCATCTATCGCCGACCGGTCGAGCACCTCTCTAAAAAGTCGAACAACACTGCCCTCCCCTTTCAAAAGATAAATACCGCTGCGATAGGTGCGGGGACAGAGCCGGAGCGGCCCCGGATTCATACGTGTGAACGTGCACACGTTCACACGTAGATACGTTCACACGTTGCTTTGGCGACACCCAGACCTCCAGCGGCAACAATGAATCAGCTTACCCGTTTACCCAAAAAGAACTTGACTCGAATAGCGGTTTAACCTATTTTGGAGCAAGATACTATGACTGGGTATTATGCGGCTAATAATCCGCTAAATTTGTTGATCCGGATGGAAAAGCAGTCGGAATAGCAATTGGTGGAGTCATTTTAGGGACTGGTGAACTCCTTTTTCTAGTGGATTTGCCGGTATGATGGACGACAGGTGCGTTTCCGCGTCCCCACCCCCTTTTATCCACATTACCTATTTATCCATTAAAGGTACGGCAATACCCCAATAAGGTAATAAGGTCAAAAAACGGTGGGGTAACTCTGAGCTACTAAGGTTAAAAGAACAAAATAAGGTTCAAAAACCAGAGTCCTTTTCTAAATTCAGCGAGGCGTGATCGTCCCGCACCTATCGCTGACTGGCCCCATAATTGATCGAATAAAATACAAAATCAACACATCACCAGGCTTGCCAGTACGACACGCGATTGGTGCGGGAAAGCGTGCCGAGCCCGCGCAGGATCCTGGCCCCGCACCTATCGCCGACCGAACCTACAGTTTTCTAAAAAAATAGTCAACTCTGCCAAATCCAGTTTAAAGATTAAACACCATAGCGATAGGTGCGGGGACAGAGCCGGAGCGGCCCCGGATCATCGAATTTTATATCCTTTTTTTTCTTTAAAACACTTTCTTCAACCACCTCTTTTTACCGCCGTTGACTTGCGCATTGGCCGAATTCGAGAGGGATATCATTCGTGAACGCACGATGGCGGGATTGCAAGCGGCACGTGCCCGGGGACGCATCGGAGTCAGACCCAAAGTCATGGATGATCGCAAGATCAACATCGCCAGGCATCTGATGAAAGATCCTGCAAACAATACCAATGAGGTCGTCAAAACATTGGGTGTATCCAGGGCCACATTGTATCGGTATTACGATTGACAAAAAGGGAAAAGTTTTTTTAGGGTTGACGAACTTTATGAATTAGCCAGTATCTTTACTTGACAACGATTCTGTCCGATATCCATATTTTTGGGTATATTGTTCTTCTTTTTTCTTCAAGTCCCGACAGATGGCATGAATATCATCGTAGAATTGTTCTGTATACTTTTTTCTATTTTTACGAACCTGCTCGACTATCTTATCTTTCATTACTAATCTCCCAATAATTCTTCAGGGGAACACAATATTGGGCAGTTGTATCCTTCCCCCATAATCACAGTTGCGATTTTGTTTTTCATTTGGGCGTTATTGATATGAGTAAAATTCCAGGTCAATAGATAATCCATACCATGGACTGCCGCCAGTGCAATATGTAGCGCATCGCCAGGAGATTCTTGTGGAATCACTCGGTTTTCTATCAAACGCTTTGCCAATTGCTCTGCCCGATTATCTATAGCCAACATCAAAAATTTTTGAATTGATGCCAGCCTTTGTTGTGCGGCTTTACTATCGCCTTTCTCGATTTCCTGAATAACCAAAGCCGAAATAAATACTTTGAAGGAACTGACTATTTTGATCCATTTTTCACGCGTTATTGCCTGGCGAGCAGCAATAATAATATCCCTGCTCGGTTTCGAGGTATAGTAGCTTATCACGCTCGTTTCTATATAAACCATTTCTTTCATAAATGAATAATGCTAAAATCAAATTGAAAATGCAAGAAAAAGATATCCGAGAAAAATCAGAGCATGTAAAAGATGCAATTATTCCCGCAGCTGGGTCGAGGGTACAGGAACAGGAACGGCCACCAATGATGACGTCTCGTATCAACGCTATGACGGAACCTATAACTGGTCTACCTATGGCGGTGACTATGCCGCTACCGCACTGGATACTGTCACCATCTACAAATCCGGAGCCTATGGCTGATAAACACGTTTGAACGTGGGAACGTGCGAACGTGTGAACGTGTGAACACACCACCGACACCAGCAAACGCCCCTATCTCGAAATCAGTTATCGCGTCGATCCATTGGTCTTTTTTGCCTATGATGAAATGGGACGTCCCGATACCACCTCGTATGCCAATGGCGTCAAAGAGATCAATCAATACGACTCTAACCGCGGATGGCTCGAGCGCCGCGATTACAAGGAAGGCTCTACCAACTATTATTATTTCAACTCTACCGGCAGTACGGATTTTGACGACGTAGGCAATCTGAAAAAGGTGGTGTACAAATACAAAGACCAGTCCACCGAAAATATGGAATACTCGTATGATAATCTCTACCGCATCACCCAATACAAATACGGCGGTTCGGTGCAGCAGTCCTATGGATATGATGACAATGGCAATCTAACCTCTTTTACCGGCAAGACGATGACCTATGGCGGCAACAACAACCGCCTTACCAGCGATGGCAGCCGCGCCATGGTCTATGACGGCGCCGGTTACCTCACCAGCCTCGGTGGCACGACCCTGACATGGGACTGCCTTGGCAATCTCACCGCACACGGGTCAGACACCTACAGCTATGACGCTGACAACCTGCGCATCAAAAAGATCGAGTCGAGTACCACCACCTATTACATCCGCAACGGATTACAGGAACTCGTCGAATACGGCACCGGTAATGAACTGCAGGCTGAATACATCTATGGCAATGGCCGCAAGATGGTCAAAGTCGATCCGGAGCGGGGATACCTGTGGTATTATACCGATCACCTGGGATCGACACGTCTGATCACCGGCAACGACACCTCTGACGTCGAGCAGCGCCGTGATTACAAACCCTTTGGCGACACCCAGACCTCCAGCGGCAACAATGAATCAGCTTACCCGTTTACCCAAAAAGAACTTGACTCGAATAGCGCTTTAACCTATTTTGGAGCAAGATATTATGATCCGGGTATCGGGCGGTTTATTAGTGTGGATCCGTTGGCGGAGGAGTACCCGGGGTGGAGTCCTTATGTTTATGCGTTGGATAATCCGTTGATAGTTGTTGATCCTGATGGAAGGGATGTAATACTGATTCATAATGATGTGCGTTATTTAAGTACCAGCGGTAGTGGAATCGGGAAATATTCGGGTCACAATGCATTACTAGTAGGCAACGAAAACGCTGGGTGGCAATTATTCTCAAAAGATGGTGAAAATTTAATTATCACTGGAGAAGATAAAAATAGAGTAGGTGATTATTTCAATTCCCTTACAGAGTTTGCTGAAAAAGAGCCCGGCTATTCTGAGGGAGTCAGGTTTACAACCACTGAAAAGCAGGATGCCGAACTCGTATATACTGCCTCTGACCGCTTTCAAAAAGAATATAAAATCAATGATGGTGGAAATTGTGCAGATGCTTGCGCTGACGCCTTAAATTCGATAGATATTAACATTTCAAAACCTGTTAATATCACTATAATAAACAATGTAGTATTTATTTATACAGATCCTACCAAACAATTCGAAGAAGCCTTAGTAAATGAAAACGCTGAACGGATATATTTCAAAAAGAGTCAATAATAATCATATGACTGAGGGCAAAATGGTTCACATGATCAAGTTTTTTAATATTGGATTATCTGCTATTCTTATTCTGTGTATTATTTTGTTCTCTTATAAATATTTCCTGTGGATAATCATTGCTAGTTTACTTGTTGAAATTATTCTCTTTATACGTTTGTACTGTTCAAACAACCATGATATCAGATTATTTTACATATGGCTATTTTTTCTTTTAATTCTCTGTATATTGATAATATTGCATAATCGTTTTCAAATGATACATGCTTTTAATCTTTTCTTGTTTCCATGTATAGTATTTATTCTGTTATTAATTTCTTTGAATATTAGCCATTTTGCAATAGCGACATCAAGTATTATGGCAAAATTTTTAACAGGAATAAATATATTGGTAGTCACTTTTTGTATTTATGATTTTTCTTTATTCAATGACACATTTTTCAAAATAGAAGCTTTACTAAAGTTGCATGCACTAATACAGCTAGGCATAGTTTTTCTTTACGATTTGTTTTATTTCATTACCACTGGAATTAAAACAATCATTGAAAGAACCTCAATGAGAAATCAAAGTTAATGTGTGCATCGCTGATGATAACTCGAAAACACAAAAACTAGAATTCTATTATTCTATTAAAGCACAATTTTTGGATGCCCCATGATTACCTAATTCTGCATCAAGTATGGGTAACAATCTTACATTTGCATTAGATGGTTATAGGGTAATTTTACAATGGTACAGGATTTCCAATTCTGTGCCTCCACATACCCTGAGCTTCCCCCCCCAGGAATGCTGATACGGTGCGCTGAACATCAACATTCTCCGAGTCAGTGATCGACACAGCGAATTGCGGGATTAGAGATTCCACCTCTATCGAGTCAAAGAGGGTACAACCAATGAATTTTATTTTTCCAACGCATCCTATGACAATGCAGGAAATGTTCTATCCCAACAAGTGCAGCATGGAACCATGTCAAATGTAACCTATAATTATACATATGATGATCTTTATCGGTTGACCGAATTTAAACAAGGTACAACCTCGATACGTAGTTATCAATATGATCACAATGGCAATCTGACCCAGAAAGGATCTGCCAGTTTCACCTATGCCAACGACAACAATCAATTAACCAGCACAGGTTCGGTTAACTATCTTTATGATCTGGCCGGACGAGTGACTAAAATCGGCTCGGACTCGCTACTCTATGACTGTCTCGACAACATGACCGCACACGCCAATGACGAGTATGGGTATGATGCCGATAACAATCGCATCTTTCGTGTGCAGAACGGCGATTCGACCTGGTATTTTCGGCATGGCATGGACGTGCTCTCTGAATACCGCACCGGCTCCTCTAATGATGGTATCGATTCGGTGGAATACATCTATGGCGTGGAAGGCAAACTGGTACAGCTAGATTTCGATAAAGGATACACAAAGTTACTCTGGTAAAAGTCAAGACTTTTTTTGAACATGTTGTAATGTTCAAATTGTTCTTTGAAATTAGCTTTGATTATCCGATATTTTAGTTAACGCCACAAGGGGCGGGGACTTGATCTCGGATACAGCGACTTGTTCGCTTTGAGACTGTTTCCGCTCCTTTCTTTTTTTGATTTGTTTTCTTGAGATGGGTGCGTCGGGATCTGCCTTT
>WJME01000055.1 GCA_014728115.1 Candidatus Zhuqueibacterota bacterium | reverse complement strand
ATGAATATTATTTCATTTCTATCCACAGCCATATCCCCGGGCTCTGCGATATATTCTTTTTCCTGGTCTAAAATAAATTGATTGATAAGAGTCAAATCAAATTTTTCTGCAGCCGATAACTGAGATGCCAGGAAACAAAAAGTGAAAAATACAACCGCTGCACTTAAATTTCTCTTCATCATATCTTGGCCTCCCTATCTTCTTTTTTTTAATAGCCAAAATTCTTCAAATAAAGATGTATTTATCCCGTTCTCGAAACGACAAGATATTATTTAATCAAGGAAATCCTGAACCAAGCATAAGATCTCGGGTCTTCGTGTTTCTGCATATAGACGTTGAAATTCCCGCATGAAGGAGTATGATTCGCTCTTTTTTCCCATTCTATAACCTCCGTTTAGTTAAATTCATCTTCACTTATTTTAGTTGCAAATTTTATAACAATTTGACACAAAACGTTCATTGCAATGCAATGTTCACAATAAAGTGAACTTTATAAAATAGTGAACAATATGAGAAAAAATATTTTCGCGGATAAGGCAACTTTTGTTTTAAGGAAAGTGCTGGAAAAGCATGAAAAAAATGGGTTGTGCGTGATTTTGTGAGTGAAAAAGGAATAAGCCAAGGGCTAGTCCAGGGTGTTTTGGAGACAATGGAAAAAAAAGGATATATAGAACGTTTCAAACGCGGACCGCAAAGCTTTTCCAAGCTTACAAATGAAAATGAGCTTATTAAGGACTGGACAAATTCATATTTTTTCGAAAAAAATGAAGAAAATATCTATTATTCCCCTGATAAGACAATACTTTCCAAGTTGAAAGATCAGTTGGAAGATAAGCCGTATGCTTTGACTCTCCACTCAGGTGCAAACTTAGTAACATCATATGTTGTAACCGATCAAATTTATTTTTATTTTAATTCAAAAAACTGGAAAGAAGATGTAATCGCCTTACGTGAAAGATTGGATCTCAAAGAACTTGTTAGAGGAGGAAATATTCACATCATTCGTCCGCACTACAAAAACAGCATATTCTATAACATTCAAACTATTCGGGGATTTCGTGTTGTCTCAAACCTGCAACTGTATCTGGATTTATATAATTTTGTTCCCCGCGGACGAGAACATGCAGAATATTTAGAAAAGATTCATAAAGAAAAAGGAAATTATTTTTATGAATCTTTAAAAAATTGAATCCATTTTTTTTTGAAATATTGAGAAAGTTTCTTTCCGGGTAGACATCGGACCACTATAGAAGAAAAACCCAAAAAAACGTTTAATCCGGACATGAAAAGACATTGACACATCCAATGAAAGACAGCTGAGTTTGGGCTGCCGGCCGGTATCATCCCAGAACTTGCGTAAAAGTACCGCATCTTCCTGGTAAAAAAGAAAGAATATCTTTTTTATCCGTTCTCTCAGCTGTTGCACTATCACTTGCATAGGCACCTACGGGCCAAGCTTGCCGCAGACGACGACAATTCAATCCCCCATAATTCCATTCGGTATCGGCGGAGGCAAAAAACTTCACCCGTTTCATTTTCTCGTATGGTGTAAAAATAATCACCCTGTACGGAAGCAAAATACAATAGTATTTATGTTCTTTTTTTCTTAAGTCTATTTAAAAATTTTAAATCTTCTTTATCTTTTGCCCTTCCGGCGGCACGCTTCATTTTTATCATGTCTTCAATCGATGGGAAAAACACCTCGGTATTCCCGAATTTTGATTTGATCTTGTTTTTCCAGATTTCTTTAAAGTCAACCCCTTTCACAAATGGATGGAAATCTGCTTCGACTGAATACTGTCGAATTAAAATTTTGCTTTCTATGAAATCTGTTGGGGTTAAATCAATAAGGTTATAGCCGAACTGTTCAAGCGCATTCATGGTCTTTTTAGCATTTTTGAGATTGGGCTCTATGAAGATATCTATATCTAACGTTGCTCTTGCATAACCATATGCAGGAAAAGCGGAAGCGCCGATGACGATAAAATTGACCTTATTTTCTTTTAATAACCGCAGAAGTCCTTCGGTGTCCATTTTTCTCCAAATTAGTTTTTAATTCACGGCTTTTCTCAATCATCAATGCGAACCGTTCTTTGGTACTCAGTGTGGACAAATAGTCAAGTTCGAATTCGATCTCTTCTTTTTCATTATTGCTGTCAAGGACAAGAATACCTTTCTTTTTAAGCCGGTTTTTTTTCTCTTTCTGCATGTCCATATTTTATCAAATCTTTTTAACTATCGCCATGAAAAGGAAGGACGCCTGCTGCCGCTGGTCTCAAAAGCGAAGTATCTGTCCACAGAATTCATTTCATGGAGAAATCGATCTTCCGCCGGGACGATACTCGGGAAACTGGATCTTGGGCGGTGAATATCAAACGATAATCACCGTAATTGAGTTCAGGCAGACAAATTTTTCCCAGGATAAGGGCTTTTTTCTCCTCATTCATGCCGGAAATGATATGAAAATCAATGGGAATTGTGTTGCCGCTTGAACAGTCTATTAAATCAGCGGATATCATGATATCCGGCTGGCTTGTATCCGGCTTTGTGACCGGCAGCACAGCCAGGAGAGCAGATGTATTCTCCGTCAGCCTATCAACCAATAAAGAAACATTATTACCGATATAATAGTAGATATCTTTCAGCGAAAGACGGCTTGCCTTTTTATCCTTTTCACCGGTGAGTTTAAAATAAATTGATTTTTTCCGCACTTTCGGCAAAATCGCCTTTGTTCTCAAAATAGCTTCCACCTGTATATTCAGAAAGGCGTCTCAAGGAATCGGCCTCGCCCAGCGTCTGTTTTTTTGTCAACAATTGTTTGGATTTCGTAATAGGATTGATGCTGAATACGGACGCATCCGCTGAGGAAAGCTGCCGGGCCAGGTCATCAAATTCATCCCTGATCCTCGTACTGGAAATGCCGGAAAAATGCTCGGCAGGAATACCGGCTGAAAAAAACAAAACGTGTTTGCGGCCGGGAATATGGCGAAGGGAGACCGCAACATCTTTCAGCACTTGAATAAAACTGCTTATCTGAGTATTGACATGCTGCAATTCCATTGTATAAGGATTAAAAGGCTGCACCATGGTCCCGTCCCTTACATAGCTTTCGGCGGCATACTCAAATCCTTCAAGGTCGGAGGATATGGAAGAAGGCTCATTGATCGACATCGGCATGGGATCATCAGGATTCATATGTGCTTCCGGGCCGGGCTTAATCTTACTAACTGCATCACGGATCTCATCCCGGTCCTGAGTGAAATACTGGTTGACCAGAACTCCTTTGGAAATCTTATATGTGAATACGGCGATTTCATCATCCGGCAGAAGCTTGGAATCCAGAAAATCATGAGCGGCTTGTTTGGAGACATTTACGCCGGCGACATCGTTCCAGAAAAGGTCGATAAGTAAAACAAATTTACGATTGATTTGTTCCTCGAATTGAGTGCGCTTATCCCTCTCAGCCTGGCTGGAGGTCTGATCCAAGATATGTCTCTCAAACTCTGTGATCTTCTGCCGCTCCCCGTTGT
>WJME01000054.1 GCA_014728115.1 Candidatus Zhuqueibacterota bacterium | reverse complement strand
CGCCGGAAATCAGCAAATCGATATAGGCTCCAAAATTGGCATCAGGTGTAAAGGGTTGATCGAATCCCGGGATCCAAAAGATGCGATAGATCAATTCTGTAAACCCGATAAAAGCGAATGAGATCAAAAGCTGGGTCGGAAAGGATTTGCGCTGGATGAGAAACGCGACCAGGTAAGTTACGGATAACTGGGCGAGTACATTTTGAAACCGGAACGTGATATGACCGGGACCGATACAATAAAGAGCCCATCCCAAGAATAACAGCAGCAGGGATCGTTTGATGGCATGGATCACCATATCTTTATGCTGCGCACCACGGGCGGAACGCTTGGCATACGAAAACGGAATCGCCACCCCCACGATAAACATAAAATAGGGTTGCACCAAATCCCAGAATCTCAGACCATTCCAGGGGTGGTGATGCAATTGAGTACCGAAAAAATGAATGATTGTGCCTTTGAGCTGCGGATCGATCATATAGGAGAACAGATGCGTTCCCTCGGCGATCAAAAGAAACATGGTAAAACCGCGAAAAAAATCCAGTGATAACAGCCTTTCATTGGCCGAAGAGGGTGTCTCCAAGGTGTTGGATGTCATGGATATCTTCCTGTTTGTTATAATAGGATCAAATTGTAGGTTTTATGAATATAATCGGTTTGAATCAGTTTCGCAAGACCAAATCAAAGGCGTGAACCATTTTGAGCCCAAAGCGTAAAAGAGACCTGATGAAATGAATTTCTCTGCGATGACGTTATCAAAAAAGCAACTCTGGGAGCATAATATGGAAAATACACGTCTTTTAAACGGATTTGTCTGGGGACTCGTCGCCACTCTGGCCATGACTCTCGTCATTCTGACAGGCGTCGTGATCGAGACAGTGCCCATTACCGAACCGGTCCCTCTGGCGCTTGTGGACAGGATACTCGGACAGTGGTTATCGCATCCGCTGGTGATCATGGTGACAATCCTGGCCCATTTTCTCTACGGAAGTATCTGGGGCTCGCTGGCTGCGGGGTTTAGCCGGACCGTCACCCTTAAAAACGGACTTTTATTTGGAGTTTTTCTCTGGCTGATCATGCAACTGGCTGCCCTGCCCCTTCTCGGATGGGGGTATTTTGGATTAAAAATCTCTCCTCTGGTACCTCTGGTTACCCTTTTCCAGCATCTGGTTTATGGAGCCATGTTCGGCTGGTTAATGGATCGACCAGAGTAATTCCGGGAAATCTTGCCGGCTTTACTTTCGACTCTGCACAAGATCATACATTCTTTGCTTTGCAGTGGAGAATGATTCTCAGTCGTGTTCTCTATTCCTCTGAATCTGAACCACGGCGTCAAGATCCATGTACGGTACCTGAGTCCCTTACCCCGAGCAACAGAAAACACAGAAAAAATGCCCTCGTATATCCTTTGTATGTTCAAAAATTGAACGTTATTTTTATCATAATATTCACAATAAATAGCTTTATTTAGTATTTTTTTACTTTTTTTCGTCTGCACAAAGACCCTTTGACTGTAATATACAGTGAGTATTCTGAAAGACAGAATACTCTTTTGAGCCAGTCTCAAAAGATCGCAGCTTCCTGGGGAAGGCAAACAAGTGATTATCTGGTGCTCAAATATGATGCCAACGGCACTCTCTTGTGGTCAGCCAAATTCGACAATAATTGATTTGGTCACATTATTATCAACCTCCGGACCATAGAACCTATAGAGCCAAAGACCTCGAGATCGATCATCAGGGCAACATCCTGATGACCGGTACTCTTTATGCATTCAACAGACCGTACAGAGTGTACACCACAAAATTCAATGATGCAGGCGAAGAACTGTGGAATCAAACCTATACTCCTCCCAGCTCTAAAGGCGGAGGGAGCCCTGTCGTAGCAGGACTCGTTACCGATTCGAGGGGGTACACGTTTGTCAGTGGCCATGCTGTTCCTTATCAGAATCAACCGGAAGAATGCTATTGCCTCCTCTACGACAAATCCGGTAACCTCGTCTGGATAGATTTTATCTATGGCATGACCTCTGCCGGCATAACCCTCGATGAGCAGGATAACGTCTATGTTGCCGGTGCCTTGCGTACAGGCAAGTATACCAGTGGATATGCCACATTGCAATATAAAGCAGAAACCACAACCGCCGTTGAAAAGGGTAATATCGCAGCTGTTCCCAAACATTTTAATCTTGAGCAAAACTATCCCAATCCATTCAACCCGTCCACGACAATCTCTTTTCAGCTGCCGGAAAAAGAAAACGTGCAATTGTCGATCTATAACATGGCCGGTCAACTCGTTGAAACATTGGTCAATGAAGAACGGCAGCCGGGTGTGCATACCGTGCAGTGGGATGCCAATGGTCATTCCAGCGCTGTCTATTTCTGTATGATCAAGGCCGGATCTTTTTCCAAAACCGTCAAAATGCTGCTGATCCGTTGATCTGAAAAACCAAAACATTGTTCTCCTATTGGGCCCTCAGTTTGTAGACTCGGACAAGCTGAGGGCCTCCGCTATATTCCTCGATTCGATCATATCGTTGTCGTAGTAATTCTCGCAGCAATCCAACGATCGGACTAAAGCAGCGAATGGTAAAACCATCCAGGACAACAAATGCCGGTGGATTTTCAACCAGCTGGCGGGACAAGATCTCGTAATCCAAAGTGGCAGGTTCACTCAAGAGTCCTGTGGGATGTGTGATCTTGAGATATGGATTCAAATGCGGGTTGGCGGTCCATATCATGCCGCCAGAGAACACTGTATCGCCCACGTCAGAGCGTTTCACAAGCTCATCATTGACGGTTGTAATTAACGATGGCGGCCAGATCGCCTGATACGACCAGCGGATATGGCGGGACATGTGAACCATTGAAAAAATTGCCAGCACCAGGATGAAGGACCAGGTTAACTTTTTCCAGGGTAAAGGCTTGAAGAGAACCACAGCCAGACAAATCATCAGCGAAGGATAGAATTCGGCTCCGTATTCTGGGAAAAATCCGTGATGGAAAAATTGAAAAGAATAGACCAGTGCGGTAAACAAAGTCCACAAGGGAAAAATCCATTCCAGAACCGGTGTATCTTTTAACGGTCGGGCACGAATAACGAGGCCGGCACAATAGATTGCCATCCCTCCGAACAGCACGAGCGTCATGGCCAGCCAATGCTTTACATGAAAAAGCGACAGAATCTGCAGATCCCCGGACTGATTTGCAATGCCGGACCGGGCATTCCAGAGGGATTGAATCTTTGATACGGACTGAAAGACCATATCAAAGGGATTGAGCGGAGAGCGGACAAATTGATCGAAATCGATGAATTGAGCATAAAACAAAAACACTGCGGTCGCGACCAGGAAAAAGCCGGTCACCCCCCCTCCTGTCTGCCGCAGAGAGGTTTTGACCTGGCTGCCGTTGAGTAAAAAGATCATGACGACAAGAGTGGCAGGAACAGCCAGACTGCTGGCACGGACATAAAACGCGAATCCTGTCACGACGCCTACCAGGATCATCGATCCGAATGTCCCGGTTTTATAAAAACGCAGAAACAGATAAATCGCAAGGCAATTCCAAACAGTGACGACAAAATTCATTTTGGTCATAGGGGCATAGAGGAGAACCAGCGGAAATGCCAAGAAGAGCAGCATAGCGATCATAGATGTGCGTTTTGGGAAGAGCTGTCTGGCAATCAGGAAAATCAAAAAGCCTGCTGAGAGGGCGGAGAAAAGTCCCAGCCACCGTCCGCTGCCATAGTGAATGCCCAACAGCTTGACAAACAAACCCAGGTGTACGACATAAAAAGGTTGTCGCGAAAGATAATCCACATAAGGGACTTGGCCCTGAAGCAGCAATTGGGCATCTGCCAGATGAGCGCCTTCATCCACATCGATCCAGCGTTCATCGATGACCAGACCGCTATAGAGTAGAAACAAAAGGGTGATAAAAAGCAGCCATATGAAAGGTTTGGAGAATAGATGGTAACCTGTTTTTGGTCTCATGTGCCCCTGTCTCACAGTCATCAGGAATAGCTGAAAAATACGGCCTGGTCAGATGATATTCAAGAAAAAGTTATATTTTTGTTCATTTTTTTCTTGTTTATATAAAAAAATATCTTTTTATTTATATGAATAGATCATCATATTTTCTTGCGAGACGGCCCCATGATCCGTTGTTTTCTTTTTCTCTTGATCACATTTAGCTCATTGTTCGGTCAAATGTCCAACAACAGCCTGCCAAAAGTAAACCACACGGTACCAGTTATATTGCCCACCCGGGATTCGGAACACGATCAGTCCACATCCACTCATATTGGATTTTCAGCAGCAGTCGTTTTTCCCATGGGGGAAGGTGCTCAGTATTGGAAGCGAGGGGTTTATGGCGGCTTTACCCTATTAACGCCCCTCTCTTCTCAGCATTATATCGGATTGCATTTGGGAATCGGCAAATTTGGCATCAATCGGGGAGAAATAAAGAGTGAACTCGTCAAACTGACCGGTGCATTGCCAAGAGAAGGGATACCGAAAATAACCGGCTCTATAAGAGAGATACAGGCCTATGTTTTATTACGGCAAAACAGTCCTGCATTCCAATCCGCTTCGAACGCAATGTTTCTGCAATTTCTCGCCGGTCTGGTGAACATGTATTCGGAGGCAAAATTAAACGCAACGATAAAGAATGAATATATCTCTGTGTCAGACACGGAAAATGAAACCGTTGCCTGTATTGGGGCAGGTATCGGGTATCGAATCGGCAACGATCAAAAGCACGTACCTTTGGAAATCTTGCCCGTATATCAATATTTTTTTACAGAGGAACAATCCAGCCAGTTTTCAATTTCTCTTCAGATCCTTTTTTAACACCTCACAGAAAAAGTATTCATGGTCTCAGATAAATCGACGATTTTGCAGAGTATTCTTTTTTATGTGATATGACATATTCATGTTACAGGTGGTAAAAACCCTGAATAAAATGCTACATAAAAACAATAATTTGACAGCATTTACCACAAGGAATTACTGGTACGATCTTTGCATTAAAACCAACAGAAGAGATGATTGCAAACCAGAATCGTTAATAAACTCAAGGAGGCCATATGAAATTCAGGATATTATTCTTCGGCCTGATGCTCGCAGTTTTATTCCAGGGGACCTCTCTGGCGCAAATGATCGTTAAAGAAGGCAACAGTGAATATCTGCGCGTGACCAGCAGTGGCCGGGTGGGAATTGGTACCCAGAATCCCGCAGCACAATTGCACACAACGGGTGGAGTCAGACTGGCAGGCATTGGTTCAACGAGTGATAACACCCATGTCTTGACAGTAGATAATAACGGGGATGTGACCAAACGACATCTTCCTCCCTCTGTATGGAGAGACAATGCCAATATTCGCACCCAAAGCTGGGGGACCTATGGATATCAATCCAGTTCTCATAACCGCTGGGATGGTGCTGCCTGGCATGATTTTGACGGGTCTGGCTGGTATGCTCAGATCTCATATGCTCCGGCTACAAAGACCCATACCTATTTTTCCATCCTCACTGAGAACCGGGTCGCCAGTGGTGGTGATGCCGCTTACCGGTGCGTTTTTACTCTGCAAAGATGGGATGGTGCTAATTGGGTAAATATCGGTGGGCTCTCTACTCTCGATACTCAGCGCGCTGTGACCGGAGGCGGATATATCACCTGGCGAGCAACCAAAGAATGGAATGTCGGTAGCTTGCCGAATGGAACACTTTTGCGGGTTTACGTCCAACCTGTTGCCGCAGGAGGGATCAATGGAGATGACTGTCAATGCGCCACAGTGATGGGTTATCATGCAAACCAGAGTGGGCTTTTATCAGGAGCTGCATTCCAATAAACCTTCAACTCATTTCACCGGCCAAAAAACCACATGTTTGTTGGCCGGTGAAATTTTACGATCACTATATCAAGACCTATCCATTTACCCGGCTGAACTCTACTATTCATAGCCCGAACAGACGAATCACACTTTTCAAAGGCCTTGTGCGAACGACAAGGTCCACAGATCTCTATCCTGCTCATTCCGGCTGTAAAATCCACTCAACACTCCCACCGGCAAATCGATCACCAGCCCAAGGGAATACCCATTGATCAGTCGATCGAATCTAATGTCTTTATCGGAAGAAAATCCATTGCCGCGGCTAAAATGAATAGCGGCATGAATTCTTGAAATGACTTTTTGTCTGATCATTCCACCCACGGCAACATAATGGTCAGCGACCATTTCATGTCGATGCAAGCCCGGAAAGAGCAGAGGTCCCCCTTTGCGGAAGGCATAAAACAAAGGCAATTCATGCTCCGAGAGCCCGATATGAGCGCTCAATTGCCAGACATGGCCGGCAAAAGGAGACATGTGCGTCCTGATTTCTGCCTGCCATCGATCGAGTCGATGATTTTCAGCATGATCATAGATGGATTTATCATATGTGATATGGAAATAGGCGCCTTTTTCACACATTGGGCACTGTTTGCGAGAATCAAATGTCAACCGGACATGGGGAATAATGTAATTGTAAACATCATCCTGATACCAGATTCGTTCATATCGTGCGCCCACTGTCATGAGAAACTTGGTATAGGGTTCAAATCCAGCCAAAAACTCTGCTCCGGCAATCGAATAGTTGAGCGAAGTAAATATATTACCCTGCGTATCATACAAGTGGGGTTCAAACTGTTTATAATAGAGCTTGGATCGCAACAGCAAAGGCGTACGGAACAATTGTCTTTTGAGCAGATCGAATTGAATTTGACGATGGTATTGGCTGGCCTGAAAAAGAGCAGTCAGGCGCTCTCCGTGTCCCAACAAATTATATCGTATTCCCTGCACAAAACCTGTAAAATCATACTCTTCATTGTATAGGGCGCAAAAGTCTATGGAGCGTATTTCTTTTTCAATCACGTGGATATACAAGCCGACACGCGAATCCGGCAGTGGTTCCAGCTCTACCCATACATTATTGAAAACGCCCAGCGCATAAATGGATTGTATACCTTCGAGGACATGATTCATTTCATATTGCTGACCGGCCTTGATTGTAAATCTGGAGAGAATCTGGTTATCCTGAAAAAGCTCATTCCCTCTGGTGCGGACAAAGGCGATCGTGGCGTCAGAGAGGTCTTTTTGTGCAGATGGAATTCGGGCATGATCATGAATTTGATGCTCAGGAATAAGGGCTTTAATTTCATCGATCTTTTCCATTGTGGCCTCGTATCCCAATCTGATCAAAGAATCCAGGCCACTATAGGTCATGGTATCATGATCGCCCAGAGGCGGGAGAATCAAAACATCAGCAAGACGCAGCTGCTCCTGTTTCATTTCATTGATCATAATCGCAAAGGTATGCATGCCGATGTCGAGAATATTTTTGGGTGGGGTTCCCAGATCTGCCATTTTCTCCAATTCCACAGCAATGATCAGATCGGCCCCCATATCCCTGACCACCCGTGTGGGAAGGACCTCCAGCACTCCTCCATCGACCAGCAACTGTTCTTTGAGTCTGGCGGGATCAAAAATGAGAGGGATGGCCATACTGGCATGCATAGCCTCGGAGAGACTGCCTTTTCCGAGGACCACGAGCTTGCCATCAGTGATATCGACAGTAACAGATCGAAACGGCACACGCTAAGAGTCAAAATTCATCTTGGCGCGGTAATTCGCTTCGGCTGTCAATTGAAAGAGCAATTCCGTAACCTGCTGAGCATTGATGAGTCCGGTGGGAAAAGAAATTTCCCAGGGCTTGAACCAGAGTGACAGGCATGGATCAGCGATCCCCAGGGTATCGGACAAATGAATGGCAGAGGTTGCGGGCTGTTCGGAAAAGATATTTTGCCAGTCAATTTCAGCAACCAGCTCGCGCATTTCCTGACCGGAATACCCGCTGGCATAAAGTCCGCCCACGATACTGCCCATACTGGTGCCGGCAACGAGATCGATGGGGATGTTTTCTTCCTCCAGGGCAATGATTGCCCCGATATGGGCAATCCCTCTTGCTCCACCACCGCTGAGGGCCAGGCCGATTTTAAAATCGTTTGCCTGCAGAAAGGCAGGTAAAAAAATCAAGGTCAGTAAAGGGATACACATTCGCTTTTGCATAGATTTCATGACGATTTTTATTTTTATAAACAAATCCTGTCAAGAAAATCTTCTTAGAGAATACATTGTAATAGACACTTGAAAGAATAGTGAAAAAATTGTATACTGGAATTAGACCGTAAAAACAAAAGCTGGAGTATTATGCAAAAAAAATCAAATGATATACTGGTATTTATCAGTTCAAAGGAAGGCTCGTGTGGCGAATGCCAGTCAGAGCTCGCTAGCGGAGCGTGGATTACACTTGATCAGGAAAAGGGCGCATTGTGTCTGAGTTGTGCAGACCTGGATCATCTGGAATTCTTGCCTTCTGGTGATCCGGCCCTGACGCGCCGATCAAAAAAATACAGCAAACTGTATGCTGTCGTTTTGAGATGGAGCAAACGGCGCAAACGATACGAACGCCAGGGATTATTGGTCGAGCTCGAGGCGATCGAAAAAGCCGAGCAAGAATGCCTGGCAGATCAGGAGATCCGGGAACGACGCAGAGAACGGGATGCATTGAGGCGTGAGGAACTCGATGTTAAATACATAAAGGAATTTGCGACTAAAATAGAGGAGCACTATCCGTCTTGTCCTCCGGGCAAAGCAAAAATAATTGCCGAACACGCCTGTCAGAAATATAGCGGTCGGGTTGGCCGGACTGCAGCAGCAAAATCGTTTTCAGAAAAGATGATTGAATTGGCCGTGTTGGCGCACATCAGGCATGCAGAGACGCAGTATGATGATCTGCTCCTTTCGGGTGTGGATCGATGGGAGGCACGGGAAAGGGTTGAAATGGATGTGTTGAGGGTTTTAGAATACTGGCAAAGGCAAGACTAAAAGAAACGCTTGCATTTTATGTGGAAAACATCTACCATTTGAAAATCGATTATTTAGCGTTCCTAATTGGAGAAGATCATGAGTGAACCGGTAAATCGCAGACAATTCATTGGCAAAACAGCGGCCCTGGGATTGGGGTCTGCCCTGGCAGGCATGGCGAGAGCTCAATCTTCCGACAGCAAGTCCAAAAAGGTTCTATTTGTATATGGAGGATGGGAAGGCCATGACCCCGTCCCCTGTCGCGATCTTTTTGTACCCTGGCTAAAGTCAGAAGGCTTTGAGGTCATTGTTTCTGATACACTCGAAAGTTACACCGACAAAGCCCTCATGGATTCATTGGATCTGGTCGTTCAGGTATGGACCATGGGCGAGATCAGCAAAGAACAATCCAAGGGCCTGCGCGCGGCGATCAGCAGCGGCGTCGGACTCGCAGGATGGCATGGCGGGCTCGGAGACTCTTTTCGCCAGGATGTAGGATACCAATATATGGTTGGCGGACAATGGGTCGCACACCCCGGCGGGGTGATCGATTATCGCGTCAATATCACCGATCATGAGGATCCCATTACAGAAGGATTGGATGATTTTGACATGCACAGCGAACAATATTATATGCATGTGGATCCGAATAACAAAGTTTTGGCCACTACACGCTTTAGCGATGAGCACGATCCCTGGGTCAATGGGTGTGTGATTCCTGTTGTCTGGAAAAAAGTATATGGCAAAGGCCGGGTGTTTTATACCTCTTTGGGGCACAAGGCCATCGATTTCGAGGTACCGGAAGCCTTTACGCTGACCCAAAGGGGCATCTTGTGGGCCAGCGAAAGCAAGCACGCGCATACGCCCAACCTGGTCAGTCCTGCCCATCCGGTGATCTAAAAAAACAGACCCCGATGCCGGGTGCAGGCATCGGGGTTTAGATTAGAGTAGCCAAGGGATTCCTGATCAAGTCCATTGGGTATGAAACGAGCCCTTGCGATCCACGCGTTTATAGGTATGGGCTCCAAAATAATCGCGTTGGGCCTGAATGAGGTTGGCTGGCAACCGATCTCGTCTCAGGGCTTCGAAATAGGCCAACGAGGCAGACATGGCCGGCAACGAGATACCGG
>WJME01000053.1 GCA_014728115.1 Candidatus Zhuqueibacterota bacterium | reverse complement strand
TTTTGTCTGCTCGCCTTTAACCGTAAACCCCTGGGCACCAGGATCAGCTCGCTGAGATCGAACAGCCATTGTACCAGGAGAGCGAGGGCTGCTGCCGGAACGGCTCCCTGCAGAATCAGCGAGGTGTCGTCCAGCCGGATCCCTGTGAGAATGGGCTGGCCATAGCCTCCGGCACCGATCAAGGCGCCCAGTGTGGCGGTACCCACATTGATCACGGCAGAGGTCTTGATACCGGCCAGAATCGATCTCGAGGCCAGGGGCAGTTCGATCTTCCATAAACGGGTTATGGCCGGGAGTCCCAGCGCAAACGCTGACTGACGAATCGGGGCCGGAATATCATGTATTCCGGTAAAGGTATTGCGTACAATGGGTAACAGGCTATAGAGAAACAAGGCCACGATTGCTGGCGGACCGCCAATTCCCATCAGCGGAATCATAAAGACCAACAGAGCCAGCGACGGGATGGTTTGAATGATTCCCACAATGCCCAGAATGACCGTTTCCAGGCTTTTTATTTTCGCTGCAGTGATGCCCAAAGGTATGGCCAGCAATATAGCCGCTGTCAGGGATATGATGACCAGATAAAGATGTGCCCGCGTATTGTGCCACAAACGAGACCACACACCCTGCTTGCTGGAAGAAACATCGAGTGAAAACTCTTTATTTACAAAATCTGCTGCCACCTGGCTCTCAGGTTCTTTGTCGATTTTGACCCGGGCATTCATGGCGATCATGCGATCCTCAGTGATGGTGTCCTCGAGCTCGTTGAGAGCGGATATAAATTGGGGTGCGCGTGATTTCAGGTCATTACGGAAGAGATAGACACTGTGATAATCCGGAAAGTAATTCAAATCGTCTGTCAACTCTTGAAGGTCGTACTGGAGAATTTCAGCGTCCGTAGAGTACATGTCGATCACATCGATAGATCCGCTGTCGAGTCCCCGGTACGCCAGATCGTGATCCAGTCCCCGCACATTGTCGTGAGGCAACCCATAAGCCTGTTGCAAACCGGGCCAGCCATCCTCACGGTCCATGAATTCATTGGTGAATCCCAACACCAGGTCAGGATGCCGGCGCAGATCTGATACGTTTTCGATATTCAGCTCTTGGGCGTGGCTCTTTTTCATGCCAATGGCATAGGTATTGTTGAATCCCAGGGCCGGACTCGTCGAAATCCCGAATGTCTGTAAAAGCGAATCAAGGTGGCTGTTTTTATCAGGATTCAGGTTGTACAGGATTTCCTTGCGGATCGTGCCGGTATATTCAGGATAGAGATCGATATCCCCTGTCAAAAGGGCATTCCAGAGAACCCGTGTTCCTCCCAGCTGCTCCCGATGGCGAGTGTCATAGCCGAGATCTCTGGCCAGGTGAGCGGCGATTTCACCCAGAATAATGTTTTCTGTGAATTTTTTTGAACCCATAGTAATGCTTTGTTGTGCCTGGCTCGGGTTGTTCTGAAAAGCCGAAAGCAAAACAATTATAAAAAACATTTTTTTCATGTCGCGTCCCCCGGATTAGTCAGGGGATTGCGCTGGGCATTGATAAATTGCGTGACAAAGGGATCGACAGGCTGATCCAAAAGCTCCTTCAGCTGGCCCTGCTGGACGATGCGACCGTTTTGCATGAGGATGATGAGATCGGCAAAGTAGGCGGCTTCACCCATATCGTGGGTGACAAGTATGACCGTTTTGTCAAGGGTTTGAAAGATCGACCGCAAATCTGCCTGCAAATCCGCCCGCACCATGGGGTCGAGTGCACCCAGAGGTTCGTCCAGCAACAACACCTCGGGATCGAGCATGAGGGCACGCATGAGACTGATGCGCTGACGCTGTCCGCCGGATAACTGGACAGGGTATTTATCCAGCAGTCCGTTCTCCAGTTGAACCAGTTGGACCAGATGTTGTATTCGGGAATCTATTCGGTTTTTGGGCCATTTTAGATAGTGTGCCACCAAAGTGACATTTTTCCGTGCCGTTAGATGGGAAAAAAGACCCCCTTCCTGGATGACATAACCGATGTTGTGCAGATTGGGGGTTGATTTTTCTTTTGGCCGGCTATGGTCCCAATGGATTGCGCCTTGATCGGGATGTTCCAGTCCCATGAGCAGCTTTAACAGCGTGGATTTGCCACAGCCACTGGGGCCGATCAGTACCGTGACCTTACCAGAGGGAATGCTCAGAGAAATATCGTCGAGAGCTTTTTCCCGGTGGTAGGTCTTGGATATGTGTTCGAGGTGCAGCATGACGAAATATACGGATTCTATTTCACGATTTAAACAGGAAAAATGGAGCGCATAGGGCATAGCGCAGGGGGGTGACCTTAGAACCGATAATTGTAATTCAGTTTTAATCTCGAGGCGCTTTCGCTCAGTTCCAGATGATGTTCGGGATCGTTCCATAAAGAGTTAAAGACCAGGAGGATCTCATTCCCTGGTGTGAGGATCCATCGGAAACGGGATTGCCAGCCCATGCGCAACGATGCATTGTCATACTGTACATAGTTATAAAGCACCATGCGCGGACTGATGAGCACATTGGCATTGAGCCGGTACACCTCTGCCGTAAAATCACCTTCGGACAGCTGAACGCGATTCTGTTCCACCTCGAGTCCCATATACAGCGGCACAGCCACCTGATAGCCCCCTGATAGGACGATATCCTGCCGGTCGCCGTTATAAAATGAGCCGAATTCATATTCCAGCGACATCCATAGATCACGGCGT
The DNA here is from genome assembly GCA_014728115.1 of Candidatus Zhuqueibacterota bacterium. Lineage (GTDB taxonomy): Bacteria > Zhuqueibacterota > Zhuqueibacteria > Residuimicrobiales > Oceaniaggregativiventaceae > Oceaniaggregativivens. The sequence goes on along the minus strand of WJME01000053.1, from coordinate 5,302 downwards.
TTGGCGCTGCCCATCTCTATGGAATGTCTGTGAAACGTATACCGGTCTTGTGGAATCAGGTATTGGGAAAAAATGCGAAAATCGCGTTGTAACCGCTCGTACTGGGCACTCGTAGAAATGGCAAACGTCTCACCGCTAATGAAATTTATGCTCAACGGAGTCCAGGTGATTTCGCGGGTCAAAAGTTCATTATCAATATTGGTGAGATAATCGAACGATATCTTGTTAGAGAGTTGAAGAATGCCCCACTTGCCCGGCCGGGGTGCAATACCCAGCTGAACATACGATTCACGGATATCGGTGCGTGGTACAAACCCGAGTCCGGCTCTGAAATTTCGGTCGATCTGATGAAAACCGGCCAGAGCAGAGATAAAATCATTGGGAAAGACCACTTCACCGCCAAAGGCTTGTTTGGCATCCATTCCTTCTTCATGGGCTTGCAAACCAAATACCATCATGGAGAGATTTTTATTTCCCATAAACCTCGAGGATCCCAATTGCATATCCATGCCCAGCACGTAATTGTCATTGCGGCTCGTGGCGTTACCCAGGGTTCCGATGATTCCCAGTGAAGATTGCTGGCCAAAGGAGCGGCGGATCCGGGCGACCCCAAAATTTCGTTGTCCTTGATCGGGCTCGTCGGCGGCTGCCTGAATCCCCAGTTCCCAGGCCCCTGTGCGCCCGGTTACCTTTCCGCCAAAACGCATGGGAATGGGATTGCCTGTGTTATCCAATCCGATGCGACGGGAAAAAAACGGAATCAGCCGGCGGGAGTAAGGATTGCTCGTTTCACCTTCGATGCCAAACGTGAAAAATTCTGCGCCTTGTAAAAAGAAATCGCGTTTTTCCGGAAAATGCAGCGCGAACCGGGTAAGGTTGATCTGCCGGCTGTCCACTTCGGTTTGGGCAAAATCGGTATTGACCGAAAGTGCGCTTTGTACGCTGGGCGTGAGCTGGTAAAAGGCATCCACTCCCATATCCCTGACAATATTGGAGTTTAGGTCATGCCGCTGATCGAACCCACCCACTGCATACGGCCGGATATCCAGGCCAATGCCTTGCGACAGGTTTTTGAATCCGGTCAGTGGACCGGCATCAGAAATTTGAAATTGGTAGGTATCGCGGTTGGCCACCGGCCAGTGCGCCCGTTCAGCCTTGCGTATGATGACACGTGTGAGCTTGATGGCCCAGGTGTCCTGTCGGGGATCGAAATTCAGGGTCTTGAAGGGCAGAGCAAATTCTGCATCCCAGCCTCTTTCGTGAATCTGCGATCGTGAATCCCAAAGACCATCCCATTGTTTGTTACGCGCAGCACCGTTTTTGGAAATGATCGCATCGCCGATTGAACCGCGCGGTCCTGTAGCAAAAAAGTAACCGTTACGATGATCCAAAAAGGTATCCAATAGGATGATGACGTGGTCGTCCTGCCCCAGGGAGACATCCCGGGCCATCTCTTTACTGGTGATTTTGGCCGGATCATCATAACAGCGAAATCCGATATAGAGATTGTCGCGGTCATAACAGATAAAGGCTTCTGTTTTTTCCGTGACCGGCTGTCCCAGATCCGGCTCTACCTGGATAAACTCTTTGATGGGCGGACATTTTTCCCAGGCAGGGTCATCGATCAAACCATCGAGCGTGGGTCCTTTTTCGATAAAAATTGCTTCAGCGACCGGTTGCGCGTTTAGGTTCAAAGTCAGGAATAATACAAGAACGCATCTGGCTATGGTCTTCATTTTCTTTCATCTCCCTGATCAACATCGCAAACGCAAAAGTGTGGTGGGGCCATGTCATCGCAGTAGCCCTGGCATGACAAAGTGCTTATTTGGTATATAAAAGTGTGGCTGATCGCTCGCCACGGGGCGAAGAATTTGTAGATACGATGGTCAGTTTATTGCCGTCCAGTGCCCATTTTTCTTTGGTCTGGATTTTGATGCTCCGACCCTGTCTCTCGAACTCTGTTTCTGAAGTAAAGATCAATTGTGCACCATCATCAGACCAGCTGGCTTGCACCTCACGGCTACGATTACGAACAGTTACTTTGTTCGCCTTACCGTCAAGGGTCAACTCTTCGGTGTGGGAAACCGACTCACCGGAACGATTGATATATTCGCGTGTGATCGTGATCTTTTCTGCAGTTTGTTTGACCTCGAGGTGTTTAGATACCCTCCGGCGTGTTTCACTCAGTTTGGATTTTGTCTCATCCAGTGTATATGAACCGCTGAAATCCGGCTTGTCTGCTGCCCAGCACAAGCTCAACAGACCCAGAAAAATCAACATAAAGATTGTTCTTGCCACAACAACCTCCGGTAAATGATTTCTTTGTTTTTACGACCAGGAATTCAAATATTAGACGGGTTTTATCACCAAAAGTTCTCAAAAAAGCGAGTGGATGATCCTCTGGTATGGATTCGTTTTTAATATAAAGATTCTTGGCAACCCATTGAAAAAGAAAAGAGATTTTAATGAGTCAAAATGAACAAAAGAACCCTAATGCCCCTTCCTCAGAGAGTGACGAAAGCCATGAACATTCTGAGAAACAAAAGACCGGTGATGAGGGCAGCCATCATGCTCATATGGTCAAAGATTTTCGCCGGCGATTTTGGATTTCTCTGATTTTGACCCTTCCGATCCTGTTCCTGTCTCCTATGGTATCGGACTTTATCGGCATCAGCGAGATTTCCCAGTTTACCTACAGTCACTATCTTCTCCTGTTCTTTTCAACTGTTTTGTTTGTTTATGGCGGCAAACCGTTCTTGAGCGGACTGTATCACGAGCTATCGAACCGCTCACCTGGTATGATGACACTCATCGGATTGGCCATATCGGTCGCCTATATTTTTAGTGCTGCCGTCGTATTGGGCGTACAGGGCCGGATGTTTTTTTGGGAACTGGCCACTTTGATCGATGTCATGTTGCTCGGACATTGGATCGAAATGCGATCGGTCATGGGAGCATCACAAGCATTGGAAAAGCTCGCAGAACTCATGCCCACCACTGCTCATCGTCTCAAGGAAGATGGCGATACGGAGGAGGTTTCTCTGGATGAACTGCAAAATGGCGATACCGTGGTGGTCAAGCCAGGTGAAAAAATTCCTGCTGACGGGACCATCAAAAAAGGAGAGTCATCTGTTAACGAAGCCATGGTTACAGGCGAGTCCAAGCCTGTTGCCAAAAAACAGGGTGATGAGGTTATTGCTGGCTCGATCAATGGAGACGGTTCTTTGCAGATCAATGTGGAAAAAACCGGTGACGAGTCGTATCTTTCCCAGGTCATGGACATGGTCAAAAAAGCACAACAAAGCCGGTCACAGACTCAGAATCTCGCCGACCGTGCAGCAAAATGGCTTACCCTCATTGCCCTGAGTGCCGGAACCATCACATTCGTGGCCTGGTTGCTGGTTGAGGGATTTGATTTCAATTTCGCATTGTCAAGGGCTGTGACCGTCATGGTCATTACCTGTCCGCATGCTTTGGGGTTGGCCATTCCGCTTGTTGTTGCGGTTTCTACCGCTCTTTCTGCCCGAAATGGCCTGCTCATTCGCAACCGCACTGCATTTGAAAGAGCCCGAAATCTGGATGCGATCGTTTTTGACAAAACCGGCACGTTGACAAAAGGAGAATTTGCCGTATCGGATGTGGTGCCCCTGCAGGATTGGTCTGACGAAAAAATCCTCAATACGGCGGCTGCCATCGAATCCAATTCCGAGCATCCGATCGCCAAAGGTATCGTCGAAAAATCCGGAAATCCCCTCTCAGTCGAGGATTTTCAAGCCATACCAGGCAAGGGAGCCAGGGGTAAAGTCGATGGAAAAGAATTTTTCGTGGTCAGTCCGGGTTATCTGGAAGAAAATGATATCAATATCGATAACAATGAGATCGATAAACTGCATGAACAAGGTAAAACAGTCGTATTTTTGTTAAAAAACGATCAGGCCATCGGTGCCATCGCTCTGGCAGATCAGGTGCGCGAAGAATCAAAAGAAGCGATAGCCCGGCTGAAAGAGATAGACGTTCGCACCATGATGGTAACGGGCGACAATCAAAAGGTCGCTGACTGGGTCGCCGAAGAGCTGGGCCTGGATGAGATCTTTGCTGAGGTTCTGCCGGACAAGAAATCGAATATCATAGAGGATTTACAAAACAGAGGTCTGATCGTCGCCATGGCCGGGGACGGGGTCAATGATGCTCCGGCTTTGGCGCAGGCCGATATCGGCATTGCCATCGGAGCCGGTACAGACGTAGCGGTAGAGACTGCGGATATCATTTTGGTCAAGAATAATCCCCTGGATGCCATGCGGGTGATTGGTTTCTCAAAGGCGACCTATCGCAAGATGGTACAGAATCTGATCTGGGCCACCGGCTATAATGCTGTTGCCATTCCCTTGGCTGCGGGTGTCCTGTATTGGGCCGGCATTGTCCTTAGCCCGGCTGTGGGAGCATTGCTCATGTCCGCCAGTACCGTGATTGTGGCTATCAATGCGCGGTTACTCAAGGTCGATGAGAATTAACAAGCGCTATCGGACAGCCTTGGACCTGAAACTGTGTTTTGTAGCCTTGGCGATGAGTTCAAAAGGTGGTGCTTTCAATCGTGAAATCATGACTGGTTAAAACATCACCTTTAGCATCCACAACATCTATGCGCCATTTTCCTGCCCATTGTGGAATGATTCGTTTTGAGCTCCAGGTACGCCAGGTTTCAGATTTTACATCCAGCTCGATTGCAGCGCGCTCTTCATCGAGGTGATACCAGATATGCTTTACCTTTGTGGGGGTGAGTGCTCCTTTGATTTCCGTGTAGCAATAAAGTGTTCCTACAGTGTCCGGGAACACGGTATTTACACCCACCGGTTCACGAGCTTCTACTTCCGTACACGTGACAATTTGAGTCACGACAAGTTCTTGACCCTCTTGTGCATAGGGCCCGGATATTGTAAAAAGAGCGAGTAAGAATATGATTTTTCGCATTTTGGGTCCTCCTTTTCAACTCTCCAAGTCTGATCTTTGTTTATGTAAAGTACTATTCTATCCATGATGTGCAGAAAAGACAAGCTCACGCATTTTACGGCATTACAACAATATGTATTGCCGTAATCTTTAATAAAATAAAGGTTTTCTAGCTTTAATCAAAATTAATTTTTGGGAATCGGGGTGAAAAAAGTGGCTCTGTAACGAATCGAGTGGGTAATTTGCAAATTATTTTTGTAAATTGTTTCCATGGAAAATTCAAAAAAATTATTCGAGATCGCACTTCAATTAGAAGCGCCTTGGTATATCAAAGATATACAATTTAAAGCTACCC
>WJME01000052.1 GCA_014728115.1 Candidatus Zhuqueibacterota bacterium | reverse complement strand
TTTGATAACCAACAAAGCTTTCACGAGTTATCCCAGGCAATTCTAGCCTTGCGAGACACACAGACCGTTATCGTTCATGGAGGCGGAAAAGAGATTTCACAGGCTCTGCGCAAAGCAAACCGCGAGCCTGTATTTATCGATGGCTTTCGGGTGACCACTCGGCAAGACATTGAAATTGTCGAGCACGTCCTTTCAAATACCGTAAATAACCGTATTGCGCAAACACTCGAAAAGAACGGGATTGCCTGCCAAAGACTTTCAGGTAAAAGTGGCGAGCTCTTTTTGGTTCATCCTTTTCAACGCAAAGGTTATGATTACGGTTTTGTCGGCGAAATTGTTCAGGTCAACCCAGAGGAGGTTCAAAATGCTCTGAACAATAAAAAGCTTCCTGTTGTTTCTCCGGTCTCAGGAGATGCTCAAGGCAACAGTTATAATGTCAATGCCGACAGTGCTGCGGCAGCCCTGGCTGCGGCCCTCAAAGTGGATGATCTCATATTTTTCACGGATGTCCCCGGTGTTCGTATCAAAGAAAAAATCATCTCTTCCATGACCGCGAGCATGGCAGACCACTGGATACAGGAAGGGGCGATCACCGGTGGAATGGTCGCCAAGATGGAATCAGTTGCCCTCGCTCTGGGAAAAGGGGTCCAACGCATCCATATCGTCCAATGGCACGGTGCAGACACGCTTTTAAAAATACTATATGACTCTGCCCCTTTTGGCACCACAATCACAAAGGATTAGAACATGAAAACCTCTCAACTCGTTGAACTGGAAAATGAGGTACTCTTGAAAACATATGCCCGGCCCCCTGTTGTCATGTCGCATGGCGTAGGAGCACGCCTCTATGACGTCGAAGGCCGATCCTACCTCGATTTTATTGCCGGCATTGCAGTGAATGGGCTGGGGTATGGAGATCAGGATGTTCTGGATACCTTGAAAAAGCAAGCGGAAAAGATCTGGCATGTCTCAAATCTTTATCATACCGAGCCACAAATCCTATTGGCGAAAGCTTTGGTCGATTATACTTTTGCAGACCGTGTCTTTTTTTGCAACAGTGGAACCGAAGCCATCGAAGGAGCGATTAAATTGGCTCGCAAGTGGTCGCGACAAAAAACGGGCCGCAAACAGGTCGAAATTCTGGCCTTTAAAGATTCGTTTCATGGTCGCTCTTATGGCGGGCTCTCTGCTACCGGCCAGCCCAAGTTCTGGCAGGATTTCGAACCCATGTTACCCGGATTTAACCATGCCACCTTTAATGATATGGATTCCGTAAAATCGGCCTGGAACGAAAATACAGCGGCTGTACTCCTGGAACCGATTCAGGGCGAAGGAGGTATTTTCCCGGTTGAAAAGAGTTTTCTTCAAGAGTTGAGGCAGTGGTGCGATGAACATCAGGCCCTATTGATATTCGACGAAATACAGTGTGGTCTTGGGCGAACCGGCTATTTTTGTGCGCATGACTATTACGGGATCACACCCGACATCATGACATTGGCAAAACCCCTGGCAGCCGGCTTGCCCATGGGAGCGATCCTCATGACCGAGCAGGTCGCGGAACCAATAAGTGTAGGTCATCATGGATCGACCTTTGGCGGAGGTCCTCTTGTTTGTCAGGTCGCCCGCACGGTGCTGGATAAACTGAGCAATCCCGCGCTTTTGCAAAATGTCAAAAATATGGGAGCCTTTTTCGTCGAATCCATCAAAGCCAAAAATTTACCGGCAGTGCAAGCCATCAGAGGACGGGGATTGATGGTTGGGGTGCAAGTCGATGCAGATCCCGGAACCATTGTAAAAAAATGTTTTGACAACGGACTGTTGATCGGCAAAGCCGGCAATCAAACGCTTCGATTCGTTCCCCCTCTCATTGTACAGCGATCTGACATTGAACAAGCGGTAGATATTTTTGCAAAGGCCTTGAGCGACTAATAGGAGGGGTTGTGTTATCGAGAAGACAATTTAAGACCATGCAAAATTTCAAAGAGCCAGGGAGAGGGGACCCGCTCCCTGGAAACCCGAGTGAACAAATGCAAGATTACATTCCCCAAAGGTGTTGGGTATTGACAGGCTTTTCCTGCAATTTTAAATAATAAAAAAGTTGTCCTTTATGCTGGTTGAGATGTATGACGAACTGCAGCAATCGATAGCCCAGTGAAATGCCTGTGGGATCCCAGGGCACAGGAGCCGGTTCATTTTCTAACCGTTCATCAGTGGCCCTGGACAAATAGTCAAGAGTTTCCTGCATGTCTTTTTGCAGCAATTGTTTTGCCTGATCCACAGTCTCAACAGCCGGCATTTTTGCAGCCGGGGGAAGCATTTCCTCCTCTGACATCTCTGAAGGATCTTTGCCCTCAGGCAAGCCCCAATCACCGGTGATAACCGCCTTAAAGGCAGGCCCGGTACCCACGGCGATATGCATAAGCAATTGCCCAACCGTCATCCAGTTTGAACCCCCTGCAGGTTTCCATGCCAGGTCTTTGTCGGATATCCAATCGAACAGTTGATCGGCAACATTGTAATTGACTTTGATTTCACTTTGCAACAATTCTCTCCAATTCATACTCTCCTCCGTAAAATAGTCAACACTATATCAGATGAATTTTATAGCTCCAATACCCCCAGACAAATGCCAGTCCTCCCAACAACAAGGCATAAAGATCTCGAAATCGGAAATAAAAATAGTGAGTCAAAGAGAGGCGTTTTGCCGCAGCCCCGATGCGGGGGGGGATAATACGGGCGATCCATCCGGATTTTTTTTCAGAGAGACGAATGCGGTTCCAGTCATATTGATCCCCTTTGTGTAATTCCTGAAAAACAAAAACCCGTCCATAGTCAGCTTTAAAAAGAAGAGGCGAATGCAGTGAAGGGCTCTCTCGGATATTCGTATTGTTTTCCATGATCGTGACAAACAGTTGCTGGCTTTTCCAGAGAGGGGTCTGCCATAAAGACTGCCAATCCAATAGCCCGGTTTCCGAAGGCAGATATAAAAGTAAAAATCCCAGAGTAAAATAAAATCCTCCTCTGTAAGCTCTTAGCTCCCACTTTGGGATCTTTTTTTTCAAATCAACGATCAGATAATTGACCAGTACCGCAAACATGATCATGATACCGGCAATCCAAGGATAATTGAACGGATTATAGGCATGAAAAACAAGGTCTGAAATATGCAAATAATCAGCCAGAAAGTATCGGATATAGCGGAGATATAAAAAGTAAATCAGTCCCAGGGAAAATACAGAATGCAAAATCAACCGCAATTTTTGATCCCGGGTAACCGGATGATGAGGCTGCCATTGCAGATCATCGATGAGGCTCGCAGACTTTTTCCATTCACAGCGATAGAGGACGATCTTGCGGGACTTGCCCTTGAGTTGAACGGTCGCCTTTTTGCTCAGATTGAATTCCTTGCGCCGGCAATATCGAGCTGTGTTTCCGGACACGAGTATTTCACTGCCCCTGGCTTTGCCCTCTACCCGGGCCGCGACATTGACCATATCGCCAAAGATATCATTACTCTCTACAATGGCCTGACCGGTATGAATCCCGATCCTCACATTCAGAATCGTCCGTCCATATTGCTGGCGTTCCCGTTCCAGGATCTGTTGCATGGCAATAGCAGCCCTGACCGCATTACATGGCTTTTTAAATGAAGCCATGATTGCATCACCAATGGTTTTTATGATACGGCCCCGGTATTTTTCTATAATCGGAAAGAGTAACCTGTTATGTTGATCCACCATCAGGCGACCCTTGACATCGCCATGTGAATCCCAATATCGTGTAGAATCTTGAATATCGGTAAACAAAATGGTGATGGGTTTACGCGGGATCTTAAATATTGTCGGCTTTTTGATCATTGACGTTGCTTACGGATACAAATTCAGTCAAAAGTCTTTTTTCACAACACGATCTGTATAAAATAGGTATTTGACAAGGCAAATGCAATGTAAACTAAAAAATTTATACCAAAAAAAAAGGTCCACCAAAACCGAGGTGGACCTTCAAGTACCAGATAGCTGCATAATCATGAGACACCAGTGTTCCGGGCTCTGAGTTGCGTGGTCAACAATCCCCAAATGAAAAAAACGATCGAACAAGAAAACAGGATATGTCGAACACCCTGTCCCCCTGATATTATCATATTCGAGTTTTTTTCACATCTTGTTAACCAGGGATCCGATACTTAGTAGCAAAATTCATAGCGACTAGATTTGCACGGGTATCTTGTAAAATCTCCAATTTGAGCACGAGTAACCTGGAGAAACTCTTTGGTTGCAACTCTGATGATTTGGTCATGGGTGCCGGGATTAAAACAGATGGCATTGTTTTGCACCAGTTTATCCGAACAATACACATCGAGCCCGAAAAGCTGACCAATAGGAGGCAAGGCGGTCGGGTCACAATCAGGAAAAATCTTTGCAAGCTCCTGATCAGGCACGATCCGAACCTGCTCTGCACCACAATACTGTTTGAACTTGTAGAGATCAATATCTTCCAATATTTTGGTCATCGCCATGACATAATCTTTATTGGTTTGCAACAGGAACGTCCGAACGAATTCACCGCTATTATAATGCAAAGGGGGACTATTTTGTTCGGCATCTGGCCAAAGCCGGTAGTCTACCTGATGCTTGGCCAAATAATTTTTTACCAAGGTTGCATTAAACATCGCAAGCCCTCCTCTATAATTAATAACTCCCCAAGTTATTCGTCCCCCCTCGTTGTCTCTTGTATCCACTGAATCAATAATTCAAGTTTCACCTTTAATTCATTTCCACCCACTCAAACACCCAACGATCCACTCGTTCCTGTATAAAGTCATCATCCAGATTGAGATCAAATGCGATGCGGTTACGAGCCTGGCCCCGCGACAATCGACTGAGAAGCTGATAATCCACCTTTCCATTTCGATGGGTTTCCGGTATTCTGGTCAGCATTTCTGTGGCCATACGACGAATGATGCGATCGCTCAGATAATAGGTCCCTTCCTGGAAATGAGTCAGTGCCTGCTCGAATTCCGTCAAAGAAAATTTTTCAACGATATACCCAAATGCACCAATGTTGAGCATGGCTTTGATAAAATTTTTGAGATACATGACAGAAAAACCGAGCATCCTCACATTGGGGTTGACTGTTTGGATATACTTTATCGCTTCGAGTTCATTCAAATTGGTCATGCCAACGTGAAAAACGATCACATCGGGTTTCAGCTCTGTGGCCAACCGAATTGTGCTACGGCCATCCGGAGCTTCATAAACAGTATATTTTTGAGTCTTTCCAAGGACCTGGTAGAGGTGGTTGCGATTGATAGTGTCATCTTCGGCTAGCAAAACTTTTAAAGGCATTTCCCCTCCCTGGTTTTAATTGTGTCTGTTTATAGATACAAATAACAAGACATATTTTCAATCAGGGAAAACCTTATTCGAACATTGAAATGTCACAAAAAATTGACAAAGCAAGCGTGTAAGATAAAATATCAATTATTTAGAGATATCGGTCAATCCTTCACGAATGGCATATTTGACCAGTTCTGGGATGGTGTGCATATCCAGTTTATCCATGATATTTTTACGGTGGGTTTCTATGGTTTTGGGACTGAGAAACAAAGATTGAGCGATTTCTTTTACCGATTTCCCTTCGCTGAGCATCTGCAATACCTCTCTTTCCCGTTCCGACAATTCATTCAGGACAGGTAAGGCTAATTGATTCCAGTAATAGTGCTCTTTTTTCATCATTCCCTCGATTTTGGGACTGAGAAAAATACGTCCTTGCTGGACGACATCGATGGCTTCCCTCAGATCATCAAACGCACAATCCTTGAGAAGAAATCCGGAGATACCGCTTTCGAGAACGGTTTTTACATAGACCTTTTCCGTATGAATGGAGAGAATGATAATTTTGATGCCTGGATAACGCTTTAAAATTTGCCGGGATGCTTCCAGACCATTGAGGTTAGGCATGGAAATATCCATGACCATGATATCTGGTTCCATTTTTTCACTCAAGTCCAGGGCCTCACGGCCATCAGATCCCTCCCCGACAATTTCTATAGATTCGTCTTGTTCGAACAGAGCGGCCAGACCTTTACGAAACAAATGATGATCATCGATCAGTACGATTCTTATTTTCATTTGGTTCCTCTTCTATGGTGGTGTCTCAAAGGAGCTTTGAGAAGAATTATGGTGCCATTGTCCGGATTCGAGATGGCTGTAAAAGAACCTCCGATATAATGTAATCGTTCCCGAATGTTGAACAAGCCAAAATGGTCTGTCTTGCTCATTTGCGCAAAAACAGTTTTGGTATCAAAGCCTACCCCATTGTCCTTGAACTCTAGGGATAAAAAAGACTCTTTTTTAAAAACCCGGACATTGACCTCACTTGCCTGGGCATGCTTTACAACATTGTTGAATAATTCGCGAACGCTCTGGAAAAGAATATTTCTGGTAATATCATCAAGCGATCTTTCGGTTTCATCACCCTCGATAAGGATTTTCATGGGATACTCTTTGCCGATTTTCTCTGCATACCATTGCAGGGCCGCCACCAGTCCCAATTCATATAATACCGGAGGACTCAACTCAAACGTCCAGTCCCGAACATCCTGAATTAAAGCCTCATTTTTTACAATGATATGATCGAGGACATCCGTCGAGGCTGAATTACGTGCTTTTTTTAGCTCCAGATTAATCAGCAACAGTTGTTGACAAACATGATCATGCAATCCGGTGGCAATGCGCCGTCTTTCCTGATCTTCCAAATCCGCCATTTGCATCACCAGCGAAGACAGTTTGTTCTGATAGACTTTTCGCTCAAGTACTTTTTTTTGTAACTCTTGATTGGTCGTTTTTAGTTCATGCGTCAAAGATTGCAAATCTTGTTGCGGCTCTTTTTTGTCTGACAAGTTTCGTACAATGATGGCAAAATAGGCTATTCCGCTGTTATTTTCCTGAGGTTCAATTTTTCCCGCGATCAAATCTGCCCACAAAAAGGAACCGTTTTGGTGGATCAGATTGATCCTAAAGTCGACAACCGTATCATGTTGTGATAAGCGCGTGATCTCTTTTACAGCCTGTTGCCGATCATCGTGTTTGACGAAACCAAGTACTTTTTTTCCCAGAACCTCTTGTTCGCTCGGATACCCCAGCAAAGACAATGTTCGATCCGATGCAAATCTGATAATCCCCTCCTGATCGATGACCACCACTGGTTGCGGCAGTTGTTTTAGCCAGGTATGATAATGGTTGCCGGTCTGGCGCAAATGCTCATTTTTAATCCATTCATCCGTAACATCCACTATCACTGTCTGTAAGAACTTTTTATCGCCGGAATCCGGAGATATCTGAGTAGAAAGATGAGCAAAAAAGACCTGTGAATGGGGTCTATGCAGCTCGAGTTGACACGTTTTTAATTTTTCATCATACAGAACCGCCTGGAGATGCTCCTGAAAACGTTTGCGGCTGTTATGTTGTACCAGTTGAGCAAAAGAGAGCCCGACAAGTTCGTCACGCACGGCATCAAACAGATCGAGCGCTCTCAAATTGACATCCCGGATCACTCCTGCACTATCCATTGTCAACAATCCCACCGGAGAAAAATCATTCAAATACATCAGCCTGATCTTGATTTGATCCACTTCTTTTTGCTTTTGTCGCAAATAGTATTCAGATCGTTCAAGCTGCGCTTGGGCATCTTTTTTATGATCGTCCGTAAATCTGTCAGGCGGACCATCATGTCCAATGGATTGCTGATCGTCCATACTTTCCTCCACAACCACCTTAAAGTCAAACATAAAAATGAAATCGCATGGTTCTCCTGCCCTGCGACCTCGAGGTTAGTCCCTTTTACTGTAACGAAACTCAAAGACATTTCATTCTTGCAGTATGAAAAAATTCCAGACGCTTAGAAAAGGGGCAGGCAATATGTGGTGGACAACCATGTCCAGGATCGGATCCAACTGTGTTGAATCCAGAGTTGTTTCGAATAGCATCGTGAAGGAGAGGTGCGACAAGGTTATATATAACCTTGATATAAGAAAAATGCAACAAAATAATATCTTTTGGTGAAAAAGATTATATGACTGAAGCAATATCAGTTTATTAAAAAATTCTAGTTGGGTCTGATGATCCTGTCAGCCGCTGCCATCACCATCACGGTCATATCCATGGTCCCCACCTGACCAATCAATAAATCGTCTTGTCTTTTATAGTGCTCCAGGCAAGTTCCGCAGGTGGCGATCTTGGCTCCTTTTTGTTCCATGCGTTTCAATATTTCAAGAGCCTGGCCGTCTTGCGTGGTCAGGTTGATTCCTGAATTCACAGCCCCGATCATGTCCACGCGCACATTTGATTTTTCCAGTTCCTTCAGAAAACTGATCATCAGCTTCCGGCCCAGTTCCGGATCCCCTTCTCCCATCCTGTCTGAATTGAGATATAAAAAGGTCACATGATTCTCCTTTTTTTAATGCCCCGTGTCGGGCATCCATTTACAATGTCATCGATTTCGCATTTGACATGCATTCTTGTCGCATCAAGAGCATCTGTTTTGACAAAATTGTACAAGATGGGCAGACTCGCCCATCTTGTTGTCAATGATCTACAAACTCCATCCTTCTCTGTACTCCCGCTGGACATAACTATTTGCTTCCTCGTTATTCGTGACCCGCATATTCGGCCCATCCCATAGCAAGCGTTTTTGAGGATAGCGTACAGCCAGATTGCCCATAAGTACCATTTCTGTGAGGGGGCCGGAATAATCAAAATGAGAACAGGCCTGTTTTCCTTCTTTAATCGCCCGCAGCCAGTCCTGTTCATGTCCGCTCTCCCCCTGGGGGATGCGTTCAAGAGTTTTAGGAGGAATGGTATATTCCTGCATTTTGGTTTCAGGGATCAAGCGGGGACCTTTGCCATAGCATCCCGCCATCAGTTTGCCTTTATCGCCGATAAACAACAATCCACCATCATCGTCGCCCATACGTCGTCCCTCTTCAAGTTCCTCGGGGCGGGGAGGCATCAGACCGCCATCCCACCAGGTCAGTTTGACCGGCGGCATGGTATCGCGTGCCGGAAATTTATATCGCACAATAGTCGAACGGGGATACATTTCATTCTTGGGTTCAGTATACTCCCAAAATCCTTCCCAATAGGTCGAAATATTTCCTTCCACACTCTCTGGATATTTTAAATTCAACGCCCAAAAAGCAGGATCCAGAATATGGCATCCCAAATCGCCCAACGAACCGGTACCAAAATCCCACCAGGCGCGCCATTTTTGAGGCAGATAAGCAGGATGATAGGGCCGATAGGGCGCCGGTCCCAGCCACTTGTCCCAATCCAGAGTCTCGGGAACGGGAGGCATCTCAGAAGGCCGCCCAACCTCGATGCCTTGCGGCCACACCGGTCGGTTGGTCCAGGCATGCACTTGATGGACATCCCCGATTGCACCATCCCAGATCCACTCACAGAGCAGGCGCGCACCATCGTTGGAATGACCCTGATTCCCCATCTGGGTCACCACGTTATAATAGCGCGCTGCTTCGGTCAGTTTACGGGCTTCCCAAACCGAATGGGTCAGAGGCTTTTGCACATAGACATGTTTGCCCAACTGCATGGCTGCCATGGCCACCACGGCATGTGTATGATCGGGCGTCGCCACGATAACGGCATCGATATCTCTACTTTTCTCGAGCATAACCCGATAGTCGTGATACCGGGCCGCATCAGGATAGGTCTCCCACACCTCTGCAGAATAGTCATCGTCGATGTCACAAAGGGCGACAATATTTTCTGTATTGCAGCGCTCGGTATTGTTTTTTCCCATACCCCCAATCCCCACGCAAGCGATGTTGAGTTTATCACTCGGAGCGGTTTGATTCGCCCGGCCCAGTACATGGCTGGGGACAATGGTAAAGGCCGTGGCAGCCGAGGCACCTTTAATAAAGGTCCTGCGGGAAACAATACTGCTTTTTGGGTCTTTCGTTTCGGTGGTCATGATGGATTCCTGTTAAAATTGGGTGAGATAATAATATGACATATAAGCAATAATATAATATCTGTAACAGCAAGCAAAGAGTCAAGGAGATAGTTTGATTGAATAATCATTTCTTCTCATTGCTGTCCAAAAAAGATCACAGTTCCCAAGGGTTTCTCGGAAACTGGAACGCCGAGCAAGGAGACCTCTGCGGTTTCTCTGCGTTCTCTTTGATCTTTGTCTTTTTTCGACAAGAATGACTCTTTTTGTTTTTGAATCCATTGATGGCTTTATTTCTTAACAGAATTGAAATCAATTGCTTTTTCTGCTTATCCTTTGTAATGTATACAGAAAAGAATTCAGTTCCGAGATAAACTCCGTTATTTGTTCAATGATCCTGTTCCGGTAAATTCTGTATGGATTTAACGGGTTGGCACTAATCGGGCTTGCATTTATTTGGAAAAAGACAAATGCGCAAACCAACCAAGACCATCGCGGTGATCGGGGCAGGACCTGCCGGGTTCGCCGCAGCCATAACGGCGGCAAAGTCATGCTTATCGATCCGGAACCGCCCGGCGGACGGGCCCTGTGGCACAGCCTGGTACCCAGCAAAGTATGGCTTGCAGCTGCAGCAGGTTGTCGCTGCCAATCCCACATTGTCTGAGGTATTGCGAAAAATTATCTAACAGAACTGGTCTCTGTAATTAGGGTTTGGGCACATTGCTCAAGCCAAGGAACTGAATTCGGAATTTTCTGTCCTTTACATGAGGATTTGACCATGCCCGTCCTTCGCTTTTCGATACCTATGCTTTGGATTTTATGCATCCTTGCTTGTCTTGAACCGGCAAGATCATTGGATAACCCCATCCTGGACCCGCGGGATTTCCGCTTTCATATCGACTATTTTAATTCCATGGAACCGGAACACGTGGTCAATTTTATACCCAATGAGAAAAGCTGGGCCTGGTTAGAAAAGAATATCCCGCTTTTCGCTTGTCCGGACACTGGTTTTCAGGAAATCTATTTTTTCCGCTGGTGGACCCTGCGAAAACACATCAAACACACACCGGATGGATTTGTCTTTACCGAATTTATCACTCCGGTCAAACATGCAGGGGTTTATAATACCATTTCTTGTGCACTCGGACACCACATCATGGAAGGCCGGTGGCTGGAAAACCAAAATTATTTAAAAGAGTATATCACTTTTTGGCTGAGAGGACACAACGCTGGTTCCCAGCCTCATTTTCATAATTTTAGCAACTGGCTAGCTTTTTCAATGGTCCAGAAATATCTCATAGATGGCGATAAAGAGTTTATGCTAAAATTCTTGCCGGACCTGATCAGAGATTTTGAAAAGTGGGAACAGGAGAGATTACTCTCAAATGGGATGTTTTGGCAACACGATGTCAAAGATGGTATGGAAGAATCGATCAGCGGTTCAAGGAAACACAAAAATGCCAGACCGACCATAAACAGCTACATGTATGCCAATGCTCTGGCAATATCAGAGATGGCTAAACTGGCTGGTAAGGATGACCTGTCAAAAAGGTTTTCTGCCAAAGCGCAAACGATCAAAAATCTCGTGCAAACCCATCTCTGGGATGAGAAAGCACAATTTTTCAAGGTCCGTTTTGAAAATGGCCAACTTTCAGATGCCAGGGAAGAGATAGGATTCATTCCCTGGTATTTCAACTTGCCGGATTCGGACTTTTCTGCAGCCTGGCAACAGCTGTTGGATCCGGAAGGATTTTCCGCCCCATTTGGAATCACGACAGCAGAAAGGCGCCATCCGCAGTTTCGCTCTCATGGAGTGGGCACCTGCGAATGGGATGGCGCTGTATGGCCTTTTGCCACCTCGCAAACCCTTACCGGCCTGGCCAATCTTTTAAATAATTATCACCAAACCTATATTTCCCGCAAGGATTATTTCGATGCATTGACAACCTATGCAAGAGCTCACCATAAAAATGGCAAACCATATATCGGCGAGTATCAGGATGAAACAACCGGCGAATGGCTCAAAGGAGATAATCCCAGAAGCCGGTATTATAACCATTCAACCTTTTGTGATCTGGTGATTACCGGCCTGGTTGGATTGAGACCCCGGCCCGATGGTATCCTGGAAGTGAATCCCCTCCTTCCTCAAAACTCCTGGGATTGGTTTGCGCTGGACAGAGTTAATTATCGTGGCAAACTCGTATCCATTGTATGGGATAAAACCGGAAAAAAATTCGGAATGGATAAAGGTCTGTCGATATATGTCGATGGAATTACAGTCGCGCAATCTCCTGAACTTGCAAAGTTGAGTGTCCCGTTATTTGACTAGGCACAGATCGTCTGTCATTGTCCCAGATAATAGCTGGTCATGGGAGAATGCGTATATCCCATGGATCTGTGGGTGACGTCGTTTCTGTAAAGCGGATCCTGCATCAGACAAATGCGCCGGTCAACCGCGGGAATAATCGTCGGGTAAATCCGTAGCTCGCCCTCTGCAAACACCACGATCTCTTCCCGCCAGTCACCCACCAGGTCGGCGACCATCTGAATGTTCGGCGGAACCTGCATCAAATCATCACCTTTCCATTTAAACACCCGGCCCTGATGCAGAATCTCCCGTGACTTGTCAGCGTCCCACCACACCAAATAGTCCTGGGGAGGCGATTTTTCGTGGATCTTTTTTCCCTGAGCCGTGAAATAGAACCGTTCTCCGGCCACTTCCATGCCCGGAAAAGCCGGGTCGATATCACCGGCAATAGCACGGCCGAGTTCATTATCTTTTGTGGCCTCTCTGACGCCAAAGAGCAGATCCCCTGTGCGGGCATCACGAAGGTTGGCCCCGAGTTGTGGATGAGGTTCTTCGATAATATACCATACTTCCAGTCCGGGACGCTCCGGGTCGATATCGGAAAGATAAAAGCGGTCGCCATGACCGAGTCCGGTACACCACATCGTGCGACCATCATGGTCGATGGCAACAGAGCCATTCAATATCTCATCACAGCCGTCATTATCGATATCCCCGGTTTTGATACTGTGCTGCCCCTGGCCCTGGTACATAAAAGGCGCCCGCTCGTTGGTCCAGCGCCAGACTTTTTCGAGTTTTTTGTCCTGGAATACCCAGGCATCGATCTTCATCAAGCCATAGATTCCGCGTACTGCCAAAACACTGGGTGTCTTGCCATCGAGATAAGCAATGCCCATCATATGCCGCAGGGAACGATTGCCCGAGTTATCTCCCCAATCCTGCACCTTGCCCCGCTCGATCCAATCCACACGATCGAGCTCCTTGCCGGTTTGCCCGTCATAAACAGACAGATATTCCGGCCCTTCGATGACAAACTTTTCTCCTCCGCCAATAGCCTGATCGCGGGTCGCGGCGAACGGAGCGGTTTTAAGACACACCTCAGCCTTGTTGTCGCCATCCAGATCACGAACCACCATGGGGGAAAACCAGATTCCCTGATTGATATTCCAGCCCAGGTCGATGCGCCACATAAACTCGCCGGTTTTGCCGTCATAGCCATCGATTTTATAGGAATCCTCACTCGGCCGGTTACGACCGGGATCAACCGTCTGCCTGGGGTGTTTGACCACATAATCATAAATCCCATCGCCATTCAAATCGCCAATCGCTATCCGGTCAACACTGGCTACCTCTTGCAGCTTTACGGTATGATATGGCGATGTTTGGGACTCTTTTGACAGGACCCATTCGGATCCCTCTCTAGATTCAACCCCTCCAATAACCGGTTTCAAAGAGTAGGTAACCGATTTTTGCGACGAGTCAGTGGAATCGACCCAGTCAGTGGTTTGAGTGACAGGACTGGAATTCAATCGAACCGCTTTTTTGCCTTTTTCCAGACGATAAAGATTGAACGCGATCCCGGGATCATCGTCTTTCAAAAGCCGCCAGGAGAGATAGACCTTGTCGTTTTCGAGAACCATCGCGTGCAACCCGCGACCGAGCTTTTCCTCTATTCGCTCAGAGGCCCAACCCAGGACAGCATCCGGATTATAGAGCGGATCGATGGCATAGAAATTCAGGTTGGGTGGAATTTCTTCCGGGGACAATTCCCTCAATGTCCTGTCATTGTCCTCAGGAGGTCGGGTAGAGGGACGAGCACGTTCTTTGTTTTCCTGTGCAACGGAGGATAAAGTCAGAGATATCAGTAAAACCCCAACAGCTTTAAGCAAAAAGTGCATATCATCCTCATCAATAGTTTATAAAAATTTTGTAATTCGGCAACCTCTGGTGGCTTAAAAAAGGTACCTTACGGGCTTTTGTTCCCGGCTTTGATACGTTTGACCCGGCCCTGAAAATCTGTGAATTCCTTTTCATAGTTGGGTAAAACCTGGGTCCAGTGAAAGTTGACCGGAACCCCATCTTCTGCCCCCGGAAAGGGAATGCGGCGATGATAGGTTAAAAGACTCTGAGCCATCACATAGCTGTCCCGGGTCAACTGGGCGAGTTCTCTAAAGTGATCCAGACTCTCTGCCAGATGCTCTTCTGCGGTGCGTAAATCCGAGAGTTCATTGCTGTATTCGTACCGCAAAACCGACATAGCAGCCCTGACCTTGGCAGCATAACTCAGGCTCAACGACCGGATGCAGAGTATATCGTTTTTCAAACGCAAGAATTCAGCTTTGTTTTGCGACACAAAACGCTCAGCCTGCCGGATGGAATTGACCGCAGCCAGTGACAGGCTGTCAGCGGTTCTGATGGTCACAGGCGGGGTTTCACCGTTGTGAGGTTGATTATTCCACTCTTTCTCGACATATTCTTGCAGCCGCTCCCCGGGAGGGGCCTGTGAAAGCCATAACTCTTTATAAGGTTTGTAAGGAGCGGGATTGACGAGTTGATCGAGGGTCATGCCCAAAGAAAAGGTCTGGCGGTTGCCCTCTGTAATGCCAAACCTGCGAAGCAGAATGGGAGCGCACTTGCCCGCTTGATTCAAGGCATCCAAAATTTGCTTTCCGGCCTGTTTATTGCCAAATTCTCTTGCCAGCCGCTGTATCCAAAAATCGCGCTCTGTTTCTTCATTCCGGTAGGGATCCCAGGCATAGCGGGCCCAGGATTCGAACCACATCCAGTCCCGTTCATATTGCAAAAGCCGGGGTTCCACTTTATCGGGAGAGTAGGGCCAATCCCAATAAAACAGTGGATAGAGATGAAGCCCTTGCGCCCCCAGGCGCTCTTTCATGGCCTGAACACACTGCTGAATAAAGTGCTGAGCGCCATAACGAAACGGCTCCAGGTTGGCCAAAATATGAACATTAACGATATGCTGCGAACCCAGCCGGCTCATATCCAGATGAATCTGACGCCAGGTGCCCCGCGGTTGTGAGGTGGTAAGGGATTCACCATTGTATTTGGCCATGGTATACAGATTTTTATACAAGGGAAGCGAAGCTTCCATGACTGCTTTGGGATCCGTTGCATGCGCCCGTAAGACAATCGGGGGTTCGATGTCTTTTCCCAATCTTTGAACCCTGTCTTGCACCCCGGGAATGATGACATTTGTGAACCAGTCGATCTGGTGATCCAGATCCCGCAAGGCCTCGCCCAGGCAGACCAATAACCCGACATTGGGATAATTTTCCACAAATGCGGCAATGGATTTCCGGTTATAATCAGAGACGAGTGGCGTCGCTACCCGGTGCTGGGTGGCGATATTATGTCTTTCGGCAAAGGGTTGAGAAACAAAGATATTATAAAACATCTGGATGACCCAGATGCCCCGTTTGTCCGCTTCGGTAGTGATAAAATCAAACATTTCGACATTTTTTGCAAACACCTCATCAGACACTTCTATGGCATAGGGATAGTCTTCAAGCTTGACCAGTGAAGCAAAGGGATGACCGTTCCACAGATAGAGCGTATTCAATCGGTGGATTACCATCATATCCAGATAGTCTCGCCAAAATGACTTTTCATAAAAAAAAGGAAACAGCTCCGGGGTATAGGGATATTCGTACATGTCCCGGCCGGCTAAAATCTCGGTTTTTTGCATGCCGATGACAGTGCCTCGCAGCACCATCGAAGGTTGATCTTTGATATCCAGCGTATCCGGCAGCTTTCCACCCGTTTTGATGCGGTCCGCCACTTCGAGACACCCATACAAAATGCCCGAATCGTCTTTCCCTTCAATCAGAATCGACCGGCCGGCAGTATATATATGATACCCTTCCTGACCGAGTTCAAGGCCATCAGTATCCTTTAGCTGGATGTGTATCACCGGACGATTTGTAACAAGAGGGTTATCAGTTGGTAAGGACACATTGAAATTCAATTCTTTCAAAGCAGATATAACATGATCCACACCAAACTGTACTCTGGGAGAGGTATCCGAAGGGACCATGATCTGAACAGAGGATTGGGCAAATACAGGTATCGCCCATAACAAAATAAAGAGAAACAGGTTTTTATCGTTCATAATCAATTCCCTTTTAGCTTAACAAAGAACAATCAGTGTGCTAAATGAAATGTAAACTCGTAATTTCCCGATTCCAAGAACAAAACATTTTCTGGTTGCAAAAATTCAATTC
>WJME01000051.1 GCA_014728115.1 Candidatus Zhuqueibacterota bacterium | reverse complement strand
TTTTTGGAAAAACAAATCCGACACATGATCTTTTACAGCAGTATCAACTATCAATAAACACTCGTCATTCTCAAACAAGTAAAAAGAATCACGGGAGGCAATCTCAGGTTGATCGAACGTGACATATTTTGTATCAACTTTTTTTGTGTTTGTCTCATTTGATATAATAAAGTCTATCGAACCGCCATCTAAAAAAACGTGATCATCTGCAAGAGTCAAACCAAACAAGCCTGATGAAGGATCATAATAATCAGCTGTGAACGTCGTATCGCTCACGGTTGTATCTGATTCTTGTATGGCCAACAAATCTATACGAGGTGGTACAGTCGAATAGCTGCCGTCATCAAACATCATACGACCATTCAATATAAAACTACCATACTGAGGTTGTATATAAATACCGGGATCGCTATAAAAAGCTTGTTCGATTGTTAATCTCTTATTTGACGATTGTATCTTAAACTCTTCTGACCCATTTTCCACAATTAACTGCACATATAGAACATGCTCCCCCATTGACAGATCATCAATTTCTATATCTCTGATTTCTATCCGACGACGACATCCATGTTTTATCATCCCCAGAATGGGACGACTGTCGGTATTATTGATGGGAAATAATAACTGTTCACTATCATTTGCATCAACTTTTCTATAAACTTGAGCTTGAATTAAAGTCGATGATCCTATATTTATGGCGGGGTGATTATTGTGAAGGAAAAAACGCACATTGATTTCATCCTGATCCTGGTCGAAAATCTCAAAAGATTCTATACTGATATCCCCAGCAGGTACAACTCCAATATCATCTATATCATCCTGTGTGATCCTGATACAATCATCAAGAGGATAAAAGGGATTTAAATCGGTCCCACAGCCCCAAAATTCAGCTGGGTGGCCACCCAATGTACGTTGATAGTTATAAAGGTCATAGTCTTTGGGAGGACGAAAACAGTTCAGATGAACATTAGGATAAACCGAATCATGGAGGCGAGGAGGAGTATCCCAAACAGGCGTAATCCACGGGGCTCCTCCTGAATATTCTCCTGTACTGTAACTCCAATTAAGGGAATAAGAATAGATACGAGTGGTATAACCCTGAGGGGCAGAACTGGCATCAAAAATTTCCCACATTGTTCCACAAGATGCCAGTTCAGAAGGAAGGGATTCTGGATCCCAAGAGCGATTATAATTGTAATGTATATCATAATAATCCTTTGTTCCGAAAATATACAGCATTCCGGGTTCTGAAAAATAAATCATGGCAAACACATTGGCAGATGGAAATGGTTGAGCAGGTATACTCTGCGATGGTGTGGGGCCAGATGAATCACGGAGAAGCAAAAGATCAAACTCTGTTGCTTTGTTAAAGATCTCCCATGGTATTTCGAATGAAAGGACATCTCTTGAAATAGGATCACCAACCATATTTTCCCACTCTGCACTTTCAGAAATACGGTAGCGCGGTGTGAGCTCAGTTATATCGGGATGAGGTGCACCATCCTGCCATTCCCAACACAATTTGTTCTCATCATAACTCAAAACGGGTATAACGTTTATTATGCCCGGCCCCAGAGATATTGGGTCTTCTATATAGTCTGATCTTATGTTTAGCATCTCAAATTCAATATCAAAACCTTTATAATTCATTTTGTCCGCCCAAATCCCACCTCTGACTTGTTCTTGCCATTCACCTAAATCATTATTGTAATAATTTGCATCCAAGTCGACACTAAAAAGCCCCAGATCGTCAGTTATAACCGATCCCGTGTCGACATATTCCTGTTCATAATAAATCCACCACCGAACGGTTGCTCCTGAAACACGATCTCCGTTATTGTCGATGGCCCGAAAAGTACTATTCGGTGGTATATCACCAAAACCTGATTTGATCAGACAAACTAAAAGCACAATCACAAAATAGTCGGTTATTTTTGTAAACATTTCAATCCCTTTTCCAAAAATATGAATACTGATGATATTATTTATTAGAACCCGCTTTATGAATGTCCCATTAAACAGATTAATCTGAGTAAAAAAGGCACAAAATAATAGTAAACAACTCTACATGGTCAATATCAAATATGAATATACTCGCATTCCATTACTCGTATTTGATTTGATTTTATTTCAAAAACATCGCCTTGATCACCTCACGCTCCACACCGGCGGTTACCTCGATCAAATATACACCGCTGGATACAACCGAACCCGCATCGTCACGACCATCCCAGATAACCCGGTACCGGCCCGCTTTACGATGACCCCTCGATAATTCACAGATCAACTCGCCACAAACATTGTATACACGAACCACCACCAATTCACCCTCCGATACTCCATACTCGATCACCGTCTCAGGATTGAACGGATTCGGATAATACTGCTTTAAATGAAACTCATCCGGTTCCGATGACAGCTGCCGATCTTTAATGTCTGTTGGGTTCGGAGGTAAAGCGGAAGTGGAGGTTTTAGATTTGACTCATTGTTCATCACAAATGGTGCTTGCGGTAATGGATTGCTCGTCGAAAGTGTTATACTACAGTTGTTCAAACCATATACCCAATATGATTTTTGTGGTTCGATTAAAGCAGAAGCAGTGTATGCCCGATTTTCCGGATGATAATGATAACATGACATCATCAGGCTGCCTGCCGGAATTTGATTGATATGACTCACTTCCACAGGGCCATTAGGCCGCCTAAAAGAATCCATTTTGTGATCATTGCCCATAACCACAAAATTCGGTACCTCCGGTAAAGCAAAACCCCAGCCCATTATCTGCAGGATAAATCGCCTCTAATTGTAGTATCCACCGGTTAATCATCAGAATGCCATTCATTGTTTTCTCTGAGATCCATTGCGGTCTCTCTTGGTCATTTGTTTTTTCGCTCGCCCTGTCAAAACAAGCCATAGGATCGCGAAATCAACGTTTTGATACAGCTCCCGGGGTCAAGAATCAAAGATGGCTTTTTCAGTTAGCTGCAAATCTCCCCTAGTATTAAATTTTTGGTATTGCAAAAATAACGC
Organism: Candidatus Zhuqueibacterota bacterium; assembly: GCA_014728115.1. Taxonomy (GTDB): domain Bacteria; phylum Zhuqueibacterota; class Zhuqueibacteria; order Residuimicrobiales; family Oceaniaggregativiventaceae; genus Oceaniaggregativivens. Next base: position 8,668 of record WJME01000051.1, on the reverse strand, counting down.
CTAAAATCTGTCAATGGATTGTTCCTACCATTTAATATTATGTTTGTAAATGGTTTGAAAGACTCAAGTCGCTTACAAAATGAACCCAGTGTTAACTATTCAACAACACCTCCAACCAATATTTAAGTGATATGACGCCACCGCATGGTTAAATAACACAATCATTATTCCACATGAACAGCTTTATATGAATGTATATATGCCATTATAGTATTGCGTTCATTCCTCCTGCCACGGTCATTCCTCCTCCTCAGCCGACCGCCTTTGCAAAAATAAATCCAGTATAAACATTTATCAAACTTGTTTTTCTATATTTTATCAAGTTAACAAACGTTGACCAGCCTGATCGATTTTTTAAGCAGCTTATTATACCCCCCTATCACTATCGAGTGACATAGTCAACAAAAGATGACAGGAAGGGAACTGAGAACAATGTATACGCCATCCGATATAATAGAGATAGCAGTGCATGTGACTTATTCTCTTGTGGCATGAATATCGCCTTTGTAAATGGGCTACAGTCAAAGGGTACAAAAAATGCCCATGACTGTCGAACATTGGGTAATCTTATATGTGATATTAATGGAGCCATGAACCATGCCGACAAATCTGGACATAGATGATACGTTGATTGAAAAGGCGCGTCAGGTGGGGAACCATCGAACCAAAAAAGCAGCTGTGACCGAAGCTTTGAAAGAATACATACAGTTACGGGAGCAACAGCGTATCCTGGAGCTTTTCGGCTCGATCGATTATGATCCCGATTACGATTATAAACAACAACGATCGAATGCATGAAAATTCTGGTCGATACCTGTATCTGGTCTCTGGCGCTGCGGCGTTCACAGGACGCCTCCCCGGATCATGTCAGACGGCTGCAAGAGCTGATACGGGAATCGCGTGTGCAGATGATCGGTCCGGTTCGTCAGGAGCTGCTCTCCGGTATCAAATCTCCGGAACAGTTTGCCAGACTCAAAGATCATCTCGCCCCCTTTCCGGACCTGCCCATTCGCACTCCAGACCATGAAAAAGCAGCCGAATTTTTCAATCTCTGTCGATCCAAAGGCATTCAGGGATCAAATACCGATTTTCTCATCTGTGCGCTGGCCGTGAATCATAAAATGCCGATTTTTACGGTGGATCACGATTTTCTTGCATTCCATAAAGTCCTTCCCATCCACCTGCTCGATGCAAATTGACAACCTATAACTCAACTTTTAAGATTCTTGTTCAACCCTCCCGGTTTTTTCATGATATATAATTCAAGTTTTCATTGATCAAAAAAGAAAAACATCATTTTTCCCTTGCATCTTACCACAAAATTTAGCTTTTTTAAGTGAATATCGATTCGATCTATAGGCGGTGAATACGTGTTACCGACATTATACGGTTTTCTTACCAGGAGATCATGCCATGCAAAAATCTGTGAGTATTTTTTTGTTCGGGATGTTGTCGAGTTTCTGCTCACTTGCCTATTCGCAATCCCCAGCCGTAATTAACTATTCCTATCTCAACACAGGCCTGCCAGGAAATCATATTCAGACTGCATTTATCGATAGTAAAGATAATTTATGGTTCGGTATATTAGATATTGGAGAGGGTAGTGGCGGACTGGTCAAATTCGATCATTTATCCTGGACTTGCTATACGATGCATAATTCTGCCATTCCAAATGCTCATGTCTACTCTATCGCAGAAGATCTGGATGGAAGCCTGTGGATCGGCACAATATCTTCTAATTCCAATTGTGCTATCGCCCGGTTCGATGGCTCTGAATGGACAGTCTATGATTCGACCAACTCTATTCTCCCACAATATCAAATCCCTCACATCACCATCGATCAATATGGCGACAAATGGATCGCCATAAGAAACTTTGGACTCGTGCATTTTGATGGTTCGCATTGGACAAAATACGACACCACCAACTCTCCCCTGCCTTCTCTAAATTTAAAAACCCTTATTCATGACGGCACCTATTTGTGGATCGGCGCCAGTTCAGAGACCTCCGACGTCATGAGGAGGGGTGGTGTGGTGAGATATGACGGCAAAGAGTGGATATTATACAATAGCCTCAATTCGGGACTGCCCCACGATAATGTCGAATCCTTGCTGGTCGATAAAAGTAATAATCTCTATGTCGGTACCAAAGGAGGTGGAGTGGCAAGATTTGACGGAACACAATGGTATAGTTATACAGAGCTGATTCCGGATATGATACATTATCCTACGAATGCATTAGCGCTCGATCAGGAGGGTGTTCTATGGACAAACAGATATGCTATCACAAATTCCGAATGGGTCAAATTGCACGATTTACAAGAAAGGGTAATCGAGATCAATGATATTTGCATAGATGCTCAAAATGTTAAATATTTTTGCAGTTGGGATGGGATTCAGGCTTATGACGGCTTGCACTGGCAACATTATTCCATAGACAATACGGGTTTGCCTTATAGCACAATTAATACGCTCGCTTTTGAAAAGTCCGGCAAGATTTGGGTCGGCTCCCAGAAAGGTCTCACCCTTTTTGACGGATTGCGATGGCAAACTCTGAATACCCATAATTCACAATTGACCCACAATAATGTCTATTCGATTGCCCATGATGACGAAAAGGGTACCTGGATAGGCACGCACGATGGTCTGTTTCATTATAATGGCACAAACTGGACCCATTACAATTCTTCCAACAGCGGTCTGCCCTATCCAGTGACAACGAGTTTGGCGACGGACCTGTCCGGCACCATATGGATAGGCACCTATGATGGAGGATTGGCCTGTTTTGATGGCATAGAGTGGCAAATTTTCGATCCCTCCAATTCCCCATTGACCGGAAAGTTTATCCAAATGGTAATAACGGACAGCAAAAATCATATTTGGGCAATTATCGATGACCTGAATGCCCGGGCCGGTCTGGCAAGGTATGATGGCAATGAATGGCAAGTGTTCAATTCCGATCATCCACAGCTCCATACGGATTATTTTACCGGCTTGGCAGAGGATGTCGAGGGCATCTATTGGGCTACATCTCCCATAGGACTCTATAAATATGACGGAACAAATTGGATGCTCTATCATACCGACAATTCGTCCTTACCCGATGATCACCTCCTAACCATTGCAGTGGATCAAAAGAATGCCAAATGGTTAGGGTGCAGGGATTCCGGTCTGGTTAAATTCGATGGACATACATTCAAGTCATTTACCATGGAAAATTCCGGATTGATGTCAAATACGATTCACAGAATTGTTATCGACCAAAGCCAAAACAAATGGCTTCTCTGCTCTGTTTTGGATGAAACAGGAATGACCTTGACCCGTTTTAAGGAAAACCAAACAACAGATACTAAAATAAAAAGCCATCCCAAATCCTATCACCTCTTGCAGAATTATCCCAACCCCTTTAATGGGCATACAATTCTACAGTACGAATTAATAACTCCCGGCTGGGTATCGATTAAAATATTTAATATTACCGGCCAGCAAATTGTCACTGTGCTGAATACATTTCAATTCCCCGGAATCCACAAGATTCACTGGGATGCACATCACCTCGCCAGCGGAGTCTATTTTTGCAAACTTGAAACGGTAACCAGCGAACAGACGGTCAAGCTGATTCTGCAAAAATAGTATCATATTCCATCGAGATAAGAGAGATCGCAAAGGGATTTAAAAATAAAAGTCATAGAAAAAGAGAGGTCAATCTCTCAATGACTTTTGCGACCCAAAAGCTCAATTACCTCCCCCTAAAGGTGCGGAGCGAGACCCCGCAGTGGGGCATGCATGAGGGGACAAAAAAACAGCGCTGTAGCTCATCCATTCAGGCAAAAATCAAAGAGCACCCCGGCATGACCCGCGAGGAGGCTCGCGTAGCCGCCGCAGGACCCCGCAGGGCTCTGCAGGATAAGAGAAAGTTGAATAGCGAGATCGGCTTTTTCTCTTTTATCAATGCTAAAAACTCGCCCGCCTGCAGAGGCCGAGGAGGCCGGAGGCGTCTTGGAATGCGTGAGAGACGTGTGAACGTGCGGCACGTGGAAACGTGAGAACGTGAGAGACGTGCGAACGTTCGAACGTGGGAACGTGCGGCACGCGAGAACGTGCGAACGTGGAAACGTGGGCACGTGAGAAACGTGGACACGTGAGAAACGTGGAAAGATCTTTGCAAGCTAATGAACGATTCAAAGGTTGCTGAAAATATACTCTTCAGGGTCCAACTCTACAAAAATCTGTATATTTTTCGGTTTAAAAATTTCCGTACATTTTGTTATTTGACCAATCAGCTGGCGAAAAACCCGCTCTGACTGGGTAGCATCTCTTTTTTTTGCCACTCCCTATAACTATTTTCAGCAGATAAAAGTGTCCGGTTCTCATGACACATAGTCCGAAAAAAAAATATAACGGTCTGTACTACTTTATGAATGAAACCCGAGAACAAAAGCCGGGAAATTTATCGTCCCATTAGTATGTAAATAATAAACTTGGCTATTCGATTACGGCTTGATCGTTCCTATCAAGAGTATCTATTCAGTCGAATGGACATGTCATCAAAATATGACAGACCGACTCGATGTTGAGGACCTCATTCATCCATCAAAAGTAACTCCCTTTTGGCAAATTTTTTGCAATACACATCTATCGCTGCCGGGGCTAGGAGGCGATTTTTCCCAAATTGAAATAGCTCAAACTTGCAGAGCTTACGCCATCTACCCGGCTGATATATGGATCATCACAGCTGATGGAAAAATATTTTACACCGAAAATGGAAATTTAACGTTTTACTATCTTTTCATTTCATAGTAAATGGCAAAAATTTTGCTAAAATGGTGATTTTTATGCGACCAAAGAAACATATCTCAATATTTGTGCTCATACTTTTATGGCTAATGACGATAGGTTCGATATCAGCCCATGAAATCGGAGCTTATGTCGTCGGTCCTTCAGGCTGGCTCAATAATGAATTTGTCGAGGGAGCCAAAGTGACATGGGAATTCGATTATGGTGATAGAATGGATAGCGGAACCACCTTTACCGATGCCTGGGGATGGTTTTCCATAGAATGCGATGATTCATATTATGATGCGATCAACAATGTATGGGCACCACATATCACGGGCACCATTCATGTGTCACATCCCGGTTATGAGGGATTTGGAGTAACAAGTTGGTACGAGTTTGTAACGAATGACCCGGCGATTATCGAAGCGACCAGCCAGGTACTGCCTGAAAATATTCAACTCACGGCAAGTTTTGTCGATTCCGAGTGGATCACCTTGACGTGGGGGTACCCCAACCTCGACGAAACCATAGAGTTTCGTATCGAACAAAGTCTCGATGGTGGCACCTCATGGGATACGGTGGAAAATGTACCGGGCAGCGTTCATCATTTTCTATACTTTGAATCATCTCTTATACAACAAGAGATTCAATGGCAAGTATTGGCCATAGATATGGATACCGAAAAGGTTATCGACCGGTCTAACATATCCACAGCAACACCGGAAAATTTTGAACGGCATTTTACCCTTCCACACAACTGTTTCACTGAGGCGAGCACCATCACCGGTTCGACACATATTTCTGTGCTTTATACCTGGCGAGGCAATGAAAATTATGACCGATACTATATTTACCTGTTTTATGCAGATTGGGACAATAATACCTATGACATGTATTTGTTGCAATCCACCGATGCAGAACAAGACTTGGTCCATATTACCTGTACCATAAGAAAGCCAAATAGCGACTATCTATTACTGGGGACGGCAGAGGGGCTCTATCAATGCGAACTCTATATGCCCCAGGAAACATTTATGAACATCACTCCTGATATGCTCAAAAGTAGTGGGATGTTGCGTGTCTATCCCAAACGTATGGTGATGATAGAAAATGACGTGTGGATTGCCTGCAACTCTGTCGATGACATAACGTCCTTCAATGTAGATCTGATGCATTATGATGGATCGCAGCAAATATTCTCCGGTTATGATTTGCCAAATATCCAGGGCTGTGATTTGTTGACCACAGGATTCGGAACCAAGCCGATATTGTGGGGAGTATCCAATTACCCCACAGGGGCAAGTCAGCTCTATTTAATCGAAAATTTATATCAAGACAATCTCCAGGTCCACTTTGACGATTCACCTGAGACCGGAACAGGAATCATCGATCTCAAGGCAAGCACCTATTCGCCATTTATAACGATTCGCACACTATATGGTTTTTATACTAATGGAGAAAGTGGTTGGCAAGAAATCGATGTGCCTCCTGGTTCCAACCCATTCGAGATCGATCGGGTCAGTCATGACTGGATGGTTATGACCGACAATCAAGGCAGAGTGGGTCAATCTGAATTGTCTGAAATTAATTGGAGCCTGGAAAAGGATGAGCCATTGCCCGGTACGATTCCTATAATGGCCACCGGTTCGCTCATGAGTCTCTCGCAAGTCGGCTCCGGGGCAGCCATCTCTACAGCCTTGATGAACCCGATAACCTGGGTGGGGGGCATGTTGGTTGCAGGCGCCTATCTTTATACATTACCCGAGGTTCACATTACAGCACCGGATATTCACCTGATTCAGGAAGCCCTCGACCAGGATCAAGAAATCGTGCAGGTCTTCGATCCGGCATCGATACAATATGTATTACAGGATATTCTAAACAAGCGTCAAGCCGCTGAATCGGAGCCGGATCCTGATCCCACACCCGACCGGCTGGAAAAAGCCTTGAGGTGGTTGAAAAGAATAAAACCGATAAATTATAATAGAGACCGACCCGATGACGATGAACCCACTGTAAAGCGGCTCGATTTGGGATCAGGAGATGAAGCATATGTTGCTTTGGATCTAATTTGTCAGGCTCATGGCCGTTATAGGGAAGATTATTATACCAGTTTTTCAGATGCTTACTGGGACTTTACACCTTCGGTAGAGGAAAGGTCAATGCCTGTTCCGCACAAGCTCATTGCCAACGTAGATTGGACAGCTCTTCACGAAGCGACAAATGATAACCGGCTCGCCCCTCCCTATGATCTGGTGACCATTTCACATCCTAATTTTACAAAAGATCCACCGCCTGACCTCAACCAGATCGCTGCTGTGTTACGTGAAGGCGGAGAATTGCGTATCGGGTTTTTGTCTCATGACCTGCAAAGGGCAAGAGATATGGGATATCTCGACGACATGGAAACCATATTTAATTCAAAAATACGCAAGCAAGGCATCATCGATCACATTATGCTTCCTATTGCACCGCCGTGCGTACTGGATACCATGGTCATTGTTCGTTTAAACCGATCTACGGTTCCCTATGATTTTGCTCTTGGAAAAACACATATGATGAATCCCATACTCGGATTGGATGTATTCTTACAAACGCTACGTCAAGGCAATCATGTACAGCCACCCGACAAAGATTTGTATAATTGGCTGATTTTACAGGCTATGGCTGAAACCGGTTCTAATGATTATGATGAACTTTATAATTATCTTATGCTCAATGGGCCGGATCATCAGTTGTTTCCCGACGAGATCGAGCATTGGGTGCACCCTGAAAAAAACAAGTCTCTGTTTTATCTCTATTCTTTTTTTGCCGACACACTCCATTTTCTTTACGATGATGTTGATCTTGTAAAAGCATTCTCTGCAACGCCGGTCAATGCAGCCATGCCCTCAATCGCAGAATGGGAATTACAAACAATAAAAAACGATCCCTCATTAACGGCAAAATTAAAATGCTACTTATACCATCTCAATGGCCAATCCGTTCATCTCGTTGGTCGGGGAGAACAATGTTTGCAAGAATTTGACACAGGAGTCAATGGGGCTTGGTATGACTTTTTCTTTCAATTTTGGCAGCAGGCACAGTCTAATCAAGTCATGCCTGGCCATAAAGGCAGAATAGAACAGACCACTGCCGAGCAACTGATTCTCTCTGTCTCAAGCCGCTTTGACCTTCGCGAAATCCAACCTGATTCGATTAAACTACTCATAGATTCCGACATAGACTCAACCGTTTGGGCTCCTGATTCTGTTGTTTTGGAAAAATGCCATTATAGAGTCGACCATGAAGTAATGGGTAGCAAAGGGTGCATGGCTTTTCTTGCCCCGGATCACAAAGTGTCACAGCTCTATTATCGGATTTTCGACCAGAACCATATTCAGCAGGAAACGCTGACCATAGATAGTACCATGTCGTTTTTTGTCCCCTCAGCTGACATGAGAGAGATATCATCCCGCCTCTTTTTTGCTCAATACATGGGTAAAGTCATCGGGGAAGAGAACTATGGCACTCGTTATGCTTATCTCTCCCATCTGGCCAGCGATCGGGTGTGCAGTGGAACACTATATTTCTATTGTCCGGATCATGTGGTCAGTCAAACCGCTTCTCTGTCTGTGTTTCGCCTGCAAGAAAACGGTTCCTGGCACCGGATTCCAACAGTATTCGATGCAAGTGGTGGTTATTGCTGGGCCAATATCAATGAGGGAGGAACCTTTACCCTTTTTGATAACCCGGAGCCGGTGTTGTCGGTCACTCCGCACCGTATTACCGTCCCTGCAGCGGCAGATAGTTTAACCCTGTCTATCGACAACAGTAATGTCGGGGTGATGGACTGGTCGGTTTCCTCCGATGCGTCATGGTTGACCTTGAGCGGTGATATGAGCGGTCA
>WJME01000050.1 GCA_014728115.1 Candidatus Zhuqueibacterota bacterium | reverse complement strand
CGACAGAACCCCGGGTGAGCTGTGAAAAACGAAATGGTGCGACGCACGTGATTTACGGAGACCATGAAAGCATCAAATGCATTTCATCATATCCAGTGCGCGTGCGTCGCACCTGCTTTACGACTTTATAAAAGCTCTAAAATAGAGCAATGCCCCATTATAGGCATCTATACCTTCAAATTTCAAGCCCTGATTTTGAAACAGCGTTCGCAGTTCATCCTTCGAAAACAGCGTTCCCCTGATCGGGCTGTTCTTTTTATTTCTTTCCGGCACCGGCACGCTGTAAATACTTCACCCAAACACCCGGGGATGCTCTACCGCGCAACACTCGGATTTTGGCTGGAGCACCTCCCCGGGTGTCCGACAGGACCCCGGATGGGGTGCGCAGCAATAGATATCAAGACTGCACACGGAAACAATCCAAAGGTTAAACATACTGCTTTGTGGAGACCACAATAATATCAAATATTCCCTACAATATTCAATGTAGGTTTATCGCTCTAAAAATTTTTAGAATCGAATGCTTTTAATTATTATAAGATCGTCTCAACACTCGGGGATTGATTTAACCTATTTTTCTGGAGTAAATAAACAATTTTAACTGTATCATTTCTACAATATAATCTCATTGACCAGTTGCATTAGTGATACCATAGAAAATTAATTGTCTTTTTTAAATAACTAATATTGATAAACTTATAACCTTGACAGGACATGGCATAGAATTTGAAGTTGTTGTACATTATCAATTCTGATCAAGAGTTGCTATAATCGCGCCAGCATCAAATCTTTCAGAATACCAAAACAAAAAAGGAGGGGAATAATGTGTAAAATTAACTTAATTGCAATTAAGAGCATTATTTCTTTGGTAATCTTTATGTCCATTTCTAATTGTCCAGCACAACTCCTCATGCAAGATTCGTTTGACTCTCCCAATTTAGATACCACCAAATGGATACTTTATAATGACAAAGATGGAGGCAATCTGGAACAAAACAGTAGAATTTATTGGCATCATGCAGGTACAATTAATAATGATCGATGGACCGGGCATGGTATTCGAACAGTGATGAATTTTGATGACGGAGGAATTTATATCATCAAGGCAGATTATGAAATGACTGAGCTATTAAAATCTGAAGGTGAAAGCGGAACGGGCATTAACATCTCTCCTATTCAGGCAGGTCGAGAAACACGATACTATGGCTCTCCACTAAATTCAATCGTTATCAGCTTTGGGGGAAATATTTATTATCGAGGTGATGGATGGCATTTTTGGAGCAATATAACCACCAAAAGTGATTTTTATAGACAGACCAAACCGACGGGATGCCACACCGACATTTTCTATGAAACCGGAAATAATATGGTACACCTGAAAATTGAGTTAAATACCCTTAACAGAACTATTCGTTGTTGGGCGAATGATGAGTCGGATCCGTATTGCGAAGCCCTGATTCCAACGGAATATTGGAACGAAGTGGTGGGTGTATCAGGACAATTTAAAATAGAGGAATATCGATCCTGGTGTAGGATTTCAGACTATGGAGAACACCGTCTGGACAATTGGAGCATAACCCAAGTATTATCTAACCAACCACCGATTGCGGAAGCAGGTGGGCCTTATGATGTGGAGGAAGGGAATACTATTTTACTAACTGGAAGCGGAGATGATACGGATGGAGATAATCTAATTTATTCCTGGGATTTAGATCAGGACAGTCATTTTGAAACACCCGGCAAGACGGTGTCCTATGATGCTACTGCACTCGATGGCCCAGATCAGAAAACAGTCACTTTGCAGCTTATAGATTCTGAGGGTCTTATAGATATAGACGAGGCTAGTATAAATATCCTGAATGCCAATCCTGTTATCACATCATTCACAATGCCTGATAAACCCATAAAAGTCGATTCAGAATTTAATGCAACTGCAACATTTATCGATCCAGGTATTTTAGACACGCATATCGCTGATTGGGATTGGGGTGATGGTAATATTATCTCCGGTACAATATGTTATGAAGCAAGAGTAGGTACAGTAGATGGAACTCATATTTACCAGTTAGCCGGGATTTATCCAGTTAACTTGACTTTAGCAGATGATGATGGCGGAATGGCTACTAGAGCGGAAAAGGTAATTATTTATGACCCTGAAGCTGGATTTATTACTGGCGGTGGTTGGTATGATTCACCAGAGAATTCCTATCCAACCAATCCATCATTAACAGGGAAAATTTCTTTTGGATTTGTATCCAGGTACAACAAAAATGATTCGCTAAAGGGACAATTGGAATTTCAATTCAAGAAAGCCAACATAAATTTCCACTCAAGCAGTTATGAATGGCTCGTTGTTAATGGTCATAAAGCAGTGCTTAAAGGCGAGGGTATAATTAATGGTACAGGTCATTATGGTTTTCAGCTATGGGCGATTGATGCAAAATTATCATCTATCTATGAAACGGATTTGTTTAGGATGAAAATCTGGGATATTGAGAATAGCGATGCATTGGTTTATGATAATGGTCAGACTGAAAAAAATTCAATATCACTATGGGGCACATTCATCGAAGGGGGAAAAATAAAAATACATTCAAAAAATCTCAAAAAGGCTTCCGGATCATGTTCAACTCTTGCAGAACGAACATCTCCAAATGAATTTCAACTTGCTCAAAACTATCCCAATCCATTTAACCCGATGACCAGGATTACATTTAAATTACCAAAAGCATGTGATATCAAATTAACCATCTATAATGGCTCAGGACAACTGGTTAAAACTCTGGTGTCAGGTCGATACTCCTCAGGTATCCACGGTGTCATTTGGGATGGCCGGAATCATTATGGCAGTTCAGTCGCCAGCGGCGTATATATGTATATATTGCAAGTAGAAAATAAAATTTTTATAAAGCAAATGACATTTTTTAAATAAAATTGATTACGTGGACGTATGTTAACATAAATACCAAAACCAATCATCTCGTTGGTAAAATGAATTAAAGCTTGATTATCAGTAGTGTCCGGTTATAAGTCAAATAAATTCAATTGATTTGAATCCAAGTCTGCCGGAGTATTGTAATCACCCTCTTTAACTAATTGAAAAATATCATCTTTTTCAAACATTGTGAGGCTTAAAATCTGTAAAAAAGTGTAGAGACTGATCTCTAATTTAAGCTGTTTTTTAACGATTGCGACAAGGATGTAAATCGATATAGCAATCCATATCTGAGTTTTGACGGCGTTTTCCGATGTGCCATAAAACGATTTTATTCTTAAATGCTGTTTTATCCATTTGAAAAACGTTTCAACTTTCCATCGGCATTTATACAATTGAGAGATTGTTAGAGCCGGTAATGTCAAATTGTTTGTTAGAAACACCAAATTTTTATCATGCACATCATCGTAGTACTTTATGCGCCGAATCTTTTCTGGATAATTTTTCGAAGAATAAAAACCTTCGAGAATACCGATCTGATCGCATTTCAGTCCGGTTGATTTGTCGATAGTATATGAATATTGGCGTTTGAACCTTAGATTTGATTTTGCACGTGTTATAAAAAATGCATTCGAATTATGCAACTTGAGCAGTCTTTTGTAATCGATGTATGCTCGATCGAATAGATAAATAGAGCCAGCTTCTGGAATTAGTTCGTCAAGTATATTGACATCGTGAACAGTCCCATCAGTAATCCAAACAAAAGCTGGTATGGGGCCGCGTAAATCTAACAAAGTATGAAGCTTAACAGCACCTTTGTTTTTGCGAAAAAGAGCCCATTGAAAAACAGACAAACACAAATCTATGGTTGTTGAATCCAGGGCATAAACTGTTTGCTCAAGTTCTACACCGAAATCTTCGTCAATGTAAAGTGATCTTGCATGGTGTATGAGTATTTGAGCAAAGTCAGCATAAATTCTCCAGTCTCTGTTTTCATTGGCATCAGCCAAAGTACTCTTGGATACATTGCCACGGATGCCCATATGGTAAAGTTTTCCTTGCATGGCACGCAGACAAACTTCTATGTCACGAAGACTTTCGCGGTATGTCAGTTGAGCAAATGCCATGCAAAGGTATTGGTCCCAACAGCTAAAACTCTGAACTTTGTAAGAACCACGATAACGCGCAACACAGCGTCGAAATGCTTTCATAGGTAGATACGATGTGAGCTGCGAAAATACTAATTTACCAGAATTCATTTGTCATCCCGTTTTATTGTCCTTTGGAATGACAAAAGATAAGAAATCTATTTCAAATCGATCCCTCTTTTTTAGGGGTTATAATTATATATTTTATTAATAATTTACGCTAACATTTTTTGACAAACAACCGGACAGTACTGCTTGATTATGATAATCCAAAAATTTACAAAATACCCTGACATCCAGGGTCAGGCTGGAGCACTTCCCCGGGTGTCCGACAGGACCCCGGG
>WJME01000049.1 GCA_014728115.1 Candidatus Zhuqueibacterota bacterium | reverse complement strand
GATATAAGCAGTTTCATCATCGGTGAGGCAGAGAAAGTCCTGGGTTGAGCCAACATTCCAACCCTGATCTTGCAATTTCTTTCTTTTGGCTTTATCCATGATTTAATCCTTGTATTCAAAATTAAATAGAATCATAAAGCTTGATTCGTTTTTGACAAAGTTCGATGATCTGTTTGAGTGTTCGGGCCGTTTTTTTTATCAAAGACATGCAAGATGACGATCGCATCCGGATCGATTCTGAAGACAATTCGCCCGGTTACATTTTTATCATTGATACGCAACTCATAGCATCAGGGTCCGATGGATGGCATGGGCCGGATGAGGTGAAAGTTTCAAGTCCGGTTCTTAGGGGGCTGAAGGCTGGTAACAGCCTTTGGCTACCCGACTGTAATTAATTTTATTATTAATAGAAGGGTAAAAAAAATAATATGAAAACTGCAAAAGGGTGTTTTATTTATAAAATTTTCATTTGTCTTTTCTTTATCCTGACCCTTTCTTGTTCACAAGATCAGATCAATGAACTAAAAAAGCAAGTGACTGCTGGGCGTCCTTTTCCTGATGATGTAATGGAGACGGTAATGGATATGTGTCATGTTCCCGGGGTCAGCATTGCTGTCATCATAGACGGGCAAATTGATTGGGTAAAAGGATACGGTGTTTACCAAAACGGAAAACCGGAGCGCGTTGATAGTACTACATTGTTTCAGGCAGCTTCTATTTCAAAACCTGTCTCCGCTGTTGTTGCCCTGCGCATGGTAGATAAAGGTTATCTTACGCTGGATGAAGACGTAAATCTCAAGTTGCAGTCGTGGAAAATTCCTGAGAACGAATTCACTAAAAATGAACCCGTTACTTTGCGACGCTTGTTGAGCCACTCCGCTGGTCTGCCCATGCACGGTGTTCCAGAATTTGAAGCGGATGATGAACTTCCTACACTTGTACAAATTCTTGAAGGAGAATGGTCAACGTCAGCAAAACCAGTTTATCCTTTCATTGAGCCCGGTACGATGTACAAATATTCCGGTGGAGGCTATATTGTATTGCAAGTACTCCTGAACAACATTACCAAGCGACCGTTTGCAGAACTTGCTAATGAACTAGTACTGCAACCTGCTGGAATGGTTTCCAGTACCTTTGAACAACCCCTCCCAAAACATCTGTGGCCACATGCAGCTGTAGGCCACCACCTTACTGGCATCCCAATTAAAGGACGCTGGCACACATTACCAGAGCAAGCAACCGGAGGACTCTGGACAACACCAAAAGACCTTGCGTGTTTCATGATCGAACTCTGGCGCTCTTATAAGGGAAAGTCAGATAAATTACTCCCAAAAAATCTTGCCCAGGAAATGTTGACCAGACAGATTGATAATTTTGGACTTGGTCTTTCTTTGCCAAATGTAGGTGTCTCCCGATTTCAGCATGGCGGTGGAAATGCTGGGTACCGTTGCCAGATGACTCTTTCCATAGAGGGTGGGGACGGCTTTGTTATCATGACCAATAGTGACTCGGGAGAAAAATTAATCTGGAAAGTATTTGAGTTAATAGGGCATGCTTACGGATGGCAAACATGAAATGTGTATGCAATCTAGTGAATAGGCCAAGAACATAGTTAATAGAAAAGTCTAAACACATAGGTTACACTTTTGCACATAACATGCATTTCCACGGGATTTTTAACGCGTCCCATTAATTTTCGATTTAGAGAGGATGGTCTAAAATCAGGTTATCTGACAATTACTCTTGGCGCAATACCCGTGAAACCAAAGTTATGTGTTCCTCAAAAAGTGGTTATCTAAACAAATCGGAATGAGAGCCCATCCGTTCAAGATATAATGAATCGGCAGTTTTACGATAAATCAGAATCCAATCCGGTTCAATATGGCAATCTCGATGGCTAGACCATTCACCGGCTAGAGAATGATCATGATATTTTGGATCAAGTGAAATATTAGCTGATAGTTTTTCGATAATCTCTTTTAGCTTGTCCATATTTTTATCTTGTTTTTGCATCCTTTTATAGTCTTTTTTAAATTGAGTCGTGTAATATATTTTCATTCAAGTTCCTCAAACAGGGACTCTATATTTTCAACCGGATGAAGTTCTTTACCTTTTTCAGAGTTTTTTAGAGTTTGACCTGTCAGTTCATTGGGAATTTTTATTTCGAAAGGAATGCCTTGATTCAATGAAACTTGGGTTAAAAACATTGAAATTGCCTCGGACATTGAAATGTGAAGTTTATCAAGCACTTTCTTGGCATTTCTCTTTATTCTCGGATCAATCCGAGTCTGAATAGTTGCTGTTTTGGACATGATTTGCTCCGTTTTTTTGTAGTGACAATTGCATTACAATTAAATATGTCAAAATATAGTATTAAAGTCAAGTACTTTAACATAGATCAGTTCACATAACCCAAGCATGAACCAGATGCAGCTCCACCTCCCCAATGCCCAACCACCGCTGCACTGGTTATACTGATCGTTATGCCGAAGGGCAATTTAAAAATTGATATTGACAATTAAAAAGTTAAATATTACCTTATTGACAGATAAGAACTACTTCGTGAGGTGATTAGTAATGAGTACGTTAACTTTAAAAATTCCTGATGTGCTTAATACACAACTTAATAGTTATGCGAAACAAAAAGGACTAAGCAAGTCGGAAATTGTACGTATTGCACTTTTAGAATACTTTTCAAGAGATGATACCAAGATTGAAGGATCAATATTGGATCTATCAGAAGATTTGGCCGGTAGTATCGAAGCACCTTCAGATATTTCAATCAATAAAGATTATCTGGAAGGATACGGAGCATGAAACAGAAAAGAGTCATTGTTGATACTGGTCCACTCGTAGCATTCCTGAATAAAAATGACTCTTATCATGAATGGGCAAAAACACAATTTTCTCTTGTCTCCCCTCCTTTCCTGTCATGCGAATCTGTCATATCAGAAGCATGCTTTTTACTCCGTAATTTTCCCAATGGGGCTCGTAACGTTTTGGAACTCCTCGAACGTGAATTAATAATTCTACCCTTCGACTTACAAGCAGAATCAAATTCAATAAAAATCCTTTTAGAAAAATACAGAAACGTTCCAATGTCTCTTGCTGATGCTTGTTTGGTTAGACTCTCTGAACAAATATCAGAAAGTATCGTTTGCACGTTGGATAGTGATTTTCGAATCTATAGAAAAAATAAAAGAAACATAATCCCAGTTATTATACCAAACGAGCGATAACTATTTTAATAAAATGCCGCTATTCTGGCATAACAGGCAAATGCAGCCGTAGGAATTTTAACCGCCGGTTCTTTCAGGCAAAGTTTGGGGCATTTTAAAGTTTAGTTTTTTTGAGCCGGTTACTCTGATGCGGTTAAAACGGCTGATTTTATAGTTATGTGCATAAACACAAATCTCTTGAATCCAAAAGGATAAAGATGCTATATACAATCATTGGAATATTTATCATTTTGCACGGGATAATCCACGGATTTTATATCGGCCACAGTCTGAAATTCTTCGAGCTCAGCCCTGGTATGCGTTGGCCCATAGATTCATGGATACTGTCCCGGATTTCGAATGATAAAACAATACGATTTATTGCGAGTATTTTGCTACTTGTAGCGTTGGCAGGTTTTGTTTTGGGTGGCTTTGCTTTGCTTCTTGATTTGGGGTGGCACCAATACATTATTTTTGGATCATCATTTTTTTCAACCTTTGTTTATATTTTGTTTTGGAATAAAACGACCAAGAAACTTCATGATCAGGGAGGTATAGGTATTCTGATCAATGTATTGATTTTTTCAGTGACATATTTTGTATATCAATAATTGGGTGAATATCAATAATATTGATTTAAGAGAAAATGATGAACCAGTACAACACAAAAACAAAGATAACAACATCTGTAATCGGCACTCTTCTTGGTATGTCAGGATTCATCAATCATGGCATTTTTGAAATTTTGCAAGGGAATACTCCTACAAACGGCCGATACATTGAGGCAATTGGGGAATTACATAGATTTTGGGTTCATGGGACAGAAGGAGCATTTACTTTAATTCCCAATTTTTTAATAACAGGGATTTCTGTTCTGATAGTTAGTTTAGCGATTATACTTTGGTCTATAAAGTTTATCCAAATAAAGCGCGGTACAACCATTTTTCTTTTCCTTTTAATATTGTTGACGTTGGTTGGCGGCGGTATCGGGCATATTGTTCTTTTTATACCTACCTGGGCGTATGCAACGAGAATCAATAAGCCGCTAAAATGGTGGAGAAAAATTATGCCTACAAAAGCCAAAAAAGTGCTTGGAAAAATGTGGATGCCCATGCTCATAATAACTTCTTTGTCGTGGTTAATGGTAATGGAATTAGGAATATTTGGCTTTTTCCCAGGCCAAAGCAACCCTGATACTTTGTTGAATATTACTTTTGGCTTTGTACTTTTGACCGTAGTTCTTGCGAATTTCACCTATATTTGTGGATTCGCACAAGACATTCAAGAACAAAATTAAGAGTCAGGTTGTATTAAAAAAAGCACATACCGAATAAGCATTGAACTCGACCTGAGCGCAGCAAAGATCGAAGTGCGAACGCGGGATTGAAAAGTCCCGATCAATTGGGAGCTTTGACCCGAGTGATTTGGAAAGTACCCATGGATTTTACATTTTTACGGCAGGTTCAGTGAAATGATTTCAAGCAGGTTTAAATATTTTCTTCATAAATCATTTGCGCACATTTTTTAAAAAGACTTGCACAGAGCTCATAAATGCTATCAATTGATTAAAATTTTTGAGTTGGACATTCATATCCATTATCGCATTCGATATTTTTTTGCAAACTGAAATTGTAAAAAAACGAATCTGGCGCCCCCCTCCTTCCCGGGAATTTCGCGTCAGAACAAGAGTCGCAGGATGTAAAACTGCTGCCTGCACTTTCTGCCGGACAGATGAAACCGGCATTGGTTTGAGGTGAACGGTCAGATAGCCCTGCAAGCGTTATCTTGAGAACTGCTCGAGTCCGCCGGCTGGCGGAGAAAACGCTATCCCGATAAAAAGCATCGGGACAGGCTGCCAGGTCTTAAGAGGGAATCGGGCCGAGAGGCCCGTGACCTATCTCATCCGATTTCTCAATATTACTATAACTGTTGACTTTGAAACAAAACAATAATATCTTATTTAAAGTTATTATAATCGATTCGATTATTGGAAATAAAATATCATGACCACAAAAGAAAAAGTAAAAGACGAAATAGACAATATGCCCGAAGAATTGTTGGATCAGGTTTACGAATTCATTAACGCTCTTAAGATAAAAAAAGCACGTAATAAAAAAATCCATACCTATCGTTTAAAGGGCCGTTTTGACAATATGAATATTCGCGAAAGGGCATATGAAAAAGATTCTGATTGACACAAATATTTTGATCTATTCCATAGATAAAGATTCAAAATATTTTCAACAATCTCATAATCTGTTGTTGGACTCGAACGTTCAGTTATTTACCACCTCTAAAAACCTGTCTGAATTTTTAGCCGTTGTTACCAGATATCCGGGGAAATCTCTTGCCATTGACGATGCACTCATTATAATTGAAGACTTTTCCAAACTACTTTCCATTCTTTATCCCAATCCAGTATCATTAAATATTTTCAAAAAACTCTTGTATAAACATAAACCCGCTGGCTTGCTCATTCATGACTTTGAAATTGCAAGCATTGCCATTGCGCATGACATTACCCATATTGCGACATTAAATTCCAAAGATTTCGATTTGATAGATGAATTGTGCCTATATTCTTTAATATAATTCTATCGGCAAAATAGCTATTACATTGGTATAACACTGTCATTAACTGGATGAAAACGCCAAAGTTTTTCCATATCTTGCATACATTTTCGACCAGGCACTCTAATACTTTCCTTCTTGGCGTCTTCACCAGTTATGACTGGCGTTATAAAAATAGCATGCAATTTATGGTAAATTTGATCATATTATATCAAGGGACTTTTAGCTCATATTTATGATCGATCTTTTGTAAAAGCAATTAACGAGGTGTGAATGCACAAAAATGAACAAGCTAAGCGATGGGTAGCAACATGGCAAAAAGCAGACCTGTCTCTAAGATCAATAAAAATCATGGAACTTCGAAATAAAGATTATTATTTGAAGAATAGAGATATTCTCAACAATATGCTCCAATATGCTTTTGATAAGCAAACTGTTCGCGTTTTCAGTGGATTGGTCATCCAGCAAAACATTTTCAAAACTTATTACTCAAAACACCTTCGGGCTTTACAATGAATTCTTCACAAAATGCTAATCCCCTTTTTCAAGCGGCACTTGAATTCCAAGAATATTTTGAAAAGAAGGACTGGAAATTTTGTTTTCTTGGTGGCTTGGCTGTCTTAAGGTGGGGGGAAATTAGGATGACCCAAGATGTTGACATATGCTTATTGTGCGGATTTGGTTCAGAGGAAAGATATATTGAAAATCTCCTGACAAGTTTTAAACCTCGGATTTCAAAAGCGCATGAGTTTGCCCTGCAAAATCGAGTACTCTTACTTTATGCTTCAAATGGCGTTTCAATTGATATTTCTCTATCAGGCTTGCCTTTCGAAGAAGAAATGATCAATAGGGCAACATCTTTTGAGTATTTACCAGACTTTGACTTAATCACTTGTTCGGCCGAAGACTTGATTGTTCTGAAAGCGTTTGCGGATCGTCTAAAAGATTGGATGGATATCGAGGGAATTATAATCCGACAAATAGAGAATTTAGACCAATCTTATATAATCGATCAATTATCGCCATTATGTGAGCTCAAAGAGGCACCAGAAATTATTCCAAAGCTAAAAAGCCTGTTAAAAACTCATAGCATTACATAAAAAGCTGGTCTAACACTGTCATGAACTGGATGAAAACGTCAAAGGTTTTTCAATATTTTGCATACATTTTCGACCCGACACTCTAATACTTTCCTTCTTTGTGTTTTCACCAGTTATGACCGTCGTTAGCGCAAAATAGAAAATAAAGGATTTGACATTTAAGCAAAAATATTCGAAATTTATACTGAGTTTGATGAAAAGATGGAAATAATGATGGATCAAAATGATATCATAAAAATACTCAAAGACCGTCTTCCGGAATTGAGGAAAGAGTATAATATCTCTAAAATCGGCCTTATTGGTTCTTTCGCCAGAAACGAACAAACGGAAAAAAGTGATATCGATATTCTATTCGATTTTAGACCAGGTACAAAAGATATCCATGAGAAGAAAGAAAAACTCAGAGACTATTTGAGCAAACAGCTTCATCGAGACGTAGATTTGTGCCGCGAAAAGTACATAAAGCCCTATTTTAAGGATTACCTCAAAAGGGATGTAATCTATGTCTGAAAAAGACAGGCTTAATATTCTTTCGATTTTAGAGGCCATAGATAAGATTTCTGATTACACAAGAGGGTACAGTGATGCTGACGAATTCTATGCTAATCAGAGAGATTTTGATGCATCAATGATGAATTTTATCGTTATAGGGGAAATGGTGCTCAGGTTGTCTGAGGAGTTTGTAGAAAAATATAACCATATCGATTGGCACAAGATACGCGGTTTCCGAAATATTGTAGCACACAATTATTTCGGAATTGACGCGGAAGAAGTTTGGGAAATCATTCAGATTCACTTGCCGAAGCTAAATAACGATTTAAATAAAGTTCTTGAGACTTTATAATAATTCCTGCAAAATATTTTTCATTAGTTTCAATTTTATCAAATATTTAAAATCGTGCGTTATTCCGGCGCTAACCATCTGCTGCACCCGATTGCAACAGCAGAGCGGTTTGGCGGGTTTGTGCGGGACTAGAACAAGCGGTTTTTTTTTATAATTTAGTCCTATGCTGTTGCAACGGGTGAGCACGGTGTTATGCGTGAGAGGAAATTATAGAAAATTGTGCGG
>WJME01000048.1 GCA_014728115.1 Candidatus Zhuqueibacterota bacterium | reverse complement strand
CGCAGGATGGGCCGGGCCGGAGCCGGACCCATGGAACGCTTGTCCAGTCCGGGCTCGTCTGCCAGCGTTTCGGCAATGGTACGCCCCAGCTGCTGGCGCAATCGCCTGCCCTCCAGATTGAAATCAGGATCCTCCATCGCCGCTTGCAAGCCCGATTCTGCAGTATCAGAAATGTGAATAGCCTGCATCTCGAGTGGTGACTCTTTGAGAGTAATGGTGATCCTAATCGTATCACAGATATTGATATGGACAGGCTGACGGATATTCTGATAGCCGATGCGAAAGGTCTGTAAGGTAAAAGACCCCAGTGGCAAGGACGGTAAAAAGAAATGGCCGTCAGCGTGCGTCATCCCTGAGCGGTGCACATCATCGAGCAGGATCTGCACGCCTGCAACCGGCCCGTTATCAGCGGCGTCGACAACCCGCCCCCATAGTGCCCCACACCGTCCTTCCTGCACCTGGGTCCAGCCCTGACTCGTCATTGTCAGTGTAATCAGTATAAACATCACTTTTTTCATTACGATCCTCAACGTATTTCTCATTAAATCGCTCAACCAAAGACCCCAACGCAGAGCGCCACGAGGATACAGAGATATGCAGAAAGAGTTTCTTGAGCTCATTTCTGCCTACTCTATTGCCTTCGCAGGCTCTGCGTTGAAGTTCAGTGATCATAACCTGAGCTTGACCCAATCAGGACCGATCAGCCACCCACCACGACCGGAATCGCGGGTGTGGTAAAATCAGCATGGTCCCCGTGCAACAGCTTGATGACCATGGTCGTAGCCCCGGCCTGTAGACCCTGGATCGTGAACTGCCATTTTTGACCTTGTACAAACGCAGCCGTCGCAATATCCGGATTGGCGATTTCAATACTGGCAGACGAGGCCGCTTCGAATTCAGAAATTACGTCTCCGTCGTGATCCAGAAACTGAATGGTATAAACAGGCGATTGCCCCCCTGTCGGAGCCGCCACAGCGCCGGATTGTACTTTACCTTCGCGTACGACCACCACCGGGGCAGTGTTGATCAACAATTGCACGCCTTCAGCTTCATTGTGTTCATCGTCATGAGGATCGACCGGATTGTCTTCTTTGTCACAAGCAGCCATAAAGAGGACCGCTGAAACCAATAAATAGAGAAATTTTCTGGATTTCATGATTATGCTCCTTTAGTTAAAGTAATGGGTTTAGAGTTACGGATGATTTTCAGCCCATTACCGGCGGGGAGCGGGGGGAATAATGATAGGAATAAGATAGACTATTGGGGTTACTTTTCTTGGACCATACAGATCCACAACAGATGTATCCAAAAAACACGGCAACAAAAACCACCCATAACAGATTGAATCCGGTTTCCAGGATAAAGACCGGACAATCTTCATGGTGGAGCAAATCCGGTTCGTGATTGTGCAAAAAAGGTGCAGCAAAGAGCACCATCAATATCACCAGAACCGGCAAGAGAACAATTTTGGGTTGCCACTGTTTCATAGACTCTTGTTGTTTGGTAACTAGAATGCATTCCTCAAGGATAATATTCCTGAAAAACATTCGAACGGTTTGAGATTCGATTCAGTATTTTGAATTTTCGAGGGGTTTTAAAGTGCTTGTCCAGTTTAGCTCTTTTCCAAGCGCGAAAAATTTGATATCGCCCCGCTTTATGCCTCGTTGCTCGTAATAATTCAGATAGGCTGAACGAGCATCGCCGGACAATACCATGACATCCAATGGCTGCAGTTGCCCGAGATTGCGGGCGTGTTGATAGTGATAATTCCGGCAGAGCTCTCGTTCAACCCATGCGGCGACCCGGTCAGCATCAAACGTTGTTGCCGATACCGGTTGGATGAACAGCCGGTATCCTCTCCTCTCCCAGTTTTGCCAGGGAGCGATCATGGCAAATCGGCATAATATCTCTTGTTCGGTTTCCAGTCGTTTCAGTATCCCTGCTACGAAACGCTCGTGTAGTTTTTCCCCTACCAGGTCAGAAATGAGATCCTCTTTGCCCACGAAAACAAAACAGGGCGTTGCTCTCATGAATCCGGTTATACGCACCCGATCGCGGAGCTGATAGCGATATAACCCGCCACCGGTAGTCAAAACAACAAAATATTCTTTTCCCTTTTGCACCTGCCAGCCAAAGAGAGCCATACCGGTCTGCGGATCGAAAAATTCGACACCATGCGAATGCACGGCACATACAGAGCCGTTTTCGCCAAATGGAATCGAAACGATCCCTTCCGTGGCGATCAGCCCTTTGCCCTGGATCGATGCGTTTGGAAAATACGCTGCCAGTTCCAGTCCGGTTTTTGCCACATCACCATCCATCCAGCAACTGATCACCACAAGCCGGGGCCAGATCTGTTGTATCTGGTTCTTGTTTAAGACATCGATGTCTGCCAGTGTCCGTGCCCGCTCCGGCAGGGGACTCAAAACGGCGCACAGGTTTTTTCGCACTCTGGGATTGAGCTCAAGAGACTCGTCAAGGATTCCCTGGCGAATATCACGTAACAGCCTTTGATAGAAACCAGGCAGGCGCTGAAGGAGGATGAGTAAAAAGGTCGGATGCCAGATCGAGATGAGCCGCAGATCCTTTTGCCTGAGCAGAAACAACAAGGTCACATATTCAAAGGCATGAGGATCGCGGATACGGCTGACCTCAGACGGCACCGCCATCAGACACTCTAACAAACGTTTTTGCATGTTACCCAGATATTCGGTATCAGTATCAAACCCCATGGGGACGGCGGATGCTTGCTCTGATTTCACCGCAGTATTCGGACTCACAGACCAATAGTGCTTGCCCGCAAAAAGTCCTGGATATCGCATATAGAGGGAGGCGATCCAGGGATCGATCGCGTTTTGAAATTCCTTTTTCAGGGTATGGGTATAGGGAATCCATTTGGTGCCTGAGGTCGAACCGCTCGTGGGTTCGAGCAAAAGGATGGGTTCGGAACAGAGTTGCTTCAGTTCCCCCCTGCGAATCCTCTCGATATAGGGTTCAATGTCTTTAAATTGAATCAGTGGCAAGGCTTGAAAGCCGGCCAGATCCCGGATCCGGTCGAAATGATGCTCTTTTCCAAATCGTGTATCGCGGTTTTCCCGGATCAATCTGAGGATCAATCGTGTCTGACACTGTTTAAAAAACAACAGTCCGATCCAAAACCGCACCCAACCCGGCAGACAGGCCACAAACCATACAATGTTGGCCAATAAGGTTTTCAGCCGCTCAATCATGCCACTGCACCTGCGTATGATCGATCACACGCCAGGCGAATCGATTGAGATTTTCACGGGTCACAGCCGCCAGGCAAGCCAGTTCATCTCCACGTGCGAATTGTGGATTCTTTTGCAGAAAAAACGCCACGTGTGGATCACAGAGTCTGGACTCTGGGATGTCACTGTATTGCGGCCGCAAGCAATCGCGCTGTTCCCGGAACCGGATGACACCGGCATGCGGATCATACGCGTTACCGAATTTGAAATGGCTGACTCGATGAATGAGATTCTCGATTTCCTTTGGCCTCTCACGATCATAGTGGGGATAAAATTCATTAAAAAATGTCGGCAGAAAGCGATAGGTGCGATAGCCTTTGCAGATCAGATACCAATATATCGGGATTTGTGGATGCTCTTGCAATACTCTCAACATGACATGTCCGAAACTGCCGGCCAGGGCACTGTTCTGACGATGAGATTGATCCACGATGGTATCGCCGCTGAATATAAAGAGCGTACAAAGGCCGGAGACATTAGTTTTAATCAACTGAACGGTGGAAAAGCCGGCCAGCGCTCCCCGGGTGTCTTTGAGCAAAATCACCCAATGCTTTTCAGACAGATCCTGCATAAACCGGCCTTTGTCCAGATTCGCGAAATATCGGTCGTGCAACTGAAACATCTCGCGGCGCACAGGATCATTTAGTTTGACTTGATTGATGATATGAGACTCTATCGGCATCTTTTCCTCACAGGGTGGCCAGCTCTAAATAAGGGGTCATCTTTGAATCGATCTGTCGGGCAACTATCTGTCCATCCTGCCAATAGACCAGATAGATCCGGCTGGTATAGCGAATGGTGAAAAACGAGCTCATGGTTCTGACCAGGGGACTGGTTTCATGACACCCGACCAAAAAATAGTGATACTCTTTAGTACAATAATCTCGATAGACCGCATTCAAGAGCATTCGAAAGAGTGCCGGATCCTGATCGCAAACAGCCAGAAACGAGATATAAAAGGATCTTAGGGCTTTTCCGGCACCGGGAAGGGGTTGAAATCCACTCCACATTAGCCCCCGGTTGATCAGAGGCCGGGCGGTCGCGAGCCAGCGGGCATAACTCGTAATGATGTTTTGCTTGAATGCGGACTGATCCCACACCCCGCATACACCGGCCAGGCTATTCCCGTCATAAAGCACGTAGAACTGTGTTGGATCGAAATCTGTACTGGATTTCAGATCCTGCTCTGTGTAAACGGGAAAAAACTGTTGTTTACGGCCCTCTTGCTGCAGAAATGCCGATATGTCCGCCAAAGGGACCTCGCTGCCCCGTCGGATGATCACATCCGATTTGACATTGGGCCGAACATGTCGATTCAGGTTAACGGCAAAGGTGAAAAACCTGCCCAGATCCTGATACACGGGTAAGCCGGCCCGGCCGCTGGTTAAAAGCTCCTGCACAGATTTATTGGATTCGATGATCGAGGTCAAATAGACCGGTGCCCGGCCATCCTGGTGAAGCTGGCGCAAAAAACGATAGCCACGTCCGAGTAACGTGGCCCGGCGCGCTCCTTCTGCGAGTCGCAGACCGTGCAGATACCCGATATCCTGCTCTATACCGTTCACATACACGGTTTTGATACTGCGCACTGCCATGCCACATAGCTGTTTGTTCTCGCTGGCAATGATCACCTGATTGAAATGTCCTTCGATATCCAGAGAGGGAAAAAACTCGGGTTCACGAGCAAACGCCACCCGAATAGCTCCGGGCATCGCCATGGAACGTACGAGTCCTCGCAGCTGTGGATCCTGTGTGGAATTTGCGAGTCCCAGTTTCATGCCTACCCTATTCCCAGGGGCAGGCCCTGGCGCTGATCCACCTGTATGCGGGCAGACATGTTTTCATGTAGATAAAGTGCAGCCATGAATACATTTTTACAATTGGCCTGTCTATCCAGGCTGCGATAAAGAACCGACCGGCTGCTATAAAATTTTTTGCGGTACTGTCTGCAGGTCTCTGAGAGATCCTGAGCACTCATAAGGTAGGGTTTAAAGGCAATGTCTCCGAACCGGTATGAATCGTCCAGCCACCAGGCATCGTAAAGCAGGCGCTGTTCCGAGTGTAAGCGATTATAGAGCGGGGTACCCGGAAAAGGCACCAGATGATTGAACGCAGCGAAAAAGAGCTTGTGTTTTTGAGCAAAGTGCAAGGTAGCCTCAAAGGTCTGCCGGGTGTCATGGTCATAACCGAACACAAAAGTCCCATAGACAGCCAGCCCGTATCTGCGTAAAATGGCCAATGCGCTGTCATATTCCTGCAGCAGATTGTTACGTTTGCCCATGGCATCGAGGTTGTCGGGATTCAGCGATTCGAATCCGATCAACACACCGGCACAACCGCTGTCAGACAAGAGCTGAAGAATCTGTGGATCCTTGCAGATATCGATGCTCACTTGTCCCACCCAACGCAGGTTTAAGGGCTTGATGGCTTGAAGTAATTCTATAGAGCGGCTGCGATTGACAAAGAGATTGTCATCCACAAAAAAAATGTTTCTGGCGTTTAGCTGTTTGAGCTCGTCCACCACCTCCTGAATGGGCCGTGTTGTGTAGCGGTGCTCAAAAAAGGCCGAAATGGAACAGAATTCACAGGTATACCGGCAGCCTCTGGCAGTCTCTACCAGAGTCACCTGGCTATAGCGTTTGTCCTGATAGATCGAACGATCCGGCATTACGCTGAACTCGGCTCTGGTCGTTTCATCTTTGTATCGCTTGCCAAGACGATGAGAGGCACAATCCTCGAGGATTTGCGGCCAGACTTTTTCAGCCGGACCGATCACGACGGCATCGCAATGTCTCTGAACCTCGTCTGGCATCAACGTGGCATGAAACCCGCCCATGACCACAGGCACCTTGCGCTTGCGGTATTCAGCCGCAATCTGATAGGCTCGTCTGGCGGTATAGGTTTCCGTATTGATCGCCACCAGATCGGATTTTTCGTCATACGGTATGGCTTCCAACCGGTCGTCATAGCAAATCCGGTCGATGGAGCGAGGGGTGAGTCCGGCCAGAGCAGCCAGGGCCAGGGGTTCCATGAGCCAGGAACGGATATATTTGGCAGAGCCGGGTTTGCGACCCACACATGGCATAATAAATGTTACTTTCATAAGGTACATCCGGTCGAGATTTGAGATTCAGCATGAGTGGATTCGGTGACCGACACGGATCGATGAAAAGGAAACCGGTCCAGATCGTTCTGCAGCCGTTTGATATATCGTTTATAGGCCAAATTGCCCATAAAAGTGATGGGAAAATATTTACCGGTGCCCAGCGTGCGTTTGGTAATGGAGGGGATCGAAAACGTACGGGTATAGATCCGTCGAAATCCGTTATCCAGTTCTTTGGCACTCATTTGCTTTGGCTGAAACACCACATGCTGGGTGTCATAATATTGCCATTTGGTATGCAAGAGCCGGTTCTCTGCATCGAGCCGGTCAAATGCCGGGGTGCCCGGATAGGGCGTATAGATGGCATAACGCGGAATATCTATTTTCAGATCATTGACAGTGTCAAGGGTTTGATCAAAGATCTCCGGGGTGTCATCATCGAATCCAAAGATAAAACAGCCCTGCACCACGATATTTTTGGCGTGTAACTTTGTCATCAGCTCCTGATATTCAGCCGGACGATTGAATCCCTTGGCGATGCGCACCAGGTTGTCACGCGAAAAGGACTCGAGTCCGATCAGCAAATAGATACACCCGCTGGCATGCATCAGTTCCAGCATTTCGTCATCACGGACGATCTCGGCAGTACAGAGTCCGCCCCACTTTTTTCGGAGCGGCACCAGGGCCGTAAAAAGCTCTTTGGCATACTCGCGATCCTCCAGCAAACTGACGTCGTTGAAGACAATGCGGCGGGAGCGAATCGACCGAATCTCATCGATCACCTCATGCACTGGCCGGGTTTGCCAGGTTGAAGGCAATGACGCCACGGTGCAAAAGTCGCATCGGTTTTTGCATCCCCGGGTGGCAAAGACGGTATTGGGAGACATGTATCCAAAACGTTTTTGCAGATCCCGGCGTGCAACAGGATAGGACGCGAGTGAGGGACCATGATCCTCGTATCGGGATTTTAAGCGGTGGTGCTGAAAATCATGCAATAGTTTTGGCCAGGAGCGTTCGGCATCACCGATAACAATCGTATCGCTGTGCTGAGCAGCCTCATCCGGTCGCAGTGTGACATGCACACCGCCGAGCACGATGACAGCCCCTTTTTGCCTGAAATGATGAGCTATGGCATAGGCACGGGGGGCGGTGCCGGTCAGACAACTGATGGCCACCAGATCAAAAGAATGATGCCAGGGAACGCGATCCACACTCTCATCCACCACCCACACCCGGGAAGAGATATCATCCGGAATCAGGGCAGCCAGGGTGGTGAGGGTCAGGGGAGCCTCTCTAAACGAGGAGACCAGGGGACCGATTTTCAGCCGATGAATCCTCGCATCGGGCATGATCAAGAGTATTCGCATCTTTTTCATCTTTTCAATTTTTTTGTATTACAATAGTCGGATTATCAATAAACCACGCAGAGAGCAGAGCTGGACAGTAAAATTCGAGATAAGCAGGGACTGTCCAATTATTCTGTGATTGCAAAAGCTATCTGCTCAAATGCAGGAACCTGTCTTTTCTCATTCTTTTCCTCTGCGAAACTCTGCGTTCTCGGTGTCCTCTGCGTTGAATGCTTGTTTCCAGTGGTTCTCTGATTTCTATCGATATCCAAACCGCATGCCCTGTTTTTTGAACGTCTCTTTGCGAAAAAGCGGCGTATAGGTCATATAAATGCCAAACCGCAACAGATTGCGCATATTGGTCTTGAAATCCAATGCCCGGCTCACCAGAGAGGGAATGCTGTTGAACCGGGACCGGGCCCGGAAGCAGGCCTCGGTCAGCTCGTCCGGGGTCAAGAGTGCGGGCTGAAACGCTGCATAATTGAGCCGGTACTCTGGATGCAGCCACCACCGGCCGTCGTATAACAGCCGGTTTTGCCGGGCCAGCTCAGCATAAAACCGGGTATGAGGATATGGCATCAAAATATTGAACGCTGCGAAACAAAATTTGTTTGCAATGGCAAACTCTGTTGTCGCCTCTATACTTTCCACCGTATCATGGTCATAGCCCAGAGTGAATGCAGCCCAGGTCTGCAGGCCGCGGTCACGCAGAATGCCGATCTGTTCTTTATAACTGTCGTTTGCCCAGGCCATATTGGGCGATTTATTTACCTCGATCAGATTTTGGGTATTGAGAGATTCGAATCCGATGACATGCCCCAGACATCCGGACTTGACCATGAGATCCAGGAGCTCACGGTCGGTTGTCATGTCAAGGCTGGCCTGGGAGACCCAGCGGATGCCCAACGGAATCAACTCGCGAAACAACTCTTTGGCCCGAGGAATGTCTGCGATCAAATTGTCATCCACAAAAAAGAGCAACTTGCGGTCCTGTGCCTCGATCTCTCTGACCACCTCACGCACAGGCCTTGACCAATGCGTTTGTTCAAAATAGGCACTTACCGCACAATAAGAGCAACCAAAGGTACAACCGCGTCCGAATTGAATCAAGGTCAAAGGCAGATAACGCTTGCCGTTATAGATCGTCCGGTCGGGCAGACGATTGAACTGTGGCGGACAAGCCGGATGGGAGCGATATACGGACTTTAGCCGGCCTTGCCGTGCATCATCGAGGACCTCAGACCAGCACATCTCTGCATCCGAAATCATGATGGCATCGGCATTGAGACTGGCTTCGTCGGGCAGCAGGGTGGGATGCATGCC
Source organism: Candidatus Zhuqueibacterota bacterium (assembly GCA_014728115.1). Lineage (GTDB taxonomy): Bacteria > Zhuqueibacterota > Zhuqueibacteria > Residuimicrobiales > Oceaniaggregativiventaceae > Oceaniaggregativivens. The sequence goes on along the minus strand of WJME01000048.1, from coordinate 8,913 downwards.
CCCTAGAATAACGGGCACGCCCCGCTTGCGGTATTCCCGGCTGATTTCATAACTGCGGCGTGCCGTATAGGTCTCTACGGTGATAGCAACCAGATCCGTCGGGTCGTCATAGGGAATGATTTCCATTCGGTCGTCATGCATGACCACCTCGATATCCGGCGGAGTAAGTCCTGCCAGAATCCCCAGCATCAAGGGTTCCATACGACCTTCATCCACATACAGGCTGTGTTCACGACGCCCGATATTGGGTCTGATCAGCGTCACCTTCATTTCAGGTTGTCCCGGTTCGTATGTTCGTAAAGAGGAGCTGTCAAACACCGGCCTTGTTTGCGATAGATCTCCTGTCGCGTGATCCAGTTGGCCATCAAAAAAGTACTCAAACGTTTCAGATCCCGATGATTGGCCGGGCTCTGAATCCGGCGGATCATGGAACGGTGTGTATTGAACTGGCGTCGAATCCAAAAACATCCTGCGGTCAGCTGTTCAGAGGTCATGTTTTTCGGCCGAAAAAGTGCAGCCCCGTAACGAAAATCAGGATCCAGCCACCATGATTTATGTAATAAACGATCTTGCCTCAATAAGCGCTGATAGAGCGCTGTTCCGGGCATGGGCGTGAGCGGATTGAAATTGGCCAGAAAAAACCGTTGTTGCAGGCTGTACTGCAAAACATGTGCAAAGGTTTCCGGGGTATCTGCATCATAGCCAAAGACATAGGTGGCATAAATCATGAGCCCGCGCCGGGAAAATTCATTCAACAATATATCATATTGCGAACAGAGATTCCATGCTTTTTTCATCTGCACGAGATTTTCTTTATTGAGCGATTCCAGTCCCACCAGCACACAAAAGCATCCGCTGGCGACCATCAAATCGAGGATTTCCGGATGACGTGCGACGTCCAGACTGGTCTGGCAGGCCCAGCGCACTTTAAATGGAATCAGGGCTTCAAACAGGGCAACCGCTGCATCCGGATCGCTGAACAGATTATCATCGATAAAAAACAGCGTACGGGTTCTTGATTCCCTGATTTCCTCGATCACCGCTTTGACCGGTCGGTATTGAACCCGCGGATAAAAAGCAGCAACCGAGCAAAACTCGCACTTGAACCGGCATCCCCTGCCATATTGCACCGGCAAGAGCGGCAGATAGCGTTTGCCATGAAAAATGGAACGGTCAAAGCGCACATCCGAAAACTCTGAAAGAGGATGTTGCTGATATCGGGGTTCCAGTTTTCCGGACTGGAAATCCATAATGATCTGTGGCCACAGTGCTTCGGCTGGTCCCAGTGCCAGGCTGTCTGCATGCATTTCCGCTTCTTCAGGAGCAAAAGCAGGATGAAAACCACCGAGGATGACGGGGATGCCTTTTGCCCGAAACCGGTCGGCAATGGCATAGGCCCGGCATGCGGTATATGTTTCAACAGATATCCCAACCAGGTCGATAGTTGCGTCCCAGTCAATGGACTCGATGCGTTCGTCCCATAAAGTCATCTTGATATCAGGCGGCGTTTGGGCTGCCAGAACTGCAAAAGCCAGGGGCTGCAGGGCAGCAGATGAAAGTAAACCGGAGAGAGAAGGCTGTATAAAGGCGATATGCATCATAGCAATTGTGAATAAAGAATTGAGAATTTTAACATTCTAGGTAAAAATAATGGGATTTGCAATAGTTTTAACAAGATGAGCGAAAAAGGGTATGAGCATGAAGGATGTAAAAAGGATGGTTTGTAAAAAAAATAGCTCGCTCTTGATCAGCGAGCCATTTTTAATATGTTCAGAACAAAATGTTTGATTCGTACTTTGGTGGAGACCCACTCATTAGAATCAATGATGGCCTTCCATATGCTTTTCCATTTCTTTATCGAAATAGAGTTCATAGAATTGTTGCACCAGGTCGCGCAGTTTTTCGACATGTTGCAGGTCAGTGGTCTGTTTCGATTTCATGGCATGTACGATAATGAGATGCAGGGTTTTCAGCTGGTCAGCATATTTTTGTTTTGCAGCTGCATCGGCATCTTCTGTCAGGGGTTTAACGCGTTGAGCGAGAAAGTACTGGACTGCGATTTCACGAATGTCGTCGGCGTGGACATCTTTATTGGTCACCCAGCGCACGATTTGGTTGTAATTTTTATCGCCCGCTTTTGACAATTCCATGATTTGGTTCATGGATTTTTCCACGGTCTGGATCTGCTCCATCCACATATCAAAACGCATCTTGTCTCCATAGATGCCGCAGGGTATTTCACAATGGGACAGGACCGAGGAAGAAAATCCCATAATGATCAACAGGCTAAAAAGAGCCAACCGCTTTATCATGACAACTCTCCTTTTAAGTGATGATTGTGTTTATTGTTGTAAATCTTTTTCAAGACCGATTATTCCATTTATTTTATTGAATTTTTCTTATTGCCTGTTGATCACATTCAAATAAAAGATATCTCTTGACAATTGATTAAAAATATAGTATATTTACTAAGAATTAAGTAGAATACTTTACCAATTAGTAAAAGGAGGACACCATCATGACCAGAACATCCAGCATCATCCTGTTCATCACCCTGTTGTTTTTCGCCTGTCAGGGTCCGGAAAACACACCGGATGCCGGCCAGATTCTTTCAGCTGATGAGCACTCTGCAGAATCGGGGGACAACCCGGAGTCATTTGTCGCTTATGACACTCCTCCTGCTCCCCATGGAGGATTTGCGGCCATTCAAAAGAATCTTCTCTATCCGGATGAGGCGAAAAAAGCAGGTATAGAGGGCCGCGTCATACTGAATTTGTGCATCGATGAAAACGGCACGATTATCGATTCCAAAGTTATAAAAACCATCGACAGCAACACTGAACCTGCCGACCCCAAAGATGATTATGGTCTCAGCGAGGCTGCGCTGCAAGCGGTCAAATCCATTGAATGGAAGCCGGCCTCACAAAAAGGAAAACCGGTCAAGGTATGGGTTGGTATTCCGGTTGTGTTTAAACTGAAATAAACATCTTTACCGCAGATCTGCCGGATCATGGTCCGGCAGGTCTGCAGCAGCACTTGCTCTTTGGGGAATCCATTTTTCACTTGCCTCAAACGAACTTTTTCCCTAAATTCCTAATAGATTAGTACCAAGAAAGGATAATCGTATGCGCAAACCCGATCCCAATCTCACGCCGGCAGAGTGGGAATTGATGGAGGTCATCTGGAAGCTTGGTGACTCACCTTCCATTCGGGAGGTGCAAGAGACCGCCTATCCCAATGGTGAAAAAGCCTATACCACGGTGCAAACCATTATGAACATCCTGGTGAAAAAAAGCTATCTCTCCCGTAAAAAGATCGGACTCGTCAATTTTTACACTCCGATCAAGACCCGTAAGCAAGTAGTCGACAATGAGATGGATCAGGTCGTCGATCGTGTGTTTCAGGGATCGGTTCCAGCGTTGGCCAATCATCTCCTGGACAGCCGTAACCTCGACCTGGAAGAGATCGAGAAAATCAAAAAACTGCTCAAAGAAAAAGAAAAAGAGCTCAAAAATAAATAACAGCTCCTCATTTATTCGAGACAGAGGAACCATTCATGATACCGGTGCTTAATCATTGGGCCAATGTCTGGCTGGACCTTTTCGGTCTGTCGCTCTTGCAAAACACCTTGTTTCTCGGACTCTTGTTTTTATTGCTTACCCTCCTGCACAACAGCGATGCCCGGATCAAATATCTCCTGACCCTGGCCGGTATGATAAAACTGTTCCTTCCCCCTCTTTTGCCCATCAGCTGGCTGAATTCCTCAGCGTCCGGCACCGGTTCAGCCATACTTGAGTCTGGGTGGACGGTTTCAGTCGCTCTCAATCAACAATCCCAGGCGCTTTCGCCGTTGGTTTTGCTCATGAGCGGTTGGTTTGCCATCGGTTTGATTTTTTTGATCCGAACATTTTACGATACGTGGGTCTTGTATCGCTGGACGCGAAACGTCAACACATTGAACCGTTCGGGAAATCTCATTTACAGTGAACAGGTCACTATCCCCATGACCATCGGCCTGTTACGCCCCTATATTCTGGTTCCTCCCACCTATGACGATTTGCCTGCAGAGGCGCAAAATGCCATCCTCGCCCATGAACAGGCTCATATCCGACGCAAAGATCTCTGGATTCAGTTGATGCAACGAATCATGATCGCCATCTATTTTTTCCATCCCCTTGTCTGGCTGTTGAATAAAAAAATCGATCTCTATCGGGAAATGATTTGCGATGACATCGCCATCGATACCAGTCCGCTCTCAGCCATGGATTATTCTCATCTGTTACTCGGTTTGGCTGAAACGAATGTCTCGCATGCCCGGCCTCTTGCCGCTGCTTTTCAGTTATTTGAATCCCGCGACCGGCTCTATACCCGCATATCGTATCAGGTGTCTGGTGCGCGTAAACAACTGGCCTCTTTTCAGAAATACGGTCTGGTCATCCTGATCGTTTTAATCATGATCCCGTTGTCCTGGAGCGTACGCCAGGAATTCGCCCTGGCGACCGGATTTGCCAAATTATCCAACGATTCCAACCCGGCTTCTTTGCGTCCGACTTTACCGCCATTGGAACAGAACCAGGAATCCACCCCTCCCGACCCTTTGCGCGGATCACCGGAAACAAAAGATCCGAATAAGGCCTTTGTGGCCTATGATCAGCCTCCCTCACCCATCGGCGGCTTTGCAGCCATTCAGCGCAACCTCTCATATCCTGAAACGGCTCGTCAAAACGGTCTCGAGGGACGGGTGGTGCTCAATATTCTGATCGATGCATCCGGCACTATTCGGGATACCAGAGTCGTTAAAAGCCTGGACGACCCGGCGTGTGATCGTGCAGCCATCGAGGCGGTCAAATCCGTCGAGTGGGAGCCAGCCTCAAGCAGAGGCAAGCCGGTTACTGTATGGGTGGGCATTCCCATCGTTTTCAAACTTCAATAAGCTCAAACTAGTCCTTGCATATCAGATGAAAAGTTTTTATCTTTTTTTCGTTTGCTAAAATTTGCGAACAAAACAAAGAGTTTCCACCCTTTTTTGATACAAGAGCAAACGGTTAACTAACTCAATGGACACACTATGAAACGGCTCTTGTTATTTGTGGCCGCAGCGGTCTTTTTCATTCTGATCGGCCTGGGGATATACACCTTTTTTATGCACTCACCCAGGAATGGCTTTTTCTACAGGGTTGACCGATTGAATGAGCAAGATCGCCGGTGGGCGAATGCGCTCCTTGAAGACGCGCTCGATCACGAGGGATTGTACACACTGTTGGCTGAAATCAAGCCCATTAGCACCATACAGATCTACTCGCTTGCCATCGGTACAACCGACACCCTGCTCTCCATGTCCTCCATCTCTGTTGCCGAACTGGTCAGATTTCAGCGTATTCTCGATATTCTCAATCAGAATCCCCATTTTCAGTTTGTGTTGAACCCCTTTAAACAAACCCATCAAGGGCGACGTTTTTTGCAGTTGACAATCGTAAACCGCAGAGCATTGGATCAGCTTTTGAATCAACACAAACATTTTTGGCGACAATGGGGATTTGTACCTGGCAGCGAGGCAGGTGTCATCATTACCACAGTCGAATTTGAAGAAAAATTCGACCGCTATCGCGCATATGGATATCTTTTTGGATATCCGAAACATGCCGTTGATTTTTATGTGGATGCTGCAAGACAATTCGATGCAACAGGAATCGAAATTCCAAAAAAACAATTCGATATCCCCACCTATAGTGAGCAGGCCGGACGTTTTGCCTACGAGATACCCATAGAATACCAACCCACACAGGTTGACTGGCAACTGTACAACCGTTCCATGCAAATTCTCGATCAATATCGCGAGGTTAGAAAGCGCTTTACCCGGGACGACCAGGTGCAGGCTCTTGATTTGATTGAATCATGGTATCAATCCATGTACTGAGATCAACGAGCGTAAGGTAGTGAATCAAAGAATTGACCATCCGGCTAACAACGCATCATCATGCATCTATCGAGATGATCCTGGCTGTTTTCAGGACCGGTATGGCGGTCTGGAAATTGAATATAATAGTTGTATTTTTAAAAGAAATAATGTAAATTCGCGCCTGTTTTTTCAGGGATAAAAATGTTACCAGCGTTACTCTTTTTTCTTCTTGGGCTTGTCATCCTCACCATTGGGGCAGAATGGCTGGTACGCGGTAGCGCAGCACTCGCGCTTTCATTCGGGATTCCCTCGCTCGTGGTGGGGCTCACGGTTGTGGCATTTGGCACCAGCAGTCCGGAATTGGCAGTCAGCATCCGTGCAGCCATCACCGGACAATCTGATATTGCGCTGGGAAATGTCATCGGCTCAAATATCTGCAATGTCGGGCTTATCCTGGGGCTGGCCGCCATGATCAGGCCGATGCAGATTCATTCATCGATCATCAAACGGGAAATCCCCATTCTGCTGTTCGCGGTTTTTGTGTTGATTCTCTTTTTATCGAATCATCTGATATCGAGAACAGAAGGCATTATTTTAGTTGGCTTTTTGCTGCTTTATTTGACGATTTCCTTTATGATGTCCAAAAAGAGCACCCTCAAAGATGAAACCGATCTTCCGGCAATTCAACCCATGCCGAGATGGAAACAGATTGCATTGCTGAGTGTGGGCTTGGCAGGGCTCATCCTGGGCGCAAATCTCATGGTCGCCAATGCAATCAAACTTGCCCAAATGGCCCGCTTGTCCGAAGCATTTATCGGATTGACTATTGTTGCCATTGGCACCAGCCTTCCGGAACTGGCCACCTCTGTGATTGCTGCGATAAGAAAGGAAAATGATATCGCAGTGGGAAATGTCATCGGCTCGAATATTTTCAACATTTTTGCTATCCTGGGAATTTCTTCGGCGATCCATCCCTTGTCTGCAATGAATCTCGGTTGGATCGATGTGGGTGTCATGTCCTTGTTCGCTCTCCTTTTGCTCCCTTTGTTACGATCCGGATTTGTTCTGGATCGCAAAGAGGGATTGTTTTTGCTTTTGGTATTTGTTCTCTATAATGCCTATCTCCTCATGAACGCAATTTGATTCACATATCCTGAAAAATTTTGGAGGTTCATTGAATTTCAATAACCTGACAAAAGAGTCAATCAATCTGGAATTGCTGGATGGCGCCATTCCAGAAAATATTGACCTGCTATCACAGGTGGAGCGTCAAAAAGTCGTTGCCGGTTCCAGTGCTTATCCCCTGGAGCAGCGTCTGGAGGCGTACGAGGACATACTGGAATCTGAGGTCGGAGACACGACCCTGACCCGTGCCCGCAACCTGGAACGCGAAACCGGATTACGGCAGCTCTATCTCAAATTCGAAGGCGGAAATCCAACCGGTACCCAAAAAGACCGCATTGCCTTTGCTCAGACCATGGATGCCATACGGCGTGGATATGATGCGATCACTGTGGCTACTTGTGGCAATTATGGCGCTGCCATCGCGATCGCAGCTTTCCTTGGCGGATTGCAATGCAGAATATATATACCTGAGAATTATCAAACGGGCCGGATCAAGGAAATGATACAATTTGGAGCTGATATTATCCGAGTGCCGGGTGATTATGAAAGAGCCGTCCTGCTGTCCCAGGAAAAAGCAGAAAAGGAGGAAATCTATGATGCCAATCCTGGCAGCCATAATACGTCATTACAACTGCGCGCTTATGGAGAAATCGCCTATGAAATCTATGATGAACTGCGAGATGCCCCAGCCGCCGTTGCAGTCCCGGTCTCCAATGGGACAACCCTGGCCGGCATCTATAAGGGATTTGTCAGTCTCTATCGCAGAGGCAAAACAAGCCGCATTCCCAGGATGATCGCAGGCTCTTCTTTTGGTAAAAATCCGATTATACAAGCCTTTAGAAAAAACCTCAAACATTGCCAGGATCTTGAACCGCAAAAAATTCACGAAACCAGAATCAATGAACCTCTCGTAAACTGGCACTCGATCGATGGTGATCTGGCATTGAATGCAGTCCGGGAAACGCAAGGCTGGGCTTCTTATGCGTCGGACAAATCCATGCTTGCTTATTCAAAAATGGTGCGCAATAAAGAAGGGCTCTCCATCCTGCCGGCCTCTACCGCCGGATTGGCGGTTTTGCTCGACAGACATAAAAAAGACCCCTTTAGTGGTGATCGCTATGTGGTGATATTGACCGGGAGGAACTAGAATGCATACTGACGGTAATGCCATTGTCTATTGTCAAAACGCTTTTAATACCCCGAATGGCAAGACTGCACACGGTCTGGTTCGTTTCACCAGACGATATCGCGTATTGTCGGTTATTGATGCCCAGTATGCGGGTCAGGATGCCGGCAATGTGCTGGATGGTCAACCAAATAATATCCCCATTCATGCTGATCTGACCGCGGCCCTGCAAGGTGCAAAACAACACAATTTCAAGCCCACCCATCTGGTCATCGGGCTGGCTCCGGATGGTGGCCGGCTGAATCCGGCAGCCCGACTGGACGTGCGGACAGCTATCGAGACCGGATTACATGTGGATAGCGGATTGCATGACTTTATCAGCGACGATCCTTTGCTCAGCCGACTGGCCTTTGAAAAAAAAGTAAACCTGCGTGATATTCGCAAGACACCGGGACGGTCTGAATTGCACTTTTTTAGTGGCGCCATCGAACACGTCAACGCCCTGAAAATTGCGGTCTTGGGGACCGACTCTGCCATTGGCAAGCGAACTACAGCCTGGTTGTTGGTCAAAGCCTTTGAACACGCTGGAATGTCTGCCGAGATGATCGGCACAGGCCAAACTGCATGGCTGCAAGGTGCCCGATATTCCATTATCCTCGACTCTCTCATCAATGATTTTGTCTCAGGCGAAATCGAGCATGCCATTGTCAGCGCCTGGAAAGAGCAACATCCGGATGTCATCGTTATCGAGGGACAGGGCAGT
>WJME01000047.1 GCA_014728115.1 Candidatus Zhuqueibacterota bacterium | reverse complement strand
GGATGGTGCCCTTTGTAATGGCAGGTGAAAAATTCATCGACGGGGAACCTGAAAATGCAAACTTGAAAAAATTAGCCGCTTGAAAAGAAAAAAATCAAAGGATCACGCTTTTTTTGATCCACAACTATTGACTATATCTCTAAAATTCGCCCATGAGCCCGGTATGTGAGTTTCAACTGCTAATAGGTATTTTTTATTTTCACGACGAGACATACTACTTTCTGAGTTAATACTTGCTCGACGAAATTTTTAAATTGAAATTGAGCGGAAGATTGTGCATAATAGTCTGGGTCTGCATCTTTGGCTTCCAGCAACGGGCAGGGGAGAGGGGAATCGGATAAAAAAGGGTCAAATTTAATTTCCTGCCAAACTTATCGATTCATTACTTATTATTGTTCTTCTCAATCGTCCATCACGGGACACAGCTATTGCTGCCATAGAAAATATCGGTGAACAGGCTGTGCCTTATATTAAACAGGCGATAACCAAATTTGAGCGAAAAGAACGCAAGATAATAGAAAAAAGTTTGGTAAGGATACAATCGGCGAGAGACTATATGAATTTCTAAAATATAGGCAAGTTCGTTATGATCGACCCTTATTAAAATTAGAGTAAATCAATGACAACAAACGCCAAAAAATCATTAACAGAATCGTTCCTGGAAAAAATTAACAAGCAATATCGACCCAGGAATTGTCTATATCATTATACCTCTTTTGAGGTTCTGCAGAAAATTATTAAAAACAAGAATATCCATCTTACAAATATTAGATATATGAATGATATAAAAGAATTTTATTCTGCTCATGAATTCCTAAAAAAAAGAATCGATCGATTGATTGATGAAATGATCAGACTGGTTAAAGAATCAAATTCTGATCAATATGGAGAACAAAAACTCGATACATTCAAATCTGTATTATTAGAAAAATTCAATCCGGATAGCTTGTTGAAAAAATATTCAATTTTTACTTTTTGCTTGTCGGAAAATGCTGATTTGTTAAGTCAGTGGAGGGGGTATTGCCCAAATTACGGGTTGTCTATTGGTTTTAATGGTAGTAGCTTTTCTATATTTGATCACTCATTTTTAAAGTTTAATTTGATAAAATGTATGTATACAAAAAAGCATATGGCTCTGATAACCAAGTATATTGATGAAATTTACAGAATCTGGAAAAATCAACGGAAAACACATAATGTAACAATATACAGCGGGCCTGATGGAGAACGCTATGATGATTATGAGATTCATCTTGAAAATGCCGCAGAAATTGAAATCATTATTTGCTTTTTATATGCGAGTGTAAAAGATCAAGCTTTTTACGAAGAGCACGAGTAGAGATTGATAGGCATATTACCAAAAGATCAAAATAATCTGGTGAAATATAAATCCAAATCCTATATGCTGGTGCCATATATTGAGCTTGATATTGAACCGGAAAACCTGATAAAAGAGATTGTCGTTGGCCCTTCACCCAATAGTGATTTGGGCAAAGAGTCGCTGTCGAGTTTTTTAAACACCTGCAATTTAAACAAGAAAGTTGAAAAATCAAATATTCCATTTGTAAACTGGTAAATTTTTCGATAAATGACTTGATAGAAGCTAAAATTTGATAAAAACTACCTTGGATTTCTCTTGAATATCTAATATTATTGATTAGGATATTCCGGACAGATTGCTCATCCCGTAAAGCAGCCCGGTTAGGTCTGAGATTATTTATACCTGTAATTGACTCATTATTTATACTATACTGCAAGATAGAGAAAAAAACTCGACTCATAGGGGAACCCCCATGCCACTTTCAACTCTAGTTCTGGCCGGACTTGACGCTTTTTGGCGCACGGTTTTGATGGATTTGCTCAAGCAACCGGTTCTAAAAACATTCAAGACACTGACGGCTGCTGATCTCGATTCACTTTTTGAAAAGGCTGTTAAAAGAGCCACCGTCGATTTGACATCGGAAAAGGCCAAAGCTATTCGTGAAACCATCCGCACGAGTAAAGCAGTGGAAGAAAAGCTCCAGGCCTTTAAAAATAATGGTGAATGGCTCGATATGGAATTCATGGTAAAAGAATTGGAACCTGTCGTGGGTGGATATACTGCCTTTAGCCTGGTCAGAGATGTCTTTGCCGAATTGCGAACGCTCATCGCCGAGCAACCGGAAATGGCCAATGAGATTTTAATTGCATATGGGGCCCAATTTCTCAAAGCTTTGAAACAACATGACAGCAAAATGACTGACGAGCATAATAAACTGGCCGTGCAGTTTAAAGCAGAAATAGATGAATTGAAAAAACTGATCAAAGACCAGACTGCAGCGAATCCCCACACCGGTCTGGAGGCTTTTCTGCATCATATCACCATCGAAAGTAACCGTTTGCCACTGGGTATTCTGGAACCGGCGTTTATCCATCCTCAAAACAAGGAAAACATGCAACTGGTTAATGTTTATACACACCTGGACAGCATGGATATCAAGCATGTCAGGGATGAGATGGAACTGCATCGTTTTATCAAAACCATGGAAGAGAATAAACGCTTGTCCCTGCAGGAATTGATCGATTCAGAGAGCCGGCTTTTGATTCTCGGCAGTCCGGGCAGTGGCAAATCGACGTTCAGCAATTATCTGAGTTATACCCTGGCCAAAGCAAAGCTCGATCCGGATGAGGTCGATCTTGCAAAGATACTGGAACCCTGGAGCCACGGCCAGCTGGTCCCCATAAGAATCATCCTGCGAGAGATGGCGGAAGAGCTAAAGACCCCGGATCCTTCCTATACAGCGATCCTGCACTTTATCGAAGGGTATTTAAAACATCGTAAGATCCAGGATTGCTGGCCTCTGCTGAAAACCTGGATCACGGCTCCCAAACCGGCTCAAGGCCTGATTTTCTTTTTTGACGGTCTGGACGAGCTGCCGGATGCCTGGAGACATGCTTTGGTCAAGAGCATCAATACGTTTGTCGAACAGTTTCCATCACATCGATACGTCGTGACCAGCCGCCCCTATGCCTATATCGGACAGCCCTATATGTTGCAGGGATTTCGCCAGGTGAATATCGCACCGTTATCCTATGACCAAATCGATGCGTTTATCCAGAGCTGGTACAAGGAACTCGAACGACTGAAACGCATCAAAACAGAGGTTGTCGATTCAAGAATCGAATCCTTTCAAAAACAGGTACGCGCAAAGGATATCAAGCCTCTTGTTGACCGACCGTTGATTCTCACCTTGACGGCATTGTTGCATTTCAAAGAAACAGGCACTCTTCCCACCATTCGGGTAGAGCTTTATGACTGCATTGTCGATTTACTGCTGGACAAGTGGCAGCGCAAAGGGGATGATCAGCCGGGATTGCTGGAAATCCTCGATATACCGGACCTGGAAATGATGCACATCAAAAATGCTTTGTACAAAATCGCCTATGACGCACACCAAAATCAATCCCGTCAAGAGATCACCGCCAATCTTCCGGAAGGGGATTTGTTGCTCAATGTACGGGACGCATTGAAAGTCAAGCTCAACACCGCACAGGACTTTATCGAATATATTCGTGACAGAGCCGGCATGCTCGTTCGCCACAAGCCTGATAGCTTTACTTTCCCGCACCGGATTTTTCAGGAATTTCTCGCCGCCTGTTATTGGGTTCAGCAAGACAATTTCGCCGGCCAGGCTTCACAGGGGGTCAAAGACGATCCAGTGCTTTGGCGCGAGGTCTTTATTCTGTCGGTGGCCCGTGCTGCTCGGGGAAACAAGCTATCGGAAGCCCTCGATGCGGTCGATCGTCTGTGTCTGGATGAATGCCATGAGATCGAGCAACCAACAAAGGATCTATATGAGCGGATGATTCTGTCGGCCAATGCCCTCTATGAAATCGGACTGCGAACTGTCAGACAAGATGAAAAAGGTAAACGTACTTTGCGGCGCCTCGCCGATCTCGATGGCTGGCTCGTGAATGCAACCACCGACGACCAGGTGCTCGATGATCCCAAGATTCGTGCTCAGGCCGGACAGGTCCTCTCCAAAGTGGGAGATCCTCGTCCGGGTGTAGGCCTCGATCTCGCAACGGGTCTCCCTGACATCCTCTGGTGTCCCATCCCGGGTGGCTCGTTTCAGATGGGTGAGGGGGGCAAGAAAGACCCCGTCTCACTCGATCTCTATTACATCAGCCGCTATCCCGTCACCCATCAGCAATTCCGGGCTTTTGTGGAACAGGACGGATATGCGAACAGCAGGTACTGGAAGATTGCTGAAGCGGCTGGAATCTGGAAAAAGGGCAAAGTCAAAGGACGTTCGGACGATGAATGGCGCAATCAGCCGGTCGATTTTGGTGAGCCGTTTCATTTGGACAACCATCCTGTCGTCGGTATCACCTGGTATGAAATGCTGGCGTTTTGCGAGTGGCTGAATCAAAAGCTGCAAAGCCACTCCAAGATAAAAATTTGGCAATCCGGCACGATCAAAGAAACATCTTTACCCCCCCATTTACGGGTATTATTGCCCAGCGAAGCCGAATGGGAACGGGCGGCACGGGCAGGGCACGAGTGTAGCTACCCATGGGGAGACGAGATCACGCCGAATCATGCGAATTTTGAAGAAACCGGCATCGACACAACCTCATCGGTAGGATGCTTTCCGGCCGGTGAAAATAACTACGGTCTGTTGGATATGAGCGGCAATGTCTGGGAATGGACACGCAGTCATTACCAGTCCTATCCCTATAAAACAAATGATGGCCGGGAGAGATTATCAGCAGGTAATGATACAGCCCGCGTTTTGCGCGGCGGCTCGTTCCACGATATTGGCCTCGGGATGCGTTGCTCGTCCCGCTTCAGGGACTTCCCGGACGTCAGGCTCAGGTTCAGCGGATTTCGCGTGGTTCTGTCTCCCGTGGATGCCTCTGTTCTCTGAGGCTCTGGACTCTGTTGCTCTGAATAAAATGAGGTGATATGTACAAAACGCTTTGTAGCTGGGACAATCTCTATCTGGCCTGGAGACGTGCGGCCAAAGGAAAACGAGGCAAAGGTCCGGCGGCAGCTTTTGAGATGAATCTGAAAAAATGTGTTCCGAGTCAAACTCTAAAGCAGGCCGGCATTATTGTTCCATCTTTCAAAATACATGCGTTAATCTGTCATATGAATCCAGGTATAGTGCGCCTCCGGCTCTGTCCCCGCAGCTATTGCAGGGGGATTTCATGTTCTGCTAACGAGTAAGGGCCGGTGTGTTTTTCAAATCCTGGCATGGCCGGCAGGCAATAGCTGCGTGGCCAGGATCCTCCGGCGGCTCAACACGCTCTCCCGCCTTGTTCGACCATGGTTGAGATGATAGCTTTGGTTCATCTGTCGATTCGTCAGCCGAGAGGTT
>WJME01000046.1 GCA_014728115.1 Candidatus Zhuqueibacterota bacterium | reverse complement strand
CAGTGTTGCGCCAAATTGCTCTTCTATGAGTGTTTTTCCTTCATAGATCTGCACATTTTGTGGCAATGCATACAATAATGCGGTCAGGGAAAGATAACGGTTATCTTGTAATACCACCATGCCACGACTGTTGGAGAAATTCTGGACATCCAAAAACCCTGCGCCACTCCAGATATGTTTTCCCAGAGGCTCCATAAACAAACTCGAGACAAAAAGTCCGGCATGATCTTCCACAGAAAGGGGAAGCGGCAGCGTATACAGATGTTCGACATTTTTCAGCGATCGGTACGTAAAGGGGCCTTTATATGAAACCGTTGGCATCTTGTCCGCATCAAAGGGCGGCAGACCATTAGGCGGGCGTTTGTGAGTCCATGCGGAAAATTGTGAATCCACCCGCACCGAATTGAGAAACGTTCGCCGGGAGGCATCCATTTTTATCAGCGTATCGAATTCACGTCGATCTTTGACCACAGCCCAAAGAGAATCGCCGGTCCAGGCCATGGAAGAGACCCCCATCGCGGTATCGGTCATGAGGATGAGAGAATCGTTTGTGGTCAGAGATTTTCGGTAAAGGTCGGCATTGCCAGACCGAAAACTGGTAAACACGATGGATTCTCCATCCGGCGACCACACGGGCAGCCGGTTATCAAAAGAATCGGCAGTGACATGGTGCCAGGACCCATCTTTAAAGAATCGTATTAAATTACGCAGCCCCGTGGTATCTGACAAGACAGCCACAATCGATTCTCCATCGGGTGACCACCGTGGGGTCATGAGCTGAATATCGCCTGTGAATCCGGTCATGACCTGGGCCGGGCCATCGGGCCAGGCATAACGCACGAGATTGGCAGAGCCATCAGATTCAGAGACATAGAGTATTTCTTCTCCATTCGGAGACCAATCCGGGTACATGGCAGTATGGTCATGGGTGAGATGGCGGCTATTGCCTTCGAGATCGGTCACAAACAACTCTCTTTGTATCGAACCAAATTCTCCGCGGGTGAGACGGTCATAAACAATGTGCCTGCTATCCGGTGAAAAAGCGATCTGGGCTCCGACGCCGCCGTGCACCAAGGTGCGTTGCTGCCGGGTACTGTCGTTACGAATGAGAACCAGTTTTTGTAACGGTTCCAAATAGTTGACCTGACCGACCAGTGCCAGCCACTGGCTGTCGGGTGAGACGGTAAACGCCGAAATGTATTTTACCGGCAGATCGATGCTGCGACTAAATTCATCATATTGTTCTTTCTGACCATAAAGGGTATTGAAATAGACATTGACATGTCGACGCCAATCATGTTCGAATTCAGAGGGGGGAGTGATTTTACTGAAATTCTTTGCAAAACTATAGGTTTCTAAAAACAGGAATTTGTCCCGTTCCTGCAAAATCTTGACAATCGAACTGTCCCCATATTCAGAGGCCAAAAAGCGCACTCTTGAATTTCCCAGGGCATAGACAAGACGACCATTATCAGGCCAGGGTCTGCTTTGTGTGGTGAGATCATCATTGATGACTGCTGTGCGTAATAGTGCATCTCCCCTTTTTACATTCCAGGTCTCTGAATAATATTGAGCGAGGCCTTCAATAAACCACCGGGGCGTATTTGACAGACCAAACCCCAGGAATCCCAGCGATGATCGAATGGCGTCAAAGTGTACATAGTGCACCAGCTCGTGAGAGATCACCTTGCGCAGCCATTTGTCCGTTCCTGTGGTCCATTCAAGATAGCTGTTGACATGCACCCAAACAGCGATGAACCAGTCAGCCACTGTAAAGCCATTGGCAATATCATCCTGATCGGAGATATACAGTGGAATTTTCTTTTTGGGAAAATGGTCGAGATTTGAACAAATCGGTTCATAGCTCGCTTCAGCCACCCTTGCGGCTTTACCGGCGACCTTTTCAAGTCTTTGATGGTAGATAATACGAAAATGTTCGGTATGAATCTCCCGCCAATCCAGTTCTGAATGAATGCGTTGATTAAAATAAAAGAAAGGATTTGCGGCGAAACAAACCGATGGCTTGAAAAATAACACCACACTGAAACAGAGGAACAGGCAGACGAATAACCTTTTCATAGCATTCTCTGGAGGTTTAGTGGGATCGATTTTGTGCATGTCGATGAGTACAGATGCTGTCATCCAGTCCGGTATGATATACATACGTCGGGAAATCAACTTTGTGCACGTGATAACTCGCTTGCAGCCGTGGCATAAGCTCTGACTCGGCAGAATAGGGAAGCAATCTAAACCCGCCGCTTGCAAGCAGGACCTGTTTTTTGGCAAAAATGGTTGCACCGATTGTACAATCGGACAAGTGAATCATTTTTGTCTCATTCCGTGCATCAGGCACCCAATGGCTCTCTTCTGGCCCCACAAGTTTGACCCCCCCATGGATGACATCCACGCTAGGATGATCATTCATATAATTGACACGTGCCTGGAGATGAGTCGGGAGGTATTCGTCGTCTGAATCCAAAAACGTGACATAGCGGGCCTGCGCACAGAGAATCCCGGTGTTTCGACAAGCAGCAAGTTTGTGGTTGGCTTGTTTTATATAACGAGCTCTTGGTTCGTGCATAACAAAGGGGATCAGGTCTTTATGGACATCATCAGTGCTGCCGTCATCGATGATCCAAACTTCCCAATCCTGAAAGGTTTGATCGACAAGAGAATGAATGGCCCTTTGCACCAAATGCCGGCGGTTGAAAACCGGCAAAATAACACTGACACTCTTTTGCATCCATTCAGATGGCAAATGCACCCTGGATTGCCTCATAATTGATAACATTTTCCCGATTGTATAGATTTCATCTCTGCGAGCGCCAACTCTATACTGGTGCGGGCACTCGATGGCTCCATTTCTGTAAGGGGTTCTCCCTTTTGCAAACAAGAGAGGAAATATTTAAATTCCTCGATATAGCCATCACTGGATTCAACTTTAACGGCAATCGGGTCGGATTGTTCGGGTTTCCATAGGAGCAAAGAAGGATCGCGGCTGGAATCATATTCCAGCAGTCCCTGGGAAAACAAAGCTGAAAAGGTCATTTTAAAGGCGGTGGGATAGGCCCAGGACCCTTCAGCAGAGCAGATCAGGGAACGATCAAATTGGTATTGTGTAAACACTGAAGTAATGGCACCGGACTCGTTCGAGATACCTTGTGAAAATAGTGCTTTGGGTTTTCCAAGCACATATTGAATAAAGTCCACATCATGAACATGTAAATCAAACAGAGCCCCACCGCTCTGGGAGGCCTCGGTAAACCAAGAGGCCCAGGAGGGAGGTGGAGCGATACGCCGCATACTCAGATTGACCAGTTCGCCGAACTCGTTGCGATCGATAGCTGATTTAAGGCGACGGTACTCTGGCCAAAAGCGGATACATTGTGCAATAAAAAGCATTTTGTCGTGAGCCTTTGCCGCCTCGATCATACGATCGCACTCTTGCAATGTCAGGGCCATGGGTTTTTCACAGACAATGTGTTTTCCTGCTTTTACTGCTTTTTCAGTGAGCTCTGCATGCAAAGGAGTGGGAACGCACAGGCTGATGCAATCAATGGTGTCATCTTGTAAAATGGTCTCCAGGTCAGCAGCCGCGTGAGCATTTTTTGCTCCGGTCCATGTTGTTTTTAATGCATTGATGTCGTTCTCGGCTTTTTCGCGTTTGGCTTTCTCTGGCTCTACGATTGCTGCCAACTCGGCATCGAGCTGGGAGAGAGCGCGTACATGTGCCTGACCAATGAATCCATAACCAATTATTGCAATGCGTGTCATAAGAGCTCCTTGTTAAAGAAACGATAATCCATTTGAATATTGCCATAACAGATAAAGCACCAAAAGAATGACAAGAGTCACGAGAATACCTATTACTGTGCGAACGATGGTCAACGCCAGGGCAATGACAGCGATACCCAGAAATCCCAGTACCGCCCAATCCCGAATTTTCTCAGGATCTCCCACGTATTGTAAATACGGATCGAGAAGATGACCCTTGTATACCAATAGCAGGAACAGAATCAAACTGATAAAGCCCGTTTGCAACAAGTTTTTTTTCAAAAAGATCCCCTCATTTTTCGAGTCAGCAAACTTTGCTCTCACAGATTATCCATACCCAGTGTTCGCATGGGATATATAACAATACAAAAATCTAAACATTGATGCAATAAAAAGCGTTGGTCTATGCCGCACAGTGTTTTTATCGTTCATTCGAGTCTTGACAATATTGAAAACAGTTATTACATTCTCTTGCAAGCAAAGGAGGAACCATATGAAGCCGAAAATCATTATCGGTGTGGGAATTATCATCGCTGCGTTGGTTTTTTTGATCATCGGCGGATTTAAAGAAACAGCGGTATATTATTTGACGATACCTGAAGTCCATGCTCAGGAAAGCAAATATATGGGTCAGGGAGTACGCGTGAGTGGGTATGTGATTCCGGAATCTATTGACTGGGATCCCGGCAAGATAGAGTTGGAATTTACCATGCAAGAAGCCGGGGACAGCATGAGAGTTTATTATAAAAATGTCATGCCCGATCAGCTGGCCGAAGCACAACAAGTCATTGTTGAAGGTAAATTGGACCCACATGGAACCCTGCAAGCCGAACGGATCATGCTAAAATGTCCTTCAAAGTATGAGGCGAAACAGAATTCTCTTTCGTCCATGTAAAAGATGCTTTATAAAACACTCAAAGAGATAGGCATACACGGTCTATCTCTTTTTTTTTACGAGTTGACGAAAATCGTTCAACAATTCTGTTTTGGAATAGATCTCGAGATCTAAATCGACGGGCTCGCCTTCTTGCATCAGCGCAATCAATGTCATGGCATCTGCATAGTAAAAATGATAATGAACATCAATGAGTTCAAACTGGCCTTTTGTCTGATATGGCGGCGTAAAGTAACGATAATCGTAAAAACAATTTCCGGTGTATAACTTGAAAATGCTGTTTTTGATCGCAACATATTGAGCCAGCAGTTTGATATCGGGTGGATGGCCATTTTGAGAAATCGTCTTAACCTCCACATCAGACATCTCTCCAAGCAGTAAAGGCTTTAAAGCAGGATCCAGCTCTTGAACAAAACCGGATATCGGTCCTTTCAGACTTGTACAACACACCACCCACTGACCATTCAATGCAAGATCGATAAAGAACCGATCTTTATTATAGACAAACGGCACCCCGAAAATATTTTTACGGACAATCAAGTCTTCATTGTTTATATTAAAATGTTTACACAAAACCGTTCGCATCAGAACATCTGCATAAAAAATAGCTTCCAGGGTATTCCAGTTGTCCTGAGCATGAATTTTGTCTTGATGAAAATCGCTCAGAAAAGGCAATAGCGAATGAAATGTGTCTGGTGAAAGATCCTTGGGAATCTTGAACAGATAAATCTGGGACATAGCCACCCTATAGAATATTATCGCCGGTTAATATTATGTCCGTCCCGCTACAGGTTCATCAAAAATAATGCCGAACATTTTAAGAATCTCAAAATATTTGAAATTATTTTTATTGCACTTATAGAGCATCTATCTTTTTCTTGTTAATTTTTTGAAATTAGTGATGCAAATCACCAATTCTTTTTGGCTATATGCCCAGCCTGTTCGTTTTTTTCTCTTTGCGAAAAAGAAAAAAATCTCTATGTTAATGATGAGTTGGGGAATCATTCAGGATTGTATCAAATTTATGTGGATTGAACGCTTGAAAATTCTCTTATCAACACTTGGTTTGTTTATCTGGTTGCTGGTGGTTCATTCGGGTTGCCAGGCTCCGAGGCACAATCCGCTCGATCCTGAAAATCCGAATCACCAACTGAACGAATTATTCGGCTATATCAAATCAGCCCGGGCTCCCCATACGCCGATCAACAATGCACGTATCGCTTTGCCGGAGCAAAATACAAGTACGTTAAGCGATAACCAGGGATTTTTTAGATTTTCCCACCTGATTGATCATGCAAACAGAGTTGTTGTTACCAAACCCGGCTATGTCAGCGATTCTTTAATGCTCGACACGAAAAGCTCTCAGGAACTGGAAATTTTTCTCAATCAAATCCCGGCCATAAACATATTTACGGCAAATACGCTGGTGATCAATCAATATCCTGACTGGCAATTTTTGTATTTGCAGGTGATCGCTTCCATAGAAGACAATGATCAGGATACAGACTCGGTATGGTTTGACATTTTGGCTGCCGGTATATCCCATCCTCTAACGTTTAATCCTGATCAACGACAATACGAAATCAAAGTCTCTATAAACGATCTTAATGTGACCAGCCTGAAAAAATTCATGGGAATGGAATTCCGGCTTTATCTCAGAGATATGTCTCATCATGAATTCAATCTTGCATCCACTCAAATCAGTCGTATCATTGAAGATCAGATTCAGCTAGAGGGGCCGGCCAATTATTCACCTGTCAGCCCCCGGCCAACGTTGCACTGGCAACGGTTTGATCCGGGGTATACATGTACCTATACCATAGAGATTTACACGGATACATTTTTTCCGGCTCTTGTTTGGCAAAAAACGGGCTTGAGTCAGGAAATCACGCAAATCATTGTCGATAATAATCTGCAGAATGGTGAATATTTTTGGGTCGTTTGGTGCGTGGACGAATTTGGTAACCGCTCGCGCTCAAAACCGGCATCATTTATCATACAGTAGGAAAATATGGATCCGCAAATCGAACATTTGGAAACCATGACCGGTCAGCAGTATGAGGCCTTGTATCAGATCAGTGAATGGCTCAATAAAAATAACGAGAGCAAATCTCTGATGAACGATGCTCTGGATCTGGTCATCGGTCAGCTTAAAGCCGAACGCGGCTTGTTTGTTCGATTTCAAGATCCGGTACAAGAGTCCGAGATCATTGCCGCGCGAAATATCGATCACGCCGACATTGAAGATCTGAGCCAGTTTTCATCCGGCTTGCTGGAAAAGTTGCACCAGGAAAAACAACCCTATCTTTTTCATGATGTGGGCAGTGACCCTGACTTGAGCCACTTTGAAAGCGTAAAGATTCATCAAATCAAATCGGTCATCGGTGTGCCCATCAAGCTGAACAGAGAGGATTGGGGTGCCATTATCGTGGACAGTACCAAAGACAGGGCCTTGTTTACGGATCAGAGTTTGCGCTTTTTATCCTTTTTCGCCAATCTCTTGTCCCTGTCATTGGATCGAATTTTTAAAATCGAATCGCTTTCAGATGAAAATCAGCGTTTGCTCAATCAAATCCAGTCCACACAGCCTTTGCCCGATATCGTTGGCAAGAGCGCGGCCATGCAAAAAGTCGCGAGCATGATCCATCGCGTCGCCCAAACCGATGCCACAGTTCTCTTGTTGGGTGAGAGCGGTACCGGCAAAGATCTGGCTGCCCGGGCCATCCATCAGTTGAGTAAACGAAAAAACGGACCGTTTCTGGCACAGTTTTGTGGGGCTATTCCCGACTCGCTCTTGTCCAGCGAATTGTTCGGTCACAAGCGCGGAGCGTTTTCAGGTGCGGTACAAGACAAAAAAGGACTGTTCGAGATCACTTCAGGAGGGACGTTCTTTCTCGATGAAATTGGTGATATTTCCGTCTCGCTGCAATCCAAACTCTTGCGCGTCCTGCAAAACAAAGAGATCATCCGACTGGGCGACACCCAGGTTCGAACGGTTGATGTGCGCATGATCGTCGCAACCAATAAAGATCTCTTTGCGATGGTCAAAGAAGAACAGTTCCGCGAGGATCTCTATTACCGGCTCAATGTATTTCCGATTACCTTGCCTGCTCTGCGCGAAAGACGGGAGGATATCGCTGCCTTGACCGTGCATTTTATGCAAAAATATGACCGGCCCGAGGTTCAGTTGATGCCCGCCACATTGCGTAAACTGGAACGATATGAATGGCCCGGCAATGTCAGAGAACTGGAAAATATCCTGCAAAGAGCCCTGATTCTGTGCGACGGCGATCAATTGCAACCGGATCATATTATCCTGCAGCAAGAGCAAAATCAGTCGAATGACCGTACCCTCAAAGAAATCGAACAAAGCGTGCTCAAAGAGAGGCTGAAGCAATTCAACAACAACCGGACAGCTACCGCTGAATCTCTGGGCGTGTCCGTGCGATGGGTACAAATGAGAATCAAAGAGTTGAAACCGGCATGAGCTCAACACATGACCCTCGTTTCCAAAAATTCGAGATCCTGGAAACGATCAAAAAATCCGAATGTGCTGGGGTATATATCGCCCGCCATACCGACCTCGGGCGTACCGTGTTGCTGAAAACCCTGTGCACGAGCGACAAGGAAATCGTCGCGCGATTCAAACGCGAAGCACGATTGTTGGCGCAACTGGATCATCCCAACATCATTCGGGTATTCGACTTTGGCATGCAAAATCATGAACTCTATATCTCTTTTGAATATATAAAAGGTTCGACGCTGCGCTCTTTTTTGGGTTCACAATCAGATCTCTCTTTTAAACAAAACGCGACCTGGCAAATCTGGCAGGGTCTCAAAACCGCGCATTGTAAAGGTATTATTCATCGCGACCTAAAGCCGGAAAACATACTGGTATCAGACCAAGGCATCAAAATAGCTGACTTTGGTCTGGCGTTTCAGCAGGATGACGTTCGGGTCACCGACGGATACGGTATTGTCGGCACACCGGGGTACATGTCCCCGGAACAGATTCGCGGTGAAAAGATCACCACCCAAAGCGATCTCTTTTCTTTGGGAATCGTGCTCTATGAGTTGTGGACCGGCAACCACCCTTTTCTCGCTTCGGACGTGCCGGCCACGCTGAACCGGATCCTTGCAGAGCAAGATATGCCCGATATCACTGACATTCCCGAACCCTACGCCTCCGTGATTCACAAGCTGCTGCCCAAAAAACAACAGAAACGAACCGAGCCGGCTCTGCCGGAAAACCAGGATACCCAACAGAATATCCGGTCTGTCAAGGCAGGATCACGAAAAATTGCCTCTGCTGCTGTCTTTTCCCTGATCCTGGCAGCGGTAATCCTTGCCATCTTTTTGTCTTCTGGCAAGAGGGAGCAAAAACCGACTTTAAAGGCAGATAACCAAATCCTGAACATGACACCGTCAAACCCTGAACACGCAAACCCGATGACCGGGGCACCTGACACAAGCGCCGAACCCATCCAGGATATCAGTGCTGAAAATGAAAAACACATCGAACCCCAAAGGACGCCAGGAGCGCTCAGTATCGAATGTTATCCGTGGGCTGATGTACGCATCGATGGCAAGCGAGTAGACACCACGCCCCTGCAAAATGATATCAAACTCTTTCCGGGTCAATATACGGTGCAGTTACACCATCCCGATTTTCCGGTGATTACGAAAAAAATTCGTATCTCTCCGAACAAAAGGGAGACATTCCACGTTCGCCTGGATACGGTCTTTGGATACTTTAACAGCCTGGTTCATCCGTGGGCAAATGTGTATATAGATGATCGTTTGATCGGACAAACACCCTTGCAAAACGCCATTCCCTTAGTGCCGGGTAAACATAACGTTAGATTGGAAAATCCCGATTATAATCCGATCACAGATACCATAGAGATCGTACAAAAAGACACGCTGATCTATCGATTCAATTATAATCGTCTGCTCAGTGACAAAACCGGATTACCATAATCACGGTATGAAATTTGCGTTCAAATTGATGACACGTATGAAATTGCACAAATATAAAAACCTCTTTTTGCTGGGAGCGCTCTTTTGCCTTTTTGGCAAGAGTATGGGGCAATCATGGCATGAGCTCTCCGAGATGCCCATTCCGGTGACGCAGGCCAGCGCCATTGTTCTGAATGACACGGTTTATATTATCGGTGGATTGCAGGGAAAAGATCAAACCCCCTCGACCCTGATCCAAACGTTTTATCCTCCCACCGAAACATGGGGTGTTCTCACTGACATGCACTATGCAAGGGTCTTTCCCCTGGTGGCATCTTTTGCAGGAAAACTGGTAATTTTGGGGGGAGCAGAAAATCCGGATGGCCAAACCACCCTCGAGATGGTGGATCCCAGAAATCCGACTCCGGCAATCCATGCACAGGATCGCAATTTCTACAGACTCGGCGCCAGCGCAGCCATGCTGAATGGCTGGCTCTATCTATTTGGCGGATATCAGGGAAATCCATTACAAGCCTCCTCGCTGCATTTTATCAGCGGACTCGCGTTGAATACCCTTCAGGTCTCTACCATAGACAGCACCTTTTTCAGCGGATTTTTACCGTTCGAACATTCCAGTGTGGCTTTGAATGGCAAGGTGTATATGTTTGGCGGGGTTATCAATACGATCTCTAACAAGGTTCTTCGCCTGGATCCGGATAGCGGCACACTCGACCAGATATCCTCGCTGCTGACGGCCAGGGCCAGCGGGGCCGCGGTTTCGGATGACGATCAGACTATTTATATCCTTGGAGGATATAACCAGCAGCAAGCTGCACTTAACAGTATGGAGCAATACAGAATCTTGGGAAATTCGGTGAGCAGTTGGGGGCTTTCTCCGATGCACCATGCTCGTCGCGCGCCCTGTGCTGTGTATTATGAGGACACTATTTTTGTCTTTGGCGGAGTCGATGAATATGGTCGAATGGTGCAAACCGTTGAAGCCTATATTCAACAAGCAACCTCGGTAAAACAGGAATCCGCGTCTCCCCGAACCTGTAAACTGTACCAAAACTACCCGAATCCGTTCAATATGTCCACGACCCTTTCGTTTAGCCTGCCGCACGCCTCAAAGGTAAAGCTGGAGATCTTTGCGGCCAACGGACAATGGGTCAGGACCCTCGTTGACCATACTCTTGATCGTGGTGAGCATCATATCGAGTGGTATGGCCTGGATTACCAGGAAAAACCGGTGCCTTCGGGTGTGTATCTTTATAAACTTTCGACGCTTGAATGGACAAAAACTCTAAAATGTGTATTGATCAAATAGCATGCGCCCATTTATCCTAACATATATGGTGGTTCTCCTTGCCGGCACCCTTGTCGCGCAATCCGGTTCTGATCCTTTGCTTGCGGTGTTGCAGGACCATTATGAGAATTTTCGTTATCAGGCGATCATAGATCTGGCCTCGGCCAAATTGCAAGAGGACTCGTCAATGTCGCCCGAGTCGCGTATGCACATCCTGCGCTACAAGGCTCTGGCTCATTATGCCCGGGGAGAAATGGACCGGTCAATGGCAGCGTTCAACTCGTTATTGCAAATCAACCCGGATTATCGTTTGGACGCCAGCCAGTACTCTCCCAAAATCATCGAGTTTTTCAGCGATATCAAAGCCAATTTTGTGTACCAGCCATCTATCGAACCCCAAACCCCACCTGAAATCATCACGCGCATCGATACACTTCAGGTCGAGGTGATGACCCCTATGCCGGCAGTCAAATCTTCACTCCTGCCCGGATGGGGTCAATGGTCGATGGGAGAAAAGCGCAAAGGCTCGGTACTCATGGGGGCAGCCCTGATCTCCTTGTCCGGTTCGCTTTACTATACCTTGCAGACCCGGGAGCACGAACAGGATTACCTCAATGCCGTACGGCCGTCGCAGATCGAACAGAATTACGACCGGTATAACAGCAGCTATCGAACACGTAATATTCTGTGGGGCTCCTTTGCCACGATCTGGGTGCTCTCACAGATCGATCTCTGGATCAACACACCCAAAATCCCGGTATCCTCCCGAATTTCCCGCTCTGGTGACGAGATCAGACTCTCGATACACCTTCCCTTCTAGTCTGCAAAATATGCAGAGTGGCGAAAAATTTTCGCACCTTTGGCCATACGACCTCGCCACTGATTTTAAACAACATTGTTTTTAAATGACTTGTATCGATTTTGCGAATAAAAACCTGGCATAATCCTTGAATGATCCTCTGTAAAGATTTGAGGAGGATCATGATGAACCATATCTTTGTTAGGATTTTCGCCCTTGTTATCGCATTGTTTAGCCAGGCATGGAGCGTAGGCACGCTCTATGTCCGGCCGCTGAACAGCGACCAGCAGCACCGTCAGGTATCGATCCAGACGGTGGACGCTGATATCGACATCCAGGGTCAGGTGGCGGTGACGCATGTCGATCAGGTGTTTCTCAATGAAATGTATACCACGGTCGAGGCGGTATGGATTTTTCCGTTGCCCAAAGGCGCCGTGGTCACAGAGCTCTATTACTGGTTCAACGGCAAAAGATACAAAGCTGAAATCCGGGAGCGTCAGGAAGCCAGACAGGAATATGAACAACGCATTCGGCGCAGACTGGATCCTGCCCTGCTGGAATACCTGGGAGACAATCTTTTCCGGCTCTCCATCGCGCCGATCAACTCCCGTACCGAGGTGCGCACAGAAATCACCTATACCGAGCTCTTGCCCTATGAATTCGGAAGCATCGATTACCGGTTTATGCTCGATGCCTCTAAATTGTCACCCCGTCCCCTGGATCGCGTCTCCACCTCTATTCAGTTGAGCACCGAACACGGGATCTCACGGGTCAAACTGCCCAACCATGAGCAGTCGCCTACGACCACGATCACCCGAATCACCAGCACTCTATACCGAATTATGTATGGTGATGAGTCGTTCATGCCGGATAAGGATCTGATCCTCGAGTACGAAATCGACCGTCCGGATCTGGGGGTTAACCTCCTGACCTATACGCCCTTTCACGGGGAAGAAATCGGCGATGAATCGTTTTACGCCATCTGGATCACGCCTCCGGATGCCCTGAGCGGCAGCACGACCATCCCGCAAAAAATCGTGTTTACCGCAGACATTTCCTCCAGTATGGAGGGAGAGCGTATCCGACAGTTAAAACAGGCCTTGTTAGAGTTTCTAGAGCAGCTGCGTCCTGATGACGAGTTCAATATTGTGCTGTTCAGCACCGGCATTCAGTCCTTTAAAGAAGACTTTGTTCCTGTCAACCAGGAAAACCTCAATAAGGCAAAGACATTCGTACAGGCCATTGGCGCTGCCGGCCTGACAAATATCGAACAGGCCTTTGATGTGGCTCTGGAGCACGATTTCTCGCAAGGACATGCGAATGCCATCGTCTTTCTCACGGACGGCTACCCTACCTGGGGAACCACGGATCTGCAGCAGATTCTCGAACGAGTGAATGCAGAATGTCCGAATCACGTACGCATTTTCACCTTTGGAATCGGGGGTGAGGTCAGCGAAGCCTTGTTATCGCAGCTTGCCTCGCAAAACGGGGGTACATTTTATCAGATACACCAGGATCGCGATATCAGCCAGATGGTCAGTGCTCATTTCAAGCGCTTGTCCCGGCCGGCCCTGACGCAACTGGATATCGATTTTTCGAATCTGGTGGTTTCCGACGTCTATCCGTCTCCCCTGCCCGATCTGTTTTATGGCAACCAGGTCATGCAGTTGGGCAGATATGAAAACGGAGGAACGGTCAATGTCAAACTGACCGGACTCGTCAAAGAGCAGCCCTTCAAGCTGGCCACGCAAAAGCACTTTGGTACAGTCT
The DNA here is from genome assembly GCA_014728115.1 of Candidatus Zhuqueibacterota bacterium. Taxonomy (GTDB): domain Bacteria; phylum Zhuqueibacterota; class Zhuqueibacteria; order Residuimicrobiales; family Oceaniaggregativiventaceae; genus Oceaniaggregativivens. The sequence continues at coordinate 23,931 of WJME01000046.1, read as the reverse complement.
CGGGAGGCCATCCGTTTATACCGCGGTTATGGGCACGACAAAAGATCGACTATCTGCTCGATCAAATCAAAATCTATGGCGAAAAATCCGAACTGGTGAATCAGGTCATCGATTTGTCGCTGAAATTTCAGATCCTGACCGAATATACGGCGTTTTATTCCGATCCGACGCATGTGGAAACAAAAGAGAGTGCTCCTCAAGAGTTTGTGCTCTATCCCAACTATCCCAATCCCTTTAACCCGGCCACCACCCTCGAATTCAATATTCCACAGGAAGGAAAAGTGCTGGTGCAAATTTTCGATCTTTCCGGACGCCTGGTCAAAACACTGGTGTATGCTCATTTCCGCCCGGGCCGGCATACCGTACAGTGGGATGGCACGAATACAGCGGGTCAAAGGGTGGCATCCGGTGTCTATCTGGCGCAGGTGCAATGGATCACCCCGAAAGGTTCGAGAGCCGTGCGCTCGCTCAAGTTGAGTTTGTTAAAATAGATACCTCCCGGAATCGATACCTCCCGGAGGTTCAGCGGATTATCGCCTCCGGGAGGTTTCATCCGTCATGAACCGAACCTCTGGAAGGCCTTGAACTCTAAAAGAACAAAACCTAATCATCTAAAGGAGTCCATTATGACCAAGGTTATTATTTTCATACTCGCTATGCAAATGCAATGGCTTTATGCCGCGGGTGTGGCCGTGATCGATGCCCCCACGAATGATCTCATCAAATCCGTAACATGTGATATCGATATCGACATCTCGAATCAGGTGGCTCTGGTAACCACCTCACAGCTGTTTATCAATGATCGTCATCACAACGTTAATGTCAAATATGCGTTTCCCCTGCCGGAACAGGCCAGCGCCACCCGGCTCAGATACCGGCTGCACGACACCTGGCTTGAGGCAAAGCTCACTGCTTCTCCTCCGGATACGACCCTGCCCGGTTCGGGGGGATCGGGCGGGTCTGTCCACTGGCAACTGGACGACTATCTTGGGGATACCCCGTTTTATTTTGAAATCGATCAATCCCTCCAACCCAGCGATTCTCTGGAAATCGAATTGCAGTATGTGCAGCTTTTGATCCAGTCGCACGGAGAGGTCGGCATGGTCTATCCGGGCGGACTCGATGTGGTCCAGTCCGCTGCCCTCGAACGCATCTCGGTTCAGGCAAACATCGAATCGCAACAGACCGTCAGCGATGCCGCCATCGAGCCCTGTCAGCCCACAGATTTGATCCAGATCGGCAACACGGTCTCCCTGGCCTGGCAGGGCAACCAACTGCCGCAAGATCTGACGGTCAGATATACGGTCACCTCTGACGAGCTGGCTATGTTCGGACTCGCTACCCGCATCCCGGATGCTCAACTGCCCGATCCCTGGGGCGGATTCTTTCTCGTGGGCGTGGTGCCGCCGATCTCGGAGCAGGTCGCCAGCATCGGCAAGCGATTCACATTCATCATCGACTGCTCCGGAAGCATGACGGGCAACAAGATCGTTCAGGCCCGCAAGGCAGCCCGTTATATCATCGACCACCTCAATCCACAGGACTGGTTCAATATCGTGACTTTCAGCTCCAGTGCCCGCACGCTTTTCGACACCCACAAACCCGCAGACAATGACTTTTGCAATCAGGCCAAAGTATTCATCGATCACCAGATCAAAGCTTCGGGCAGCACCAATATCGGCGCAGCCTTTGGCATGGCCATCGACGATTATCGATGGAGCTCGAAAGAAGAAGCCAACATCATCATCTTTATGACCGACGGGTTGCCCACAGCCGGGATTCGGAACACCGATGAACTCTGCTCCTATATCGCCGGCGAGTCCCAATCCCTGAGTGCTCCCCTTTCGGTGTTTTGCTTTGGCATCGGTCACGATGTCAACAAACAGCTGCTCACGCGCATCGCAGACAATCACCAGGGCAAGGCCATGTTTATCGCCGACCAGGAGGTGGAGCCCAGGATCTCTGCACTCTATAAGGATGTGTGCAATCCGGTGATTCTCGATGCACAGCTCTCCTTTGACCGTGAGGATGTGGTCCAGGTCTATCCTCAAACCATCAGTAATCTCTATCAGGGACAACAGGTCCTCATCACCGGGCGTTATCAGCACAGCGGACCGCTGCATCTGCAGCTGAACGGACAGGCGTTCGGACAACCTGTACAATACGACTTTGATCTGACCTTGCCCGACACTCTGGAACCTCAATATCACTTTTTGCCCCAGGTATGGGCCAAGCAAAAGATCGAGCAGATGCTGGTGGATTATTACCTGCTGGAACCCTATACCTCCGAGGCACAGACCCTCAAACAGCAGATCATCGAATTCAGTATATCCTACGGCATTGCCAGTCCGTTTACCTCATTCACTCCGCCGGCGACTGCAGTCGAGGAAGAGCTGGAAACAGAATCGGACGAACAGGTTGCCAGACCCGAGATCGCGGAATTGCTCGGCAACCATCCCAATCCCTTCAATCCCGCTACCACGATTCAATTCAGGGTACACGAGCTGCTGACGCGCATGGTAGAGATCCGGATCTATAATGCCCTGGGACAGCTGGTCAGAATCCTGACCCTCGAGGTCAGCCGCACCGGACTGTTCAGTATCCTCTGGGATGGCCGCAACGAGTATGGCATGGCCCTGCCCTCGGGAGTCTATGTCTATGTCATCGACCTGGGAGAGATGCAGCTTGCAGGCAAGATGAGTATGCAGAAATAGATTGTGGTTGAGGTCCCGGGTGTATTGAATGAAAAATGTAGAATTAAGAATTTAGAAATTATGCATTTCTAGATTCTTAATTCTGCATGTTCTTCTTCTGGCATTCCATCTCACCAGTTCCGTATCAACACGGCTGTTCCTTCGCCGGGACTCGGAGTGATCCTGATATTGCATCACGTCATTTTGGATTCATTATCAATAAAAATTCACTCAGCACCTGAGTAGATACAATCGCATTTTCTTCTGTGATGCCGTTCAGAATGATTTGCTTTGCAATATCACATTTTACACGATCTGAAGAATCGTTCGCATATACCAGAATATTGGTATCGATAAAGACTCGTTTATCGGTATAGATCATCGCGGGTCCAATTTTTCTTGCCCACTTGCGCTTTAGAGCGATCGAATAATTCTTCTAACTCTTTTACAATCCAGCGTTTACGTAATTCTTCTTTTTCGGTCAGCTGAGTGAGATAGTCCCGAATCAAACCGGTCACAGTGGTATTTTTCTCCAAAGCAATCTTTTTGGATTTTTTGAGTAATTTTTCTTCGATTGCCATGGTGATATTTCGTGTCATCATGGACCTCCAAGATATTCACATAACAAGTGTAATAAATAATATGTGAGAGTGCAAGCAAAAAAAAGGTCTCGATTATTCATTGCAACCTCTTTTACCGGCAAGGCATGTTCCCCCGTTTTCCTTTGATACAAGGGCAAGGTTGGCTAATCATAAAGGATGGCAACATTATTGAGAGGTTCCCCTCGGCCTCGTCTCTATTTAAACAGACCGGATTTATCAACACAGGGCAAGTATAAAATGGCGGGGTGACAATGTTTTACGATTCTGCAGAGCCAACAGATCGTATTTTGCGATCCGAACACACCCCCTATATACAAGCGATCGTTAAACACTTGGGTATAAAAGCCTCTGTGCTATCCAGAGTTCCGGTCTAAACAGGAACCCCTAAAAGGTTTAGAAATACATTTTGGAAATGATGAAAATTTGTTAAATTTGGTAAATATTTCTCCTGATCATCCATCATTTAATCCGGAGGTAACCATTAACAAATCTCTATCTAAATCATCACCGCAAACCATTAACAGTGTAAATTGTTGGGATTTAGCTTCATTCTACGAAGATGCTGGACATTCTGGCGATGACCAATTCAGGTTCAAATACTGGGTCTCTATTGGTTATTGGCATACGATAATATATAATTTAGCAAATAACTGGTCATCAAATTGTGGTGGAGTTACCTATCCTGCCAATTTATTACAAGATAAAATATCCTCTCACTATTGGCTAGGCGAGGCATATTCAAATTACCCACTTTTTCTATATCCTAGATTCCTTGAAGTTTGGGAACACGCTTATCGGAGCGGGACAAGTAAAAAGTGGGGAGCAACGTGGATACCAGGCGTCGGCATGGTAATGGACGATGGAAACTATTCAAATGATGGTGTAAATGATAAAGTATCGAGCATTCAAATGACATACGAAGTAAAAACAAGATAATATAACCATTCCTTAACAGTCAATTACATTGCATCACTTATTTACATGAAATGTCTAAAATTATATCCTTTATTGCTTATCATATCATGTTCCCTTGACCCAATCGTCATCGAACCTGAGACCTTGGGTGAGTATTATGCCTTTTGCAAACTTTCGCCGGCGTTCGAGACGCAAGAGGTACTGGTAGGCAAGATGATCCCCGAGAGTTTACCCATTGCGATCGCTGATGCCACTGTATCTATTCTTGATCTGGATTCTCAGACCAGGATCTCATTTCATCATCATAAACATGGTATCTATAGGCCAATCGAAATCTTTCCGGATATAGAGCCAGGTCACAGGTACGAGTTACATATTTCATTCAAAGATAACAAGCATCTCACAGGCCAGGCCCAAGCTCCCGACCATTTTAAAATCGAAAATCCGGCCAAGGACGATACTGTCGATTATTTTTTGTCTATGAATCCCGATACCAGCCGTTTTCCTAAAACAAGCTGGACAAATGCTCAACACGCACGATTTTATTCTGTCCAACTTTTACCAGAAAATCCTGTTTTCAAAAGTTCACCCGTGTCAACCTATCGGACAGAAATTTTTTTCCCAGAACTCTTTCCAGACATTGGCTGGACAAAAACATGGTATGATACGATTTTGACGCGTGCCTCTATGCGAATTTTTGCTCACGATTCGGCATCCACATTCATCCCTTCCAGCCGATCTTTTTTGGATGAATTTAGCGATTATACCGAGCAGGAATGGCAACAATTCCTGAACAGTGAAAAGAATGCGTTCGATAATCTGGCAGGAGGATTTGGCTTTTTTACGATTCTACCCTATATACAAACAGAATTCTATCTCAATGTGATGGTGCATTGGAATTAAACCATGAAATTTTCACATCATATAATCTTTTGGATTCTTTTCTATCTTTGCGAGAGTATTTGTGCTGCCACAATAACAGGGCAGGTCGTGGATGACCAGAATCATCCTCTCGCAAACGCGAATATAAGGATTCTAAACAAAGAACTCGGCACAACAACGAATACCAACGGTGAATTTTTTCTAGATTCAAGCCACATCGATGATTCTGATACACTGATCATCAGCTTTGTGGGTTATCAACCTCGGCATTTCAACATTGCCAATTTCAAAAAGATGAACCCCTCAAAAGTCGTTATGCACACCATCGCCCTTGCCATGCCCGAGATTCGCATAGCTGCAGAACGGTTACAGCGCGACAAACAGCTGTTTGCGATCGAGCCTTCAAATCGGTTCTTATCTACTCAAACGTTAAAAAACCAACCCTTTGCTTTGTTACATGATCCGGTCAAAGAAATCCAAAAACTGGTGGGCATCACCAGCATGAATGAAATCGCTTCACGATTCAATGTTCGCGGAGGTGAGAGCGATCAAAATCTCTTTTTGCTGGATGGTGTGCCCATCTATCATCCACACCATTTTTTGGGACTCGCGTCCACACTGAGCAGTAATCTGATCGATCAGATGCTTATTTCCATGGGAGGATTTTCCGCGCGTTATGGCAACCGGCTGAGTTCGGTTCAGGATATTCGCACTCTTCGTGCCACGCACAAAGTCACCCGGGTAGACATTGGCCTTGTCAGTGCCGATGCTCTTGTGGCAAGAGAAATCCGAAAGAATATGGGCTTGTTGGTCTCTGCTCGATCCAGTTATTATGACATGATCAGCAGACTGGTGGAACAATCCTATCCGGTTCATTTTTACGATCTCTATGGCAAGTTAGAATGGAAACCAGCCCCTCGACAGCTTTTTACGGTTTCCGCTTATCATACCACAGATGCCCAGGATATTGAAAAGTCCAATAACGGGATTCTTTACTCGGATTCTGATAATGAAAAACTGGGCTTTAAAATCATCGAAAAAGACAAACTCCATGTTAACAACCGGTTTCTCACATTAAAATGGGAGTTCGTCATGAATGATTTCTGGCAAATAGATATGCAGGGATACGTGAGTACCTATGCCAATTCTTTTGACAAATCTTTCAAAGCTGATCTTCCCGCCTCTCTCCCCACTAAATTCGAACAGGACCGTCAAGCGGTTGAAAAAAGACTTTGCGAACGCAACGAGAATTTCAAGGCAGATATTGGTAACAAACTCGAGGATTACACTCTATTGTTGTCGGGTTCGTACCAGCATGATACAAAGTTTATGATAAATACCGGATTACAACTGACCCGCCATCAGTTTGATTATGGCTGGCAGGGAATGGTCAAATTCTGGGATCCTTTTGTGAATCTGTTTTTCGATCATGCTCCAGAGGATTCATTCACATTCGCAGCCTCTCAAGATCAAGCGTCCGGATATCTCGAAGGCTATTGGCAACCCGACGAATCCTGGCAATTCCGGGCTGGAGTTCGGGTCAACAAGTGGGATTTTTCGAACCGGCTATTTATAGAGCCAAGACTGAATACAAAGTATTCCCCCTTTTGGCATTTTTCTTTGATAGCAGCATGGGGTCAATTCTACCAGGGACTTGGCACTTGCCTTCAAGAAGGATTGATTGGTTTTCTGGAACTCTATTTTCCTTCTCGTCTCTTTCAACATCCGTCTAAAGCCAATCACTTTATCGCAGGGATCGAATTCGAATTATCTCCCTCGATCACCGGCTCTATCACAGGCTATCAAAAATATTTTTCACATCTTTTAAAAACATCAGATACAATCGAACGATTTCAAACAGGTACGGGCAGTGCGAATGGTTTGGAAATGGATTTGAATGTGGCAATTGGCAAGACACGGCATTCCCTGGGTTATGTCTGGTCGCATAGCCAACGGCGAGTCGGCAATCTCAGCTATGATACCAATTTCGATCAACGACACCGATTACAATACTCACTTTCATTGCCCCTGGGAAAAGGGTGGAGCTTTTCAGGATATTGGATCTTTCACACCGGTCAACCTTATGACCCGGGACGTTATTTAGCGCTTTATCGCGGGGTCGACTATATCCCCTATTTCAACGATCGATTCTATGGTGTTTATGGGGTACATGAAATCGATGCACCGCCGGGTCGCATTCGCTATCCTCATTATCATCGTCTGGATGCAAGTGTGAATAAAAAGGTTCATTGGTTTTCACAAGAGTGGACGATCTATGCATCGATTCGAAACGTGTATAATCACAAAAACGTACTATATTATCGTAACATCGATTATCGACCAGGTAGCGATGACGAATGGGTAGACCCGAACATCGACAGAGAGCCGTTTTATATTCCTCTCTTACCCACGCTTGGATGCACGATCGATTTTTAGTTGAAAAACAGGTCGCATCTGCAAGAACGGGGATGCATTCATACTTTTTGCAAAAGACTAAAAAGGCGTTTCCAACAGTCTTGACGAATTAGAGGATGAAAATGGATCGGATGATTTTCTCGACCGCTATACGCCATATAGACCCAATAATGGCGAATATCTCTGGTCAACAGGACCTTATAATCTGAATGCAGAAATTGGCTGTCATATTTATTAATTAACAGTGGTTAGATAACGCCCCATGTCCATATCAAATAGTTCCAAACCGATTATGTTTTGTTGCATTTTTTGTGTTCTCGGGATGAGTTTTTTCTCTTGCACCCTCGATCCGATCCTCAGCGATCCGGAAGCTGTCGCCAGAGTGTACGCCTCTTGTTTGCTCATCAGCGGTCAGCCGGCAGTGGTCGTACTCGGCAGATCTGTGCCTGAATCTCCGCCGATCTATATACCCGATGCCCGGGTCACCCTGATGTCTTGTGACTCTTTGCAAGATCTCGTGTATCAGGGAAATGGTTTTTATAAAGATTCTCAAAACCGGCTCAAACTCGTTCCAGGAGAACGTTATACCTTGAATATCGTTCTCAATGACGGCACACATATCAGCGGCCAAACCACGATTCCCGGGGCATTTGAGATATTTCAACCGGCAGACAATGATACACTTGTCTACCCCCTGGCCACCGAAACCGATACCTCGCGCTTTCCCAGAATTACATGGTAACCGAGCCCACATGCACATCATTATACGGTACAAACAATCTCGCCTGACCATATTCTGGAACCCAGTTTCACCACGCTTCGGAACCGTACCTTTGCACCAACCTTGAACCCCTTTTCTTCCAACACCCCTGAAAAGCAAATCATTCAAGCAAAATTGACCGTCACAGCAGTGGATTATTGCCGGCTTTCGGTGGTCAAGAGGTGATCTATTCAGCCTCGCGTTGACCGGTTATTATAAATCTTATCAAAACCTGTCCAAATCCATAACCGATGACCCTCTCTTTATTACAGGAAGCGGTCATTCCCGGGGCCTGGAAACCGAAGCCAGTGCAACATTATATGACATCTTGCTCAGAGGATTCTATACGCTGGCAAAAAGCGATCGTCGGTTTGGCCACATCACCTACCCTGCCAATACAGATATCCGGCACAAAATCGCCGGCGAGATGCGACGTAAAATCAGTCGCCTGCAGGTTTCGACCTATTGGGAGTTTCACACCGGTCAGCCTTATAATCCGGGACGTTTTCTGGCTGCCATCGAGACGCTCCACCCTGGCTGGGATAATGAAAGGGAGAAATATGATGCTGCATGGGGGGTGAGAATCGTTGAACTGGATGTGCCAAAAGATAAAATGCGCTACCCCCCTTATCACAGGCTGGATGTTCATATTCGTCTTCCCCTGGTTTTTAAGGGACGTGCTCTATGCCCATATATCAGCATTCAAAATCTCTATAACCGTAAAAATATAGTCTATTTTCTCAACAGCGGTGTGGATCATGGCCCGGACGGCTATACTTTTGGTCAACAACGCATCGTTTCCGGCCGAGTGATATCAGCCGGAGTTGAAATAGAATGGTAACTTAAACTCGGCCCATTCAAAGCGCTTGCCAGAGAATGATCTCTGGCAAGCTATTACTCAATGCAAGAGCAGCATGGATTTCTGGGACACCTGTTCTCCGGCGATGAGGCGGTAGATATAGAATCCACTCGCGACGGCTTGTCCGGCTTGATCGGTGCCATCCCAGGTGATCGTATGCTGACCTGAAGCCAGTGTGCGATCGATCATCTGCTTGACTCGCTCGCCGCGGCTGTTGAAAATCTGCAACAGCACATGCTCATCACGAGGCAATTCAAAACTGATTTGCGTATGCGGATTAAAGGGATTGGGATAATTTTGATACAGTGCAAACGCAGCAGGTGTGTATTCTGACTTTACATTCGTGGTGATCGAGTATGATTCATACGCTACATCGATGGCGTCCCCATCACCATTATTGGCCAAAATCTGCTCAAAGACAAAGGACATATGATAATTTTTTTCGGCTTTGAATTTTAGACGCAAGATTGTGCCATATCCGGATTCTGTATTTGTCGTATGATATATAGACGCACTGATTTTTTTGGTTTCACTATCATAAATCACGGTTTGATTCGCTGCGGACATAAAATCACCGGGAAAAATTCCCAGGAAATCAAACTGTTCCGTGCCCTGAATTTGTAACTCGAAAGAGATGATCTTTAAATTCTGAATTGTATTTACGGCATCCCCCACGATCACATCCACCCAAAATTCATTGGTGGTTTCATCATAATCCAGTGCCTGAAGATGAACAGGACATCCGGAGGCGATACCGGGTAGATTCTTTTGCAGACCAGGCTCGTAGATAGAACCTTGTTGATGGGTCCTGCCAAAATTTACCACTACGGCATTGATATCGAAAATGTCAATTTTGCCATTGCCGTTGCAATCCGCATAGGTCGCCGCCTTTGGAGACCAGGGTTGGCAAAGCTGGGCCTGCCAATTCATCGAAGCCGATTCTCTTGCCGGACCGGTTTTGTTCCAATACATGGCAACGATCGAATTGATATCGAAAATAGTAACCTTGCCATCGTTATTAGCATCACCGGGCCATACTTCCAGTCCGGTTTGCACGGTAATGGTAACCGGATCAAACTGCAATACAATGGCATTGCCATTGCTATCGTTCGCCAAAACACTTGTAATTCGTAACGTCAACACCTGGCCTTGCCGGACAGAAGATTTGGCGACAAAACGGAGAGTAATAATGGTTCCATATCCTGTCTCACCACCACTGGTACGATATATCGATGCACTGATCAATCCATTTTGTTCATCTGGTACCACTGTAGATTGAGCGCCGGAGAGAAAAGCACCTTCCTGGGATTGTTGGTATTGCAAGGCGTTTTGATCATAGCTCAGCTCAAAAGAGACAATCTTTAATTGTTGAACTGGAGCACTTGCAGTTCCCACCCGAATTTGTACATCAAGCGTGCCTCCCGGATAAATTGTCTCTGATGAACATACCATGGTGCCGCTTTGTTGTACAGAGCCTGACTCTATTGTGATTGTCCAACTCGAAGACCAGGAGGATAAAATAGAATGATCCGATTGACAACGAGCTTGTGTCCTGATTCTAAATGTACCGGATTCCGAGTATCGATGCGTGGCGCTGGACCCATCCCAGGAGGAATAGGAGCCGTCTCCCCAGTCAAAACGATATTCCACAGCATGGCCCCTGGAACACTCTGCCCCGGATGTACTCAAACGCACCAGCTCATTGACATCAGCTGTCGAAGGTCCTGAAGGCGTGCGGGGTGTCGAAACCTGATGGCTGGTTTGCCGAACATAAATTTTGACGGCGCGAATAGCCTTCATTTCTACGACACTATTGTTGTGGGTCCAATTCACTGATCCGGATTGTCTGATGCTCTCAAATTGTGAGGATCCCATATCTGCGATATCATCACCGTCATTCCACACCGGTGATCGGTCACATGCCATCATATCTGCAACAGAATAGCGCGGAGCCATGACAAACCAAAGATAGTAGGTTCCAGGTATATCCGGAGCAGACAGTGAAATATCCACGCTGTAATGAGATGAACGACCGTGCGGTACCCAAGAGGTAATCGTATGATAACTGCTCTGATGAGATCCCCAGGTGGGTGTCCAGGCAAAGGGCATTATCGCGCTGGAATTTTCATAGTAATTATCAGCTGTAAAATTCAAAGAGCCGCTAATGTGTTCCCCGGCATCGACCGTCACTTGCGGAATTGACGTCGAAATTTCACTGCCATTCAGCCTTCCTGAAGTCAATTCCAGAGAGTGATGGCCTGTGGTCTGCTTGCTGATACTCCAGTTATCCAGCCGATGCTGCACATAATCTGTGGTGCCTCCCCAGGTTCTGTACTCTTCGATTTTGAACTTTTTGGAAGACCCGATCATCTGATTCCAAATCGCGGAAGAAAAAGAGGCTTCATAATAGGTGGACGAGCTGTGATTGGCCCAGCATTTGATGGTGCGGTTTTTGGTATCCAGCTCGATCTTGAGATGCAGGGTTTTGTCGTTCAAATAATAAAAAATATCGTTATGACATCCGGAGGCTTTGGCTGCAGGCGTGATGACAGATTTTGTGGTCAACTTTGTTTGGGGGATCGAACCGTTTCCGGTATAATAGATTCCCCCGCCAAAACTGATGACGATGGCATTCGTGGCATAACTGTATACGTTCGATCCACGGCTGGGAGATTCCGGAAGGATCGTTATGCCAGTACCCCCCTCTCCCTCGGCTTTGTCCAGACGATCGACCTCATAATCGCCCTGGATGATATAGACATATCCATCATCAAACGATTGTACCGTTTGGATACCATGACCGGTGTAGCGGCCTGAACCGGCTTTATTCCAATACAATTTGCTATTTTGAGTAACGCTTCCCCCGCCTTCGTCATCGACCACTTTCCACTTGCTGGAATTAATAGAGGTGCCTGAAAAATTATCGGACAACAGCACCTGGCCAAAAACCAACTGTGCAAGCAAAAGAAAACCGGCTGCAGTTACCGTCAGAACCCGTGCCATTTTTCTCATGTCTCTCTCCTCTGTGAGTGATGGTTTGGTGATTTTCATCCTATCAACCAAACATTATGCCATCAGAGAAAAACGACATAAGAACATTGTTATCAAAACCTTACACAAAACATTGAATCAAAAAGTGTTGTAAAGGAACCACATCTTTGGGTCAAGAGCGTCTTTTATATACAACAGTCTAAACACCGAAACACATTATCAGGGCAAATACATGCATCATATCTCATAATTTTTCCACCCCATCCAACCCAAAGCTCTATACACCAACTCTTTCTTGAACCGCGCATTACGTTCTCAATGCCCCTAGCTCTATGCTCTATGCTCGATGCTCGATGCTCTATGGGTCATGCCCCTCATCTCACCAACACCATCTTGCGCAGGGCCACCTGATCATCTGCTTCTAGTCGTACAAAATAGATTCCACTGGACACATTCACGCCTTTATCCGACCGGCCGTTCCAGTGCACCTGATGGCGGCCGGAGGTGTAGCTCCTGTCCGGCCAGGAGCGCACGGTTTGGCCCAGCAGATTGTGGATCGAAAGGCTCACCTCACCGGCGATGGGCAGAGTAAAGGCAAGGATGGTGCTGTTGTTAAAGGGATTGGGATAGGCCGGCAAGAGCTCAAGGGTCCCGGGCGCAGCGGCTGTTGTCGCGTGATCCACCGAGACCACGGCATCGTTTCTGAGAATATAAACGCCATCTCTGCTGTCCGCTACATAGACATGGGGCAAGTCGAGAAACACTTGTTTGGCAAAATCAAAGGTGTCAAAATAACCGATTTGTGTGGGCGCCAGAGGATCGAACAAATCGTGCAGATAGACACCGCCATAACCGTGCAAAGTCACCATAAACTGATCTTGCAAAGCAATATCCAAAACAGTTCTGCCAACGTCAATTGTATTCATCAGTGAAGGATTCAATGGATCCGAGAGATCGTAAATTTTAATGGTCGACCGTCGTCCGACATACAGATAATCATCATGAACCGCTATACAATTGGCTGATTCCGTATTGTCCAGCATATTCACCCTGACCGGATGATCCAGATCATGACAATCGATAATCTGTACATTCGAATCTCGTCTGGCTGCATAGAGAACCTGATCAGAAACGGTCAAACCGTTAACAGCACCTCCGAAAGAGCCGAGTATGGGAATGATTTCCAGCGACTCGGATTCAAGGTCTATGGCAAACAGTTCATCATCGGTGTTGGCCACAAAGACCAAATCATTCCCAAGAGTGGCCGTTCTGTTCCAGCCATCGAGCTCCTTTTCCTGACTCACGACCGGGGTTTCAGGATCGGTCAAGTCCATGATCTTTATTCCGTCATGGGTCGAAATGAGAACCAGGCGATCATGATGTAACATCATCGCAATGGGGTCGGCGTTATGAAAGACAAGAGACTCAAAAACGGTTTTGGGCTGGGCTTTTTCAGAGAGATCAATCCCTGTAACCAATCCACTCCCTCCTACCGTGTAGAGCATATCCCCATATTTTTGTACAAAATAGAGATCAGTGCCGGGAAAATATTCAACAGGCACGAATCCGGATCCCGGATCCTCTCTGGGTAGAGCGAGCAGGCCAGCATGGGATGCGGCAACAAAAATGAAATGTTCTGATAAAGCCAGTTCCTGACCGCTTCCTCTTGGAAAATTTTGGTGTTCCAATTCCACCGGATGGGCAGGATCGGCAAGATCGATCTTGCTGACACGGGTTCCCTCGTCAGCCAAATACAGGATTTGATCCTCGAACACCATGGATCTTGCAGCTCGATTCAAATCCAACAATGCGATTTCATGAATAGTGTTCGGATCGGAAATATCCAATAGGTGGAATTCCGGATTTGTGTATCCGGATATAAAAGCGAGCTGATCAAACAGAGCAATGCCTTTAAGCCGGCCTTCTAGAAAACCCGAATGAACGAGAATAGGGTGCTGACTATCCGTGATATTGATAAAAGAATAACGGCCAGGAATCTCGGCTACCAGAACCATGTCATTGGCAACCGCAATACGCACCGGTACATAATCCAATGACAGGCTTTCCACTTGGCGGATTTCGAGTGGATCGCTCAGATCGAAAATATTGAAAGCATTCTCTGCGGATCTTCTACAGACTAACAGCAGAGAATCATGCATCACCATATCAGTGAGGGATGTGACGTTTTGACCGACGAGCTGTGGATTTCGAATATCACTGATATCGATCACGAGCAGGTCATTGGATTCCGTAGCAATAATGACCTGATCATTGAAAAGCACCAACTTTCTGATAAAGCCGCGGGTTACAACCTGAGCCAGGGTATCGGGCTGGTCAGGATCACTGAAATCCATGATGATGAGATTGGCTCCGCTGTTGAAAAACACCGTATCCCCGCGGGCGGCCACGGTTTCACAACGACCTGATGCTTCCCGGCCGATCAGGGTCATGTTTTCCGAATCCTGAGCAATACCGGTACTCGCAGCGAATACGAGGAACATCAATGCAATGACAACATGACGAGTTTTCATAACCCCCTCCTTAAAAAAACGTGAAAACGTGAAAAACGTTCCCACGTGCGCACGTTTTTCACGTTTGAGAGATTTCTTGTATCCGTTCGATGATCGGCAGGTGCTGGGTGCACAGGTCTTCGCACGTGCCACAGGCCGTACACGCCTGCAAGACAGGATCATCGGGCATGATGCCCCAGTGCCATTTCAGCCGGTCCTGCAGTTCCTTTTTGCTGTTGCTGAGGTGATAGTGATTATAGGCATCCATGAGCTTGGGCACGGGAATGCCTTCCGGACATTCGTCGCAGTACTGGCAGCCGGTGCACAGCTGATCAAAGGCCTCTTTGACATTATCGCGGATTCGTTCGATCTCGGAAGCAGCAATGGGTTCATATCCTTCCATTGCGGACAGGACGTCCTTGAGATCATGGACATCCCGAAATCCCACCAGGCTGATGGTGATGCGCGGATCATCGATCAAAAAGCGCAGCGCGCCCTCGATGACATTTTCATCCTCGCGGGTGCGCACGAATCCGAATCGCTCCGGATGCTGCGGAATCAGCCCCCCGCCCAGGGGATTCATGACCACCACGCCGCGGCCGAGATCTGCGGCGGCCTGGATGCCGGGTTCGCGGTATTTGAAATTCATGGCCGAATAGCCGAGGAGAATGCCTTCAAAGGCATAATCGTTCATCAACCGCACCACATCATTGCCCGGCATGTGTGTGGACACAGTGATATGGTTGATCAGGCCTTCGTCGCGCAGTTTTTCAAAGGTCTGCAGCACCCCCTTGGCTTTGCGGCGCTCGTACATGTCCCATGACAAGAGGCACCAGACATGATAAAAGTCGATAGTCTCGAGTCTCATCAGCTTTAAAGAGGTCTCGACCTCGCGCCGGATCTCTGACGGATCGCTTTGTGTGGTTTTGGTAGAGACATAGAACGGTTTTTCTGTACGGGATTTCAGCATATCGGGCAGGGCATGCCCAAAGATCTCTTCGGATTTGCCATATCCGGGTGCGGTATCGAAATAATTGATGCCATGGGCATACGCAGCATGCATGAGCTCGACGCAAGCGTCGATATTGACTTGATCGCGAAACCGCATGCCACCAAAGCCGATGGCAGAGACATCGAGTCCGGTCGAACCATAGGGACGGGTGAGCATATAAACCTCGCAAAAGTTGAAAACAGATGAAGAATTAAGAATTCAGAATAGAGACAGATCGTTTTAAGACTGGATAAATATACTAAAAATATCAACGAATTTCAATCATGCAAATGAATTTATTGATTAGAGGCAGGAGATTCAATGTAAAGTGCAATTTATCTCACGAATCTTTTTCACATCAGCTATTTTCTAATATTTTTATTGATTAAATTTTATTTATATCGTATGATTGAATATATGATTTTTCACTGATCCTATGGGTATTGATGTGAAACATCTCTGTTTGCAAAGACTTGTCTGATCGGTACCAATTTATCTAAAGCCCATATATAATGGAAGAAAATATTATTTTTATTATTATGGAACTTTTCAGGCATTAGCAGGAGGGTAAATGAGACTCTGGTTCCTATCTACCCTGATGTTCTCCCTTTTGTTCCCCATCTTTAGTTGTGCACCTTCAAGAAAATACATCCCAAGTACGGCCAAGATCACCGGCATAGATTTTTCAAAATACTAGGAAAAAGATTTCTTATTCACACCTTACCCTTACCAGGGTGATAATATGGCCATCGGTATCATATCTGTCAGAGTGACTGCCAGTGCAAGGCTGGTGACCACAAAAACTAGAACGTGGGATGAAAAAAACTATTACACAGAAGAAGAGTGGAAAGTTAATTCGATTAACGAAAATGCAGTAATCGAAACCATTTACAAAAAAGCCGTTGATATGAATGCAGATGCTATCGTTGATCTTAGTATCGAATATTTTTCTGAACCTCAAGAATATGGTTCTTGAAAGCCGGTCAATATTCCTGGGATAAAGGTTTCTGGGTTTGCGATTAAGAGGCTGGGGGCATTTAAATGAATCAGGAAAAAATGATAAACAACCGTAATGAAATCTCATCTGTAACCGAGTTTCTCGATTTTATAGGGACGGTTTCTCATCATCAAATGTATAGAGGACAGACAAATATTAATTGGCCTTTACTGCCTTCTATCGCCAGATATATGGAAAAGATTAGAGATCCGAGATATCAATATTCATTATTGGCATTAGAACACACATTAATACAAGAATTTGTCAAATACTCTTTACCTTATATCGATTGCAGAAAAATGAGTTCTGTAGAAAAACTTGTTCATGCACAACACTTTGGCCTTCCTACTAGGTTACTCGACTGGACAAGTAATCCACTAAAAGCATTATATTTTGTGATCGATGATATTGAGCATGATAGGTTTGATGGTGTGGTTCATGGTATTGTGACTTATCACTATTGGAATGGAATTTTCAAAGAAATGGAAAATAAAACTAATTTATCATTAATGGCTTTTTATCCAGAAATATTAAATGAGAGAATAGAATCACAAGAAGCGTGTTTCATATCGTTTCCTTTGAAGGATCATCATAAAATACCTGTCTTAATCTTTGATAATTACAAAGAAGATATCAAAGAAATGTCTTTGTGTATAATTCCTACAAAACAAAAAGCGAAAATAAGATCCGAATTAAATCGTCTTGGTGTTAACGAGAGGACTATTTATCGAGGTCTGGAAGGTGTAACGAAATGGATAAAATCAAAAATTGCTGATCACAAAATTTAACAAATTCGGTAATCTTAGATCAAGTGGCAAGATATCCTTAAAAGCAGTATTATTAGGGGAAGATATGAGGATAATACTAACTTTTTTCATTTTAGCTTGTAGTTTTTTTTCATAATGAATGATAAATTATGTTGTCAAAGTAAACATGACAATCAAAATATAGAAAATTATCAAGAATTCACCATCAAGATAGCAAATTTACATCAAAAAATACATTCTTTAAATATTCACAATGCAAAAATTGAGACTAAATTAGATTCTTTAAGCGGTTGAACTCTGGGTTAAGGGGATCGGGCTGAGGTGAGTTGTAATTTTTAGAAATGGACTCCAAAATGTCGGCTAACAAAAAACGAAAAAATGAAACTAAAACCAAGGATCAATATCTGTTGAACATACAAACATATACTCTTGTAGCTACTTTCATTATTGCAGTTTCTGGACTCTGGCAAAATTATATAGGTCATAGAAATTTAAATCAACAGGAAAAATATTATTCAAACACAATTCGCCCTTTTGTCTCTTTTAGCGAGCCGCGATTTTCATATGTTTTTTCAAAAAAAGATACCTTGGTGCAACCCGTTTACAAAATTAAAAATTTTGGATCACAACCAGCAAAATTAAATTTTATCTCGATGATTTTGCACTCTGATATTGATAAAAAAATATTCATAAAAATGGAAAACGACTCCTCCTTAACAACTTCATATTTATACCCAAACAATGAACATGAGATATTTTACAGAAACGGGTTTATAGACAGAGAAATCTTGGAAAAATCCCCATATGTGCATTTTTTAATTAAATATGAAGACCTTGGAGGGCAAAAGTACTACACAAAGGATATCCGCTTATTGAAATTAAATCAAGGCAAAGACCCTGATCATAAGGTCGCCATGATTTGGGCCGATGCAAATTAAAACATTATTTGCTTTGAAACATTTCTCATTTTTATTATGTTATACCAGTAGAGCAATAATCAAAGGGTGGGGAGCACAATGGAAATCATCACAGCCTTGACCAGGGCTAAACGGCGTGAAAAGCTAATTAACGCCATTATATATTTTGTACGAAACACAAAATATTGTCATAAATTAAAATTAATGAAACTTTTATATTTTCTTGATTTTTGGCACTTTGCGCAAACTGGTAAATCAGTAACTGGCCTCAAGTATAAGGCCTGGGAAAAAGGGCCTGTGCCACCAAAAGTATATCACGAAATTGATCCAGAAAATAATCCGGAAGATTTTGAAAAGGCCTTTTTCGTTGAAAGAAAAGAAATTAAAGATACTGATAAGTATTATTTTAAAATTCAGCCAAAGAAAAAATTTAACAAAAATATTTTTAGCAAACGAGAATTAATGCTATTAGAAGGTATTTCAGATTTATTTAGAGACCTAAAGTCCAAAGATATGATTCGTTCGACTCATTTTAAAAACTCGCCTTGGGATCGTACCAAGCAGGAAAAAGGTGAAAGTGAATGGATCGATTATTTACTTGCACTCGACGATGAGCAAGGATCACACACCGAAGAGGATATCAAAGACCGACAGGAAATCGAAAACAAACTCTACGACATACTTGGGGAGTTATGAGACCAGGCACGGTTTTGGTGTTCAAGGATTTTAAATTTGAAGATGAGAGTACTAGAGATAAACTCGCTATTGTTTTAAATAAACCAAAAGATGATGAACCTTATTTAATCTGTCTGACTACTACTCAGCCACACAGAAAGAAAGCAATACTCGGTTGTCATTCTAAAGATAATTATTTTTATATCGATTCTGATCAAACTAGTTTTATAGAAAATACGTGGGTCGTTTTGGCAAAATATATGACTATACGACTGAACAAATACTATCTGGTAAATTTCGAGATGCAATTTATCAGAGATTCGTATTGGAGCCATCCTTATGGAACGCCTTAAAGAATTGTATTTTGAATTCATTGGACATCGATCTGGATTATCTCGAAATGATTTGAAATAGCTAAACAATAGTCTTTGTTGGCTTGGATTCATAACGGTTTTCACCGCTATGCTATTTCTAAAGCAGCGGATTTTTTTATGCCCTTTTCCGCTTTACTCTCTATACCATTTCTTGGTATTGTGATCAATGTCATTTTTCTGCATTTTCTCACCAAATATTGATTTTATCAATTTAACTCATTCAAGATATTTTGGTGTACAATTAGACATCTAAAGTATGATCACCTGGTTCACGAGGTCTTCCTTTAGGTAGATTTGCCGTTCGACAAGATTAAGGTGTTCAGTAATTTGTTAGGCAGATTAGTGATAAGTGCATATTCCGGCTGAAAACTGCCACGCCTATAATTAAAAATTGTCAAAGAGCTAAAAGAAAATAGGTGGCAGACTTGGGCCGGAATCGGTGGCAACTTTCACCGGAATATGCAATAAGAATAGAAATTATACCGAAGAATAGTTCTAAACCCGGTGGTTTATTTTAAATGAGAATATTGATGCGTTGGCAGGAATAGACCGTCCAGATTGAGGCTTTCAACTTTGTTTAAATAATATTTTCTTAAAATAAATGCACCACTGATTTTTTCATTGGTGAGATAAGGTACAGTCAGGGGGATCATCAGGCTCTCCGTATGAGTTTTGCCAAGGTATTCAGTTGTTCATCTGTCAATTTTTCCCCTCGTAATGTCCTGAAAACCAGGGGCAATTTTTTTACCAACTCGGCATCATCCATAACGTCTTTGGGAATTTTCCCCGAACACGCAGCAGCATAATCAAAAAAGGTATACCAGTCATCCGACCCCTCCTTCAGATTCAGCGCTGCTGCATAGGTTTCGAGTTTTTCCCGGGATTGAGGCGGAGACAAAATTCCTCGCTCGATCTTGCTGATATTTCCCGGATCAAAATTATTCCCCAGCGCAAATTGTCGTAAAGTTAACCCGGTTTTCATTCGAAGAGTTTTAAAATAGTCTCCGAATAATTTATATTCTTTCATATCACACCTCCAAAGTGTTGTATTAATTTTACAACATTATTACATAAATGTCAAGAAAATTTTAAGGTTACCAAGACCATGAAACAAATTAAAAGCAATAATACCAATTACTCGGAGTTTGGTCTGGTGTTTTTTGTGTTCTTTGTGGATAATCCAGGATGATCGGTTTTATTATTATCATAAGCTCGTTTGTATTTTTTCACATTCATCCTCTCCCCCCTCTCTCGCTCTCTCGCTCGCTCCCTCCCTCTCTGCGACCCTGGTTTGTTAGCTCTGCGTTCGGGCTTTTTTTCCAGATCGAGAAAAAAATTCCAAAAACGGAATACCCTTTAAAACTTTAATGTTGCATATCACGTAAAAGTTGCTATATTTGAACAATTTATTAAATTGGTCGAAAAGTTGGAGAATAATGGAAAAACCCGATAAAAAACAAGAGATCCTGGATGCGGCCATGCATTGCCTGGCTCGGTACGGTATGCTCAAATCCACCATGGACGATATCGCCCGGGTCATGGGACTCAAAAAAGCGTCGCTCTATTACTATTATAAAAACAAGGAAGCGATCTTTACCGATGCCATGGAGCGCGAAGCGCAACGATTTCACGACGTGGCGTTCGAACGCACGAAAACTCAATCCACGGCCGCTGAAAAATTGATGACCACGATCAAACTCTATTACGAGTATTTCCGCGACCGCGCCGAATGGCTCGAGCTCAATGCCCAGGCCATGGTCGATAACCATTCCCTGCTACAGGATATTCACAAACGCAACTGCAAAGGCAACCGGGATTTTCTCGCCCACTTTATTCGCGAGGGCATCGATAATAACGAGTTTCGCACTATCGATGCCGACCATGCCGCACGGGTCCTGCATCTGGCCCTGGAAAGCCAGCACCTCGAGACCTATCGCCAGGCTGCGGAAAACAGAGAAAACAAACTGGATTATCAAAAGCTGGAAAAAGACTCGCTCTTTATTCTGGATATCTTTATCAACGGTTTAAGCAATCATAAACAGGATTCCAAATGAAACCACGCATCATCAACATCTGCACCTTCACCGGCGTGCTGCTGCTGACCCTGTTCACCCTGTCAGCAGCCCAAACCACGCCCGCGTATACCCTGGCCGAGGCCAAAAAATATGCCATGCAAAACAATCGCGATATCCGCGATGCCCTGCTGGCCATCAAGGCGGCCAATAAACAGATGTGGGAGGTGACCGCTCAGGGATTTCCCCAGGTCGAGGTCACGGCCCAGTATCAGAACCTGCTGGATATCCCCACCCAGCTGATTCCCGGTGAAATCTTTGGCCAGCCGCCCGGCACCACGATTCCGGTAAAATTCGGCAAACCCCACAACGCAAGCTATGGCGTGTCCGCCAATCAGCTGCTCTTTAGCGGCAGCTATTTCGTAGGCGTACAGGCCTCGAAAATCTTTTTACAATTGTCCCAGGAAAACCTGACACGCAAAAAACTGGACGTCAAAGCCACGGTCACCACTACCTATCAGCTGGTGCTCATCGCCCAGGAAAACCAGCGCATCCTGGAACAGACCCTGAAAAACCTGAAAAAGACCCGGTACGAAATCACGGAAATGAACAAGGAAGGGTTTACCGAAAAGACCGATGTCAAACAGATCCAGATTACGGTGAACGACATCCAAAACAACCTGCGCGCCCTGGAACAACAGATCGACGTCACCCTGCAGCTCTTGAAACTACAAATGGGTCTCGATCTCGACGCCCCTATTGCGCTGGCCGATGACCTCGAGACGTTTCTCACCGATCCCGAGGATGCCAATCGCTCCCAGATCAAATTCGATCCGTATACAAACATCAACATGCAAGCCATGCTGACCCAGGAGCGGTTGCGCGAGCTCAATCTGCGCAAGGAAAAGACCACCTTTCTGCCCACCATCGTGGGGTTCGCACGCTGGCAACAGGATGCGCAACGGGACAAGTTCAATATCTTTGACCCGGAGGAGACCTGGTACCCCACCACCGTGGTGGGCGTGCAGTTCAGCTGGCCCATTTTCAGCGGCTCGGCCAAGTTTCAACGCGTGCAAAAAGCCCGGGTCGAGCTCAAACAGGCGCGGCTGCAAAAAGAGAGCGTGGAACAGGGACTGCAGCTGCAATACAAACAGGCCAAAGCCGCGTTCGAGTCTGCCCGCGACCGGTTCGAAAACAGCATGACCAACCGCGACCTGGCCCATGAGGTGTATGAAATCACCCTGGAAAAGTATCGCGAAGGCCTGGTCTCCAGCCTGGAACTCACCCAGGCCCATAACCAGTACCTGTCCAGCGAAGGTCAATACCTCCAGTCCGTGTCCGATCTCTTGCAAGCAAGGACGAGTCTGGACAAGCTATTTGAAAAAATATAAAAAGACGTGTGATTGTGAAAACGTATGAACGTGTGAACGTTCAAACGTTCACACGTTCACACGTTCACACGTTCGAACGTATCTAAACATCAGGAACAGTCATGAAAAAGCTCATTATTTCATCTCTTGTCGCAGCATTTATCGCCGGTTGCGGATCCGAATCGCCCAGCGACAAGCTCGAAAAGCTCCAGGCCGAACGGGACCGTATCGAAGCACAGATCGAACAACTGAAACAGCAAATCGCTGCTGAAAATGGCGACACTCTGTCCAAAGATCTGACACCTGTAATCGTGGAAAAAATCACACCACAATCCTTTGAACATATCATCAACGTTCAGGGCACGGTGGAATCGGATAACAATATCATGATCCCGGCGCAATATTCCGGAATCGTCAAAAAGATCCATGTCACCGAAGGCCAGAGCGTCAAAGAAGGCCAGCTGTTGGCCGAACTGGATGGCGCTATCCTCGAAAACACTCTGGCCGAGCTCGAGGTCAATCTCGAACTGGCCAAAACCGTGTTCGAACGCCAGAGCCGGTTGTGGGAAAAAGAGATCGGCAGCGAAGTACAATATCTGCAAGCCAGGACCAATATGGAAGCCCTGGAAAAACGGCTCGCCGCCACGCGCGAACAATACAAGCTGACCAAGATCACCTCGCCCATCGACGGCAATGTGGACGAGGTCATGCTCAAACAAGGCGAGGCCGTGGCTGCCGGATTCCCGACCATCCGCGTGGTGAGATTATCGGAATTAAAGATTGCGGCGCACTTGTCCGAAGAGTATATCGGACAGGTAAAAGCCGGCCAACCGGTGACCGTCCGCCTGCCCGTATTGAACAAAAAGTTTGACAGCACCATCAGCACGGTCTCTCAGGTCATCGATCCGCAAAACCGCACGTTTTTGATCGAAGTCCTGCTGCCGGCCCAGGACGAGGCGATTCAGCCCAACAGCCTGGCTGTGCTCTCGATTGCCAACTATCGCACGAGCGATGCACTGACCGTGCCCGTGGATGTGCTGCAGCGCACCGAAGACAGACAGTTTCTGTTCACCGCCCAGGCCAACAGCGAATCGCAGAATCCATCCTGGACCGTCGCCAAGGTGTGGGTCGAGACCGGATACCGGGCGAATAACCAGGTCGAGATTCTCAATGGACTGGAAAGCGGTGACCACATTGTGGT
>WJME01000045.1 GCA_014728115.1 Candidatus Zhuqueibacterota bacterium | reverse complement strand
GAGGGGAACAGCAATTCAGCGAGTTGGCCAAAAGCTCCTCCGAGCATACCTCCGATAAATAAAGACGGCGCAAAAACACCGCCACTCCCGCCGGAACTGATAGTGAATGAGGTGGCAAAGATCTTTAGAATCACGGCGATAAGCATAAAATGGATGGTCAGCGTTCCGTCCATCGCTTGCTGTAAATATCCATAACCCGAGGCAAGAGCATGGGGGGCGAAAAAACCGAGAATACCGACCAAAAATCCACCGATAGCAGGTTTCCAATGCGGTTTTATGGGGATACGGTGAAAAAATTGATCGCGGGTGCCATAAAAGACTTTTACATACACATACCCGACAGCTGCGCAAACCAGACCAAGAGCAGCGTAAAACAAGAGTTCACTGGGATGATCGAATACATAGTGAGGTGTTTCAAACAAAAATCCCCAACCAAATCTCGACGTGAATATGGAATAGGCAATAATAGACGAGACCAGAGCGGGAATGAGGCCCTTTGATTCAAAATCCCGACGATAGAGCACTTCTACGGCAAATAATGCTCCTCCGAGAGGAGAACGGAATATGGCTCCTATGCCGCCGGCCGCTCCTGCGATCAAGAGAATTCTTTTTTCATCATCACTTAACCTAAGAAGATCAGACAGATACGATCCAAATCCGGCACCGATTTGGGCAATAGGACCTTCCCTGCCCGCACTCCCTCCTGTGCCGATAGTGATAATCGAAGCCAGAGTTTTAACAAGTGGTACCCGCTTACGGATAACTCCCTTTTTATGATGAAATGCCTCGATCACAGCATCTGTACCGTGACCTTCTGCTTCTGGGGCAAGTTTGAAGACCAGAAAACCGGATAACAATCCGCCAAGGGTGGGTACGATCAAAAACACCCATGATCTGATGGGCAAGGAGACCGCTTCAACTCCACTCAATTCACCCCGGGGTTCAGGTGGAAAATAATGTGCCAGTTCATGCAGGCAGATATGGGACAACCATTGTAATAAAGTAAAAAAAACAATGGCCCCCACACCGGCAACGACACCTACAACCAGGCTGGCAAAAAAGAGCCGTCCCGTGGTGGACAAGGTATATCTATTAAATAAGCGACGACTTTTACTGATGAAATCCATTGAAATACTTAATCTTCCGCTTGAGAAAAAATCTGACGAATGCGAGTTGCACTATCCGCTTCCAGGAGGGACTTGCGAGTCGAATTTTCTTTTAAAATTTTTGACAATCGAGCCAATACTTTTAAATATTCACCCACTGCCTTCAAGGGGGTACCTAAGAGAAAAATCAAGCGTACCGGCAGAGTGTTTTCATCATCGTAATTGATTCCCTCTCTCAAGCGGGCCATAGCGACGACAATTTCGGATACATTTTCTGTTCTGGCGTGTGGCAGGGCGACTCCATTGCCTATGGATGTGCTCCCCAACTTTTCCCGCTCCAGCACTTCTTTATAGAATTTGGCTTCATCATCGATTGCGTCGGCCAATTTCATACGATGTACCATTTTTGAGATAGCAACACTCTTGTCTGATGCTTCTAAATCCAGAAAAATAAGATTATCTTTAAAGTAATCAGCTACTCTCAACCATACCTCCTGGAGGTAGCCCGGGGAGCACCACCTCGAAATATAAAGTCAGCATTAAATTTAACGATTCTTTTATAGAATGTCAACTTTTTTTGGTGCGATAACTTGATTAAATAATCCGGTTTTATGACAATTGGGGAAATAATGTTGATTAGGAAAAAATATTTTTGTAATTTAACTGAACCTTTAGTGATTTAATGGTTTCATCATAGGCGTTTTGACGTTTTTTGTTCAGTAAGGTTTTTTCAAGGTCTTCTTTGACACTATCGAATGGTCTCGTTTCAGATTCTCTACTGATCACTTTGAGGATGTGGTATCCAAAGCGAGTTTCAATAATATCACTTATTTCGCCGATTGCAACAGTGAATGCCGCCTTGTCAAATTCGGGGACCATTACCCCGCGATCAAAGCTTTCATAAAGACCACCTTT
The DNA here is from genome assembly GCA_014728115.1 of Candidatus Zhuqueibacterota bacterium. Taxonomy (GTDB): domain Bacteria; phylum Zhuqueibacterota; class Zhuqueibacteria; order Residuimicrobiales; family Oceaniaggregativiventaceae; genus Oceaniaggregativivens. The sequence goes on along the minus strand of WJME01000045.1, from coordinate 182,753 downwards.
ATCGTTGGAGCCTGGATCTTCTGAATATTTTTCAGCCAGCTTTGCAAAATCTGCACCGTCTTTGGCCTGTTTCAGAATCATTTTCATCTTTTCCAGGATTTCTGTTTTTTCAGCGTCTGTCTTGCCCTTTGTGCTCAGGAGAATATGACGAACAGTGGCTTTCTGAGGCATTTGATAAGATTGAAAAAGTTCGTCTTCACTTATCTGTATTTGCTTGTATACATATTGAGTGAGAAACTGATCTTTATATAAAGAACTTTTGATTTCATCTTTCAAGGAAGCAATATCGAGGTCATTTTTTTCCAACATGGCCACAAATTGTTCCTCGCCACCGTTGGCTTGAGCTAATTTTTCATATATACTGTCAATTTTGGCCAACGTCACGTTAATGCCCCTTTGCTTGGCTGCTGTTTCTAACAATCTGGTCTCGACCATGGTGCTGAGATAGCGCCCAATAAAATCTCTTTGTTCAGTCACTGAAAGCTGAGAAAGAGAATTAAAGTTACTGCCCATACCAGATTTTAGATCATTAAAAAGAGTTTTTACATCGATGCTGAAATCATTGGTTGTAACCAGAGTTTTGTTCTCATCAGGTGACAAAATCGGCAAGTTTTCCGAGACTCCCTTGGCCACTTGATAGGTAGTAGAATTTTCATCCCATTTGGAGGTCTGACCACACGCCAAAACGATGGTAATGAGAGGCAACAATACGAGTTTTTTCATAGAGATCTCCTTGTTTTCCTGGTATTCGAGTTGGTGATTCGTTGTTGTACGGTGTTTTCATCATCCGATATCGGTGTAATGTATTATGGTTTTGCTTAAAATCTTTGAGTTTATTTGTAACCAGACACTTATCCGCGGATACCCAAGATGAACAAACGGAATATCTTCTTTTTGGCTGTTTTAATTGTCACTGGCCTAATAGTACGAATCTATCATTTAAATTTCAAAAGTTTTTCTATAGACGAAACCATTGGCTCGTTTTACGCTGCTGAATCACTCTTTCGTGTGGTGATTATGACGATCAATGATGTTCATCCGCCTCTCTTTTACGTTCTGCACCATTTTTGGATAACCTGGTTTGGAATGAGTGAGCCGGCATTGCGGAGCATATCGGTCTTTTTTGCGGTCCTTTCTATTCCACTTTTATGGTCTCTGGGGACAAGATTGAGTAATCGCAGAGTCGGATTCATCGCTGCATTATTGTTAGTATTGTCCCCATGGCATGTGTGGTTATCACAAAACGCCAGGTCAAACGCTTTTGTTATGTTCTTGGTGATCCTTTCCTGCTTTTTTCTTTGGCAACGATTTTCGACCGGCAATAGAAAGTATAGTTTTGCATATGCTATCGTTATTCTAATTGCGATTTATACCCACTATTTTGCTTTTGTCATTTGGATCGCTCAAGTACTTTGGGTAATGATGCGTTCCATCGTGCATAAATCTTGGTTTAAGGAGTGGTGGCTTGTACAGCTGGGTATTGCCGTAGGATATCTGCCATGGATTCCTTTTATGACAAGTCAGCTTTTATCAAAAACACGTCCCATGTATAAACAACTGGATTTGATTTTTGTTCGAGATCTTTTTGATAGCCTCAATCCCTATGCTGCGGCAAATTCATCGCTTATTATCTGGGCCGGCCGTTTGACAATAGCATTCTTGTTAATACTTGCTGTGAGTTATCTGGTGAAAAAGAAGACTGAATTTAAATTTGTTATCGCCAGGCAGATGAAATCCTTTCTTGTGATGCCCACATTGATTGTGAGCTCAATATTTTTGTTGCTGTCTTTTGTGCCTGTCTCTACCTGGCTCGGAATGTTAAAGGGAGAAATTGCTGATAATGAACAAATCTATGCAGAAGCAATAAAGTCCTATCATGTTGATCAGCTCGAAACTCTGCCGATCAGCTTTTTATACGCCTCTCTAATGGGATTATTATTATTGGCAATACTTGTTTTGTTTCCCTATTTTTCCGACAAGATTAAAGCCCTGCTGACACATCAGGAAAAGAAGCATTATAGAGAACCTCTGGGTTTTTTAATCGCAAATACTCTGTTTCCGATACTTGTCGCCGGACTGCTTTCCATAAAAAGTCCATATATGCTGTTGCGTAGCATGTCTGTAATCATGCCCGCATATTTTATTTTGATTGCAATCGGGATTGATAGATTAAAACGCTATGCAATTATTCCCGTTTTTCTCATTTTTGTATTTGCTTCATATTCATTTGTGCATTTTGAAACCTGGAACACAAAAAATGACTGGCGCGGCGCTGCCGAGTGGGTAAAGAGCAAAAGACAAGCAGAGGAACCGATCATATTGGATCATTTATTCGGGAAAAAGCCTTTCTTTTATTATGGACTCGATACCAAAATTCCTTTGCGCCGGCTGCAATTTCCTGATTTCAGGAAAAAGACCCATACCGACGTTTGGATTTTGCTTTCTTATCCCAATGACTGGTTTGTCTGCGATTCAATGGATGTATATTTTGATCGTGTTGAAGAGCGGGGATTTCATGGCACCACGAGTATCGATGATCTTATCCCTATGAACCAAGAACTACGTGTGATACACTATCGCAAAAAAGATTCACGTTTATCCGAATAGCTGGCATCCGGGGTTGCACATGATAAAGCGTTCTTTGATCTTTCTTTTGACCATCATATTACCTCTATATGCGGACACTTTCCGAGTGGTCAATACAGCCGATACCGGTCCAGGCTCTCTGCGCAATGCTCTGCAAATGGCCCAGACTCGTACCGGTCCCGATACTATTCTCTTTGCCATTCCAGAGACTGACTCGGGGTACAATCCTGATTTTTGTACCATTCAGCTCAATTCACCTTTACCGGAACTTACTGATGATGCCAATTTTTTGGATGGCTTTTCACAGCCTTCCGCATCCCCCCTTCGGCCCTCAGTTTTAATTTTGGGAAACGCATCAATTACTCTGCCAGGATTGGTGATTCTTTCCGCTAATAATATCATTCAAGGGGTAGCTATCGGCCAATTCGGTTCATCCGGCATCCAATTGCGCGGCGAGTCCTCTCACCATAACACTATTCAGGGATGTTATGCCGGGTTGTCGGCAGATGGGGTGTCAAGAGTTGGGAATTCTGGGAGCGGATTAGAAATGCTGGGATATAGCCACCATAATTCAATTGGAAATTATGGTGAACGAAACAGAAATATTTTTTCAGGTAATGAGAATTATGGTATCAGAGTCGAGTTGTCACATCATAATGTTTTTCTGAATAATTGGTCAGGTATCGATGTCACGGGTTTGAGTTCTGCTCCCAATGGCCTGGTTTGGCGACAACAAAACGCAGCCGGGTTGATTCTCGGCCTGGGATCCTATCGTAATGTTATTGGTGATGGTACTGCAGGAGGGCGCAACATTTTTTCCGGCAATAACAGAACCGGAATGCGTATCGAGTGGATCGGCGCGGATAGCAATACGGTGCGCGGAAATTATTTTGGCGTTGGCATGGACGGAAAAACCCTTTTGCCCAATGCTGAAGCCGGTATCGTCATAGGCAGAGGAGCGGCGCATAATATGGTTGGTGGGGACCGTCTTTCTGAGGCAAATGTGATATCAGGAAACTTTTCCAGCGGGATCCAATTTGCCCGTAAATCACGCTATAATATTTTTAAGGGAAATATTATCGGATTGAGTGCCGATTTAATAACTCCTGCTCCCAATAAGCATAATGGCATCTATTTTTATGGCGATGACCAGGAAGGATATCCTCAATATAATACCATTGGGCCAGGTAATATTATTTGCAGCAATGGGGTCGAAGATTACAATGAGTGGGGCTGGGCGGGTCTCTCTTTGAATTACAAAGGGACCTCCCATAATCACTTTTGGGGAAATTATATTGGTATGACTCCGGACAGCTCTCTTGTGGCGGGTCAGCCCACTGGAATTTTGGTGCAGGGGGGGGCACATGACAACCTATTTGGACCGGATAATCGGATTACCGGCAGCTTTTTCAACGGCGTCCTTGTTCTCGGTGGTGAAACATTTGGCAATACATTGACTCGCAATTTAATATTTGCCAACAAGGAGAAAATGGTTGAAAATAGGAACGGCGGAAATACAGAACTCACTCCTCCGAAAATTCTGACCGTGGAACAAAATACAGTCAAGGGAACGGCTGCGCCTGGCTCAAAAGTCGAACTCTATAAAGGAAACGCTCTCGGTACACTCGGCTTTCTTGATTCTGTCTCGGTTGATTCTATGGGATTTTTTATTTGGCAGGGTGATGTGCCTCTTGATTTTCAAATACTGGCTTTGGCCATTGAAGACGATGGGAATACATCTGAATTTTCTGCAAGTGATCCCTTGCCCGTGGAATTGTTGAATTTTGAAATTGTCAGTCTTTCCTCCAACTCTGTCCGGGTTAGCTGGATTACGGGAGAGGAAAGAGCCAACTATGGATTTTACGTCGAAAGATCAGAGGATGATCAGACATGGCAGCGAATCGGTTTTGTCGCAGCACAGCCGGAAAGCAGTGGGGAACATTATTATCAGGTGCAAGATACACTTTATCATGCCGGAATCTGGTATTACAGGATTGTACAGGTAGATCTGGATGGGACCATGACGATTTATCCTCAGAGACCTATTTCTTTAGATTTTCCGGATGATTTGGAGCTATACATATATCCAACGCCCTTTAAAACTTTGACCACGGTGGAGATTAGAGGCGAATCTAACGATGTAGAGATATGTGTCTATAATACTCGCGGACAAAACGTGAAACAACTTTGGAGTGGTGATCTGGCCGGATCCATGAGGGTGCAATGGCAAGGGGATGATGGGAAGGGCCATCCTTTGGCCACCGGACTCTATTTCATTGTCGTAAAAACTCCCCACCATCAAATACAATCCTCAATGATCAAGCTGAAATAAGGTAAAGCACAGTCGCATAACCAGGTGCAGGCGATCATAGAACGGGAACAGTCGACGAAACTCAAGAGTGTCGAATCCATTTGATGATCTGAGGCATGGTCGGTCTTTTGCCATACATCAGGATTCCTATCCGAAAAATCTTTCCTGTAAGCCATATAAAAAGCCATGTTGTGATAATCATGAGAATAAAACTGAGCCCCACTTGATGCATCGGGGCTTCTCCCACAGAATACCTTAGAAACATCAAGATGGGCGAAAATAACGGGATCAGTGACATGGTAACCGACAAAGGACTATCCGGATTGTTTATGGTAGGAAAAATAAACATAAAACTGATCAATATCGGCATAATCAACGGCCATTGCATACTCTGTGCTTCACTCTCTGAATTCACCAAACTCCCCAGAGCAGCAAACAGTGAAGCATACATAAAATAACCGAGAATAAAATAGACCACAAAAATGATATATACACTTGCTGAAACGGAAGGGATTCCCAGTTTTTCAATTTCCGGAGCCATCTGTTTTACCACCAGGAGACCATAAGTCGTGATCAGTGCGGTAAAAAGCGCCCAGATAATAAATTGAGCCAGGCCTGCAGCCCCAATTCCGATGATTTTTCCAGTCATCAATTGTGTCGGCCGTACAGATGAAATAACCATCTCGTTGACGCGTGTATTTTTATCTTCGATAACGCCTCTCATGACGAATGAACCGTAAAAAATGAGGGCCAAATACAAGGTGAAAACCAAAATATAAGAGATCGCAAACGTCAGAATGCCGCTTTCTTTTTTGCTTCCCTTTTCATCCACTTTGAAGGTTTGCATGTCGACGCGTCTGTTCAGTTCATTAATTTTTTGGGGATCCAGTCCGCTTTTTTGCAAGCGCATTTGAATGACGAGGTTTGAAAGCGTACCTTTCAGAGTTTCGTTCAAAGATATGTTGCTCACATTTTTGGCGTAAAGCTCAAAAGAGTTTTCTTTAAAAATGTTTTGCGGTATAACAATAAACGCATCCAGATCTTTTTTCTTGACTCGCTGTGATAAATTTTCCTTGGTTTCTATTAAATTTTCCTGGGTTGTGATCACATTTTCCAGATGAAAAGAAGCGTTCTCTCCCTGTTTGCGGGTTTCGAGTTTTTCCTGCAGCGGAGCATAGAGTTGATCAGAAAAATCAATCACAGCGATGGTTCGAGTGGATTCCTTGTTTACCTGTGTTAGCAATGCCGGGGCAAAGGTAACAAAAAGAATAAAAACAGGTAATAACAAAGTGCCAATCACAAATCCCTTGGTTTTTACTCGTGTCAGGAATTCTCGTTTGATGATCGCTATCGTCTTTTTCACTGCACACTCCTGGTTTTTTTGACACTGGTAATAAAGATTTCATTTAATGAGGGATCTGCAATTTCAAATAAAGTGATTTCTACCTGTTCAATGGCTTTGGCCAAAATTTGCTGTGGACGAATACCCTGCGCGGGATCGATTTCAACATATTGACCAAAATTGTCATAATTCTTTACCAACTTTGGATCGTTTAAAAATCGAGCCTCTCCATCATAGCTCAATTTGATTCGATTTTTGCCTGACTGTCTTTTAATTTCAGACAATTTACCTTTTAAAACCGCTTCTCCTTTGTCGATCAAGCAGATTTCTTTGCACAACTTTTCCACTTGTTCCATGAGATGGGTAGAAAAGATGATAGTTGTTCCTCCTCGCTGCAAATCGAGAATGACATCTTTGATCAGAGAGGTATTGACGGGATCCAAGCCTGTAAAGGGCTCATCCAGGATTATCAATTCGGGATTATGAATAATCGTACATATAAACTGTAATTTCTGTTGCATCCCCCTTGACAATGATTCTACTTTTTTATCTTTCCATTCTTCGAGCTCCAAACGTTTCAGCCACGAATCAGCACTTTTTTCTGATTGTTGCCGGTTTTGATTTTTAATTTCTGCGAAAAAGAGAATCGTATCCATGACTTTCATCTTGGGGTAAAGTCCGCGTTCTTCGGGTAAATAGCCGATCCGATCTGTTTGATCTCTTATTGACGACTGACCAAATCTCAGGATGGAACCGCTATCAGGGTGGATAATTCCCATGATCATTCGGATGGCCGAGGTTTTTCCTGCGCCGTTAGGGCCTAATAATCCAAAGACAGATCCCTTTTCAATCGATAACGTCAGATTTTTGACTGCATGAACGTTTTCATATGATTTGCAAACCTGATTCAGTTCGAGTACTTTCACTGTGTTCTCCCTTTTGTCATAGCAGTCAAAGTCACTATTGAGTGCCCTTTTCTACCTATTGTATATCAAATCCAAAATAGCAGTTATCTTTTTCCCTTCGTTACCCTCAACGGGAACGGGAGTATCATTCAGAACAGAATGGGTAAACGCCTGGATGTGTGGCAGGTGAACATTTTTATGTGGTGGATGGGATTCTGTTGCGATCCCGTCTGATGTAATCATCGTCAAGTCTCCCTTGTTGAGAGTGGAAACATGGATAGAACCCTCTGTTGCCCAGATATCCAGGGTATCCTGGCTTTCGAAAATGGCGTGATTGACATTCAATACACCTCGCATACCTGCTTTGAATTTAATCAGAGCAGAGGCTGTATCTTCGACTGATCGATCATAATGGATCGTATCCGTGATGGACTTGACATCCGTGACATCACCGAGTAGATTTACCAATACCTCGATGCGATGGCAACCAAAGTCCATCATGGGTCCTCCTCCCGATTTTTCTTTTTCCAATAACCAGTATCGAGGTTCACCTGGTTTGCGATCGAATTTTTCGAATGCGTTGATCGTCGCCATGATGACTGTGCCAAGCTGTCCAGAATTCAAGATCGTTTTTATCCGTTCAATCACCGGATAAAAATGACGGTAATAAGCAATACTCAGTTTCACATTATTTTCTTTGCAAGCCGCAATCATTTGGTCACATTCCTGTGTGTTCATCGCCATGGGTTTTTCGCAAAGGATATGTTTGCCAGCATTTGCCGCGGCAATGGTTTGTTCTGCATGCAGGTTAACCGGAGTGGCGATATAAACTGCATCGATGTCTTTATTGTTGAGAAGATCTTGCCAGTCAGCATACCATTGCTTTGCGCCAAATTCACGGGCAAATGATTCTGCCAAATCCGTTCGGGCCCTGTTTACAGCGACCAGATGACACTCGGGGAGATCTCTGAGCGCCGGTGCAACCCGTTTTTGCGAAATGTCTCCACATCCAATTAAACCCCAGTTTAATTTTTTCATATTATTTCCTCCTTTTACTATTTTACAAAAAATAGATAAAATTGTCAAGATATCTGTTAAATATCACGAATGAATCTTTATGTGGCAGAGTATTTATTACACTCTGCCCCCATCAGAGTCATTTCATATCACTCTTGTCATGAATAGACAAAAAAGATCAACGCAGAGGTCAGCACATAATAAAAGAGCAAAAACATAACGCAGATTGCATCAGTTATCTGATAACCTGAATAAAGCCTGCTAAAAATTTCAGCTCACAAAAGCATTTTAAAACCGCACAACCCGAGTCTAAATTGGGTTTAATGTTGAGAGAAAGATCAAAAGGGACCTGTTTCGGATAGCTTTGCTTTGGAAATACATAAAGCTTGTAAATACAAAGGCAAATGAGGCTATGATCGTATATTTTGAATAACATTGATTGCATATAATTCATTAAAAAATCACCTGCATTTTTGAAGGAATTTTTTTATCTTTGACCAAACCCGGGTTATATGTGTGGTGCGAGGGAAGGAGTACGGATGAGAGTCTATCTGCAGTTCAAAGCGTTCATACCGATTCTGTTTACGAACTGGAATCCACAAAATCCCAGAATTTCAATATGTAAATCGGCTTTCATTTTGGGGCTTGTGCTCTATTCACTGGCCTTTTCCCAAGAGCTTGTCAAAGCCTCTGCTCAACAAGGGGAGGGAATTTATGGTATATTAAGACGGCACAAGCTGGTCCCTGACCTACAAAACAGAAATTTTTTTATAGAATTGAACCGTGACAGACTTTATGACAAAGAGCTCTTGTTAGGCCGCACATATGAATTACCGATCTATCGTTTTCACTATAATGGCCAAAGCATACGAACCACGTTAAACTATAATGATTATCAGCACGCCAAAAAGATTCAAAGATACAATGAATCGCTGGTTCAAGCCGGAATCAAAAAACAAAATTACACAACTGATCTGGATTTATGGGTCCCTTTTGAGCTTTATCCTCATCAGCATCAGTTCGACAAACGTTTTGAATCTCAAAACGATCCGGTTTCTTCTCAAGGGACCTCTCTGTTGGGAGAATTCAGCATTTTTGGCAAATATGCCCGAGTAAATCGTCTGGATAGCCGATTACAAGGCACCATATTTTATATTACAAGTGGGCATGGGGGACCGGATCCAGGGGCTGTGGGTCGTTATGGACGCTATTCACTGCATGAAGATGAATATGCTTATGATATTTCACTTCGGCTTGCAAGGCGTTTGTTGGAGCATGGCGCCAAAGTTTATGTCGTTGTACGTGACCCTAATGATGGTATCCGCGATGAAGGGATTTTGCGCGGTGACCGCGATGAATACTATATTGGGGGCGAAAGAATTTCTTCGCGTCATGTAAAGCGACTCGATCAACGCGTTGCTATCGTAAATAAACTCTACCGAGAGAACGGTGGAAAACGGGCTAAACAATATAGCATTGTGCTACATGTAGATAGTCGGCCTAATACACAGCGTATCGATATTTTTTATTACTATCAAAAAAATGATCAACCGAGCAAAAATATGGCCATCAGCATGTATCGTACAGTCAAGCAAAAATATGCTGAAAATCAGCCTGGAAGAGGGTATCGGGGCCTGGTCACTACGCGAAATTTATATGTTATGCGTGGACTTTACCCTTCAACCATATATATTGAATTGGGAAACATTCGCAACCGTCGTGATCAGTTGAGATTTGTAGAGACCAACAACAGACAAGCTGTAGCCAATTGGCTGTGCCTGGGTGTACTGAATTATTTTAGTCCCTAAAACGAGATGCCGATGAAAACAAAACCAAGCCTGGCTGTTTATAATCGATCTTTTCAGATTCGATCTTATGAGCTTTCAGCTGATCAGCGGTTAACTGTCGCTATGATGTGTAATTTTTTGCAAGAGACTGCCAGCAATCATGCAGATGCTTTGAACGTGGGATTCAAAGAGTGTCTGGAACAGGGGATTTTCTGGGTATTGTCAGAATTATCAGTGACCATATTATCTTCCATGCCCGGTTTGTATGATACTGTGCATGTGAAAACCTGGCCTACCGGTTTTGACCGATACTTTGCTTATCGCGAATTTGAACTCGTGACAGCTGATGCGGCACAGGTTGCAACGGCGAGCACAAAATGGATGCTCGTGAATATCGAGGCAAAGAAACCCACACCGGTGCCGACCTGGCTGAGAGAGCGATTGCCCCTCCCTTTCTTCAAGGGGTCAAAAACAGCACGTTATACGGTCCAGGATCCTGTTTTTGAAAAACTTTTTCGGGTCAGATTCTCTGATCTCGATATCAATTTGCATGTCAACAATGTAAAGATGATCGAGTGGATATTGGAGAGCGTTCCAGACTTTATAAAGTCGAAACATATTCTGCAAAGAATGGATTTGGCATTCCGTGCCGAGGCAAGATATGACCAGAACATTGTGGTGCAATCGGTTCGCAAAGATGATTCGCCGGCGATCTATCATCATCAGCTTTCTATACCGCAAAAAAAACAGATGATCGCCACGGCACGGACCGAATGGAAATACTAGGATCCTGCCCAAGCAGGATCCGTTTATGCCTGGGTGCCAGGGCCGGCCAATCCTTTACTGCGTTCGATCGATTGTAAGGCCAGAAATTGTTCGCCGAATTTTTCCAAATGTTCTTGTTGTATGTCAAACTGATCATAATGGAGTTCTTCGTCAGCAGCCAAGTCTTCGAATAGCTTTTTAGAAACATTGTCGGCATTTTGACTGCACTGATTTGCAAAGCGGTTATACATCATGACGCTTGATTCTTCCATCTTTTTAGCTATTCTTAACATATCCTGAACATTATGCAAGGTTTCCACCGGGTGGGCTGGCTCCATTACGACCTCGCCTTTCAAAAAGAGAATTCGTTCAGCGAGTCTTTCAGCGTGCAACATTTCCTGAATCGCTGTTTTTTTATAAAGTGCAGCCAAGAGATCGTATCCCTGGTCATCACAATGAAAATGAAAAAACATATATTGATGGATGGCGCTCAATTCATCTGCCAGGGCTTGATTTAGCAGATCAATACTTTTTTCGTGCATTGTCTCCTCCGATTGTTTTTAGTCGTCTAGTGCCATTCATAAATGTCTGAGAAATAAAATGTTATTTTTTGCAGTCCACTTTTAAGCTCTTTGAGCTCTTTGGGGTCGAGTTGCTGGTTCAATTGACCGAAAAATTGTTCGACTTTAATACTCAACGAGTGTTCTATCGCACGGGCCTTGTCAGTGAGAACGATAATCTTTTTTCGCCGATCTTTGGGAGAGGATTGTCTGCGCACAAAGAATTTGCGTTCGAGGCGATCAATGATAGCGGTTAACGTGGCGTTGTCCGACTGAATAGTCTCCACCAGTTCTGTGGCCGTTTGTCCATCTTTGAGATATAGTGCCTGCAATACAAGGTACTGGGGCAATGTCAGATCATACTGTTTTAAAACATGTGCCAGATATCGGTCAACAGATTTTAGGGCCTGATTAAGAAGGAAATAGAGTTCAAGCATCACTCGAAACCATAGTGAGATATTTTTCATAAAATACGCTTTTCATTTGCAATTTTCAAATGATTTATTATGTTGAATTTGAATACAGATGATGAAAGGAATTGTTTATGAGATGCATCTTTACTGGTCTTGTTTTGATAACCATGATCAATTTGGTATTTGCCCAACAGCGTCCGTTACCGGTGGATGAGTCGATAACACTTGGTAAACTGGAAAATGGGTTGACCTATTATATAAAACAAAATGCCAAGCCAGAAAATCGAGCAGAGCTCAGATTGGTTGTCAATGCCGGATCTGTTTTGGAGGATAATAATCAACAAGGTTTAGCCCATTTCGTCGAGCATATGGCCTTTAATGGTACCAAGGATTTTGCCAAAAATGAGTTGGTCGATTATCTTGAATCTATTGGTATGCGATTCGGACCGGATCTAAACGCCTATACGAGTTTTGACGAGACCGTCTATATGCTTCAAGTCCCCACTGATTCTTTGGCAACAGTTGAAAAGGGAATTCAAATATTACAAAACTGGGCAAGCGCAATCGAATTCGAACCGGAAGAGATAGAAAAGGAACGGGGGGTGATTATTGAAGAATGGCGCCTGGGTCGAGGAGCTCAGACCCGGATGCGTGATGAGCAGCTTCCTGTTCTGTTCAAGAACTCAAAATATGCCAAACGGCTTCCCATTGGAGAGAAAAGCATTCTCGAGTCGTTCGAGAGAGAGACACTTTTGAAATTTTACCGAGATTGGTATCGTCCTGATCTAATGGCTGTCATTGCGGTAGGGGATTTTGATGTGGAGGGCATGTCAAGTCTGATCAAAAAATATTTCTCTCGAATCGCCCCTGCTGAAAATCCCCGGCCGCGACCGCTTTACCCTGTACCCGATCATGACTCTACCTTGTTTGCGATTGCGACAGATCCAGAGGCAACCCGCAATAGTGTAACCCTTTATTACAAACAAGACACCGATCAAATCAACACGATCGAAGGGTATCGAGAGTTGCTCAAAGAAAACCTTTACAATAGCATGTTTAACGAACGGTTAAAAGAACTGGTCCGCCTGGCGGATCCTCCCTTTTTGTTCGGATATTCTGCCAAAGGACGACTCATCCGTTCAGCAGAAGTCTATTTGTTATCAGCTATGGTAAAAGAGAACAACATTCCTTTGGGTCTGGAAAGTCTGTTGACAGAAGCCAAACGAATAGATCAACACGGTTTTACGGCAAGTGAACTGGAAAGGCAAAAACGAGAACAACTTCGTTTCATCGAACAGGCATATAATGAAAGAGATAAAACCGAATCTGGACAATATGCCTCTGAATATATCAGACATTTTTTGACTGCAGAACCCATTCCCGGTATTGAGTTTGAGTATCGATTATACCATGAATTGTTACCGACGATTACTTTGGACGAGTTGAATACATTGGCCCGGGAATGGATCTCTGACAACAATCGGGTCGTTTTTGTAAATGCACCTGAAAAGGAGAACATCTCTGTGCCTGCTGAATCAGACCTTTTAGACTTGTTTCAGATGGTTGAAGCAAAGCATGTGGAACCCTATCAGGACGAGATCTCGGCGGAGAAACTGGTTGAAAAGCAGCCCGAACCTGGCGACTTGATGCAAACTTTGTATATCGAACCTTTGGACGTAACAGAATGGCGCTTATCCAATGGTGTGAGGGTCATCTTAAAACCTACAGATTTTAAAAATGATCAGGTGCTCATGACTGCGTATAGCCCGGGAGGGCATTCGCTGGTGTCAGATAGTCTTTACATCTCGGCTTTGACCGCTGCAGCAGTGATTGGTGAAAGTGGTCTTGGATCATTTAACCGTACAGAGCTGGAAAAAAAGTTGACAGGGAAAATCGTTCGAGTCTCTCCCTATATCCGAGAATTAACCGAAGGTTTTTCAGGCCAGGCTTCCCCAACAGATCTGGAAACTCTTTTTCAACTCGTTTACCTTTATTTCACTGCACCCCGCGCCGACAGTACAGCATTTCTTGCATTCAAATCCCGAATAGAAGGAGCCATAGAAAACCGGGGGGCCAGTCCCGAAGCCGTGTATGGAGATACGATCCAGGTGACGATGGCTAACCACCATTTCCGCAGTCGGCCATGGAGCCAGAAACTACTCGAAGAAATGGATTTGATGAACAGTTTTCGAATTTTTCAAAACAGATTCGCGGATGCGAGTGATTTTACCTTTATTTTTGTTGGCAAGTTTGATCCTGCCAGCCTGCGATCTATGGTCATGACTTATTTGGGCTCCTTACCTGCAATGAATCGTAACGAAACCTGGAGGGATGTGGGAGTCGAGCCTCCACAGGGAAAAGTCGATAAAGTAATCGAACGAGGCATTGAACCGAAAAGCCGCGTGACCCTTGTTTTCACCGGTTCATTTGAATGGAATCGTCAAAATCGATATTTCTTTCAGTCTATGATCAGTGCACTTGAAATTCGGTTAAGAGAGATTATCCGGGAGGATATGGGCGGAACGTATGGAGTATCTGTGGGTGGCACCCCTTCGCATTACCCTGATCCGGAGTATCAAATCAATATTCAGTTTGGTTGTGATCCCGAACGCGTTAAAGAGTTGACTCTTGCGGTTTTGAATGAAATTAAAGATATGCAAAAAAATGCACTCGACGATACATATATACAAAAGGTCACAGAGATGCAGAAACGCCAACGAGAGGTTTCCTTGAAAGAAAACAGCTTTTGGTTATCGGCACTGGAATTGTACGATTATCATCAAATGGAAAAAATCGGTATTTTGACTTTTGATGATTTTATTAAAGAATTGAACGCTCAAGATATACAAACTGCTGTAAATCAATATTTTGATTTTGATCAGTACGCTCGCTTTGTGTTGATGCCTGGAAATTGATGAGCATCAACGTTGGTCACCTGCTTCTAGTATGCATATTTATAAAAACAATGACAGGAGTGAAAAGATGCAAGAACTACGGGGTGCAGATCGAAAGTATCTCAGAGGTCTGGCCAATCCACTAAAACCTACCGTGATGATTGGTCGAAATGGGTTGAACGAATCTGTTTTACAGAGTATTGACGAAGCACTGCAGGATCACGAGTTGATTAAAGTACGATTTCAGGAATACAAAGAAAACAAAAAAGAGTTGTGCCGGGAAATCGCCGAAAAAGCACAGTGTCATCATGTGGGATTGATCGGCCATGTAGGAATTTTTTATCGCCCGGCCAATGATCCGGAGAAACGGCAAATTCATCTCGGTAAAGAGGGGGCATAGGAACGGCCATGATTTCTCGTGAAATTATACTTTTAAATAATTCGTACAAAAGTCCGGACATCTCTGTCGCATGGTGGAAAAAAAAGTGGCCCAATCTGGCTTATATAAATATTGCCCGGGTGGTGTTCCATGCTTCCCATATGGCCAAGACAGGCCGGTTCGATGATCAGCAATTTGTCAGGGAAAGCCTGGCAACGGCCAGAGTATTTGAATCTTTTGGCACCCGATTCGAGATTTATGGGTTGGAGCATATAAAAGCCATGGATGTTCCCTGTGTTTTTGTTTCTAATCATATGAGCACGATGGAAACATTTGTATTGCCCAGCCTGGTGGTGACTCACAAACCCGCTGCATTTGTGGTCAAGGAGAGTCTGATCAATTATCCGGTTTTCGGCGCGGTAATGCGTGCTTGTGATCCCATTGTCGTTGGGCGGAAAAATCCACGCAAAGATCTGCAAACCACATTGGAAAAAGGTATAGAAAAATTAAAACAGGGTACATCTGTGATCATTTTTCCACAAACCACCCGTACTGTCGACTTTGACCCCAAGAAATTCAATTCTATTGGTATAAAGCTGGCTTTGCGAGGCAAAGTTCCGATCATTCCCATTGCGCTCAAAACAAATGCCTGGGGAAATGGTAAAATGTTTAAGGATTTCGGACCTATTGATCCAACCAAACCGGTCCGTATAGTATTTGGTGATCCCATCACTTTGACCGATCGAGGCCAGCAACAACATCAAATGATAATAGAATTTATCCAAAAGAATCTTGAAAAATGGAAATCCCCATCTACAACAGAGAACGTCACTCAGTCATGATTGTGTAAAATGATCGCAAGGCATCCTGGTCAGCGTGGTCGGTATATTACCCTATATAGGATAAAATATGAATGAAAAACAAACAGATTATTATCGAACATTGAGAAAAAAGATCAAGGCCTGGATTGAAAGTAAAGAGGGAAAAGAAAACCAGTGGAGTGAATATATATTATGGGCTCCTGATCTTTTCCACCTTTTGGTCAAATTGTCGTTTGACAAAGATGTTCCTTCTATGCAAAAAACAAAGTTAGCAGCAGCGATTGCCTATTTCATTTCTCCTTTTGATGTCATACCAGAGATGATCATTGGTCCGGCAGGATATGTAGATGATATTGCTCTGGCCGCCTATGTACTCAATTCTGTTATCAATCATACAGATCCGGCAATCGTCCAAAAGCACTGGGCTGGGGATGCCGATGTTCTGCAGGTCATCAAGAAGATATTGACAGCGGCGGACCAAATGGTAGGTCAGGGATTATGGCAAAAGGTTCGACGTACATTTAAAAAGTATTGATTATAGCGAACAGAGGATCTTTTGTAAAAAATGTGAATAACTTTGTGGATAACTTGTGGTAAATGTGGAAAACTAGTTCCGCATCTCACGCTGTCGCATAGGCATTTTATCAATAATGGCAAAAATTTCTTTCATTTCAAGACTCTGGGTCTTTCTCATTTTAACGCCTCCATCCTTTCCGACGAGTAAAATGGAAAACTGTTCCGGTGATACGTCGAATTTCTTGTACAGATCTGCTACTTGAACCGAATCTATTGCATTATCGTCCATTGTACCGGTCAAATTGGAATGGAGAATGAAGATTTTCATATCTCTTTCAATGATTCCTTTTTGATTCTGGTCAATTTCGAGTAGCTGTTTTTCCAGATGTTTATCTTTTGAGGGTGAAAAGATTAACAAAGGGCGATGGTTCCATTTGAGTGGTTTTAATAAATCTTTGCCAAACGTATTAATGGCCAGAAGAAAGGTTATGCCAAAGATTGCAAATGCTTTAATCATGATGGTTTCCTTTTAATTAATGATCCTTTAAAATACTATAACCAGGAGAACCCTTATGAAGATTCCCATGTTTCAAGTGGATGCCTTTACCAACACTATATTTTGCGGCAATCCGGCAGCGGTTTGTGTTTTAGATCAATGGTTGGAAGATAATGTGTTACAGGCGATTGCTGCGGAAAATAATTTGTCAGAGACCGCGTTTGTTGTGGCTAAAAAGGATCGATATCATCTTCGTTGGTTTACTCCGGTTTCTGAGGTTGATCTTTGTGGCCACGCCACACTGGCGACGGCTCACATTTTGTTTCGATATTTTCAGATCAATCAAAAACGGCTTATTTTTGAAACCCAGAGTGGGGAGCTCTATGTTCAAGCTGCGGAATCGGGGTATAGGTTGAATTTTCCCAGCTGGAAACCGAAACCTTGCAAAGTGCCTGATGCGCTTTTACAGGCCTTGAACCCCAAGCCGTCCGTCGTGCTTAAAACTCGTGATTATGTTTGTGTTTATGAGAGTGAAGTAGAAATTGTGCAGCAAATTCCCGATATGGGTCTATTGAAAACATTGGATGTCACCGGTATCATCGTTACTGCGCCGGGTGACGAGGTCGATTTTGTGTCCAGATTTTTTGCCCCCAAAGAAGGTATTCCCGAAGATCCGGTGACCGGTTCTGCTCATAGCTCTTTGACTCCTTATTGGTCTGAACACTTGTCTAAAAAAGAAATGATTGCAAAGCAGCTTTCAAAACGCGGAGGGAATCTTTTGTGCAAAGACCTGGGAGACCGCGTAGAAATCGTGGGTGAGGCTGTGGTATTTTTCCATGGGGAAATATATCTTCAAGATTAAGAGGATGGTTGCTGGTTAAAGGGAGACCAAATGGGATAATATCCCACTTGATTGACCACGCTCTGGCCCGCGGGGCCGAGCACCCATTCGATGAACGCTTTGGTCCATCCGCTGGGTGAATCGATGGTATAAAGATATAGGTAACGGGTAATCGGATATTTGTCGGCGATTACGTTTTCTTCAGTTGGAGCAATACCATTAATATGGCCATGTTTGATATCTCCCTTGTAGGCCATGCCCCCATATCCTATTGCAAAGGGATCTCTGGCAATGATATTCGCCACACTGGTTTGACTGGGCAGGCTGGTTGCATCTTTTGAATAGGATTCGCCCTGAAGAATATGCTCCCGAAAGTATAAAAATGTTCCGGAATTTGGGGAGCGTATGATGACATGAATCGGGCTATCTGGTCCTCCCACATCTTTCCAGTTTTGAATGTGACCCGAAAAAATACCGCGGATTTGGTCGATCGTGAGGTTTTCAACAGGATTCTCTGGATTTAAATATATAGATAGCGCATCCTTGGCTACCAGGAAAGAGAGTCCGACTGTTTCGTGCTTTTCAGCCATTTTCTGAACTTCTTCTGGTCTGATTGGCCGGGAGGCTGCTCCGATATCCACATTATTGTTGATCAGCGCATCAATCCCGGTACTCGTTCCTCCTCCCTCAGTATAGACCGCAATTCCCGGGTTGCTTTTCATGAATTCCTGTGCCCATATCTGCAGCACTGGCACCATCGTGTCTGAGCCTTTAATACGCAATGTCGGGGGTGTTTGGGTTCGCAAAGATGAGCTACAGTTTAGCGTTAATAATCCCGACAAGAATAAGGAGAGCAGGGTTTTACTTTTTTTCAGCAATAGACTGTAACCTCGCGTTGATATACGGAACTCCAGGTTTCCACTCTGGTGGCTTGGTAGTATTCGCCAGATGCCAAATAAATGCGAATAAAAACCGTACATGCTGCCTGCTAGCCTCGAGATTCATGGGCTGTAACAGGTCATCAAAAGGAGTATGATATATATTGGTTTGCCAATTGATCAAACGGTTCAGGCCTTGATTTTTTGATAGATTTCGGTAATCCAAGCCCTCCATGATCATTACGGATGGGATGCCTGCTTTGGCGAAAACGATTTGATCTGACCGGGCGAATGATTCGGTTCGTAAAAATTCCGAGGGCAAAGAGGACACGCCTAGTCCCAGAACGGAGGCGATTAGTGATAATTCATTTTCGATG
Organism: Candidatus Zhuqueibacterota bacterium; assembly: GCA_014728115.1. GTDB lineage: Bacteria > Zhuqueibacterota > Zhuqueibacteria > Residuimicrobiales > Oceaniaggregativiventaceae > Oceaniaggregativivens. The sequence goes on along the minus strand of WJME01000045.1, from coordinate 163,865 downwards.
GTCGAATATTCTGAACCAATCCCTACGATATCATTAAAGGTGTCAAACATTGCCACGCCGTCGACGTTGACATTGGCAACGGTTTTGTGCAAGGGGTAAACCGGGTGATCCGTATAATAGGTGGAACCCAGTACACCCTTTTCTTCTCCTGTTAGAAATAAAAATACAATGGATCTACGTGGTGTGACGTCTATCTGATTCAGCGCTTTTGTGATTTGCAACAATGCAGCTACCCCTGCAGCATTATCAAAGACCCCATTATAGACAGAATCTCCTCGAACAGCTTTGCCTATACCCAAATGGTCATAATGGGCGGAACAGATGATATAGGTACTTTTTAATTCCGGGTCAGAACCAGGTACAATCCCAATGATGTTGTTGGCAAAAAAGTCCCGCTGTCGAAATTGTCCTTTGAATGACAATGTCGATTTCAGGGGAAAACTGGACATGGTATTGTCCTGATCCATTTTTAGGACAGTTTGCAGATCCAGAGGTTTGGTGAAAAGTGTTTCTGCAATATTGGGATGAAGCATGATGCTGAAATGCGACGTCACAGAATAGGCAAGGGTGACATCCTCGAACGAAAATGCGTTCTGCCAAAAATCCCATGTTTTTCTACGCTCGTTATAGGAGTTGGGAATCATGATACTCCCCCGAGCTCCTCTGGCAATGGCCAGACGCTGTTTTGATTCCGGGTAAGAATAGATCGTTGGTTCTTTTCCCAAAAAATATTCCGGGTCATCCGAGGGCGGTTCACCTGAGAGGTATACGACGACCTTTCCGGTCACATCCATAGATTGATAGTCATTATAATCATATTCCGGGGCGATGATACCATATCCGACAAATACCATGGGGACCGGATTGGGTATAAACGTTTGTGCACCGGATTTATAGAGTACATAATCCTGACCGAGGTCTAAACGAACCGATTTGTCGTCGATATTGATTACAAGCTCTGAAGATTTTAAGGGATAGCTCCCATGCATAGGAATGGTTTGGAGATAACCCGAGGCTGTGCCGGCCAAACAATTCTCTTTGTGCAAATGATCCATGATATAATCTGCAGCAAGACGTTCTCCCTGGGATCCCGTGGCCCGCCCTTTTAAAGAGTCACTGCCTAAATAGGCAATATGCCGGTAAAAATCGAGGGCGGTAATGGTTTCGATACCCTGCAATAACGGCAATGCCGGACGTTTATCTATGGCAGTTAACAGGGTAGAAATGCTCATGCAAAGCAGGCATATGTAATATGAAATTCTTTTAACCATGTAGAATACGTTCGGTCCTAAAAGAAATTGACACTATTGAGTTTCAAATCGACAGAAATATTTCCTAGATATTCAACACTGAGATTTATAAAGGGTTTCATATTTTACTTGCTCTTAAAAAAAAGTATCATCGATGATGCTATTTTAGAAAATTTGGCACCTATTGAAAAAGTTCAGATACGATTTTGTGGTCTGGTAAAAGCTCTTGATTATTCTCTCAGAGACAACATGGGATGTGCGCGTTTCAAAATCTGAATGGCGATTCCCCATGGATCGCGAAGCATGGCCATTTCGTCTCCTATCTCCGTCGTATGGATAGATTCTACAATGCTTGCTCCTGCTTTTAGCAAATTTTCAGTGCATTCTTTGACATTGTCTGCCTGAAATGCAATATGCAAGACCAAAGGAGCCTGGTTTTGGTAATCCGGAACCGCAGCTGCGGGATTTGTGTAAATTTCCAATATGGTGCGTCCGCTTGCATCTGCAAGAAAATGGGTTTGATTTTGTGCTGTGCGCACAATTTGCATGTTCAAGTTTTCTTTATACCATTTTGCCATATCCGTTGCATTGGGTACATTGATGGCGGTATGTTCGACAAAAATATTTGACATAAGGCTCCTCTGTGTTAATTAAAAATAACGGTTCGATTGGCATAGGCCAATATTTTACGTTGTAGATGAAACCAAATGGCTCTGGCCAAAACGATTTTTTCCAGGTCTCTTCCCTTGCGCACCAGATCTTCAACCGAATCTGTATGCCTTATTCTCACGACATCTTGCTCTATGATCGGACCTGCATCCAGATCTTTGGTCACATAATGGCTGGTTGCACCAATGACCTTAACTCCACGCTGGTAGGCGGAATGATAAGGTTTTGCTCCTGGAAAGGCGGGTAAAAAAGAGTGGTGAATATTTATGATACGGTTTTGATATGTTTTCACAAAATCACTGCTCAAGATTTGCATATATCTTGCAAGAACGACAAAATCGATATCATAATTTTTTAATAAGAGGAGTTGCTTCTTTTCTTGTTCCGTTTTATTTTCTTTGGTCACTGGAGTGTAATGAAAATCAATCCCTGCCTGTTCTGCGACATCAGCAAATGTCTCGTGATTGCTGATAACCAAAGGGATATGAACGTTCCACTCCCCTGCCTGATACCGAGCAATAATGTCCGAGAGACAATGCCCCTGCTTCGAGACGAATAGGGCCATTTTGGGTATTTCATCTGAGAAATAGAGTTTCCATTTCATTTTTAAACGGTCTGCGATGAGTACTTTGAAAAACTCTCCGATCTTTTCAGGCGGAATGATAAAGTTTTCCAGATCCCATTCAATTCTCATAAAAAATATTTTTTGTTCACTATCCACATGTTGGTCAAGGCTTAGGATATTGCCATTATTCTTTGCGATAAATTCTGTAATTGAGGCAACCAATCCCTTTTGGTCGTTGCAGTATATCAGGAGAATGGCCGATCGGTTTGTTAGAGTTTTCATAGGACCTCAGGTGTTTCTGTTGGTGTTCAATTGATAACCACATCGTTTACAATATTGGGCATCCCGATCATGATCTGTTTCATTACAATTGACACAACTGCTTGGGATTCCTTTTTTTCTTTCTTTTTCCATTGCTTGTCCCAATTCGACAGTAACAATGCCGGTGGGTACGGCAAGAATGCTGTACCCAAGAATCATGATAAAGGAGGCCAGAGCCTGTCCGACTTCTGTTTTTGGTGATATATCCCCATAGCCAACCGTCGTCAGAGTTACGATGGCCCAGTAAACACTTTTGGGAATACTTGTAAAACCATGACTTTCGCCTTCTATAAGATACATCAAGGAGCCCAGAATGACGACCAAAGTTAATACCGTCAGAAAAAAGACAATGACCTTTCTGCGACTATTTCTTAGGGCCAAAAGAAGCATGTTGGCTTCTCCCAGATAGGTCGCCAGCTTCATAATTCTAAAAATCCGTAATACCCGCAATACCCTGATAACCAATAAATAGTGTGTGCCGGGCCATAGAAAATCGAGAAAAGTGGGAATTATGGCCAGCAAGTCGACGAGTCCGTAAAAACTTTTGACATATTTCCATGTAGAGGGACTACTGTAAAGTCTAGTGATATATTCAATGGTAAATAAGATTGTAAAAAACCATTCAAAGGTATAGAGCAGATTCCCGTATGCATTCCTCACTGAATTCACACTGAGTAACATGACGACGCACACACTTGAAATAATGGAAATGATCAGGACGATATCAAAGAGCTTGCCTCCAAATGTGTCTGCTTTGAAAATGATTTGATAAAGTCGTTTTTTCAGAGTTGTATTTTTATTGCTCATAAGGTTCATTCAGGTTGTGGAAAAAATCCTCAGACCTACAATTCCTGTCAATATCAATCCGATGCACAAAAGTCTGAGCACATCTTTGGGCTCCTGAAATAAAAAAATTCCGATGATTGCCGTACCTGCAGCTCCTATTCCCGTCCATACGGCATAGGCTGTACCCAGGGGTAAGATTTTTAAAGCCTTTGATAAAAATATAATGCTCAATATCATCGCTGTTATGGATAAAAGTGCTGGCCAAATCCGTGAAAAGCCTTGAGAATACTTTAAAGAGACAGCCCATGTAATCTCAAAAAAGCCTGCAATCAATAAATAGATCCATGCAGCAGAACTGGCCATACTTGCACATCCTATTAATTATCAAATTGAGTCATGATTTCGCCCAGAGCAAATTTAGCATAGGGGCCACCATTATTGTTTTGATGATTTACTTCGACAACAGCCACGAGATAAAAGGCATCCTCAATCCTAATAATTTCCGCTTGTTTACGATAAATGCTCCCGACATATGCCCGTTGACCTTCTGGTGTAAATAACGTAAATCTCGAATAATCCTGGCTATATGTTTGGGTGGTCAGTTTGAAAGGCAATGGATCCAATTCTACGTTGAGCGTCGCCGGGGCAAGTCGATCGGTAACGATAAAATGCTGTACCACAGACCCCAGTTTTAGCTCTGCAAGAGTTTGTTTTAAAGATTCTTGGTCCAGCGTGCCGACGGGTAGATCTTTTTGAGTCTTGGGAAACAGCAGAAATTGATTTTCCATCTTGCGTATGCGATAATAATTGGATCGGATTTCAGATTCCAGAGGCAAGGGGATGGTGCCGAGAGTGCCCACTCTGACCTCAATCGGTTGACCACTCGATTTTTCAAGGCTGAACCATTGTGGCAGTGGCGGATCAAAAAGAGTTGTCAATTCCATTCTGGTTTGTTTTTCGAGAGCACTATTGATAAAGTAGATACAACCGATAAGTGCTGCCATTGTACCGGAGAGTTTGAGGGCGCCGATCGTAAAACTGGTGTTGGCTTGTATGCCACCTAAAAAACGGTACACCAGGGCAGATAACGCTGTTCCTAACAGCACAGCACTCATTATCGGTGGAATTGGCCAGTGGAATATAAAAATTGCCATGCTCAAAAGGAATCCGAAAATGATGACCAGGATGATGACAATATCTTCTGCTTCCAATGAACGTTTCGCTTTGTCTAAGGTTTGAGATTTATTCATAAAAGACTCTTTATTAAAAGAACAGGGCCAAGCATTTTTTTGTTTTTTCCTTCAAAGTTATGATTAAATGGGGATTGTGTCGGTCAATTATGTGTCAATAGAAAATAGTCCTTTGAAAGAATTGGGCAAGAAAACCTTATCCGCCTCATTTTTGCTGATTTCTCTAAATCCTTCTAAATATTTTTGTGCAACAAGAATACTTGCTGCTTCTTTGGCCGGTAAGGTCATCATCAATTTTTCCAGGTATTGAGATTCTGCTTCAGCCATGATCGTTTTGGCTTTGGCATCTCCTTCGGCTCTGAGAATCGCTGCCTGTTTTTCTGCCTGGGCAATCCTGAGAATCGATTTCGCCTGACCTTCTGCCTCGAGAACCATGGCCCGGCTTTTTCGCTCTGCATCCATTTGCTGGCGCATAGAGTCGACGGTGGCTGTATCGGTTTCAATTTCCTGAATCTCTACCCGGTTGATGATGATTCCCCACTTTTGCGTGGTTTTGCGAAGGTGGGTCGCAATAAGTTCGTTCAAATGTTCCCGATCGCTAAACAGTTTGTCCAGCGGCATGCTACCCACCTCAGCTCGCAGGGCATTCAATGCACTATCTGCTACGGAAATGGGTAGATGGTCCACTTCATACAGCGCCGCACGAGGATCCAGGATTTGCCAGTAAATGACAGAGTCGATTCGCGCCGTGACATTATCTCGAGTCTGACAGATCCGCTTTCCTGTATCACTTTGTTGTTCTGTAAGCTCTATGAGATATCCGCGTTTGTTGGCAACATCACCCCAGTCTTCACTCACTCTACGGATAGCATCGATGATAGGTAATTTAAATGCAAGTCCCTGGTGCTTGATTGATGAAAATTTGCCAAATCGTTCAATAATTACGCAGTGAGATTGGGGAACAGTAAAAATAATCGACATTGTTATTCCTCGTCTATGGGTTCTACCTTGACGATTCCTTCGCGATAGTCAATGACTCTAACAAGCGCATTTTCCTTTAAAGGGTGTTCTGAGCGATATTCGAATAACGAATCATGAATCTCTACCATTGGGGCATGATTAATGTGCCTGACTCTTCCAAAAGATCCGATAAGAGTTTCATAGCTGGATTTATATCTGTCAGGAATGATATACTCTTCAACAAAATGGTGCAAGAGCTTGGACCAGACCAAATAGTGAAAAAGCACAACAGAAAACCAAGTCAGGACTCCAAACAAAATCCGATAAAAGAGGTGTGCCTCGATGATCAGGCCTACCCAGACACTGATGATGATATAGGCCGCATGAGTCAAAATATCTGTTGCTACAAAGAAATCCAAAAGGATCAGCAACAGAGCGATGAGCAACATTGTTTCCGAAAATCCCATAATCCACCCCGACTCCTATCGTTAATGTAAAGGACAATTATGTTTTATGCAAAAGGAAAGAGCATAAAAACACATTTTTTTATTCCTTTGGGGAATTGGATTGTAATAATCGGCTCATTATTTCCAGCACCTATAAATTCAGAATCTACATGATGAATACTATTCTAGTTTTGACATAATTTTTCACATGCGTTCTCTGAAAGCCTGATCACGAATGACAAAGAATCCCATTGAGTGCTGGCGGTTTGTATATTCGCACTAAAAGTTTCCAAAGTTGTCAAGGGCCGGTCGTCGGCCAGGCTGACCCGCGCAGAATACCAGATTCCATCAAACCAGGTCGCAAAGACATAGCTGGTGTTGAGCAGTAGCCCACGGATCTCGGCAACTCCGTTGCGTGTGATTCCTGCAAAGACCCATGGTGATTGTGGTTGTGGCTTTACCGCTTGATACCAGACCGGAAGAGTGGCTATTTTTAGATTGACTCCCGCGTTGCATGGGCAAAAGCCATCGATTGCGATAAAACGGATAGTGGTAAACTGATCTATCGATGAATTGACGGCGACGGTTTGTTGTCCGGCCTGGCAGGCTTGTGGTATAGGTTGATTTGCCACTAATCTGTCTTGTATATCGAATACTTTGAGGTCCAGATCCATGTTTATTGGAATATCCATTTTCAGCTGTCCGGATAGCGTCTGAGATTCATACCGAAATCCACCGTGGGTTCCGGTGAACAGAATGCGCAAGGGATAAGCTTCGGGAATTCCTGAAAAGTTCAGTTGAAATCCGCCCGGACAGGGTTCAATCACCCATCCAAAAGCCCACCGTCCAGGCGCAGGCAGAGATGCATTGATTACGAGATCTGAAAAGGTCGAGCCGGATCCGATTGCGATCGTCTGGCCGAGTGTCCATTCCTTGGTTTTCTGATCATAATTCCAGGCCATTGCATGATCGCCTTCCTGAAGAGTGGATCGAGTTTCGTGATTGGGAAAGGGTGAGTTTAGAGTCATCATTGTCTGCAAAATTTTGTCAAATGACACGGGAGTTTTTGTTTGTTTGGACGCGGCAATATTGACTGTATCGAACTTGATACCCTTGCGACCGTATTGATCGATTATGTCAAGATCCATCCACAAAAAAGGGATAACTCCGGAGAATCTTTTGCTCTTATCTGCCAGATCTATGGCTGTCGCAAAGGTATTTTGATATTGGGTCAGGGCTTTAGATTTCCTCGCATCGTAAACCACAAAGGTCACATTGATCTCTCCTTGCAGCGGGGTGTCTTGGTTATCAAGGATACGCGTTCCTACAGGTAACATTGCCTTGACGCGAAAATCGTTTGTCGGTGATGATAACATCATTTCAAGAGGTTGTGATTGAATTCTACCGTGGGAGTCTAGTTGAATTGATGCTTTTTCTAAAAGGATTCCAGGGGGAGGAGAACCAACAGGCACCAGATCTGCGTAAAAGCTTGTCGGTTTTGGATTTATAATTTTTAACGTTTGCTGCCAGTCTATATAGCCATCTGTTTTTGCAGAGAGGTGAATATAAATGGGATTGTTTTCATTGGGTTCCACATCACTATCCAGTGCAAAGCTCAACCTGCTATTGGAGGTAAGCAGGCCTTTGATCGGTTGATTGTCCAGGTTGATAATGATATTGGGGGGATCACTTGCCAGCGTCACCTGAATGGGTTGATCTTCAATGGGCAATCCTGAAACTATTTCCCGAAATTGGCCGGATATAATACTGCTTACAGGCACCTGAAAGGCGGTTTCGGCCGGCTCTTCATCCGGTTTTAAGGCGTTACATGAAAAGCTGGTCAGTGCAAAGATAAAGAATAAAAAATGAATGTGTCTCTTCATAGCAGAACCTGTGAAGCATTGTAAATGTAATCAGAGAATCTCGATTTGTTATAACAGTTTCTGGGCTCTGTTTTATCCTCATTTCAGTATAAGGGTGTTGGTGTTTTTTTACCCCACTTGCGCTGAGGTAAATTTATCGATGTGGGGTTTTTTTGCCCCGGCTATGTGTGATGGATCACCAATTCAATGTAGATTATAATATTAATAAAAACAATAGCTTTTTTCAAATATCCGCTTCCCTGTGACTTTGGCATGCGACTTGCTTTACCCATTGTAGAGGATAAAGAGGTACTCACATAATCTTGATTTTCACAAGAAAGGGGGTACCATGGGTATAATCGGATTCTTGTTTAATGTGAGCAATGCAATTTGGACTTTGATCAAGCTGGCATTTTTTATTTTTGTCTTGGGTTTTTTAGCCGCATTGTTCCTTGTTGCCAGCTACCCCGACTTTTTTAATGTGTGGTAAAGCGTCCGGTTATTCCAACCGACACCTGCTGGTCTGAGTCACAATTGTGGCGATTTTTGATGGGGTAAAAAGGGTTGCATAAAACAGAAAAAAGAAATAGTTTGTTTTATGGGCCGTGGATTTTGACGGGTGCAATTTTTGTCTCACTCTCAAACAACGGTTTTTATGCAACCCTACTCTTTTCAAATCTTATGTACCTGCCCGGTACGATCCCCTGCCCTGATCCGAATGCTATTGTCCATTATCAGAAGCGGGGGTACCCGATGATCCCTCAAGCATCTATTGAACGTCTGTTATCTTTGCAGGAATCTCTTCAAAATCTCACTCTTCATGAACACATGGCGCAGGAAATATTCAAAACTGCTGCAAGTCTGTTCACTTTTTCAGATATGATCATTTTGACTACAGGACCCAATCATTCAGGTCTTGATATTCTATACCATTCCAACAGAGATGATCAGCCTGGTTTGTTGTGGAGAGAATCAGACTTTATGCGTGAATTGGGTCACAAGTCACTCGATGGTGAGATTGTACACGGACAATTCTCCAAAAGCAGTGATGATCCATTTTTACAGCTTTTGTCGGGTACCTATTATCAGGCTTTTCCTTTTTTCGAGCAGGGTCAACTCAACGGCATTGTTTTCTTTAGTTTGGATCGATTGCTTTGTAAAGAACGGTTACCTTTGGCAAAGATGATCGCGCATCTTGCTGGTGTTTATTTATGTGCACAAAAAAACCGGTCGATCCAAATAGATGAATTGAGTCATTATGTGTCCACGCTGGCCACCGAACTGGATCGTAAAGGGCGTATGTTAAAAAAACTGTCGATATTGAGTGACATCAGCAAACACCTGTTATCTATCGATGAGAACTATTCACTGAAAGAAAAGATTAACTTTCTCGTTAAACATACTGCGCTTGTTTTGGATTCAGAATGTTGCAGCTTTTTCTCTGTCGAAGAAAACAGACTGGTTCATCAGATTAGTTATTTTAATGATGGTATTCAAAGTGGGTTCAAACACTATCGGGTGCGTTTGAATATTCATAATCAAAAGGGAAAAGGCCTAACAGGGTATCTTGCGTTTCAAAAAAAGGTCTTTAATGCCCATGGGAAGACGCTGTGGGATCATCCGGCTATAAAAAATCGTCATGAAGGCGCAAAGTTTTTGCCCTCTCGGGAGCTTTTCTCCGAGTTGGTTTGTCCTTTATTACACTCGGACCAATCATTAAACGGGCTCTTGATTACTTATAACAAAAAAGATGCTGAAGGCCAGGCTCACCAATCATTAGGGTTTAGTCCGGAATCTGACGAGTTTTTTATTAGAATTTTAGCCACCCAATTGCAAAAAATATTAAGCGATGCCGATTTGAGATCTTATTTAAAGAACTATGAACTATTAATTGAGAATATCCCTGATTTTGCCGTCATCACCGATGCCCGCGGGGTGATAGAATACATGAATGAATGTGCAAAAGAGTGGTTCGGAGATCTGATAGGACATCGCGTGGAGGATTATTTTGCTTCAGACCATGTTTCTACGGCGAGACAAAAAGCGGATCGGGTGTTTTCCACTTTGAGAAGCTCCCGTGATCATAGTCTGACCAATCATGAAACGCTTTTCAAGACCAGAAATGATATTGCTATTCCTGTGAGCTTAAATGCCAGAATCATAATGGACAGGCAAGGTAAACCTATGCGTGCCATTGCCTTGGCAAAAGATCTCAGAGAGATAAAAGCCTTAATCAATGTCGGAGACTCTCTACTCAGTACACATGATGAAAAAAAGGTATTTGACAAGATTGTTGCCGAATGCCGCAAGATTCCCAACAGCAACCGGGTATATTTACGGCTTTATGATCCTGCCACAGATTCATTAAAAGTCAGAGCGATCAGTTCTGTTCGCGGTGATGAAGGTGAGATAGAGCCCTGTCCGACAAGCAGAGGGATGTCTGGTTATGTTTTCAAGAATCGCATTCCCTACCTATCCAATGATGTTTTGTCTGAGGCGCCGGATAGGTATTATAAGCTGTTTGATGATGTTCAATCTCAAATTGTGGTTCCTATTCAATCACGCTTTAATTCTCATAATGACATGCAGGTGATCGGTATCATTAGTGTGACAAGCGATAAAAAGAATGCCTTTTCTGAGCGGGACACATATTTTTTGACAACCCTAGCGAACCAAGCAGCCACTGCTATCGATAATGTACGGCTGATCTCGAAACAGGAACAAAGCATACGAGAGCTTTCTGCTTTGGAAATGGTACTCGAGGTTATTACAAAAACTTTGGATTTTGATCAGATTTTGGAAGGTATTTTGGATGCAGTGACACAAATCATGGGGTTCGATTACGCCACCATTTCGCTGGTTAAAAAATCCTCGGGTATGATAGGTACCGTAAAGAGCCGCAATATCCCTGATGAATGGAAGGAAAGCGCATGGCATTCAATGAACAGTCAGGACATTCAAGTCTGGGTTGTCAAGAATAAAAGAATGATAAAATTGTCAGGATGGGATGAACGATTGGATCCTGAAATTTATAACAAGTTTGGACACGAAAATTTAGTACGCGTAATAATGCCAATATTGGCGCGGGAAGAAGCTCTTGGAACTTTGGAAACAGGATATTACAAGCATCATAAAGAAAATATCGATCAAGATGAAATTACAATTCTTCGTAAAGTGGTCAATCTGGTTGGCATCGGTATAGAACAGGTGAACATGAAAGAGGAACAACTCGAGCTTGTTCAAAAATTGAAAATGGATATCGATCTGCGAAGTACTCTGGAAGCTCAACTCGAGGCGCTCAATCAGGCCAGTATCTATTTACAGTCTTCACAAAGAGAAGACGAAGCTATCGATCATATTTTTCAAACCTTAACGTCTATCGGATATGCAAAGGGTATGGTCTCATTGGTGGATGATAAGCGACAATGGATTTGTGGAAGATATGCCATGGGAGAAAACTGGCAGAGAATCAAGGCAGAAACCAAACGACGCATCAATCATAATGATATTCTTGGCCAGGTTGTTCTGAATAAAAAACCAAAACTGAGCAGCGATTGTATTAATGATCCTTCTTGCGACAAACGAGCCGTGCAAAAAGCCGGGATCATCTCCCAGTATATCATTCCATTGCTGGTAAATAATGAGGCCATTGGCACGTTACAAATAGATCTTTCCGATATGCAGGATTTGGTACATGGAGACGTAAAAGTTTTGCAACGTCGAATGCGTATCCTGGATACCTTTGCCAGTCAGTCTGCAATTGCCATTCGGAATGCCCGCGACAAGTCCATGATCGAAAATTTGCAGAATACGCTGGCAGAAACTGCTCATGAGTTTAAAAGTCCTCTGCATAATATTCTGAGTCAAATTAGCGGATTACGATGGTTCGTCGATAAACACTATTCAAGTGATGATCAAATCAATCAGTATCTTGTCACGATTACCGATGAAATCATGCGCGCCAAGAGGCAGATGCAAAATGCCTTGTTATTACCTTCATTGAGTCAGGGTGCAGAAGGATACTTTTTTGAAACGATAAAAATACAAGATATTATTGAAAGCGCTGCTCAGGCATACAAGAGCCGAGCCCTGAAACGAGGTATTTCCATCGTTATACGAGACAATGTTAAACGTCTGCCTGCTTTTCGCTGTGATCGACAAAAAATTGAACACGTGATATCAAATATACTGGATAATGCAGTAAAATATTCACATGCTAATCGTTATGTCAAAGTTGAAGGGTTCGATGATGGTACGCGAATAAATATTTCAATATGGGATAAAGGTCAGGGTATTCCCGAACAAAACTTTGACACTATTTTTAAAGGATTCAATCGGGGTACAGTCCATGATAAAACTCGTTATATCCCAGGCACAGGCCTGGGCCTAAAAATTTGCAAGGAAATCGTTCAGGCGCACGGTGGCCAAATTAAAGTGGCAAGTACACCATTTTTTGATGACCCGCAACGTCAAAGGGATTATGAGGGATATGATACCATCTTTACGATTATCCTGCCCAAAATTCCCAAGGAGAATTGATATGGCCAAACAAATACTCTTTATAGAGGATGAGATCGATTTTTCTGATGGACTCGTCATCCGGTTATCGGATTTACCGGTCGAGTGCTTTATTGCCCCTGATGGTGACTCGGCTATAGAATATCTTTCGACTAGAGAGATTGATTTGGTTTGCCTGGACATCATGTTCCCTGCGGGCGATGGGGTTTTTTCAAAAATAGATGCCAGTAAAGTAGGACTTTTATTACTAAAAATGATTCGCAACGGCAAAATCGAAAATTGTCCATCTGATACTCCGGTGCTTATTTTAACCGCACGGAGTGATGTTCAGGTCGAACAAGCCTGTCGAAGGCTAAATGTGATAGACTATTTTAATAAACCCGAAGATCCCGAGGTGGTATTACAAGCTATAGTAAAGTATCTGGAATTATGACGTTATCCTCTCAAAATCCTTTTCATTATCAAGGTCCTCTGAACTCTTTGGATCATCGTTCCGTTATGATTAAAAGAACAGATCTCATAGAGAAAATGATCCGTGGTGTTTATTCAGGTCAATGGTTTGCGATCACAGGGCCTCGCAAAGTCGGAAAAACCACTTTATTGTTACAGTTCTATCATGAGCTCAAAAATAAGAAACAGGAAAATCGCATAAAATTTATCAGAGTTCAACATCTGGACAAGGCTTCCTTTTCACATTTCTATTCCAGCCTTTTGCAAATCATACACTCTCCGAATCAATCCAGCTCTTTTCCATTACCCGCGAAATTTGGCAGTGATCATGAATTTCTCGAATGTTTACGGAAAGTATTGAAGGGATTCGATAATAATGAAAAGCCTATTTTAGTCTTTGATGGAATGGAATATTTGCCACCAGCTTTTTTGCATCGCTTTTTTCGCATTTTAGCATCCATTTATGCCGAGCGTGATATTGACCATGAATTGAATAGTTTTTGTACGATTTTGAGTGGGGCTATGGACTTGCAAGCCCCAGACACCACATCGCATAATCCTCTTATCGATCATCTATCCATGATCAGAGTAAAGGATTTGCAAAATGACGACATTGAGCGATGGCTGAATAGAATATGCGGTCAAATGGATTTTCCCATGGAAAGTGGTGTGATTCGACTCTTGTGTGAATCTACATCTGGCATGCTTTATTTAATTCAAAAAATATGCTTTCATGCTTTTCATCATTCAGCTCATCCCTTTGAACTCACCTGCCAAAAGATTCAGACAACCATCGACAATATGATAAAGGGGGAGGAAATATCACTCCAGGAATCTATGCGGATCGTCGAAAGGGATATAGAGTTGAGTCAACGACTCGCGCAAATAATGGATCACCATACCGTGCAAAAACCTCCCGATGATGTTCATTGGAATCGTCTGTACTTTCTTGGTTTACTGGAACAAAGTAACCAAAAGTGGAAAATGAGGAACTCTATTTACGCCGCTATTTTGCAAAACAATTTTTCTTTTGAAAAGCGAGCCGAGATCTTTTACCGATTCAAAGAATATGAGCTCAGTAAAACGTGTTATGAACAGGCCCTGCAAAAGCGAAAAATGATTGATTCACTTGTGGGACGGTTAGGTGATCGTACCGCCCTCATCACACAACAAACAGATCCACAAAGTGTTTATCGTGCTATTATTGATGCTATTCAGCAAATCTTTAGCCCTATAGTTGCATGTCATATCCTTGTTCTGGATAAAGAAAAGCAAGTATTGAGAATGGCAGCTTTTGAAGGGTTAAGCCCAAAAGCTACTTTAGGTTATATACAAAAAGTGGGTGATGGATTGTCCGGCTGGGTCGCAAAAATCGGGGCGAGTCGGTTTCTAACAGCGATGCACTGGGATTCGTTCGCAAAAGAGATCGCTATCCTGAATCCAGATCGAGCAAATGAGGTCTCTGCACTGTCAAGCTTACCCTTGAAGGTAATGGGACAAGTCATTGGTGTTTTAAATATCTATTGGCCCGACTTGTCTACTTTATCCGCTATTCAGCAGTCTATACTCACGATTTTTGCATCTCATGCGGCTGTTACCATTCAAAATGTTTTGCATTATGAACATGTGCAAAAGACCTATGTTGATCTGGAAGCAATCATAAATTTATCGAGAAAAGTGACAAATCTAACAGGATTGGATTTTATTTTCGATCAAATTGTCAATACAGTGTCGGATATCTCAACTTCACAATATATATTTCTTACCTACCGACCCGTGGGTAAGCAAATGTGGGCGTTTCGGTTTCCGGATGACTATAATACGGATCTGGTATTGACTGATCCGGAGAGCGAAAATTGTTGTGCTGGACTGACCATGCAACGAAAACAAATGACAACCGTTAATCATTTGGTCTCAAAAGACGATTTAATACCGTCTTGGCAAGGCGTGAATGTCGAGTTAGGAATTCCTCTCGTTGCAATGGGACAAGTTTTGGGGGCTCTGAATATTGGGTTACCAGGAAATCTGGATTTGTCTTCCCAACAGAAATCCTGGATATTGATTCTTGCCGAGCAGGCTGCCATGGCGCTTCATAACATGTACTTGTATGAATTGGCAGAAGAAAAAACCCGACAAGTGATCACCCTAAAGGAGATCGGTGAGGCCTTGGGCAGAGACATGAGTCTGCAGGAAATTTTGGACATGATTTCCAAAGCTGCCCTCAATGTTGTCGGGCAAGGTAACAAGGCCTCATTTGTTTTGCTCAAGGATGAAAACAAACACATGCTTGAAATCAGGGCTGCCTCTGGCGAAGCCTTTGCAAAGGATTTTTTGGGATTCAAAATCCGTTTAAATGAAAAAAGCCTGGTAACCTGGGTGGCTCGTAAAGGCAAATACCGATATATACCCGATGTGGAAGGAGAAGAGGATTATCTCGAACTGTACCCTAAAATCCGATCAGAGCTTGCCGTACCCTTGATGTTCAGAACAGATTTGATTGGGGTCATTGATATTGAAAGCACTCGGGTCAATGCATTTAGTGACCAGGATATTGGTTTACTTCAAGTCCTGGCAGACTCTGCTGCTGTCGCTGCCAAAGTTGGCGAATTATGCGATGTCAGATTAAAACACTTGCAGGCGTTGAATACCGCGGGTCTGGAAATAAGTTCGACCCTGGAACTCGATCAGGTATTAGAAACCATTATTCGGGAGGCATTAAATGCTATCGATCCGTATCAACGATTTGTATATTTGCAGTTGATAGATGAGAGTGGTCAATTTTTAAAGCTACAGGTTATCAAAGGGTTAGACAACCCTGACCAGTTTATCGGTACGACGATTGACGTGAACAAGGGTATGTCTGGCTGGGTTGTTCGGGAGAAACGCCATTATTTGTGCAACAATGTAAATGAAGATCCGAACTATTTTTCTATGCATCGGAATGTTGCATCAGCTGTCTGCGTCCCCATTCTTTTTCACGACAAGTTTATTGGGGTGTTGAATGCAGAGAGCTTTAAAGAGAATGATTTCGGAACACGAGAACTGGAAATATTAAAAGGTCTGGCGAGCCAGGCCGGAGCAGCTATCGAGAACGCTCGATTGTCCGCAAGTTTGATAGAATCGCAATTCAATTTGACCCAGGCTCTGGAGGTCTCTGTAATCGGTGAAACCTTGGCTGGGATTTCGCATGATATTCGAACCTCCTCGTCTTTGATCGCCGGAGAAATTCACTGGTTGCTTAGAAAAAAGCGTAAATCCGAACTCGATATGACTCTAGTAATGGATTCGCTGACAAAAATGCAAAAATACGTTGACCGCATCGAAAGGATGACTAATGACCTTGCCCGCCGGTCCCAACAAGCCCCTCCAAACCTGGAGCTCACTCGAGTGGCTGATTTGATTAAGGAAAGCGTTTATTTTGTCACAAGCCAGGCTCGTAGACGAAAAATTGAATTAAAAATCGACTATGAGACATTGCAATATTCTCTGAAATGGGATCGTAACCGAATGAAAAGAGTGTTTCTTAATCTGATTATGAATGCTTTTGATTCCATGCCAAAAGGGGGAGAATTGATCATCGAGGGGGCCATGGATGATTCTCAGCATATCATTACTGTCCGGGATTCGGGAGAGGGCATTGATCCGCAATTCATTGACAAGGTATGGAAGCCTTTTACGTCGACAAAAACAACAGGTTCTGGGCTGGGTTTGGCTATTTGTAAAAGAATTGTTGAACATGATCATTCTGGAAGTATAACCTTAATGAGTGAGCTAGGAGTGGGAACCAGAATCGTTATGAAATTCAAGGGTGAGTAAATTTAAAGTCTTCATGTGTGAGGTGTGGTTATGGAAAAAAATCAAAAGTTGTTGGTCATCAATGATGAACCAGCCATGTTGTCGCAGATCGCTCGTTGGCTTTGCTCGGACGGTTATCATGTAGACACGGCGCTCACCGGTACGGAAGCAGAACAAATGGTTGTTCGACAAAAATATGATCTTGTGATCATTGACTATCATCTAAAAAAGGAACCTCAAGGGGAAAAATCTGCATCTGATTTTATCCCTGGTTTACAAAAAATAAATCATGCTCCTATCCTTGTTACCAGTGCCACACTCCAGGAATTGGATGCCTGTTTTTTGGGTGCTGACGAGACATTGATCATGGATTTATCTTTTTGGCCCAAGCTCAGTGTCCTGGTGGAAAAGATGTTATCTGCGAATTCACAAGTTATCGATTAAAGGAACGATATGATACAGGATCCCCAGATCTTGGTCGTTGACGATGATCAAGATACTCTTGAGCAAATTGTGCGCTATCTTAAAGATGATGGTTTCCGGGCATTAGGGGTACCATCAGGGCATGATGCTCTGAAACTTTTGGCAAATCAGGAGTATCGGTTGGTACTCTTGGACCTGATGATGCCCGGGATGAATGGATATGAGGTTTTGGATGTTATTCATCGTGATTACCCGGAAATTTGTGTTATCGTTTTAACCGCTCATGTAACGTCTGAATATATCAGCCGGGCATTGCAAATGGGCGCATTTGATTTTATTGAAAAGCACGAGACGTTTGAATATCTCAAACCCAGAATTGAAATCACACTGCAAAAATTCAATCTTTCACTGGAACAAAATTTACAAAGAGAAAAAGATCATAACGAATTTCATTTTGACACCTTGAGCAATTCAAGTTCAGCGATGCAAAAAACTCTCGAACTCGCCAAGCGGGTGGCAAAAAGTGATACAACCGTTTTATTGTATGGAGAGACTGGGAGCGGTAAAAATCGACTTGCTCAGGCGATACATCATAACAGCTTGCGTTCTGATCGAAATATGGTTGTCGCAAATGTTGCTCAGATGAATCCGAATCTGATCGAAAGCGACTTTTTCGGAGCCGAGAGGGGAGCGTATAGCGGTGCTGTTAAACGACGAATTGGATTGTTGGAACGGGCAAACGGTTCGACTCTGTTTATCGATGAAATTGGCGAATTGCCATTGGACTTGCAGCCCAACTTGCTCAGGTTTCTTCAGGATCAGACTTTTGAGCGCCTTGGTGGCGATAAAGTACTCAAGACCGATGTGCGGATCATTGCTGCGACAAACAGGGATTTGGAAGAAATGGTCAGTAAAAATCAATTTCGCAGAGATTTGTTTAGTCGGCTAAATATTTTTCCGATTCGGATTCCCCCGTTACGAGAGCGTAAAGAAGACATCCCCGGTCTGGCAAGTGTCATTATGAAAACGACATGCGCCCGTTTAAAACAAGAACGACGATCGATCTCAAAAAAGGGGATGGACAGGCTCATCTCTTATTCGTTTCCATACAATATCCGTGAACTCGAAGCGTTAATTGAGCGCGCATTGATACTGGAGGACGAAGAACAGATAACATTCAAAAGTGTTTTGAATCACAAAGCGTCCTTACCTCCTGATGCTGACCATTTGGTAACCAGGCTTGCTTTTCGCGAGGCAAAAAAGGCTTTTGAAAGATCATATATTCAAGATCTTTTGGTGGCGGCAAAAGGTAATATAAGCCATGCTGCACAAATGGCAGATATGGACAGAAAAAATTTCAAGCAAAAAATGCAGAGTCATGGCTTACGGGCTGAGCAATTTCAGCCCGGGACGTGAAGTACTAGATCTGGTTTTTCGTGACCAATTGAGCGAATTTTTCGAATGAGCGATTGTACGTTCGCTCAACATGGTCTGGAAAGACGCATGCAGGCAGCTCCCGGGCTTGCAGGTGATACTGCAGACATTCACAGCATACTCCCTT
Source organism: Candidatus Zhuqueibacterota bacterium (assembly GCA_014728115.1). GTDB lineage: Bacteria > Zhuqueibacterota > Zhuqueibacteria > Residuimicrobiales > Oceaniaggregativiventaceae > Oceaniaggregativivens. The sequence continues at coordinate 145,069 of WJME01000045.1, read as the reverse complement.
GCGGGCACAGGGATCATAGGTACAATTACAGCGTGTCAAATTTTTTTCCTTGTTGCATTCCATCACAATCTCCTTACAGAATAGAGTCCAATTTCATTGCTTGTTTGCCCACAAATTTAGGCATGTCTTTTCTATAGAATGAAATGATAATTCGAAATAAAAGATTTACAAAAGAACTCAAGAGAAGGTAATCCTGCCATCTGTATTTCGCCCTTGACCTTAAGGCAAGTCTGAGTAAAAGATGTGCACCTTTGTAAGAATTCGTGCTAAAATTCAATCTGGTTTGAAAAGAATCTGGATATTTTACGTGATATCGTGCAATCTTTTTGGACAACTTTTGGGTCATATATTGGCGATCGAGAGCTTTACGACAAACTCTTAATAATTCGAGCGTATCCAGATAATAGTCGAGGTGTTTTAGCTCTGCTTTTTTTCCGAGTTTTTTCAGATTTTTGATGTCTGGCTTTTTTACCATATTTTTCTCAGCAGAAACATGCCTCAACAAAAGGATCATGAGCGGATTGATCGTGATATGGTCCCAGTAGACCCATAAAAGAGGTGGAATTCGAACTCTTTTAAAATAAAAGGGTCTGTCCGAGAATCCTTTAATATATAACAATTGATCGAACAATTCGGTAAATTTGAGAATGAATTTTCGATGAGATTTATCAGGGATATAGGTTTTGAGTGCCTTTTTAGCATTTATATTATGTTTAAAAATTTCCAGTGTTGCATAGGTATTCAGCTCATTATAAATAGAAGAGTTTGATAAAAAGGTAATATTATGCCAGCGCGACCATCCACCGGTTTGGCACCAAACCGAGATGCCGACCAGAGAATCGCAATCCTGGAGTTCCGTTGCAAGCTGTTCATATTGATGACCTACATAATAAGGAAATTCTCCAAATCCCTCCCGTTCCCGCCGGGTTTGCAACTCTATTATTTTTTTCCATTTTTTATGAAAAAATAGCGGATTGAGTGCCACATGATTGAAAAAATCGGTGTCACTATATTTCATGGAAATGATTAGGGAGGGGCTATCAATATTGGCAAACGTGCGATCAAAGGTTTTTTCATTCCACATCAAATCTCCGATAGGATGGGCGCCGACGGTCCATGTTCGAAAAATGAGATGTTTTTGCTGCTCTTCGAAAAGCGGTAATAGCTGTTTCAAGAGGCGATTCGTTTGCCTGGGAGTCTTTAGCAATAGCTCACTTTGAAAATCTCCCCTTACATCGATGCCATCTGATTCACCAATGCGAAGGATAATTCCAGAAATATTGAAATGGGTCAACCCCTGCCTGCATGCCTCGTAAATCAAGTCAGTGGAATTCGATCTTGAGAGTTGTTTTTTAATCGATTCATTGAGAAAGAAAATGTCGGTGTTTATATAAATATCAAGATGATAGGATCGGGCAATCGCAAAGAGCTTTTCATACATTTTTTGATAGGCTGCGATTTTTTTCTCTAGTTTTCTGGGATAAAATTTAAAAATACAGAGGTGGGCGAGATCATCGAGTGATAAAGCATTATAACCCATGTGAGACACTGTTTTACAAAATGACTCGAAAAAAGTATAGAGCTTGTCAACGCGTTTGGGGTCGAGATTTTTATTGCGCTCAAACCGACTAAAGTCGATTTTTGACCAATTGACTGTTTTTTCCGGGTGATAAGAATTAAAAAATGGACCGATAGCATCGATTATGGCCAGGAAATTTTTTTGCTTCAAGGAGATGCCTCTGGTTGAAAATTGAACTGACAGATGCACGGATATTTGACAAGATAGACAAGATTCGGGAGAATTCAAAATCCAAAAAAAAGAGGATTGAAAATTTCAATCCTCTTTCGATGGGTGATGCTTGCTATATAGACAGGGTTGTCAGATCGTTTCCCATAAAGGGGGTCAGCCTCTATTGGGTAGTAAAAATCTGAAAACCACTATAAGCCTCCATGCCATGTTCATTGATATCGAGTCCCTGAAGTTCTTCCTGTTCAGAAACTCTCAACCCAACCGTTGCAGAGATGATTTTAAAAAGAACAAGACCCAATCCAAACGCCCATACAAAGGCGGCTCCGACTCCAAGGGCCTGAATTCCGAGTAATTCTAATCCACCGCCGTAAAACAACCCACCATCAACCGCAAAAAGTCCAACGGCAAGGGTGCCAAAGGCCCCGCAGACACCATGTACAGATACAGCCCCTACAGGATCATCGACTTTGAGTACTCTGTCGATAAAAAGCACGCTATAGACCACAATGATTCCGGCGAAAAGTCCGATCAATAAAGCGCCGACAGGAGACACGTTGGCACAGCCAGCCGTGATCGCCACCAGTCCCGCCAATGCACCATTGAGTGCCATGGAGCCATCTGGTTTTTTGAACAATGCCCAGGAAGTAAACAAGGCTGTAATCGCACCCCCGGCGGCAGCCAGATTGGTTGTTACAGCAATGCGTCCGATATCGCCATCGCCAAATGTTGTGCTGCCGGGATTAAAGCCGAACCAGCCAAACCAAAGAATAAATACACCGAGGGACGCAATAGCGATATTATGTCCCGGAATAGCACGGGCCTGACCATCCGGTCCGTATTTGCCATAACGAGGACCCAGCACTATCGCTCCTGCGAGAGCAAGCCAGCCTCCAACAGAATGTACAACAGTGGAGCCGGCAAAGTCGGTGAACCCAATGTTTTCCAGCCAGCCGCCACCTGCTAGCAGTGATCCCCAGGCCCAGGAACCAAAAATAGGATAGATGAGCCCACAAATAAAGACACTGTAAGCAATATATCCAACAAATTTTGTTCGTTCTGCCATGGCCCCGGAAACAATGGTTGCGGCCGTACCAGCAAAAACAGTTTGAAAAATCAAAAAAGTCCACTCCCAGTCTTTACCCATGACATCTATACCTTTTGCCAGGAAATGGGTGGTCCCAAAAAGTCCGTTCGTGGCCCCGAACATGAGACCGAATCCAATAAGAAAAAAGGCAACCGTACCGATAGAAAAATCCATCAAGTTTTTCATCATAATATTTATCGTATTCTTTGCCCGCGTGAAACCGCTTTCTACCATGGCAAAGCCGGCCTGCATGAAAAAAACCAGGAATGCGGCGATACTCGTCCATACGATATTGATATTGTTTTGTAAATCATCTGCAATTTGCGACAACGCCATTCCCTCTTGGTCCGTCTGTGGAGCAGCAAGTAGATTGTTCATCATAAATAAAGAGATGAAGATTATGAATAGGATTGAGGGTATGTTAGGGTTTTTCATCATTGGTCTCCTGCTAATTTCAAAAGTCTATTTAGCCAATTGCCTCGGAGCCGGTCTCTCCGGTTCTGATTCTGATACAGTCTATTAGATCTTGAACAAAGATTTTGCCATCGCCGATATATCCTGTTTTGGCGCCGGCAATGATACCATCGATTGTGGGTTGTACAAAGTCCTCATTTACAGCAATTTCCAGTCGTATTTTTTTCAGCAGATTTACTTCAATATCAGCACCGCGATAGGTTTCATGATACCCTTTTTGTTGACCACAACCGAGGGCATTGGTTACCGACATTTTAAAAATTTGTCGCTCATAAAGAGCTTTCTTTACCGAGTTAAGCCGATCTGGCTGAATATACGCGATGATGAGCTTCATACCATCTCCTCCTTGTCGACACGTGGCTTGTGCTTGGATTGTTTTCGCTTGCATTAGCAAAAGATATACCATTAAGAAGGCGTCGGTCCAAGTGTTTGTTTTATTTGCGCTTGAGTGTTTATTCGTTTGCCGTGAAGCAGCCAAATTTCTCACATTATTGTTGTATCACCATGTTGTACATACATTATTGTGGGAAACTTGGCTGATTCGTTGCGGGCAAGGTTGTGGATAAACTCAGTTCTGCATTTTTTTATCGTGCATTGCCAAAGGGAGGGTATATCCATGGAGGGAGCTGGCGGGATTTCTGCATTTTCTCGTTTTATAAAGATTTTCAAGCAAGTCGATCCATGACAGAGATGCATGTTTCATGCAATATTGTAGCGCTTATTGTTTGTAGATACAATTTTGAAGGAAATTTTTGCGGGAGGAGATTACAAACAAATTCATTTTTAATAAGGATTTTTAAACACAAAGAGAAGAGGTCTTGTGTCCTCTGGATTGATCCGTCGTGCATCTCGGTTATTATCCACGATCACGTAAATGTGTTCAGAATTCATGCATAATCCTTCAGCATGGCCATAGCGTGAATCTGTATATTGATAGTCAGGATGGTCTTCGACATGAGCAAAGGACCAGATCATTTTTTCGATAAATATACCGCTGTCATATTCAAATTCACAGACCGCACTGCCAAAGCGCTCCAGGATGAATAATCTTTGACCATCATGCCAGAGCCCGGAAAAGTCCAGATTTCTGCCCGCTCTTTTAGGGATATGGGAATATTGCGCTTGCATTGCCAGCATTGGTGCAGGAGACACGCTCAAGTCGATACGTAAAAGTCCCCTGGGTTCTCTCTCTGCACATAAAATAAAGGTCTTGGGTGGTATCAGGGTAATGCCTTCGATCAGAGCATTGGGTTTTTGAAACAAACCGGCCTGCTTTCCCAGGGAGTCCAGACTTGTGGTGATCCATTTTGCTTTGGCGGGGTCAGGAGGAACCTTTAAGATTTTTAAAAACGTTTCGCTGATCAGGTAGAAATTTCCGTCCGAATCAGAGGTGATTCCTTCAAAGTCGAGCTTCCAATGTTCTTTTTCCGCGATTTGTGGGAATGTTCGACTGGGAAAAAGAGTGGCGATCGAGTCTTCAAGTTTGATATGATAGATGGTATGGTCGATATTATCCCCGATGGTAAAGAGTGAATCATTTACCATGCACAAACCAGAGGTTTCTATCCAAGGGACTCCTGCAACAGGATAGACTTGCACCAGTTCCAGAGGTTGGATCTGCGGTTCCGAGTTATTGCAGGCGATAAATAGAGTCCAGATAATCAATACGATCTTGTATTTCATGTTCAATTCCATGGTAAACGATCAAAATCGACATTGCCCCCCGAAAGGACCAGTACTATGGTTTGGCTTTTAATTTTGTCTGGATTTTCAAGCAAAGCGGCAAAAGGTACAGCTGCAGAGGGTTCGATGATGATATGCAAGCGTTGCCATATCATTTTCATTGCCTCAACAATGGATTGTTCGCTGCACAAGATGATGTCATCAACATAACGCTGAATGATCGGAAATGTTTTGTCTCCCAGCGAGGTTTTAAGACCATCGGCAATGGTCTGGGGGTCGAATGAGGGTTGTATTTTGCCGGTTTTGAGGGAGCGATAGGCATCATCAGCTTTTTGAGGCTCTGCTGCTATAAAGCGAATCCTTGAAGAGAGTTGTGAACCTGCCAGGCATATCCCGCTCATCAGGCCCCCGCCTCCGACAGGGGCTATAATCGTCTGAGGCTCCGATATTTGATCGAATATCTCCAGGGCAACAGTTGCCTGGCCCATGATAACCTGTTCATTGTTGTATGGATGAATGAATACGGCGCCTGTTTTTTGCTGGATCGATTGCAATGTTTCTTCCCTGGATTTCAAAGTCGGCTCGCAAAATGTGATCCTGGCACCATACTCTTGTACGAGCTGTTTTTTGATGGCTGGGGCCGTATGAGGCATGACAATAAACGAATCGATGTTGTTTTTTGCAGCAGCATAGGCCAAGGCGATGGCGTGATTACCAGAGGAATGTGTAGCTACTCCGTTTTCAGCTTGCTTTTTGTCCAAACTGAGTACAGCGTGAGTTGCACCCCGTATCTTGAATGCTCCCGTGGGCTGCAAATTTTCACATTTAAAAAAGACCTTGCGACCTGCAATTGTGTCGATCGCAGGATGATGCAGAATCGGCGTTCGCTCGATAAGTGGACGTATCAACGAATGAGCAGCTTTGATCGCATTTAGAGATGGGAAGAACATAGGTTTTGCTTTCGGGTGATAGAGATGAAAAATTATTTTGTGCCGAACAGACGATCTCCTGCATCTCCTAACCCGGGCAGGATATACCCTTGCTCATTTAATTTTTCATCCAGGGCAGCTGTATAGATCGAGACGTCAGGATGCTGTTTGCGCAAGTTTTGGACTCCCTCTGGAGCAGCCACCATGCATACAAATTTTATCGACTGTGCACCCGATTTTTTCAAGAGTTCTATCGCCTTTGCTGCAGACCCCCCGGTTGCCAGCATGGGATCCACAAGTATGACATCGGTGTTTGCTATACTGTTTGGGAGTTTCATATAATATTCTATGGGTTCCAGGGTTTCTTCGTTGCGATAAAGACCAATATGGCCAACGCGTGCAGAGGGCACAAGATCCAAGAGACCATCGACCATGCCCAGTCCTGCACGAAGGATCAAGATAATAGAGATTTCCCTGGCAAGGACATGGGATTGGCATTTTATAAGAGGGGTTTCAATGGTAATGTCTTTTAACGGATAATCTTTCATGACTTCATAGAGCATAAATCCGGTGAGTTCTTTGGTCAGGCGTCTGAATACCATATGATCGGTTTTGCGGTCGCGAAGGTGTGTCAATTTATGCTGAATTAGCGGATGCTGGATGATGATCAGTCCATTCATGAGTTCATGTCCTTGATAAAGTGAACCTGGAATCGATTAAATATCAAATAATACAAAAATAAATAGAGGGATACAAGAAAATTTGCAGCTAAAAAAAGCTCCCGCCTTTGCCAGCAAAGGCGGGGGGGCTTTTAACGTGTGAGCATCATTTTGCGTCGCAAGGTATGATGATGGGTTGTGAGTTCCATAAAATATAATCCACTGGCAGCCTGATTACCGTTGCTATCCATTCCATCCCAGGTAACCGCATAGGTTCCCCGCACTTGATTTTGATCCACAAGAGTGATTACTTTTTGTCCCAGCAAATTATAAATCGACAATTGAACGTCGGTCGTGCCTGGCAGATGATACTGTATTTCTGTGGTTGGATTAAAGGGATTTGGATAATTGGGATACAGGGTCAGCTTTTGCGGCATGGTCTGATTACCTGTGGGGGATTGTACCGAGGTTTCAAACAGTTCCATATAAAGGTCTTTTGCGGCATCGGCCTTTGTTTGTAAATCTTCAAGTGATTGGCCAGCCATGAGGACGAATACAGGTTGGATCTTTTCATTCACTGCGATATCAAAAGGTCCTGCAGCGATCGCGTGGGATATATCTGCAGGACCTGCGGAAAGCAGGTTTCGAGTCGATATGGCTTCCCATTTTTCCTGATCCGAAAATCCATCATAGATTCCCCAGCTGGGATTAGAACTCAGCGACTCGTCGTTATAAATTGCGCGCGAAAAGACACTTTTTTCTGTCATAGCTGCAATACCCACAAAGGTATCAGGCCCGATATCACTGACATCATACACATATGCAATGTTGTTTGTCGCATCAAAATCCGCAATATTGGTATCAAAGGTTCCGCCATCCATGTCCCAGTCGAAAAAAAGGCCAAAGTGGAAATTGTTCAATTCATTTTGTCCTTTATTTTCGATGGTATATCTAAAAATGATAAAATCTTGAGAAAGACTATCGTTATTGGCAAAGGTTTCCTGTACGATTTGAACATTCATGGGATTGGCTGACTGTGAATCGTCAAAAATTGCGATGGTTTCCTGATCAGTTAGAGAACCGGGTGTAAAGACCTGAAGATTGCCATTTTTGGTCGTGCTAAAATCCCTGTCATAGATCAGTTGGCCGGTCACATTTCCTCGCGCAGCATTTGAAATTTGATCTGGACCCACCCCGCAAATAACCGCTCCTTCAAAAAGTAAATTGGGTCCTTGTGCAAATTTGAAGCCATTTCCTTCATCCTGATTATCCACATCAGCATACCCGATTCGTCCTATTGGTGTCACCGAAGTTTCAATATTATTGATACTGATTACCCCAAAAAGAGGAGAAACGGTGAGCATGAACGTATCAAAGTCCTGATAATCTCCTGCAGACATTTGTAAAATAAAATCTATCGGTGTACCACTTGCAGTGGTATCTGATGTTGTGAATGTAAAAGGAGTCTGCACGGTTATGGTTTCCGTCTCGTTAATCGCTGTTACTTGTGCATTCGCCTGAGTAATGGTTACGTAAGGGCTTTGAGAACTCAAGGTCAAAGAGATGTTTGATGCACTGGCCAGATGGTTGGTCAGTGAAATAGAAACCTGAATTAATTCACCTGGATCGATAATCCCGCTCCCATCATTGTCTACAAATTCTACATTCGAGATTCTTAGAGAAGGCAGAGTCTCTGTAATTGCTCGATTTACATCAAGCATTCCTTTGCCCAGTTTGAATTGATATGAAGGATTTTGATTATCGATCTTATTGGCGGTGACGCGCAATTGTTCAGCGACTTTAATTCCGCTCCAGTCTGGACGTTGGGTGGCAATAAGCGCCAAGGCACCACTGATCACGGGTGTGGCCATAGAGGTACCGCTGATGTAACCGTATTCATCATTTGGAATGGTATTATAGATGGAATTTCCGGGTGCTGCGATATCTATCGTATATCCAAAATTGCTATAGCTCGCCTTGGAGCCATTATTTCCGACAGCTGCAACGGAAAAGACATTCTCATAACTGGAAGGATAATGAAAGGCTTCCGAGTTATCATTTCCACTTGCCGCCACGACGACAGCTCCCAGGTCCGTGGCGGTGGTGATCACTTCCTGTTCGAAATCTGAGCGTCCTCCAAGTGCACCCCAGCTACAACTGATGATTTTCGCTCCATTGATTGCGGCATATAATATCCCCTCATAACCATAGGCGATGGCGTTATCTCTGGTCGCACTGGCCGCATTGATCGCCATCAGCCGGGCATTCCAACTTATTCCTGCAACCCCGGCGGTATTATTGGTCGTTGCTGCAGCAATTCCGGCCACATGTGTTCCGTGTTCAGAGTTCCCGGGCTGCGTGACGAGTCCGGAAGGATCATTATTATCAAGGGGAAAATTCCACCCCACGATATCATCCACAAATCCATTGCCATCATCATCGATTCCGTTGCCCGCGATTTCATTTGGATTTTGCCAGAGAACAGGCTCGAGATCGACATGATTAATATCGGTCCCTCCATCAACGATAGCAATAACGACATCGCCCTGTTCAGCTCTGATTGCATCCCATGCTGGGAGGACGTTGATAAATTGCAAGTAATCCTGACGAGAGAAAAGCGTATCATTGGGAATGGCGCGGATATTCCGCAGGTAGCGCGGTTCTGCATAGAGGACCATAGGCTCATTTTCGAGGTCTTTGGCTACAGAGTGTGGTTCCTTGTGTGAAAATGTCACCTCGTATATAAAATTCATTGACGGATATTTGGAACGAATAGCAAGAGGAAATACGCTTTTAGCGCTTGTCAATCCATAGGTTTTTTGTAATATCGATAAAGTGCTTTCAGCGCCCAGTGCTCTTTTGTTCAGCTCGAATGAGTTGAGTTTTACGATTACTCGATCCGGCATTATTGGGGGGGTAGAGGTGGAGAACGAGTTTTGCACGGTTGCACTGACCAGTTGAAACGTGCTAAATATCAATATAAAAAGAGACAAAGATTTCATTTGTTTTCCGATCTAAAATTTTTCTTAAACAACAATTTAATTTCTGTTTTAAATCCTGTTAAATGACCAGAAACAAGAAAATTTCAAGAATATAGTTTAAATGATTTTTAAACCATTCGCAAGGGAAAGATTTTCATCACGAATCTCTTTCCCTTGATTTTCGATAGGCAGGGGAATGGGTAAGGATTCAGTCTTTATTCATATCTCAGAGCTTCTACCGGGTCGATTCTGGCTGCTTTTCTGGCAGGAAAAAAGCCAGCCATTAGGCCGATGATCCCTAACACGGATCCGGCAATGAATACTACTTTGGGAGACATAAGGGGGCGGCCCAGGAATTGCATGGCTCCTTCACTGGCCGGCATCATCCAGATCAATGAAATAAGGCCTTTGGCCAGCAAGGCACCGGTAAGACCGCCGATGAATGCGATCAATAGAGATTCAAAGATAATTTGCGCCATAATGTGACGGCGTTTGGCACCCACGGCTCGTTTGATACCGATTTCACGGGTGCGTTCCTTAACCACAACATACATGATGTTAGCAACCCCCACTCCGGCAACGACAAGGGTCATGGCCCCAAGCACTCCGAGAAAGATCTTGAGACCCAGAAACACCTTGTCCTGGATCTCGATAGCTTCGTTCATATCCCAAATGCTAAGTGCTTCCTTGTCAGCGGGATCGAACCGGTGTTTTCTGCCCAACACTCGATATATTTCCTGAACCAACAGGTCGGTTTCGCGGTCATTTTGTGGTTTGATCACCATGCTGTTTAGATACCGATAACCATAAATACTTTGAAAAGTTGAATAAGGAATAACTGCCCGCCGGTCATCCGGTCCATTACTCATAGAAGTCTGCATTTTTTTCGGCATCACGCCCACAACCTTAAAGGGGATGCCATCTATGGAAGTCATTTTTCCGATCGGATCTTTATCGCCGAATAATTCTCTAGCAATGACAGAACCCAAAAAAACCACTCTACGTTTTTCTTCCAGATCCAGAGCATCTAAAAAGCGCCCTCCTTGGGCGGGATACATTCGTCTCATGAATTCGAAGCTGGGATAAACACCTTCCATATAGGTCAGGGCAGTTTTATCTCCATTCCTCAATTGTGTGTTATATCTGCCCAGTTGCGGACTGACTGCGGAAATTTCTGGTATACTTTTTTTAAGCAAATCGATATCCAGCTCGGTAAAGCGAATTCGACGGCCGACCGGGAGTCCTTGATATTTGATTCGGGTTTGTGAGCCGTACACTGTAATGATACGATCTGCTGCGTTCAATAATCCTTCGCGCATTCTGAAATGTAACCCGTCGCCGAATGACATGAGAAGGATAACGGCCAGCGTGCCCCATGTAATGGCAAATGTTGTGAGAAACGCGCGGGTTTTTTGTTTTTTCAAATCCTGAATAAATTCCCGCAATAATATAAAAATGGGCATAACAACTCTCCGATCAAGCTCTTAGACTATCAATAACGACCATATTTGCTGCGCGACGTGCCGGAAAATAGCCTGCAGCTAAGCCTATTAACCCTAATATCGAAATCGCAACGATTGCCACTCCCCATGAAATGGTCGGATCGCCGACAAAATCTTCATACGGAGCCATAGCGATGAGTTTTACCAGGAGCATCGAGAGCAAAAATCCCATTGCAGCTCCAATCGAAATGATGATCATAGCCTCGAGGATAAAATGTGCGCGGATATGAGAACGTTTTGCTCCGACTGAGCGTCGTATGCCGATTTCCCGGGTGCGTTCCTGCACGACCACGTACATAATATTTGCCAGCCCGATTCCCCCAACGGTTAATGTCATAAACCCGATCAGTCCCATAAAGATGTTAAAGCCCAGGGAAAAATAAAAAATAAACTTGTCCATTTCTGAAGTATCCCAGATGTTTATTGCCTGGGTATCTTTGGGATCAAAACGGTATTTGTTCCCGAGGACCTGGTAAACTTTGTCTCGGGTTTCTTTGTTGAAACGAGAATCACGTAATTGATAAACAATATTGTTGGCATAACGATCACCAAAGATCGATTTAAAGGTTGTGGAGGGAATAAAAACTCGGTCTGTATCGCGAGAATTATAGGAAGAATTTTGAGTCTTTTTTTTCAAAACGCCAATGACCAAAAAGGGCGAATCGCCAATATAGATATATTTGTTAATCGCGTCCTCTTTTTTAAAGAGATATTCTTTGAGATTGTCACCGATAAAGGCAACGCGACGTTTTTGTTCCATATCGAGTTGATTGATAAATCTTCCCCCTGGCCGGGGCAGTACATGTCGCATCGTGCTGTATTCGACATTCACGCCTGTGATGTTGGGACTGATTTTTCGATCAGCCACTCTAACCATCGTTCCCCACCTTGAATATTCAGCGGTAATGGCCCTGATATTGGGGATATTGTTTCGCAAAAGTTCTGCGTCCTCATCCATAAAGCGCATTTGTCGTCCACGGCCATAGCCTTCGAACGCCATACCCGTGCGACCGGGGAACATGATCGCAATTCCTTCGCCAATGCCATGCATATTTTTGCTCATGGACTTTTGCAATCCCACACCAAATGCCAAAAGAACAATGATACTGATCGTGCCCCACGTGATGCCAAAAAGGGTCATAAAGGTGCGACCTTTGTACATTCGCAAATAGTGGAAAATTTCTTTTATCAGATCAGACCAATACGACATGCTCTATCCTTTTTTTAAATAATTTCTTTGACCTTTTTTTCCAACACTTTATCTCCTTCATTCAATCCGGAGATAACCTGGATCTGGATGGCATCACTCAAGCCGGTTTCAATAAAGCGTTCTTTGGGTTCGCCCTCTGGAGACGGAAGATGAACGAATGCAGAGTCGTTTCTAAATGTGATTACACGTTCGGGAATGGTAAGAACATCCTGTTTTTTGGCAATGATAATATTTGCATTGGCCGAGAATCCGGCCCTCAGAGTTGATTCTTGTTTGTCGGTAATCGTAATTTCCACCGGAAACACAGTGGTATTGTCTTCTTTGAGTGCCTTGAGTGATATTAACGAGACTTTACCTTTAATCTCTTTCCCTGGCAGGGCACCGATTTGTAATTCTACAGGCAAGCCTTCCTGAATTTTACCGACATCGATTTCATCAACAGTTCCTTTGAAAATGAGTTTATTCATATCTGCCATTTTCATCAAATCCGTGCCAGCTTGGTAGGAGGTTAAAGGAACGACCGGGTCGCCCTGATTAATAGCCACCTGGAGGATATATCCGGTAATCGGCGCTTTTACAACCGTTTCTATATTGGTGTTGGCAATCCGAACTTTTCCTTTTTCGAGCAACGCCAATCGTTCGGAAGAGATCTGATGACGCAATTTCGCTTCATCGAAAATACGTTCAAGGTTTTCGTATTCCTGATCGGAAATCAATCCCCGGGTCTTTAATTCTTTTTGTCGACCGAGTTCTCGCTTGAGATTTTCCAATTCTATAGATTTGAGTTCGACATCTCTTTTTGCTTCTGCCAATTCGAGTGGAGTGGGATCCGGTTTTACCTCCAGCAGCGGGGCGCCAGCTTGAACAAAGTCTCCTTCATCGGCAAACAATTTGCCTACCACCCCAGAAATTTTTGATTTTACAGCAATTTCATCTACTGGTTCAATTGAACCTACGGCGAGGGCTTTTTGAATAATTGTTTCTCTTTTTACCTCTACTGTTTTGGGCCCATTGTCTGTATTGCTTTTACGCGCGTTCAAGACAAAAAAAGCAATAGGGACAGTAATAACCAGAACAACTATAACCCAAATGATTATCCTTTTTTTCACTCGTGCCATAAGAAGGTGCTCCTTAAGAGAAAAGATGATCAATATGACATAAATATTTTGTATTTTTCATACGTGTAAGATTCCTCGATTGTTACAGGATAAACCAATAAAATCCAAAACACGCGAAAGGAGGATCTGATGTCCATGGAACCTTTCAAGTCATTCCAGGTCGAAAAACTTGAGGTTGAAATATATCAAAACAAAACTCTTGGCGGTAAGGCTGCTGCTGAATGGGTAACCGCTCAATTACAGGAGGCAATCGACACACGGAATGAAGCGAATCTGATTCTCTCTATGGGAGCCTCCCAATTTGAATTTCTGGACGCGTTGGCGAACCATGACAATCTAGAGTGGTCCAAAATAAGAGTGTTCCATTTGGATGAATACAAGGGAATATCCATTGATCATCCTGCAAGTCTTGCAAAGAATTTAAAAGAGAGAATGCTGGACAAGGTACATCCGAAGCAAATCTGGTTTTTAAATGGGCAAGCCCAAAATCTGGAAAAAGAAATGAACGAGTATGCCGAAAAATTAACACAATATCCCGCAGATGTGGCTTGTATAGGAATTGGGGAAAACGGTCACTTGGCCTTTAATGATCCTCCGGTCGCGGACTTTGTTGATCCCGAGTTGGTCAAGCTCGTCGAATTGGATAAAACCTGTCGTATGCAACAGGTCGGGGAGGGATGGTTTGAGAGTTTGAACGAGGTACCGACTCTGGCATTGAGTCTGACCATTCCTGCTATTATGCGTTCAGAAAATTTAAGTTGTGTTGTTCCTGATAAGAGAAAGGCGAATGCGGTAGCGGCTGCTTTGTATGGGCCCATTACTACGGATTGTCCCGCATCCATCCTTCGAACACATGATCATGCCATCCTCTTTTTAGATCCGGGTTCGGCAGGGAAAATATAGTTCTAGGGGGGCCAGAGGCCCCCCAGAATTATGCCAGCTTTTCCAGCATTTTCACGACATGTTTGTAAAAGAGATCCACTGATCCGATGTGTACTCTTTCATCTGGCGAGTGGGGATGTTTAATGGTGGGCCCCACAGAGATCATATCCATGCCCGAATATTTTTCACCAATTAGGCCACATTCCAGGCCTGCATGAATGGCTTCATAGCTCGCTTCTTTATCAGCCACCTCTTTGTATGCTTGTAGAGCGACCTGAAGGATTTCGGAATCAAGGTTGGGTCTCCATCCCGGATAACCCGGAGGTTGTTCGATCGCACCATCAGCCAGATGGGTGATTGCCACGAGCTTATCCAATGTGGCCTGTAATGCACTTTGATTTGAGCTGCGACTACTCAGATGAATCTTTATCTGGTTTTCGGCACATTTGATAGAGGCAACATTGTTGGAGGTCTCTACCAGGCCTTTAATCGTTTTGCTCCATGCCAGAGGACCATGAGGAAGGGCGAATATCAAACCCAGAAAGGTATTCTGAGAATCCAATTCCATGACAGCGGGAACCTGGGTATCGAGAGCATCGATAGCAATAGAAATGTTTTTTTCTAGGGGTTCGAATTCAATACGAACATCTTTGATAGCCACATCGAACCATTTTTCCAGATCCGCGACCTGTGATTTTTGTATTGCTACTTGTGCAGTCGCTTCACGGGGAATGGCGTTATGCTTGTCTCCGCCATTCAAGCAATGCAACTCGAGTGGAATTTGTTTATGAACCTGAAATAAAAGGCGGGTGAGAATTTTTAATGCATTTCCCCGCCCTTCGTGAATATCGATCCCCGAATGACCTCCGCGCAACCCATAAAGATGTATTTTGACCAGAGTATCTTTCTCAGCAGGCTTGCGTTGCACCGGCAACGTGATATGAGAGTCTGCCCCACCAGCGCATCCGATACTAAATACGCCGATTTCTTCGCTGTCCATATTGATCATCTTTCTGCCTTTTAACAAATCAGGTGAAAGAGATTGTGCACCCACAAGCCCTCTTTCTTCATCGATGGTAAAGAGTGCTTCTATGGGGCCATGTACAAGAGAATCATCATGCAAGATAGCGAGGGCCGCAGCGATACCCACTCCATTATCCGAGCCGAGTGTGGTTCCATCAGCAGTGAGCCATTCGCCATCTACCTTGATGTCGATAGCCTGTGTCTCAAAATCAAATTCTTTGTCTGAATTTTTTTCACCTACCATATCCAAATGCGATTGTAAGACAATGGCAGGGGATTTTTCATGACCTGGAGTGGCGGGTTTGCGAATAACCACGTTTCCTACCTCATCTTGGGTATAATCCAGGTTTTGTTTTTTAGCCAAAGAAATTACATACTCGGCCAGTTTTTCTTCACTACCAGAAGGATGGGGGATTTTTCGAATTTCATCAAAAAATTTCCAAAGCAGTTGTGGCTCTAATCCGGATAACACGGACATGATCACCTCCAATATAGATGTTTATATTTTTTAAAAGATCAAAAGCATGCAAGATGTCGAACGTGAGTCTTTGGAGCAATATTTCTGATTTTCATAATAAAATAAATATCACGTCCATCGTTCAAAGGCCTGTTTGCAAAAGCGCACAGGTATTCGGTAAACATTTTTACTGCAAAGAGTGTGTCTCCTTTCCCGAATTTTGAATTTTTTCAAATGTTCCCCGCTCCCGGTTTTTTTGCACTCCGGGCAAGGAATGAATAATACCGTGCATAGAGATATAGACGCCCGGAGGAACGAGAAAACAAGCCATCAAAGCTTCTATGAAATTTTGCAATGCATCCGAATTTTCAAACCCAAAGGGCCGCATCGCTCCGGTCAGTATAATGGGTTTGGAATGAGAAATTTCATTATATAGCAAATGAGCAGAAATATCCATGGTATCTGTGCCATGTAGAATGAGAATGGGGGCAGCTTGATCGAGGAAATTTTCAACGGCTAGAAGGAGAATTTTACGGTCTTTTTCTGTCATTTCCAGAGAATCTTTACTCAATAGATCGTGATGCTGGATGGTTGTATAGGGCAGGCGCAACCGGCTAAGCATTTGTTGTAGCTGAGATCCCCGATTGCTCAGTGTTCCGCTTTCTTCATCATAGGTTTTTTCGATCGTTCCCCCTGTAGTGATGACGATCACTTTGCGTTTCATATAGTCCTCAAGATTACCCGCCTGGAATATAAGGCATAAAAAGGATAAATTCTAGCACTTTTAGCAGTGCAACACAATGTATACAGATAACGTATCGATTTTGCTTGACTGGTACAATCTTTTTTTTTAGTTTACATTATTCACAAACCGAACCGGGATAAACCCGGTTCGGTTTGTGTTTTTTTATGGTTTTTCCTAGAATGCAATCATGAAAAATTGCAAATATTTATACTGAGGATAGAAACAGGGAGATCTGAATATGAAGCCGATGTACCTTTCACGCTCACAATTTGACGAGTTGTCCAAAGAATTGAAATTTTACAAAACCAAAGAGCGACCTCAAGTGATCGAAGCCATTGCCACGGCCCGTGAACATGGTGATCTACGAGAAAATGCCGAATACGCTGCAGCAAAGGAAAAGCAGGGACTCATTGAGAGAAAAATTGCCAGACTCGAGGAAATGCTGTCCAGAGCACGAGTTATTGAGGACGATCAGATGACCTCTGACCGTGTTCATGTGGGTAGAAAAGTCAAGCTGGTTGATACCGATACCAATGAAGAAATCATTTATGAATTGATTCCTTCTGCTGAATTTAGCAACTTTAATCCGGATGCTGTTTCGGTTGACTCACCTGTGGGCAAAGCCCTGGTGGGTAAAACCATCGACGATGTTGTGGAAATCAAAGTGCCTGCCGGTAGTTTGACATATAAAATTAGAGAGATTCTATGATTTTATATAGAGAGACGAGCAGAGTCTAGCACCTTTTCATGATGAAATACAACTTGCATTTCCTGCCTGATAGTGCTATATTATTGTTTTACAAGGATTGCAGCTTTATTTTTCATCAACTGCATATGGTTCGATAGAGAATGATATGGGCAAATGGGTCGGTTTTATTCGATTGGCACGACCTGTCAATGTGTTAATCGCAATCGCTTCAATCTTTTTGGCAACATTCATCAGTAAACGCCTCGATCCTATGGCCAATGTGATATTGGCTTGTCTTGCCGGAGCATTGGTCACCGCTGGCGCCAATGCTATTAATGATTATTTTGATCTCGAAATTGATCGAATCAATAAACCCAAAAGACCGTTACCCAGCCAGCAGATCACACCAAAACAAGCTCTCGTCTTTGCCTGGAGTCTTTTTGGCCTGGGTTTGTTGACAAGTGCTATGATCAATTTCTTGACCGCTTTCATTTGTCTTTTTTCTGTCATTTTGCTCTACTTTTACAGTGCCATTTTCAAGCGTCTCGCTTTTTGGGGCAACTGGATTGTAAGTCTTGTGACAGGATTGGCATTTATATTTGGCAGTGCCGCAGTCGGAACCTGGCAGGCCGGAGTATTCCCTGCCGTGTTTGCCTTTTTTATGCACTGGGGCAGAGAGATTGTTAAAGATATGCAAGATGTCGAGGGTGATGCGGCCCAGCAAGCAAAGACGCTACCCATAATATATGGCATGGATGCAGCAAAGCGACTGGTCTCTGTTGTATTTTTGATACTCATGGGGATCACCTGGCTGCCGTTTTTGCAGAATTTGTACTCAAAACTCTATATTATCATCGTTATTGTCGGAATATATCCGATCTTGATCTTTACGATATATACCTTGCACAAACATCCATCAAATACTCGATTGGGTCGAGTAAGCGGTTGGTTAAAAGCAGACATGGTTATCGGACTTTTTGCGATCTTGCTGGGAAGTTGATTTTATGCGAACTTTAATTCAAAGGGTCTCTCGTGCATCTGTTGATATAAAAAATGAAACCGTAGGAGAAATCACTGCAGGTCTTGTTGCGTTGATTGGCATCAAAGAAGGTGACGATGCGCATGTCGCTCAACAAATGGTTGATAAAATTGTCAATTTGCGTATATTTGAGGATGATCAGGGCAAAATGAATCTTTCCGCATTGCAAGTTGATGCCCAGATCTTGGCCATTTCTCAATTTACTCTATATGCTGATTGTTCAAGAGGACGACGACCGAGCTTTGTACAAGCGGCTTTGCCCGATGTTTCAAAACCTTTGTATCAACAGATGATCGCGATGTTAAAATCTACAGGATTGATGATTCAACACGGTGTTTTTGGGGCAGAAATGGCTGTTTATATTGTAAATAGTGGGCCTGTCACCATTATGCTCGATAGCGATGATTGGCGAAAGAGTAAATGAAGCGATTTTTGGAAGCGATAGACTTTCCGATTGTACTCGCTTCTCAATCACCACGACGATCGACCTTACTCAAGCTGATCGGCTTGGAATTTGAGGTTCAAACCAGTGATCTTGATGAAACTCGATATGCATATGAAACCCGGCCCCGACAGCATGTTGAACTTTTGTCCCAAGCAAAGGCTGCTGTCGTTGCGAAACAATACGAGCACGCACTGGTTATTGGTGCAGACACGATTGTCGTTCTGAACGATAAAATTTTAGGAAAACCTGTTGACGCGGCGCATGCCTTTAAGATGCTAAAATCGTTGAGTGGCCAGACACATAAAGTTTATACAGGATTTACTTTGATCAAGGTTCCTGAACAGCGAATTATTTCAGGCTATGAGATCACCCAAGTACATTTTCGTCCTATGCAGGATTGGGAAATACTCGACTATATTGAGACCGGTAATCCTATGGATAAGGCGGGTTCGTACGGGATTCAGGATCAAAGTGCAGTATTTGCTGATAGAATCGATGGCTGTTTTTACAATATCGTCGGTTTCCCTTTGGCAAAATTTTATTCGACATTTATTTCATTTTTGAATCTGCAACTATAGAGTAGCCATTTGGAAAATGAACTCAACAAAATCGCTCACGAATTGCGGGAGCAACGTCTAGCAAAGAATTTTAGTTTGGAGGAAATTTCCGCTCAGACAAAAATTTCTATTTCCTACCTGCAAAAACTCGAGGAGGGAAATTTCCATTTTTTGCCGGTTGTATATGTGAGAGCATTTTTAAAAACGTTTGCCGAACAACTGGGACTCAATCCAGATGTGATGGCAAATCGTTTGAATGATGCCCTGGAAAAAAAGGCAAAAGAAAGGGATGAAAAAAATCAGCAAGAGCAGACTCTATCAGAACAAAAAAGCAATGAATTTAAATTTATTTTATGGTTTTTCAGGCCTTTGATCATGGTGGCGATTTTATTGCTGGTAATGGTCGTGATGTTGATCCTAAAATGTCCTTCTGATGATCAAAAAAATCAGACATTTCCATTCGAGTCAATGGAAATGCACGATAACGCCACACGTTCCGTGCCCGACAGCGCAGAGAAACCCGTTGAAAAGCAACAGCCTGATGTTGAGTTAAAGGGGTTTCAAAAGCAAGAACATATTTTGAGAGCTACTGCAATAGAAACAACCTGGGTAAGGATTGTTTTTCAGGATTCACTTGCTGATGAAGCGATTTTTTATCCTGGGGATGTAAAGTCCTGGGAAAGTCACTCTCCATTTTATTTGAAATTGGGTAATGGGGGCGGTTTGAGAATATCTTTGGATGATCAAAACTTGGGCTTACCTGGTCAGTCCGGCCAAGTGGCAAATGTCAAAGTGGATAGATCCGGTATGACCCGCATTTCCCATAACGAGTTTATACAGCAAAACCCATAAGAACGAATGTTATTGCGCTCAGATATAAAAAATATCTACTTTTTAGCCATAGCAGGCACAGCTATGGCCTCCCTGGCTGCCATGTTCAAGTCGATGGGCTTTCATGTTTATGGCACTGATAAAGATGTTTATCCTCCAATGAGTACATTTTTAAAGGACCAGGGAATACAATTTTTTGAAGGGTTTTCAGCTTCGCATCTGGAACCCAAACCTGATTTAGTGATAGTCGGAAATGTGATTTCTCGAGGGAACCCGGAAATCGAAGTGATCCTCGAACAACATCTTGATTATATTTCGCTACCTGACGCGATCAGAGAATTTTTTATCCGTGGACATCGATCCATAGTCGTTACCGGCACACATGGTAAGACCACGACAACCTCTTTATTGGCCTGGATTTTTGAGCACGCCAACCGGGATCCGGGTTTTCTGGTTGGAGGGGTGCCATTGAATTTTGATCGCGGTTATCAGGTTGGGAGCGGTAAAGAGTTTATTATTGAAGGGGATGAATATGATTCCGCATTTTTTGACAAGGTTGCCAAATTCCTGAGATATAAACCGGATATCGGTATTATCAATCATGTCGAGTATGATCATGCAGATATCTATTCCTCATTGGAGGAAATTATTATCGCCTTTCAAAGATTTGTTAATCTCATCCCCAGAAATGGGATGTTAGCGAGTTGTGCAGATTTTGAACGAGTGAAAGCGATCAGCAAACGCGCTTTTTGTCCGGTTCATGATTTTGGTGTCGATAATCCAGATGCCTATTGGTATGCAGATAATGTTTCTTATGAGCTTTTAGGGACTCGGTTTCAATTAATGGAAAATGGCAAAGACAGAGGGTCTGTATATATCCCACTGTTGGGTAAGCATAATGTACGGAATGCTCTGGCTGCCATCGCAGTGGCCAGGTTCGTAAATATTGAATTTGATTCGATCTTTTCGGCACTTGAAACGTTTAAGGGCATAAGAAAACGAATGGATTTCAAGGGCGAAAAGGCAGGTGTAAAAATATTCGATGATTTTGGTCACCATCCGACAGCGATCAAGGAAACACTTTTGGGATTGCGTAATCGGGTAGGCGCAAATAAAATTTGGGCATTATTCGAACCCCGTTCTGCCACCACTCGTCGTAATGTGTTTCAACAAGCGCTTGTTGATGCCTTTAGAGAAGCCGATGCGGTTTTGTTGGCCCCGGTGAACCAGCCGGAAAAAGCTCCTGCTGGACAGGTTTTGTCAGTAAAAAAAATAGCTAGTGATTTGTGCGAGTTGGGAAAAGATGCCTGGGCTGTGAATTCGACTGAACAAATGATTGAAATTTTGATTCAAGGACTCGCAAAAGGCGATATCGTGATTACCTTTAGTAACGGACCTTTTGATAATATTCATGAAAAACTTTTAGAGCGGCTTTTATGAGTTCCTGGATCCGGTTTGATAACCAGATAGATGAGGACAATATCTATGAACAACAATGATAGAGGACGAAAACGGTATCCCAGACGGTCGAGGGATTCACAAAGATCTGATCGGGACAGTAAAATTGACCGAATGATCGAAAAGATTAAACGCGAAATGTATACAACGATCGATCCGATTTGTCTAAAGAATCTCAATGCCTTTGAAAGAAAAATTATCCATCGCCATTTCGATAATAATCCCAATGTCTCTACGCGAACTTATCGCGATGGTGAAGAGTTTGAATTAAGAGTTTATCCGGTTGGAAATCTTAAAAAGTTTGCACAAGAAAAAGCTCAGCAAGCCATAGAGTCAGGAGAAAAAGTGGTCTTGCCCCCAATGTCAAGCTATGAGCGATTCATTATTCATGATACCCTAAAAGATCATAATGATATTAAATCCGCGAGTTTTGGTGAGGGCCAGGATCGACATATCGAGATTGAACCAGATATTTTTGGCCGCGGATTGAAAAAAATTATCAAAAAGATTCGGCTATTCTAAATCCGTTTTCCAAGACGCTTGCCTGTTTGCCTGTCATTCGTTTTCAGAGTGACAGGCCTTTTTATATATGTTTTGCCGAGTTTATCGGGACGCTTAACATATGTGGCAGCCGAACAGGGATTTCCCTTCATCCAATTCAAAATGTGCCGTCGGATGTATTTATCAATGGCATATTTAAATTTCGGAAAGATGTTTTGAAAATACAACCGATCGAATGTATAAAGAAATGACGGATCAAAATAGCAACTGATGACGCATCCTTTGCAAAAGGGAAAGCATCCTTGCTTTTTCCGTTGGTTCCTGATCACTTTGCTATTCCACTTTAAGAGCAAATCGTTCTCTAACGCTACCGCGAACACATGATGATGAAAACATGGCAAAAGCAGAGTGTTTTTCGATGAAATAACAATGACCGCATCTCCTACACGACATCTGGGCTGCATGTTGTCGTTACCGCCATTTTTTCTAAAAGCAATAATCGCTTTATTGATATAGACAAACGGTTTGTTTGCAAAAGAGAGCAAATAATCGAGATCGACGTTTGATAATCGGGATGCGGATATGGGAAATACCGGATTAATGATAAGCATAATATGCAATGATTGGGCGAGTTTTACAAGAGGCGCAACGTGTTTTAAATTTGCCTTGTTAACGGTGAAAAGAATATCCGGTACCTGTTTCAAGGTCAAGGCTTTATCGATGCTGAGCAGTGCCGAATGATAACAGTCTGCATTTCTTAAGGTATTATGGTCGCTCTCGTCTGCTGCATCTAACGAAATATGAAGCAAATCTACCAGAGATACAAGCTCTTTGCTGCGTTCCGGATACAACAGGCCATTGGTGGTGAGTGTGGTCATCAAGCCCAGACGTTTTGCATATAAAAGCATCTCTGGAAGATGCGGGTGCATAAGCGGTTCGCCTCCCGTAAAATCCACAAACCGTATCCCGAGTCGTTTGGCCTGAGTCAGATTCTGCAGTACATCTGAAAGCCTGGCCTGATGACGTTCTTGCTGTTTCCAGATATCACAAAATTGACACCGACAATTACAAGTCGTTGTGATGAAATAGTGCAGCAAAATTGGCTTTTTGGGTATCATGATATCAATCACGTGACTTTATTTGGGGAGAACCTGATTTAAAGGTTTCATCTTTCCAGGTGACCTTGCGATCAAACGCCAGGATAAAAGGGGAACCCAGGATATAGCCAATGGATAATAATTTGTAACCGGGAAAGAGTTTTATCAAGTCCAGTCTGTTAATCATGTGGGCAGATTTGACCAAAATGAGTAAATCAGATAAAGAGATGACGGCAAACAGCCCCAGGGACAACATCCATTGGCCTGCAAGTAACAGCACCATCAGTGTCACATGTCCTAATAACGTTACTCCCATCATGATTTTGCCATATAGGGGGATGTCGCTTACTTCAGAAGACCAGCGTTTACGCTGCTCATAAAAAGTTCTCAATCGATCTGGAGGAAAACTTTTTACCACAGAATCCGGATGAAGATCGATTTTGATATCAAATGATGTTTTTTGAGCAACACCTTGAATGAGCGCAAAATCTTCGATCAAACTGTGTTTCATGACCTCTAATCCGCCGGTTTGCTGATAGGCTTTTCTTCTTACGACCAGATTGTTTCCGAACCAACTCAGAGGCAGATTCATTTCTGCCGAAGCTGCAACAACAGCCAGCAAATAGAGCCAATCGCAGCTTTGTATTTTAACCATCAGAGGAAGGGATTGGTCTTTTTTATGTAAAAGAGTGATCCCGCCGGTGACCCCAATACTTTCATCCATACAGGAGACCAACCGTTTGATCCATGTCCTGGGTACGCGGCAATCTGCATCCGTAATAAAAATCAACTCTCCATCGGTTTTGTTAATCCCTTCAATCAGCGCCCCTGCCTTTCCTGGGCGTTGTTTTTGTCCTGCTTCCACTCTGATTAAATTAAAATGTTCGAAACGCCGGCAGAATGAGCCTGCAATCTCATTTGTTTTGTCTGATGAAGCGTCATCGACAATGGTGACTTGCAATTTCTCTTTTGGATAGTCGAGCTTTGAGAGAGAAGACAAACAGGCGGTCAAATGCTTTTCTTCGTTGCGAGCGGCAACAATGACCGAAACAGAGGGAAAGTCGTGTTCGAACAAATGTCGCTTGCGTAAATAGAATGCAAGAAATATACTCAAGAGGGCATAGCCAGAACTGACGATCCATGTCATCCAATACCACATACCCTAATCCATAAATTTATATTTAGTTAAATCCATTTTTACATTGTTTTCCGGGTGACCAAAAACGATCCGCACGGGTAATGAAACAGGACGAGGACCCAAATATATCATTAAAGATGCTTGCTTTTGCGCAAATCGATTTGTAAATAAATCTGTTTTCCATTCACGGGGGGTATTATTATTCCGGTTGTATTCAAAAGTCAAACGACGCAACGGCTGGTCTGCAAACAACCCATTTTCGAGCGTGTCTCTCGATACAAGTCCTGTCAGGATCCAGGTTTGGCTTTCTACTTCAACTGCAATCGAAAGTGAATCTCCGATATCAGGATCTATAAACCTTACATAGTACAGCAAAGCAAAAGGATCCAGTGCTTTTGGATCGAACGTCCAGGTCTTACCATCCCCTGTTTTAGCAATATTTTTGTCAGGATAGAACCGAGTCGTCCATCGTTGTTGAATATTCGTTTGATCGATGACTTTGGATAATAGCCTTAATCGCCAAGCTGGCAATTCTACAATACTCGAATAATGGTTATCAATATGGAAAAAAAGATCTGCAAAGCGTCCTGTTTTCACTTTGGCTTTTATGTTCAAGCAGGGTTGATCATCCAGACTTTCCGAACTAGCTGAAATAATTGCTGATGCCTTTGCAATGGATGAATGAGTCAGTGAAAAAAATAATTCTTCTTTTTCCAGATGACTGATATAGAGACTATCTGCATTAGAAAATCCCATCCAAAGAAAGACAATGATCAAGATTTTCTCTTTAATTTCCATAATTTTCTAGTATTGTCCCAGGCTTCAGCCGCAGAAGACGGTTTTATCAAGAGATAACGCTGTGTGTAGCAGGTGGTCCAACAACCATTACACGAAGAATATTCATTCAAGCGTTGGGTGTATCGTTTCCCTGTGAAAATACTATAAAGGTCCTCTTTGAGCAGATTCCCGATAGGGCCTCCCCAACAAAGAGTCAGATCACCGTTCTCCATGATTGTGGAACGAGTCATGAGAACCGGAGAGGCAACAAAGGGACAGGGTAACGTGGTTTTGCCCTGGACATATGGGCGTATACCCCGAATAAAGGAGTTCAAATTCAAGATATCCGGATTTTTATCGAGAAATGTTATTAATTTTTCCAGTCTTGGACCATCCTGAATAATGAGTTCTCTGTCCTTGGTCGTGGTTTCCGTCAGATGATGATATAATCCGACTGTACATTTCCACCCTCGTGTTCTGGCTTTTGCAATCAGTTCAGGTACCTGATCCATGTTTAAATTGTTGATCACTATATTTGTATACAACAGCGATTTTGATTGCCCTTTGAGGTCATTGATGAGATTCATATGATGGAGAACGGTTTCGCTAAAGTTTTTTGCTCCGCGTAAATCGTCACCCAAAGATCCCAGACCATCAAGCGAGGTTTGGATATTAATATTATTTTCGAGACAATATTTTGCCACCTTTTGTACAAGGTCGGTTTTCGCGTACAAGCCGGTGACCAGGGTCAGGGCTACAGGAAATGTTTTTTTGGCTTCCTCCAAAATGGGTATCAAATGAGGAACCAACAACGACTCGCCCCCTGATATAAACCCAATATTGGATCCATATTGACGTAATCGATATGCAATAGTTTTAAAATCCTCGAGCGGCATTACGGCAGGATCAACGTTGCGTTTATACACCTGGCATTGTCTGCATCTCTGTGTACACAAATGCGTGAGACGAATTTCAGTACTTGAATTCAGAGGGTGCTTTCGGATTAATTTTTTTCCTGTAAGATAAGCATTTCTCAGCATATTTAATATGAGGGCAGATGAACCCTTCCTTTCCAATCAAATTTTGCAAACAATCCCAATCCGCCGACAAAGACAATATAGGGGATTTGAATCAAAAACCATAAAGGGAAATAGAGCAACAGATCTGTTCTCCGGAATATTCTGGCGCTATTCATAGCAATAGCCAATTCACTGCTCAGTTTGATCGCATAGCATAAAAGCAATACATTGAGGTGGGCTGCGGAGAACAGCAACAATGGTGTTGCGATCAATAAAACGACATGATAAAGATAGACCATGAGCAGGTAGGCGAAAAATAATTTATTCATCCTTAGCTGATATGAACCATTCGATGCCCATCGCTGTCGTTGATTGATAAAATCTTTGATTGTAGGTTCTGCTTTTGATGTTGCAAAACTCGATGGATGGTTCCCAAAAACGACTTTATAGCCTGTTTCCTTTCGAATGAGTTGCAGCAAAAGTACGTCATCACCGCTAATGCGGTGTGCAATTCGTTCATAACCGCCCACATCGTTATATGCCTGGCGGCGGTATCCCATGTTCTGTCCTGATGCCGCCAGTGGAAATCCCAGATTGCAGGAACCGATGGCTGCACCCATCATTTGCATAAAATCAAAAGCTTGAATTTTTTCTAAAAGAGACAACGATTCGTGCTTTCTGCCAAATTGGGAAAAACCGATTACGAATCCGACATCTTTTCTGAAATATGAAATCATGGTTTCGATCCAACGCGATCCGACCCGACAATCTGCGTCCGTGGCAAGAATAATGTCACCCTGGCTGTGATTGATTGCAGAGTGTAATGCAAATTTTTTCGGGCTGAATCCCTGCGGAGTCTCTTTTATGTGCAGGACGAAAAGGTTGTCGATATTATTCTGGTGCGTATCGAGAATATGTGCAGTACTATCTGATGATCCGTCATTGGCGATAATGATTTCGTATTTATCTTTGGGATAGGTTTGATGTGACAAATCATATACAAGCCTGCCAATGAACTTTTCTTCATTTCTGGCAGCCACAACCACAGACACAAAAGGAGTTTCGTGGCCATTTCTTTTTGCCTTGAATAGAGAACCGAGCAGGAATACAAATATCGTCAGAGCATAGAGCAGTGTAAAAAATATAACTAGAGTAATCAGCAACTTAATCTCCCTTTTTCCATTGAACTTTTAGCAGAGGACCCAGGGCGCCAAATATGACTACATATGGAATATGCATTATCTCTGCAAGAGGAAAAAACCAGAGTGTTTTATGCCTTTTCATACGATAAGCAAAAATTAAGAGTAATGCCAGTTCAAAACCCGATTTTATGCCAAACGGAACCCAAAAGAGGATCCATTTTTGACTCAAAGCTATGGGAAGAGATAGCAGTATCATATAATTGTAAACATACGCTCCGGCAAGAACAATGATTTTACCGGGATTATACGCAAACCCTTTTGATGCGTGCCGAATACGTTGTTGAAAAAAATGCTTTTGCGAGTTCAGGAACCGAGTCGGTACGGCCAGAAAAGGTGAGTAGGCATAGGCGATTTTTGTGTCAGTATATTGCTGCACTATTTTGAGAAACAAATCATCATCACCTGATACAAAATGTTTGATTTTTGAAAATCCTCCCACCGATTGAAAGAGACTTTTTCGATAAGCCAAATTTCTTCCATTACAGGTTGCGGGCTTTTGCCATCCTGTTGTCCCTGCCGTCAAAGCAGCCAATGCGATGGCATCCAGTGCTTGAAAAGCATGACCCAGCGACTCGATTGCCGGGGTTTCATAAGGGGAAAAACCGATGACCATACCGATGTCTCTTTCGAAATAGCTTACCATGCCCTTAATCCAGTGGGGGGAGGGCGTGCAATCAGCGTCAGTCAGTAAAATAATCTCAAATTGACTGGCAGTAATACCCTGGGAGAGTGCATGCTTTTTGGGAGATGCAACAAAGTCGCGTCCCTGACTTTTCAGCAATCTGAAAGAAAGATGCGTGTTCTCGCGGATGAATTGTTCTATGATGCATCGTGAGCGATCAGATGAACCATCATCAACAAGAATTGCCTCCCAATGGTCAGCCGGATAATCCAGCTGAGCCAGTGAATACAAAAGATTTGGTAAATTTTCTTCTTCGTTGCGAATCGCAACAACAATACTCACCGTTAATAGAGTCTGATTAGATGGATTGGGTAATCGGGTATAACCATACGTGATGATCAAAAGCGCAATCGCATAAGAGGCGCTCAAGACAAGTAAAATAATAAAAAACAAAAGATATCCTTAATAATTAAATTGGACGGTAAATCGGCTGTTGTGTGAAAAAGAGTGTCTGCCTGGTGTATGATTAAAATTCTCTATATCGGCATAAAAATATTCCAATCCTACAAAGACGTCCCGGCGAATTTGTTCTCTGATCACTAGTCCAATGCTGGAACGCTTTTCAACGATGCCTTGCAAAAAGCTTTTGGATTCTCCTGTAACGGGTCTCGAGATGGTATCGGCATTCCCCTCTCCTTTACGGATATGACGAAAGAACACGCTTATCTTTAAATCTCTTCCCACCCATTGATCCCAGGAAATCATGACAGATTCTGAATTCGGTCCCAGCTGCGATCCGATGATGTGGTTATAGTGGGTATAGATATTAACAGAATCCCAGTGAGTATAAACATAAGGCTCAATATGAACCCATTCCAGATCAATCTGGCTGTTTGGAATTCCGGCAGGATTAACCCACTGCAAGCCGGTTTGAAAGGCAAATTTGTTGCCAAAATAATTTGTCAGGCTCCTTGTCGTGGTCATATCATCGATGAAATATTCTAGCCATAATTTAAAATTTTTGACAGGATAGTAAATAACATCGAAACTAAGGTTGTTGTTATCTCGATCTCCCAGATGGTGCTCTGCAATATGAAAAGGCATCAGGGGATTCAAATAAGCCAATTCTACATCTCTGTTACCATAAATGACTGTTTCTGTACCGGCAATAAACAAGTTTTTCAATATTTTGAGATCGAGCCGATGGGCTGCGAGATATTTACTTTGAAATCCGCTTTTCAAGAACGCATGCAGATACGAGAATTTGAATCGGCTAAAGGGTATGGAAAAACCGATCATTCCAGTCGGTTGTGTTTGCACATTGAGAGCGAGTCCGTGATGAAGATTAGGGCCCCATGAAAATTCGTCTTGTCCGATCTGAAAATGGAACCATGGTTTTTCAGCGACAAAATAAGCGATAGCTCTATCATTATAAATATTCTTACCCGAGATCACGACGGGCGCTCCCTGGGAAGGATCAAACTGCTCATCACTATCCTGAATTTCATCATCTCCTCTGATCATCGTGTTACTCGCATCGAGATAAAAGCCAACAGCGTTCCCCAGTTGGCCGCGTACGATGCCACCCAGGGTCCAGCGTGAACGCAGAGAATCCGATTGCAAAGTGGAACCTCTTTGTAGCCCGATAGTGCTTTCACCGTAGAGGTCAACATGTAAGGTGCCATGGGGCTCTTTGATGGTATAGAGATGACGCTCTTTTCCCAGGTTAAAGTCGAATAAGAGCTGTCTGAGTAATTGTTGTTCAGTACCGGAGAGGAGGTCAGGGTTTTTTTTGTGTTTTGATTCAATTTCCACGAGCAAATTTGTTAAAGTCTTACGGGACATGGGCCTGGTAAAGAGATCAAACGATTGAATGATTCCCTTGGTTGACCAGCGCTCCAGGATTTCATATCCCCAGTAATCAAGAGGTACATTGGTGGATTGGCTAAAAGCGGGTAACAATAAAAGGATTATGACAAAAAATATGTTTACTGCAAATCGGCTCATTCACTCAAGTCTCATTTTTCTAATCGAGTAATATATTCAATATCCATAGCTTATTCAAATTATTTTTTTGTTAATTCCTGCTTTAATTGTCCTTTGATATAGGCGCGACCTTTCCACTCAAACCGGCCTCTTATCCCCCAGAGTCCGATGATGGGAAGATAAACGATCTGAAGAATTTCAGCCAGCATAAAGCTTAGCACAGGTGTTTTCAGCCCCAGCCGGGTCCGAAAATGAGCATGCACGAAAAAATCAGCAGTGAATTTTGTGATCCAAAAGACCATCAAAGGGAGACTCCATTGCGGCCAGGCAACGAGTATCAAGGGGGAAAATATCAATAACAAAAGATAACCGATGATGGGTATCAATAGCCAGCCAAGGGTGTTGGAATATGCAGAGGTTTTTGATGCCCATCTGGTACGTTGTTTTATAAACTGTTTTATTGTTCGACAGGGACGGGTTTGAACCGCCGCCTCAGGATCGAGGGCAAAACAGATTTTATATTCCGTATCGTTCACCATCTTTTGCAACAATAAATCATCATCCCCAGAACCAAATTTTCCAATGCCCTCGAACCCATTGATACGATTAAACAAAATTTTACGGTAGCTAAAATTTGCACCATTCGCCAACAAAGGTTTTCCCCAGCCTATGGCTGCGGCCCCGATGAGGACATAACTAAAGGAATCTATAGATTCGACGAGGGATAAAAATCGATGATCCGCCTGAACGACAAGCCAGGAAGAAACCGCCCCTACATTTTCCTGGAAATATTTATTGATCGATTTTATCCAATCCGGATGCGGCTGGCAATCAGCGTCAGTATTCATGATGATTTTATTCTCACTGGCTGCAATGCCCTGTGCGATGGCTGATTTTTTGGGTGTCAGGCCGGATGTATCCTTTTTTCTCTGAATGACAGTGATATGTCTATAGCGCTTGGAATAATCTTTCGCTATAGTCCATGTTTGATCGGATGAAAAATCATCAACCACAAGTATCTGAATTTTTTTCTCTGGGAAATGCTGATCCACAAGAGCGTTCAGACATTCGTGTAATGAAGATTCTTCATTACGGGCCGGTACGATAATCGTGACAGATTCCTGCTCGAATTTTATAGGCATTTGTCTGTTGCGATTTATACCTGTCACCAATAGAATGATAATCAATATATAAACTATGGCGGCAAGCCAAAGGAAAATAGTCATTATCTCAAGTGATCCTTGCCGTGGTTGCCATTATGTTTTTTAAGAATGACCAACAGTCCGAACAGACTGGGCAATAGAATATTTATGCAAAAAAGCAGCAGCGATGCATTGAATGCCATAGCAGGGTCGATGTTGAATTTTGAGAAAAAATAAACAGAAGCACTTTCGCGTATTCCCAGGTCTCCTAATGCGATCGGTAGAAATGACTTTGTGAACATGATTGCTGCAGATGCGACCCATCCTTTTAAAAACGCCAGCGGCACAAATGCCTTGATGAGAAGTGCCATCTGTGTCAGATAGGTTGTTACGTGTAAAGTTGATAATAACAAAAGGCGTTGCAGGTTGGATCTGTCGAGAGATTCGATGCCCGTTAATAACTCTTTTATGCGTGGCCAACGATTTATAATTCTAACTTTTTTAGCAAGCCTGACACCCATATCGGGCACCCAGACAATAATCAGAATAAAAGAAAAAATTGCAGCAATGAACAAAAAAAACAAACCTATTAAAACAGGACTGAACTGATGGTAAAAAAAATACAAAACTGCAAGGTAACCAAACAGGCTGAGAATCAAGAGTGAAAAAAATTTATCGATCATGATCAAGCCAACCCAGCGTTGCCACCGCTCTGTATCCAGAAAGAAGGACCTGCCGTATTCACCAAGCCGGCCCGGGGTAATCAATCCCAACGTGAATCCTGCAAGCAGTGATTCCAGGATGATTTTAGGAGGAAAAGAATAGATTTTTTGGGCCAAAAGGCTCCATTTGGAAAATTGAAGAACGAGATTTACAGACAACAAACCAAGACTCGCCATAATGGGAAGGCCAGATGCTGTCCCAAAAGCCTCTGTGATTGCAGACAAACTGATCTTGTGTAATAAAACCAACAAAACTGCAGCAGCTATTATGAACTTGAATAACAGTAGGGTCGATTTGTTTATCCGCAGTGGGTGGAAAATTGTGGCGATTTTATTCATATCATTCCTATTGCTTTTCAGGGGCAGTGGCGATAAGGTACCAGGTCGGCTGAATCCAGCGGTTTAACCAATGGTGATCATCTCTAATACACTCTATCACGATTCGATTCAATGATCCGTGTGTGACCATATGAGCAAGAGTGAGATGAAATCGTCGGCTCCATACGGATTCAGGGTTTTCAAAGGCATATCGTGCGACATTTTTATTCACAAATGTGATCGAGTAATTCGACCGGTATAATGTATTCACCAGTCTGTCGAATGACCATAATTCCGGGTGATCTTTTTTCTCAGCAGAGTGCCACTTTAGCCAGTTAACCACAACTTTTTTGACCATATGCCTGGGTAACGCAGCGAGTACCGGAAGACTGTAATGCGGATCACACATCAAATTGGCGAGGGACCAGCGATTAGGCGTAGAAATCCATAATTTTCCTCGAGGTCTTAATATCAAAGTGATGTTTGCTAATGCAGCCTCTGGATACAAAAGATGTTCCAGAACATCGTTTAACAAAACAACATCAAACGAATCGGCTTTAAAACTCGATGCTTCTGCCCGGGTTTGGACGCAACCGTGGTGATTCTTTTTTCTAATGTTTTTGTCGTTACACCACGTCAAAGGCGATATGTCGGCACTGACAATATCGGCTCCCTCTCTTATAAAAGCTGTAGAGATTCCTCCTTTGCCACATCCAAGGTCTAATATACGACATTTTGAGATATTGATAAAGCGGGATATTTGATCAACGACCAAATCCCCTCTCTTTTCACCATAATCCGCATATCTTTGCCAAAGCATATGGTTTGGATTTTTAATCATTAATTCTTCCATGGGCGTTGACTCAAAAATGAATGAATAAACGACAGGGTATAAAGCCAGGGATAAATAATATGCCAGAGAAAAATATTTTGCCATGGCACTTTATGTTTCATTCGTGCCGCGAATCGTTTATACACAACACCATCAATTATCGTTACCGCAACCCAAAAGAATAATGCAAGAGCAGGTGTCCAAAATATCATGAAAAAAGGCAAAAAATGAATTCCATGCCCAAAACCATACAGAATCTGCACATAGAGTGGGTAGCGGATGCCGCTCGAGAGATGTCTTGATTTTTGACGTAACAAAGCCAGCCAGGATTGAGGCCCCAAGGAGGGCAATACAGCTTGCCCCGAGGTATTGTAAAGACTTTTATAGCCTTTAAAACCGGTTAATTGTTGCACCACAAAATCATCATCGCCGGATAATGTGTCAGGTAAAGCATCATAGCCTCCGGCCTGGTTAAACAATTGGCGGTTAAAGGCCAGATTGCGTCCGGTCGCGGTGATACCTTTTTGCCGGGCCATAGAGCTTGCAGATACAAATGCTGCAGAAACCGCATCGACATATAAAAATCGATCCAGAAATGGTTTTTCTGGAGCTCGTTGTGGCGAAAAACCGGCCACTAGTGCTGTTTTCGGGTCAAAACATGCAACCATAGAGAGACACCAGTCAGGTGTGGGAAGACAATCCGCGTCAGTCAACAATACAAGATGGCCCTGAGCAAGAGAAATTGCTTTTTTCAAGGCTGCTTTTTTGCTGCTGATGAACTGATTGTCATGTTCTCCATACCAGGATATTTGTTGATGCGTCCGGCTATATCGACTCAATATCTCTCTTGTTTTGTCTGTTGAATGGTCGTCGACAACCAATATACCATACTTTTCAGATGGATAATTTTGTCTCAAAAGGGCATCCAAACAGGTTGGTAGTTGTTGCTGCTCATTTTTTACGGCCAAGACAATTGTCACATGTGGAAACAAGGTTTCTTTTATATTCAATTCATTACAGGCAGAGCAGATACCGCCGGATAAAAACGCATGCAAAGCGATATATGACAATAGACATAAAATAAGGAGGATCATTGTTAATCCGGTTAAATTGAATGTCAAAGATATTTAAAAACTCGGTCATTTGCAACGCTTTTACGGGCTATGCTTTTATCGTAATTGTATCGACTCTTGAATATTACATAGTTGACTTGTTACCAAGATTTTATTACATTTAGCATCACTTTGGGAGAATATTGTATGAAAAAAGGCGTATCATCTTTTTATCAATATCTTGTGTTGTCACTTTCTTTTATTTTAATGGTGTCAATTGTCGCTTTTATCTTGAAAATTGCTTACGAGCGTCATTATGCCGGCCGTCTTGCCGAATTGGAGCAAATCATTTTTGATATGCGTTCTTCGATTAATGTGGATAGTGTACGGCAATATGAAATTCAAAAGATTATCGCTATTCTCAATGAATATAATGCCACTCTCCCACACGAAGAAAAATATGAAATTGCAGAGACGATATTTAAAATGAGTCAAAAATATTCGAATTTAAATACAGATTTAATATGCGCCACGATTACGCATGAGACCGGTGGAAGCTGGGATCCTGAAACATCTTCCAAAACAGGAGCCCTCGGTCTGATGCAAATTATGCCCGCGACCGGTGTGTTTATCTCCTTTTATGAAGATATCACCTGGACGAGTCCTGAAGAGGTCTTGTTTAATCCGGTTTATAACATTACCATTGGATGTCGTTATCTTTCCACGCTGATCGATCACTATGATATTGAAGGGGGCCTGGCTGCATATAGTGGCGGAGAAAAGCGCGCAGCAAAGTGGTTGACAAGTGGTAAAGAGGGAGGAATTCTCTCAAGAGAAACACAAGAGTATGTCCCCGCGATCAAACGACTTTATGAAGAATTTCAAGCTTTTCGCATGTAAACAATCTTGTGCAGGCTCTAAATGATCGATTACTTTGCCATTATTCAAAAATATATTCCTGTTGATTCAAAATTATACAAAATATACATACCTCATGCTGTACTGGTCACACAAAAGGCTCTTGCCATTGCCAAAGCTCTCGAGTTAACAGCTGCCCGACGCCGGTTTATCGAAGAGGCGGGTATGTTGCATGATATCGGTATTACACAGGTCTATGCTCCGGAAATTGACTGTCATGGGGATAAAGAATACCTGTTGCACGGTATTGAGGGGAAAAGGCTACTCGAACAAGAGGGCCTTTATGAACATGCATTGATCTGCGAACGCCATATCGGAGTGGGCATCCGCAAATCAGAAATTGCAAGTCGTCATTTGCCTTTGCCTCATAGAGATATGATCCCTCAGACATTGGAGGAAGAGCTGATTTGCTATGCCGATCTTTTTTATAGCAAGGATCCTGAAAAGCTTTGGGTTGAAAAACCATTGTCAAAGATCAGAAAAAAAATGGCAAAATATGGATCGTGGCAGAGCGAGCAATTGGAAGCATGGATAAATCGATTCGAAAATCCCGTCCGGCTCTAGCTTCGGTCATTTTCTGTCTATGCGCACTCTGACAGGTGCTGCCGGTGGAACGGTGTCTATACCCGTTGTCGGATATTCTCTGATCATGACCAGATACATGCTCGAAGTGCGATCTCCTTCATTTCCTCCCAATACTATTTGACCGGGACTGTATTTCTTTTCCCAGAGTTCATATAGAGTATCCTCTGTCTTTACAGTTTGATCTGTTTTTTGCCACTGCTCGTTTTCTATCCACCCGGGAAATGTGAGATTGTCAGAATCTATCGCGATTTTGATTTGTATGGCCTTGTTGCTCATAAAAGTAAGAAAAGATGGATCTGTAGAATATTTGTCATCATTGGCAGTTCTGATCCAATGATAGGTATCATCATTCGGCCAGGAGACCAAACGAAAATCGCGATCGATATATACAGAATCACCAATGGCTATATGGGACACTTTATAATGACCGGGGGTAAGGTTTGTGATGATCAATTGGTTACTATATTCAAACGCTAATGATGATTGAGCAAGGGTGTTTGCTTGCGGACTCGCATCTATAATATTTTGGACAAACAATTCATATGCCACATGTTCTTCGAGAGGCTCGGTGACCAGTGTGACCGCTTTTTCTTTGTCTGAATAGACAGCAGAAACGATTCCCTTTTGCGGTTCCAATCTGTAATGCGCGAGATTGACGGCCGATACTCTGTCGAGGGGTTCGTCAAATTCGAGCTTTATCTGGGTGTTTGACAACGCTTGCACCGATAAAAGTTGTGGTGGAGTTTCATCGAATGCTGGAATCGGATCGCCCGGAATATAGAGCCGTAAATTTTTATAGATCGGCCCGGGTTGAGCTGAATAGCCCCATATCAAATTGTCTTTTCCGATAAGAATATAACGAAAGGGTTCTGCCTGGTTGGCAAAGGGCAGGCTGGTTATGAATTTGTCATCCAGAAAACAATATATCGTGCTGGTTGTCCATGTGATCCGAAAGGTATATGTTTCATCGAGGTCCCATGTGGCGGATTGTATACAGCGTGCTTCTGACCGGGTATCTATACCCTCAGGTGCAGCGAGCAGCTTAAAACCCGCCTTCCCGGGTCCGTCTGAATACCAGGATCCGGTTCTGATGTTGCACCAGGAACCTATCGTGTTAAAAATATCCTTGTTGTTGGTATAGACGCGCGAATACAGATTAATAATGTGAT
The DNA here is from genome assembly GCA_014728115.1 of Candidatus Zhuqueibacterota bacterium. Classification (GTDB taxonomy): domain Bacteria; phylum Zhuqueibacterota; class Zhuqueibacteria; order Residuimicrobiales; family Oceaniaggregativiventaceae; genus Oceaniaggregativivens. The sequence continues at coordinate 108,474 of WJME01000045.1, read as the reverse complement.
GTTTTATTTCGTGCAAATTTTGTTCAACCGGATTAAAATGGGTCACATCGATGAGTAATGACCCTTCTTTCGGCAAAGTGTCTTTACACTGAATAAAAAGCTGGCTATTCTCATCGACAGCCTTCCATCCCATTTCCGGGAGAAATTGGCCCCTGCGATTTTCTACATGCAGAAAATGATTATCACCTGAATCAGATAAATCATGCTGGGTTAAAAGCCTTGCATGATCGGGCTGTGAAAATACTGGACCGGCCAGCAACAGAACAAAAATAAGGTTTCGCATTTGTAATCTAGCACACTATTGTAATCAATTATCAGGTTTTAGCCTTGATGGCAACTTTTCGCAATAGTGGTAACAAACATTGTGCCAAAACAGGGGCTTCTCAAGAGCGCTTAGAATCTGTAATTATAAACGAATTTTAAACGCGATGAACTATTCTCTGTCACAAATCTTTCCAAAGGATCACTAAATATTGAATTCCATACCAGAAAAATCTCATTTCCGGGTTTGAGTATCCATCTGAATCTCGATTGCCAACCGATATTTTCGCTTATATTGTCATATTGTATAAAATTATCCAGGGTGATTCTCGGACTAAAAAGGACGTTGCCATTTAACCGATATACCTGAACGGTATAATCGTTGCCAGGAAACTCGAGATCGCTTTGTTCCCATTCCAGTCCCAGAAAAAAGGGTACAGCGATCTTGTAACCCAATGCAATGTTCCAGTCCCTTCTCTGTCCATTATAAAAATCGCCCCATCTGTAAATCGTACTTGCCCAAATATTGCGATGTTGGGCGCTGGTCAAATCGAACCAGTAATTATTAAATGTATAGATATTTTGTGGGATGATATATTCATCTTTTAGAATGTTGAAATCTTTAATCAACCTTTCGTATTCAGCGCTCATGTTAAAGGATAGTTGATCATCGCTCAGAAATCTCAACTTTAGGGGTGTAAACTCGAGAATTCTGGTCAATAATTGATTATCCATGTCAGTAATATAGTTCATATTGGTTTCGAACAGGATTTGCAATAGACCATAGGGATGTGATTGTAGCCGGGGTCCCAGCGAATAGGTAAAATAGGTTTCGCGGATACCTCGACGGGGCACGAATCCGAGTCCGGATACAAAATGTTCATCAATCTGATGAAATCCCAGACGAAAGCTCATGTCGTTGGGATATACGATCTCACATCCGAAGGCATTATTTTCAGACAAAATATTTTCTGTTATAGAGTGTAATCCAAACATCAGAAGGCTAAGGTTTTTATTGCCTTTGAATGAAGAGGTGGCCAGTTTGAAATCCATTCCGAACAGGGTGTTTTCATCGGGACCGGTGGCATTGCCCCTCGTCCAGATCATGCCAACAGAAGACTGTCGGCCCAAATCGCGACTGACTCGGGCAACCGAAAATTGCCGTCGATTTTCGGTTCTTTCATCAGATATATGCAAAAGCCCGATATGATAGCGACCGGATTGTCCCGTAAGCTTTGCACCTCCCTGGATAGGGAGGGGATTACCATTGATATCCAGTCCGATACGCCGGGAGAAAAAGGGAATCAGTCGTTTGGAATAGGGATTGTCGCGTTCTGCTGAAATTCCAAAATTGAAATAGTTTGCCCCATCCAGAAAAAAGTCCCGTTTTTCCGGATAGTGCAACGGAAAGCGGGTGAGATTGATCTGTCTATTGTCTACTTCAGTTTGAGCAAAGTCAGTATTGATCGTAATCGCGCTTTTCAAATTGGACGTGACTTGGTAAAAGACATCTATCCCGGCATCCCGGATCCAATCATTTGACTGTGCAGGGGAGCGATCCATCCCTCCAAGACCATAGGGTCTTATATCCAGACCCAGACCCTGGCTCACTGCAGCCATACCGCTGATGGTTCCTGCATCTGAAACCTGAAATTTGTATGTGTTCAGGTTTGCGACAGGCCAATAGCCTTGTTCATTTTTGCGGCGTATATGGCGTATGAGTTTCAAGCCCCATCGATCCAGTGAGGCATTAAAACTCAGCGTGTTAAAGGGTATTTCGACTTCAGCGTCCCAGCCTGTTTCGTGGATTTTTGCGCGTCCATCCCAAAGGCCATCCCAGTCCTTATTAAAGGTTGCCCCATTTTCACTCACGAGAGCGTCTCCGATCGATCCTCGGGGACCAATCTGAAACCAATAGGCTGATTTTTGATTTTTAAATGTATCTAAAATTATTTGCACGCGGTCATCATGCCCCAAACTCACATCTCTGGCGAGCTCTTTGGCTGTAATTTTCGCCGGGTCCTGTTCACTGCAGCGAAAGCCAAAATATAGAGCTGTAGCCGTTCTACAGATATAGACAGCGGTTTTTTCGCTAATAGGTTCTCCTTCTCTGGGTTCACGTTGTTTAAATGTTGTGATTTTCGCTGCTTTTTGCCAACCGATATCATCCAGGTTACCATCCAGTTTTGGCGCATTGTCGACCAGAGGCACGTGAACAGGCGAGTTTTGTGCAGCTGATATTTCTTTTAGCAGGAAGAATAGTATGAGAATAAAAAGATAGCGTTTCATGAACCCATATTCCTTTCTGTGTGAATTGAACTCCTCTGGCCAATATTTATTCAAAAAAAATTGTCTTACAGGAATAGCTGACTCTGATTTTCGAGTGAGCGGATAAATGAAGCTACATGAATATATAGAATTATGAAATGTTTGCAAGTACAATTTCAACATTGTTGACAACCTAGTCTAAAACTCTTATATTGCTGAAATACGAAACGCTGGCGTTGAATTAAATGAGAACAAGAGTGAAACACAAACTGTGGATATTATTCTTTACCCTCCTCCTGTTACAAGGCCATGCCTGGGCTGAGTCACTTGTGATCGATAAGGTGCGGGACACAATCGCACTTGAAGACCTTTCCGGCGAGTGGTCTATACGCGATATCGACTCGGAAAAATGGCACCCAATCAGCGTGCCGCAATACTTGAATGTTGAAGGCAAATGGATCTATCGTCACTTTTTCGATCTGGATTCCACCTTTCAGGCTCAGTCCTATGATCTTTACTTGCAAGGTATAGACGGGACGTTTTCTGTCTATGTCAATGATAAATTTATCGGCAGCCGAAATGGGCCTTCCATGCCGGTGAGCTTTATTGTTAATGCTGATTATCTGCGTTTTGGAACTAATAATGAGTTGATCATAGAGTGTGATACGCGGTTACAGACGACAGAATCTCTTCCCGTGCGTACGCGATACAAGGGACTCCCTCCGCGAAAAGGAGGAATTTATAGACCCGTCTGGCTGCGTGCCTACTCGGAATCGCTTGCCAAAGACATCGAATTGGATATATCGGATAACCAGCTCGAGAATCTCTCATTTGTATTTCCCAATACCCCTGCTGCTTTTTCTGTGGAAATAAGAGATCTGACCGACACTAATGTAATATGGCAAGAAAGTAAACGTCGGCTCGCTGCGGAGGATTCTTTACAAAATTTTTCTCCTGGAATCACCCTTTTACCCTGGACCCCTTTTAATCCGCAGCAGTATCGATTGTTTCTGCGTATTTTTGAGACAGATGGGAGAGAGGTCTCTGCATCCGTCGATTTTTCTCCTCATGCTTCTTGGAGAGCCGGTGATTGGCGCTCCTTATCCGGGCAGGACCAACCCCTCAAAATGGTCGAGTGGACTGAAGACCTGACATTGAGGTCACTCGATCCGGATTCATTTTATACTCTTCTCGAAAATGATGTCAAGATGATCAAAGATCTCGGCTGCAATGCGATACGAGTGCTTGGAGATCCGCCACCTGATAGCCTTGTTTCGATTTGCAGTAGAGAGGGGATCATGTTGTTGATTGAACTTCCCATAAGATATGTGCCTAATGATATTTTGAACAAAGCCAACTTTCGCAAGCTGGCTGTCCGGGCTATCACCGATATGATCGATGTTTACCGGGAATATCCTGCAGTGAAAGCCTGGGGATTGGGTTCTGGCTATTTTGTAGATTCTGAGAGTATTGAATTTGTCAACTATATAAAGAATAATTACAATAAACTCGATGATTTGCCGCTCTATTGGGTTGATCCTTTTTTTAAGACCGATTCAATTGCTTCACCCGTTGATTTTATCATTTCCAGTTCATCTGACATGACCGGCAATGACCAGGTTTTATCTCGAATACAGATTCCGCTTCCTGCCGATGGATTGAATGATATTGAACGGGAAGAATTGCAGGCCATGAGATTGCAGGACTCGTTGCAGCACAGGGATCTTTCACAGGAACCCGGTCTTTTGTTCGCTCCTTTGAGAGATTACAGAGGAGACACTCCCTTTTTACTCTGGGGTCCTCGCCCGAATACCAATGTTTTTCGCGCCGGAGTACTGGATGTTCAATCGAATCAGCGACCGGCTTATCAGGTATTGAAGTCCTGGTTTACGCAACGGCCTATGCCCAGAGTTTTGCAGGATCACGAAATGAATCCTCCTACGCTGGTGTTCTTGTTGACTGCTTTGGTTATCATTGTCATACTGCTGTTTATGATAAAAACAGACCGTCGATTTTCTCAATATTTGCAGCGTATGTTCATTTTTAGTCACGGGTTTTATACAGATTTGACTGAGAATCGTCAGGTGAATAAATATCTCACTATCTTTGCAGGTTTTTCCTCTCTGGCAACATTGACGATCATCGTTGCAAGTATTATACATTATCTTCATGCCAACTGGTTGTTTGACTATTTTCTCACCTGGTTATTTCCCAGTCAAGCATTTAAATATAAAGTGATATGGATTATCTGGCATCCATTTGCATTGATGGGCATCATTCTCTTGAGCTTTTTGGTGTTTATTGCATTACAAGTCTTGTTTATCAAGGTTTTGACCTTGTTTCAAAGCAGGTTCATTCGCGTATCCCAAATTTTAACCCTTTTTCTTTGGGTGCCTGTGAATTTTTATTTCCTACTTCCCCTGGCTCTGGTCATCTATCGGGCACTGGATCGTCCGGGATTTCATATGCCCATGTTGATTTATATCGTTCTGATTTTGGTTTGGTTTATCATACGCAGTTTTCGTGGGTTATTGGTTTTATTGCAATTTTCAGCCTGGAGATTGATTTTGCTGAGTATCCTTTTACTGGGTCTTGTTTCCGGTTTCTTGTTTGTGCTCATACAACCTCAGCTCTATGCCACCGGATATCTTTCTTATTTTGTAGAGGTTTTTTACTCGATGCGCTGACACGACTAGAGAAAATAGTCTTGAATTTTACAGTCATAGATTGTACTTTAATAGGCTATGGTCAATTCTTGAACAATTTTGATGAAAGCGATTAATGTGCGATTAGCGGAACTGAATATAATTGGGTTTAAATCATTTGCCAAAAAAGCAAATATTCAATTTCATGATGGCATCACATCCATTGTGGGCCCTAACGGTTGTGGAAAAAGTAATGTAGTTGATGCCATTCGTTGGGTTATGGGAGAACAGCGCAGCGGAGCTCTCAGAAGTGAACGTATGGAAAATGTGATATTTAATGGTTCGGCGAGCGCCAAACCGGTGGGTATGTCTGAGGTTTCATTAAAGATCTTTAATGATCAGAATATTTTGCCTGTTGAATACTCGGAAGTGTTGATCACGCGTCGACTTTTTCGGTCCGGAGAAAGCCAGTATGCCATCAATGGCAATACCTGCAGATTAAAGGATATTCTGGATTTATTCATGGATACAGGTGTGGGACCGGGCACCTATTCCGTTATAGAACTGGCACAGGTAGAAAAAATATTAAATGGCAAAGATGATGAGCGACGCCGGATTTTCGAAGAAGCTGCCGGCATTACGAAATACAAGTTGCGCCGCAGGGCGACCTTTAGAAAATTGGAAGCAACGGAAAAAGACTTGCTGCGCATCGAAGATATCATGTCTGAAGTTGAGAAATCAGTTCGTTCGCTTCGACGTCAGGTCTCGAGAGCCGAGAAATATCAGGAAATGAGTAAAGAACTCAAAGATGCAGAAATCTCTCTTGCCCTGCACGATTATACGACGCTTCTGGATGAGCTGGAACCCCTCGAAACCAAATTGTCGATCATTCAGGATGAACGGGAAGGATTTTCGACCCGGTTGGCTTCCCTTGATGCAGATTATGAATCTTCCAGAACACGCTTGTTATCCCTGGAAAAGAAACTTTCTGAAGAACAACGCGTGTATAACGAGTTGGAACGTGAATCGCAAAAATTTGATGAGAGAATTCTCGTTAATAAAGAGCGCTTAAGGTCACTCGAGGAAAATCTCGGCCGTTATGCAGTGGAGAGAAAGAATTTTATCCAGCGGTTGGACGAACTGCAAACTCAATTGACAACCATCAGTCAGGAAAATAATAAAGCCGAAGAGATTTTAGCCAAGAAACAATCTGAATATAAAGACGCCAACCAAAAGTATCAGGCGCTTCGTGCCGAATATGACCAATATCGTAATCGCGTGCGTGAAGCCGAGGTGGAGATTCTGTCGATTACTGAGATTATCAGTCGTAAACAGAATGAAGGTGAACGCATGAAAGCGAATGAAGAGAATCTGAGTAATCGGCTCAAACAACTCGAAACCGAGAATGATGAGAGCCAAAACCGATACAGAGAACTGGTTGGCCAGCTGCACCAAGCAAAAGCAGACGAGGAAAAGATCGCGCAGACAGTAGAACAACAAAAGTTCAAATTGAAAAAAATGCGCGAGCAGGAAGAACAAGCCCGACGATCTTTTGAGGGATTGCAAAAAACCGAACTGCAGGATAAAAATCGTATCGAGGTGCTTGAAAATCAAGCGGCCATGGTCAGGCGACTGATTGACACTTTTGAGGATTATCCGGCAGGTGTACGCTATTTGGCAACAAAAAATGAACAAGGGTTTGAAAACTTTGGCCCTTTTGCAAATGCTTTGCGTATGGAACCCGAACACAGATCAGCAATTAGTGCTGCTCTGAGTGAAGCGGCTACCTTTCTGTTGGTAAACGATGTCGAACATGCCTTACAAGGCATTGATCTACTGAAACAGGACAAAAAAGGGGTTGTCTCTTTTTTGCCGGTAAAAAACATAAAGCCAAATCTTTATCGACATAAAGATATTGACGACCTGGGAATTGTCGGGTGGGCAAACGAGTTGGTCTCTGCAGAAAATCGATACAAACCTGCCGTGGATGCCATTCTGGGTTCTTTCTTGGTGGTGCAGGACCTGCAAACGGCTCAGAGATTATTCGATGATTTTGATAATCACCCCATCAACCTGGTCACCCTGGGCGGGGAAGTCATGAGTCACTGGGGACTGGTTCGAGGCGGAGGACAGAGCAAAAATCAGGCAGAGTTTATTGGCCGGCAAGAACAACTTGAAAAACTAGAGCAAGAAATCTTGCAGATTCGTGAGGGGATAGAAAAACGTTCCCGTACGATGAGCGAATTACAGGAAGATGCGCATGCGTTTAAAATAGATGCAGAAAACAGTGAAAAACAAATCCAACAAGCAGAAGAATCTTTGGCAAACAAACGCATTGAGTTAGGGCGTCTGAATTACGAACAACAAAGCCTGGATGAAACGCGGGAAAAACGAGATCAGGAAAGACAAAGACTGCTACAGGCCATCAGTGAGTTGGGCCGGAATCTTGAGCAACAAAGTTTTGGTACCGAGGATTTGCAGGCAAAAAGACAAAAGTTGACCCACGAGGCTACTGAAAAAGGGGAAAAAGTCAAAGAGCTCGAAAAACAGGTCAATTCATTTGGAGCTGATGTACAAGCTGTCAGTGTCGAACTGGCCCGCGTGCAGAGTAATTTTGAGGCGACACAACGCGAAAGAGAATCGATCTCCCGGCAGATCCGCGAAACAGAAGCATTGATTGATACCCGAGCCGATGAAACAGATAGAGCCAAACAAGAAATCACTGATTTGTCTCAGGTAAATCAAGAATATTCCGAACGCATTCAAGAGCTCTATGAGAAAATGCAGGTTTTACATAAACGCCTGGAAGAATTGGAGGAACAGCAATACCAAGCCAATACAGATATCGCTGAAAAGGAAAAACAGATTCGTGCCATCCGATCGAAAACCGAGGAATTGTCTGAGGTGATCCATAATCATCAGCTCCGTGTTTCAGAGTTACGCATGTCTCTGACGAATCTGCGCAATAGAATGAAGGAAGAATACGAGTTTGAATTGACCCGACAGGAGACTGATCCTGAATTTGAGCCTCAATCCGCCCGAGAAACTGTCGAAGCCCTACGAGAAAAGATAAAGGGTTATGGACCGGTAAATCTTTTGGCACTCAAGGAATTCGAACAAGAAAACGAACGGCTTTTATTTTTACAAAAACAAAAAGATGATTTAATAAAGTCTCAACAAAACCTGACAGAAACCATCGATCTTATCAACAAAACCGCTCGCGAACGGTTTTTAGAGACTTTTGAAGAGATTCAAAAAAACTTTACCCAGGTATTCAAAAACTTTTTCGAAGGTGGCCGAGCCAGTCTCGTGCTGCGAGAAGGAAATGATCCTTTGGAAGCGGACATTGATATCTATGCGACGCCCGGCGGAAAAAGACTCTCGGCATTGACCTTGTTGTCGGGGGGTGAAAAATCTCTGACAGCTATTTCACTTCTGTTTGCTATATATCTTGTGAAACCCAGTCCATTCTGCATCTTTGATGAAGTTGACGCTCCACTGGATGACCAGAATGTGAAACGATTTACAAATGCCCTCAGGAGTTTTAGCAACAAAACACAATTTATTGTCGTTACTCACAATAAACTCACCATGCGATCTGCCGACCAGCTCTATGGTGTGACAATGGAAGAAGAAGGTGTTTCAAAGGTCGTTTCTGTAAAATTTGAAAAAGAAAAGGATGAAATAGAGTCCAGTTTGATCGCCTCCTAATCTTGGAGAGTCATTATGAAATATTGTAAATTAATACTCGGATTATTGCTATTCTTTGGATTGATTTCTGCCCAGAACGGGATTTCTCAACCCAATGAGGCCGAGAAAGAGGATGAGACAGAATTAAAGTTCCGGCTAGACTATACACGATTCAGAGCATCCGATTCTCTGGTCTATTTAGAATTCTATACCTCACTTCCCCGCAGCGCATTGACTTATGTCCCGGAAGACGAGCGGCTGAGAGCCGATTTTATCACTACAGCGCAGGTTTTGCAAGGTGACAGTGTTATTGCATCCAAACAATGGAGAAATGTAAATTATGCGGATAGCCTTGCAGAAGTTCAAAAAGAACACTTGTTGTTCTCACAAAACCATTTTACTCTGAATGAGGGCAATTATAATCTCAAAGTGAATATTAACGATCCCAATTCTCCCATATCCGGAGAATATACTGCACCCATAGAAATTGCACTTTTTTCTCAAACCGATCTTTCCATCAGCGATCTTCAAATGTCGTCTAATATTACTCGCTCGAGTGAAAAGACCCCTTTTGTGAAAAACGGTTACTATATTATGCCCCATCCGTCAGGTGTTTATGGATTGGTGTTACCTATGTTATTTTCCTATGCCGAGGTCTATCATCTTTCAGATGCAAGCTCGGATTCCGGGAAATATTATACCGTCGAATACCAAATAATGGATGCCGACGGCAAAGTGGTTAAAAAGATAGAACCGAAAGTGCGGGAAAAACCGGGTGAATCGAGTGTGGAAGTGAATGCTCTCAATGTGGCGACTTTGGTTTCGGGAATGTATACCATTGTGATGAATATTACCGATTTGGAAAATGACGCCTCTTATAACAGTTTTCGAAAGTTTTTTGTCTACCGGGAAGCTGATTTTGCAGACGGTGGCGCAAGATTCAAGCAAACCGAAGAAATCAATACGATGGGATCTCCGGGACTGGATGCTGATCGCTACGATGCCATGGCGGAAAAACAACTCGATCAGGAATTTGAGTTTACCCGCTATGTCTCGACCAAAGAAGAAAGAGATACCTGGAAAACACTGAAACGTGAAGGCAAAATCAAATTTCTAAAAGAGTTTTGGGCAAAGCGGGATCAAACACCAACCACACCGGCCAATGAGTTCAAGCGTGACTATCTCGCTCGCGTCGAGTATGCAAATCGGCGCTTTCGTGGCACCTTTAAGGACGGTTGGAAAACAGACCGGGGCCGGGTTATCCTGGTTTACGGCCAACCCGATGAGGTGCAACGAAATCCCATGACCAATGAAGCCAAGGCTTATGAAGTGTGGTTCTATTATTCCATTCAAGGAGGTGTCGAATTTATCTTTGTCGACAAACGCGATATGGAAGATTATGAGCTTGTGCATTCCACGGCTCGCGGCGAACTATATGATCCCGAATGGTATCGTTTTGTACAAATCCATCAAGATTATTACGAATAAAACAGATTTTACTATACTCCGGTAAGGGATATGCCTTGAAGCAAGGCATATCCTCCATCCTACCTTTTCCCACTTTTTGGCATAACATTTGAACCCTATATCATTCAAAAGAACCGTCTTTTTTACAAGTATATGATTATTCGTATGTTAGGGGAGTGCTTGATCCGCCCTTGGAATAAATGGGTGTGGTGTAAATGCCACACTGTGATTCTGGTTCTCTTTGTTTTATTGATTGGGGACAGGACTTTTATCCTCGCTCAGGACATTAAACTGCGTGCGATTATCACACGAAACGACATGTGGACGAATGGCCTTTTAAAAACCGCCATTCAAATAAAGTCCGACGATAACCCCCTCCCTCTGGTAGGGCTTTCATGTGATTTCGCGGCCGGGCCAGAATTGAATGCTATTGTTTCGACGCAACCAGAATGGAATCCATCACTGGATGATCGATTTGAAACCTATTATCTTCCTTCCAAAGAGTCGTGTCGTTTAGTGATTGTTCCGGATCTGTCAAAAAAGAGTGTGCAGGAATGGGACAAAGACAACAAGATGGTATTGGATCAGGGCTGGCAGACTCTTGTTACCGTCCCATGGGAAATCATGGATCTGAATAAAAGCATGCTAGAGTTTAAAAAGGAAACCTGTCAGGCTTTGGTGTGGAAAGACAAGCACGCCGTCCCGGTGGAAATGCATTCTCAACCTCTTTCATTCTCTCTCGTCCCGGTAAAGCGAGATTCGGTTCAATTACGAATGATCATTGCCCAAAACTGGGGAGATGTGGATGGCAAGTTCAAGGTCGCCCTGCAAGCCCGGTCACTCTCCGATACAGCTCCTCTGTCTTTGATCCATTTTCAATCTCATATCTATTTTGACGAAGGTCTGGATCCTGACCCTGAAAATCCGGTTGAAGAATTTGGTCATGCTGGCTATATGCCGAGCGTTAACGTAATGTCAGATCATTACGAGATCTCTCTTTCATGGAATGCGGATAACGAACAGCCGCCGGGTTGGCAGATTGGCAATATGTGGCAAACCATCGGAACACTGGTTTGGAATATCCAACCCGAAGCATTTACATCAATATCTTTTGATGAGGGAGCCACCTTGATGGCAGTCACAGCAGACCCGGAATCAAAGCCGCCAGGTGAAATATCATTGTTGCATATCGTTCATCAAGAACTCGGATTGGTCGATTTACTGCTGGCAGACAATCCATTACTCCAGGTACGTGCTATTGTTACCCGAAACGAATCGTTTATGGGAGGAGAAATTGTTCTCGACCTTCAGGTGCGCGGACAACATTCTGATCCTGTAAGAACATTGCAATCCTTTCATGCTGATTTAATCTCTGAACGGATAAAGCCTCTAGGTCAAGATTCGCTGGCAGTCTGGATGGTGGACGATTCTCGGGGATATCAGGCTGATATTCATTTTAATGAACAACTGACCTCTCTTGCGATTGAATCCCTGGATAGGGGTACAAATTTCAACGGATATGACATAGGCCCTGAGTGGAGTCCTCTGGTGCGTTTGCGCTGGCAGAGAGTCGATGAATCTCCACTGGCTATATATTTGGATAATATTCGGGCATATTTTTATGAGAATCGCTCCAATACCCCTGTTGGCAGGATCTTTCCCTGGCGAATAGACAATAAAAATCTGGAAGCCCAAAGCTATGCCATTGAACTCTCTTCTTTTGAGGCAATTGCACGTGATGGCTCGGTCCATCTGAACTGGCAGACACAAAGCGAAACCAATAATGTGGGCTTTTATCTGGTTCGATCTGATCAGGAATGGGGTGCGTATAAGCAGATAAACAAGCAACTCATACCCGGTGCGATGAATTCCCAAACAAGACACGCTTATACTTTTATAGACCAGACAGTGCAAGCCGGTAATAGATATTTTTATAAACTCCTGGATGTGGATGTCAGCGGGTTAGAAACATTACATGGTCCTATAAGTATTGATGTTACTGAATCGGCCCAGATACAATTGCAGCAAAATTTCCCAAATCCATTCAATTTCAACACCAAAATTGAATTTTCCATTCAGGAACAAAGTTCGGTTTTGCTGCAGATTTTTAATGTCAGGGGGCAATTGATCCATACATTGGTAGATACTGATTTGCCGGCAGGAAAGCACCGTGCTCTATGGGATGCTACAGATGAGCAAGGCATGCCAGTGTCGAGTGGAGTATATATTTTGCGGTTGACGAGCCAGGGCAAAAGGTTAACCAAAAAAATGCATTATCTCAAAAATTAGGGTGATCTTTTTTGAAAGATTTGTCTCGTTAATTCATGTCTTTTTTTGAACATATGCATAAATATCCATTTCATTAGCCACTTTTCAGCAGGCCATAAAAAAGGAAAAAATCCGAGTTGATACTCGACTCGGTCGATCAGCAACGTCTGTTCTCCTTCTTTTTGAAAAATATGAGTATGTTTCCAGTACCTGAATGGGCCCTTTGTTTGCAGATCGCTGAAGGATTGATTGGGTTGGTGATCAATGATTTCCAATTGCCATATTGTTTTCAAAAACCATTTTTTGATCAATAGAGTGATAATCGTGCCCTTTTTCATATTCCCTTCAACCGATAACACATCAATTTGCACACCTTTTGATATTTTTTTCAGATTGTTCAGGTCATGATGAAAACTGAACACATCCATCACCCTGGCCGGGATCACTGATTGATACTTGAAATCTTGCATTGGCACTCTCGATTTGGTTTCAAAACTCAAAGTAATCATTTTCTCTCACCATATCAAGCATTTGCTATCGCAGAACCCGATATTTAATGGATTTAAAATTTTGAAATTTTTCTCACTTTATTTGCTGTTAAGAACGGTACTAGTTATCAATAAATCAGAACAAACAAGGAGTTTATCATGTCTGAAAACAATTCATTACAGCCAGGAGACAAGGCCCCAGATTTTTCTTTACCCTCCAGCGATGGAGGAACGGTTTCCCTTGCGGATTATATTGGAAAAAAACGAATTGTTTTATATTTTTATCCCAAAGACAACACTTCTGGATGTACAAAAGAAGCCTGTTCCTTCCGTGATCATCTGCCGCAAATAGATCAAACAGATACAGTGGTCTTTGGGGTCAGTCCTGACAGTTTAAAATCGCACCATAAATTTATAGAGAAACTCGGGCTCAACTTTCCATTGTTGTCAGATGAGAATCATGAGGTCGCAGAAGCCTATGGTGCATGGGGCGAAAAAAGCATGTATGGAAAAAAGTATTTTGGAATCATTCGAAAAACATTTATAATAGGAAAAGACGGAAAAATCGAGCACGCATTTCATAAAGTCAAGGCTGACGGCCATGGGCAGGAGGTATTGAACCTGTTGGCCTGATGCAAAGAGGTGTCATGAAATTACCTTATGGTAGAACAACTATAGAATGTTTCCCACCTGAATCAATAGAGTGGCAGCTGCTTTTGCAGAATCTGCCACCTGTTACGCAAGAGACCGATGAAATCATCCAGCGAGGCATACAAAAGTTGTCAGAACAGATAAAAGCTGGTGGATTTTCGACAGCCAAGCATATACTGATTGTCATACCGGATCATACTCGCAGATGTCATGCCGAGCGGATTTTACCCGGTTTACTCGATATGCTATCCTTTGCTGAGCTCGAAATTATCATTGCCAATGGCAGTCATATCTTACAGCCCAGAGATGTGATTCGCGATTTGGTAGGGGATACTGTTTTAGAGCGAGTGCCGGTATTTCAACATGACTGCCGGGATGAAACACATCTTTACTATGCCGGAGAAACCAGCAATGGTACGCCGGTATGGTTGAATAAAGCTATTCAAAGAGCAGACCTTGTGATTACCCTTGGCGGGATACTATACCACTATTTTGCCGGATATGGTGGTGGGCCTAAAATGTTAATGCCGGGGATTGCAGGTTATGAAACGATCCGGCTAAATCACAAATTTACCATTGATCAGCAAAATCATGTATTTCATGAGCAGTGCAGAGAGGGAAATCTGCATACAAACCCGGTCTATCAGGATCTCGTACAGGTACTGGATATGGTTCCAAATACCTTATCCTATCAAATTGCACTCAGCCCTCAAGGAGAGATCGTTCATGTCGCGACCGGCTCTGTTCTGGATGCGCAACATGAAATCATACCTCACGTCAAGAAAATGTACAATGTACCGATTGGAAAAAAATTCGATATTGTCCTGGCCAGTGCAGGCGGGTTCCCGGCAGACGTCAATTTAATCCAGTCGCACAAATCCATTCATCATGCGTTTCAGGCGGTCAGGCAAGACGGTGTGATTGTCATGGCAGCAGAGTGTTCTGAAGGAATTGGCTCGTCAACTTTTTTGCCTTATTTTGATGCTGGATCCTCTGAACATATTGCAGCCAAATTGGTTCAGAATTATAAAATAAATGGCCATACTGCTCTTTCATTAAAAACCAAGGCCGAAAAAGCCAATATTATATTACTTTCTTCGTTGCCCGACGAGACTGTTCAGCGATGTGGAATGATTCCGGCCCAGAATAGTCAGCAAGCCATGGAAATTGCTCTGTCGTTGCTTTTAGAGAATTCAACGGGTGCCATTTTGCCAAAGGCTTTTGCACAAGTTCCCGTATCGAACGAGGGGAAGGCCTAGTTTTCTTTTAACCGAGATTTTACGTCTTTTGCCCAGCTTGTAATGAACGGCCAATCTCTGGTATCGATGCTGCCTGTGGAGGGGAGTCCTGTTTTTTCCAGGACTTTTTTCATAAGTGATTTCATGACTGGATTTAATCGATCGAAATCGATCTTGCCCCCAAAAGCTTCCATGCTAATGGGTTTGATTGTTGGATATTTTTCCAACAAGGGTTGTACATAGTCGCGTTTTACTTTTTCTCTTCCTTCCTCATTGTTTGCTGACAAACAAACAACAAAAAGAGCGAGTTTTATCTGTAATAGCTCGTTCCGAAAACGTGCAAAAAAGTCACGAATATTTGCCAGGGGTTTGTCTGCTCGAACAGAGCCGCCAATAATCACAGCATCAAAGGAAGAAAGCGACTCTACGTCATCGACCGACAGAACCTGAACATTAAAATTCGATTCCGAGTTCAAGACCTCCGCAATCGTTTCAGACACCTCGCGTGTGGATCCGTATCCGCTGCTATAGGTTACGAGAATATTCATGTCATTTGCCCTCAAGTTAGCACGCCCGTGAAAAGTAAAATATAGCAAAAACTATGGCAAAGTCCATGAAAATTTTCAAGCCATTACAGATTCAACTTTTTTTAACTCTTTACGCAACTCCTTTCCCCACGTTTCGATCATCTGCCAATTTCTGGCATCGAGGCTACCATCAACCGGCACATTCAACTTGCGTATAATATGTCTGACGAGGTTTTGCATTACGGGGTTGAGTTTTGTAAAGTCGATTTTTCCAGCGAGTATACCAATTTTCAAAGGTTGAACATTAGGGTATGGATCGAGAATTTGAGACAAATAGTTTCGTCTAACTTTTTCTCTGCCCTCGGGCGTCATTGCAGAGAGGCTGACAAGAAAAATTGCAAATTTTTTGCTAGCCAGTTGATGGTGGTACAGAGCCATAAAGTCTCGAGTGTTGGCCAAAGGCTTGTCTGCCCTTATACTGCTTCCCAGAACAACCGCTTGATAGCTTTTGACCTCTTCGACTTGTTCGATCGGTTTAATTTCGACTTTAAGTTCTTGCTCTTGCCTCAGTGTTTTTGCGATAGATTCTGCTATTTCGCGCGTGGTACCGTATCCACTGCTATAGGTTATCAGTACATTCATCCAACTCGTCTCCTTTCTAGTGGATCCTTTTCTGGGCAAACTCAATAGGAAGAACAACACTTTTCTTTCAAAAAGTCCAAAAAGTGGTCATTTTTTTGTTGAAAACTTTATACATTGCATGTACATAATTTGAGGCAAGAATGGATGCTATACAGAAATTTTGGAATGAGAAAGAGGTTGTAAAACGTTTTGCTAATCGAGATCATGATGATCGTCTTGAAAAGTTCATTCACCGGTTCAAATCTCCATCCGAGGTGCGCATTTTAGATTTGGGATGTGCCGGAGGCCGAAATACTGTTTTTCTTGCTCGTGAGGGATTCGATGTCTGGGCTGTGGATTTTTCGCAGGCGATGGTAAAAGAGACCAGAAAGCGGTTATTTGAAATGATGGGAGAGCGTGTCGCGACACGAGTGGTAGAGGGAAGAATGGAAAATCTGTCGTGGATACCCGATAAATTTTTCGATATCATTCTTGCCCTGGGACTTTATCATAATGCGCAATCCGAAGAACAGCTGCGGGTTGCGCTTAAAGAAAGCTCGCGTATCCTGAAACCTCACGGCTGGCTTTACAGCTCTAGTTTTATGCCCGGAACTGTATTAAGAGGTCAACGGTTAGACCCTGTACCGGGACACTCTTTTTTATATTTTGGTGTCGATGGAGACAGAGCCTGTCTCTTGAATGCTGAACAATGGGATCGAGAAATGGCAAAAGCAGGATTGTTCAAGAGTCTACCCCATGAGGTCGCTAAAGGGGAGTCAGATCGCAGTTTACGCATTTCACTTTATTCGTTTTATCAAAAAAAATAAAGCAGGATTATCCTCATAATTCAGGAGTCAAAGATGAAACTAAAAATCTCGGAAATAAAAATGGGTGACCGGGTACGGATGGATAATGGAAATTTAACTCCGCTGGTGGAGTCTATCTCCAAAGTCGGTTTGATTAACCCTGTTGTCATCAATGAAAATTATGAATTGATTTGTGGGTATCGGAGGCTTGCTGCTTGTAAAGAGTTAGGATGGGAGACCGTTGAGGCCAATGTGATTAATACCAAGGATAACAAACTTTCTGAATTGGAACTGGAATATCAGGAAAACCTTGGACGGCTCGGCCTAACCGATGATGAAATTGTTCGCTATGAAAATAAAAAAATTGAATTGTCCAGACCCACAGAATATTCCGGATTAAAAGGAGTGATTTTCAAGATTTGGAAGTTTCTGGTAAAAATTTGGTACAAGATGTTTAAACGATCATGACCGAGAGTATTTTGATGCGTAAATTGACATTCGAAGAAATTCAATCCAATCATTTATCGCTAAATGAATTGAAAGCATTGAAAAGATCCCCTATCATTGCACTTGCGGATGATATTCGCAGTTTACATAACGTTGGAGCTTTGTTTCGTACTGCTGATGGAATCAATTTAGAAAAATTATATCTTTGTGGAATTACGGCAACACCTCCTCGAACAGAGATTCGGAAAACGAGTCTTGGTGCTGAACGGGCCGTCCCCTGGAAATATGAAAAAAATGCTCTGCAAACCATTACATCTCTTAAAAAAGAGGGGGTTCAAATCGTTGCGCTCGAACATACTGATCAAAGTGTTGATTATCGCGAGGCTGATTACCGGTTTCCCTGCTGTCTGTTGATCGGTAATGAATACGAAGGTCTGCAAACTCCTCTGGTAGAGCAGGCGGATATTGCTATTGAAATTCCTATGATGGGTATAAAACAATCCTTAAATGTTTCGGTTGCTTTTGGTATTGCACTTTATGAGATGTTCAGGCATATGCAATTGCGGGAAAATGAATGATGAAAAAATTTTTCAAATCTCTTGACGGATATAAAAAACGGGGCCTTGTCTATATTACTATCGGTGTTTTGTTGATATCTTATGAATTGATTTTTGTTCGCCCCTTAAGGCCGACCGTGCTTATCTTGTGGACAGGCGTAATCGGAATCGGTATCATCGTTATTTTGTACTTTCGAGAGCCACAAGAATGAGAATTGTTCAGATCCTATTCGTTTTTTTGTATATAGCCCGATCTGTGCTGTTACATGCTCAATCTGATCCGATTATCGGTCTTGATGTTCTTCATTATGATATTCAATTGAATATCCAACAGAATTCCCGGACATTAGTCGGGGACGTCACACTGACTGTGAATGTTCAACCGGCTCAAGGCTCTTTTACTGCTTTGGATCTTCTGGGTCTCACTGTTGATTCTGTGTGGGTCAATGATCGACCCGCCATATTCAAACAGGACCAAGAGTTTGTTTATCCGCAATTGCAGGAGAAAAAAGATTCCACGACCATTCGTATTCTATATCACGGTTCCCCTGGCAATTCCGGATTTGGCGGATTTTTTTTACTGAGCGATTCCAGTTTACCATAGGTCAGGCGATCGATAAAGAGGATCCGGGCAGTTTGCGCTATTGGGTGCCCAGTCATGATGTTCCCACTGATAAAGCGACAGCTGAAATCAAGATATGTGTTCCGGACAGTATGCGCGCAGTCTCTTTTGGTGACTGGTCAGAGATCGATAACCCTGAAAAAGGGCTAAAAGAGTATCATTTTGAGATGAATTATCCGATCGCTCCCTATCTGATTGCTCTTAGTAGTGGCCCTTTCGAGTTTTTTGAAGACGTGTATCAAAGCGTTGATGGCCGGCAGATCCCACTCTATTATTTTGCCCTAAAGCCGGATGTGCAAAAGGCTCAAAATGACTGGTCCATCATTCCAGAGATGATGCGTTTCATGGAAGATTTGTTTGGTCCCTATCCCTTTGATCATTATGGGATGGTGGAAATACCGCGACAAACAGGAGCTATGGAACATCAAACCATGACGACGATTTCAGATAATCTGGTGACCGGAGATGGTCGGTATACAGGCATTATTTTGCACGAACTCGCTCATCAGTGGTGGGGAAATTGGGTCACTCTTTCCGACTGGAAAGAAATCTGGCTCAATGAAGGATTTGCTTCATATTGCGAGGTCTTGTGGTCTGAGTGGAAATATGGCAAAAAGCACAAGCAACAATATCTCGACTATTTTGCCAATAGCTATTTTACAGAGGTGAACAGACGCGGGGAATTTCCTGTCTATGATCCTGATTATCGATGGGGTGGTACGATTTATCATAAAGGCGCCTGGATTTTGCATATGTTGAGAAGAAAAGTGGGCGATGATTCGTTTTTTTCCACCATGAACAGATATGGCCAACTATATGCCTATGGCAACAGCACGATTTCTGATTTCAAGGCGGTTGCTGAAGGCGTTTCAGGTAAGGATTTGGATCTTTTTTTTGATCAATGGATCTATGATAGTGGCATTCCTAAACTGCAAGTCAGCTGGGATTATGAGTACAGCAATAATCAATATGCTGTTTTTCTGCAGATAAATCAAACCCAGGATACGAGAGCGGTCTTTACTGTTCCGCTGGATATAGAACTGTTAACCGATACCGGAGATTCTCTGTCTTTTGCTCTCGAGTTAACACAAAGAAAAGAGTCATTTAGATTGAATTCTCCGGACCGGCCAGCAGAGCTTTTGATCGATCCGGAATTGTGGTTGCTTAAAAAGGCGGCGATTGTTTCACAGCCATTGCCAGATGGATTTTTGGCCAATCGCCCTGCTTTGTCTCATGGATTTCCCAATCCCTTTAATCCGCTGCGTCAAAAGGTGAAAATGGTTTACAAAGTTCAGGCCGAACAGGCTCCTGTTAAAGTCCGATTGGCCATATATGACCGCGCTGGAAGATTGTGCAAAACGCTGGTGGAAGAGAAGCTTTTGAATGGCATATATCGAGTGGCCTGGGATGGGCGAGATGAGCAAGGACTTTTCGTCGCGTCAGGCGTATATTTTACGCAAATGATCATAAATGGTGCACAATTGAATAACAAGATTCTGGTCATACATTGATAAGGATGACAATATGCAACTAGCCGGTATCATATTGCTTGCAGCCTCTTTTGCTTCTCTGGTTATTGCTTGGATTATTGGTCGATACATACTGACCGGGGTCATCTGGTCACATGTGGCTTTTATAGGGGTTGCCATTGTATTCATGATTGCCGGGGGAGCAGGCACCGTTCTTAAAGTGAAACAGATCAAAGAGGCATTTTCTTATAGACAATGGCCAACGACAATGGGAACGGTTATTTCCTCAAATGTGGTTGGCGACAGGGGATACCGTCCAGAAATATGCTATGAATATCGTATAGAGGGCAAAACCTATCAAGATACAAGTCATCTGAATCTCCCGAACTTTGGGGGCAGGATCAATCGACTGGATGCAGCTGAAACAACTGTAGAGTCTTATCCTAAAGGCAAACAGATCAAAGTATATTATAATCCCTTTGAGCCAGAAAACGCCTATTTAAACATATCCACCCCTGCATGGGTCTATCTTCAAGGGGCGACATTTTTGACCCTCTTTATGATGGGTTCAGTATTGCTGTTGCTCCATTTTGTTGCCAAGCAACGGCAACAGTCCTCTTAATGCGTTTTTGCGTTGGCCTCAGCCATCAGTTTCACGATTTCTGCAGGGGTTTTTTGTGTTTGCATGGCGAGTTCTCGTACCGTACTCGCCGGGCCGGCCATAATGCCTGATTTTCGTAAATTTCTCAAGGCAAGCTCCGGTTCCAAGCCTAGTCGTTCGCTTGCCTGAGTTATGGTCATTCGCCCCCATCCTTGTCCTGAACGGCTCGAAGAATTGAGAGAAGGAGCCGTTAATTCCAATCCTTTATAAAAATCTGCAGGCGAGATATCGTTTTGGTCTGCAATATCCTGAATGGTCTGGGTACTATCCCGGAGCGTCCATCCTTTTTCTCTCATCTTTTGCTCAAAGTATTCTAAAGGTACATTGATTTGTTTGCTAAACTCTGTGAGCATCATTTCTTCGGCATGAGGGATGGGGGGTTGGGACTCTGCTTCCCTGGCCCAATAGTTTTTAATGTCCTCGTTCCATTTTATAATCGTTGCAAAAGGTTGCCAGTCATAGAGGGTGGCCAGTGTTATAAATATAGCCAACAGCGTTGCCAGAGCCAGTTCCCATTTACGATGAAGAGTTGCGCGAGTCTTTTGTAATATATAGTTGATCAGCACTGACCAGTTATAATAGATATGAAAGAGGATAATGATAAAAAAGATCAGGGATGAGTTGATGTGCAAAGCCCCCCATGTCTCTTTATCCAGTCCCCATATGGTCCAGTGGGTCCAGTTGGCGACTTTGCCCTGAGGGGTGAAATACAATATGATACCGGAGACAAGAGAGATGAGAAATGACCACAAGCTTAAAAGCGTGGTAAAGGCTCGGAATTTAAAAGATTTGGCCATCGAAGGGCTCCATTAATGATTTGTGCAAAAATGAACAGCAAATGCTGAATTGGATCAGGGTTCCCCACATAAGGCAACACATTCTACCCGATTATGGTGACCAGGTCATTTTACCTTTATGCCCGAGACGGGGATCTGTGGATGAATAGATATGATAAAAATACACCCCTGCCGAGAGACCTTCAGATTTGGCATTCCAGGTGTACTGAAACGCTTTTTGACTGGTCGTGAACAAAGTCTTTGTATGCACCAATTGACCGAGCACATTCGTGACCTCCAGATTCCAGGTATCTGCGCTTGGAATTTGCAGATCAAACACGACTTTGTTTTTCGCTGGATTCGGCCATGTCATCACACGAGGTGCAGTATAGATTCTTTCATATGTAATATGCAAAAATTTGTGTTCATGGGTGCCGTCATTATCGATTTGAGTGATTTTGTATATGTGTTTTCCGGGCACAGGAGGCGAATCCTGAAAGGTGTAATGCCTGGGTATCGTGCTCGTTCCATGTCCGGGAACAAACCCTATCTGATGAAATATGGTTTCTGTTTCCAATCGGCGGGATAGGTTAAAACCATAATTGTTTTGTTCAGAAACAGTTTGCCAGCTTAATATGACCGACTCTTTTACCTGTATTCCTTGCACATTTTGCCATTCCACCGGTGTAACCGGTTTTTCATAGTGCCGGTTGACAATATAGAACACAATATCTTTGTTGAAAAGGGGTGTGGCAAAAGAATGCCAACCAGAAGAAAGCATCTGTTTTTCTTTCAGATCTCCATACCATTCTCCGGTTTTGGGATCGTAAAAGCCATACCTATATTCACCTGCTTTCAGGTCGACTTTAAATTCTATTTTACTCTTGGAGCGTTTTGTAAAGAGATAAGCAATTCCTTCATTGCTTTGTGCATCACAGTACCAGGCCGTACCGTTGTTTGCTTTGAGCGAGTTGTCATTGGGCTCTAGTTTGTTGATGTCTGTCACGGTACTGAGAAACTTTGCCAGTGCAGCATGGTATTCTGTTATTTGATTCGGAACGGATCTGATATCAGCCCAGCCCAGTTCTCCGGTACCTGCGCATCCGGCCGTTAAATTCCCCCAAAAACATGCCTTGAACCAGTCATCCCGTTCTTGTTCACCATAGTCACCGGGATAAGGTTTTAATTCATTCCACAACAGGGGTTTATTATTTGCATAACCATAGGGATCTTGCAATGTCATACGATGAGTATATCCCCAATCATCGGGATAGCATTTGGCCCCTGCGTGCGGATTGGTGACATCAAGGGGATAGTGCCCTGTATACATTTCGGATGCGCTAATGATCAGATCATAAGGATCGACCGATTTGATAAAAGACACATATTGTCTGGTCGCTTCCAATGCCGAGACGTCCAGTCTTTCAGCTTCATTCCAAAGTTCCCAATGGATATTGGCAAAGGCTGCATATCTCGCGACAATATAACGCAGATAAAATTCGGTCTCCTTTTTAAAGGTTTTGGGATTCCATGGTTCGAGCAACAGCTGGCCGACGTGATCCGGAGTTCTCTGCGTCCAATCGACATTCTGTTTGCGTTTTCCCCATGTGTCAAAGAGGTTGAGTTGAACATTAATCCCTTTATATAGTGCGTATTCGAGGATTTCATCCAGATCTTGCAAAAATAATAAATCCATGCTGTCGAGATCATATTCCAGAGGCAACACTTGAATTTTAAACAACACACCATTCAGTCCGCGTTTTTGCAAGGCATCCAGATAGGTCTTTACATAATCCTTATAAACACGGGTGGATAGTCTTTCAGGAAAGCTCAATTCTTTCAGGTCTTGTGTACCAAAGGGGCGCCTGATGCAGAGATATTTACCGCTCATCCAGTGCAGAGGTGTGCCATCCTCAAACCGCAACTTTCTGGGATTCAGAGGGTCGACATATAAATGGCCGTGAATTTCCGGGTGTGTATCGTCAGTACAGGAAAAAAATCCTGTGCCCTGAAAGGAATCAAAAGACCACTTTATGACCCATTGGCCGGTTTCATTTGGCATAAAACGAATTTTCCAGAGTTTATTACCATCATAAAAGGCCTCAACTTTGTATGATTCTCTGGAGGGAGAAATGAATTCGGCATAGACTGACCTGGAGGTAAAGGGATCAGAAAATTCCGTTTGTGATTCGAGTTCAAGGGTTTGTACGTGATATTTGGGAACCTGGTGATTTGACACTGTTGCAGATATTTGCGCATAGATGTTGCCTGAGAGCAGAAGGATCAAAAAGTGAACAACGAGTCGATTCAAATCTCTATCTTTCTGTTTATATTCAGTATAAATTTCTCGTGTTAAGGGATCATAAACCGGTCCGATACACATATCCGAAGGCATACGTCCAGTCATAGATATAGCAATATCAATGCCATAAAAAGGCGTTATGACATGAATCATAACGCCTGAATCGGTTTTCCTGGTTTAGGCGGATTCTTCGAACCATTTTATGAGTCCGAGTTCGAATGGGTCTGTGAGGTTTTTGTGAAAAGGCAATACCCGGACAGCAAATCCATATTGTCCCGAGTTTTTTGTGATCAGAGATGTTTGATAGGTGATATTATTGTCTTTTGTGGAAGCCACTTTCATATCATGTGTATGACCATGTTCAATATCGCCTTTAGAGTCCAGAGGGCCACTATAGACTTGGACGCACAGATCATCGGGAGTAAGGCCATCGATATCCAGGACTGCTGTCACCAAAAGTTCTTCACCGACTTTGATGTCTTTTTGAGTATTTGCATCGACAGAAAGAATGTGAATTTTATCCCAATTCTTTTCGACTTTGGTTTTCCATTTGGTCAGTTGTTGTGCAGCCTTGAAATTGTCTGCAGTCAAGTGGTTCCAGCGTTCGAATGAAGAGAGATAGAATCGTTCAAAATATTCTTTGACCATTCTATTGGTGTTGAATTGCAGAGCGGTATGTTGAACAGATTTTTTCATCATAGAGAGCCATCTTCTGGGGACATCACTTTTACCCCGGTCATAGAAACATGGAATGACTTCATTTTCCAGTAAAAAGTAAATGGCTTCAGATTCAACACGGTCTTGCTCTTCATGATTTTCATAGACTTCACCCCGGCCAATGGCCCAACCTCGGTCATTTTGATAGGCTTCATCCCACCAGCCATCCAAAATGCTTAGATTCAGGGCTCCGTTTGCACCTGCTTTCATGCCGCTCGTCCCACTGGCCTCACGGGGTCTTCGGGGATTATTCAGCCATACATCGACCCCACTTACCATATGATTGCCGATTTCCATATCATAATCTTCAAGAAAGACGATTTTATTGCGCAATTCGCTGTGACGTATCGTGCTGATGATATCTCGAATGATTCCTTTGCCGATATTATCCCGTGGGTGAGCTTTACCTGAAAAAATCATTTGTACCGGATAATCGGGATGGTTTAGAATCCGCTTGAGTCTGTTTAAATCTTTAAAAATGAGAAACGCTCGTTTATATTGAGCAAACCGTCTGGCAAAACCGATTGTAAGCGCCTTGGGATTAAGCACTTCACCGGCACGATCAATATCCAATGAAGTCGCACCAGAGTTGGCGAGCTGTCTCTCGAGTCTGTTGCGAGCGAACGACACCAGTTTTTCCCGGCTACGTTCATGCGCCCGCCATAATTCTTCGTCAGGGATAGAGTCTACGCGGGCCCAGACTTTATGATCAGTGGGTTCTTGAATCCATCGGGGACCGAGGTATTGATTGTATAATTCCCCTAGATTTTCCGATATCCAGCTCGGCAGATGAACGCCATTCGTGACATGCCCGATAGGCACCTGGTGTACCGGAACCTGCGGCCACAGGTAATGCCACATGTCTCTGGCAACTTTGCCATGTAACCTGCTCACTCCGTTATAAAAGCCGGCCATATTAATGGCAAAAATTGCCATATTGAATTGACCGCGGGTTTGCGGAAGATGGGTTCCGCCCAAGCGATGAAATTCGTTTTGTGAAATATTCATAGATTCATAATAGGGGCGGAGATAGGTGTCAACCATGCTCGCATCGAATTCATCGATGCCAGCCGGCACCGGGGTATGGCTTGTAAACACATTACCTCCTCGTGTTGCCTCCCGGGCCTGGTCAAAATTCAGTCCTTTTTCTTCCATGAGCAAACGACAGCGTTCCAGTGCCAGAAAGGCTGAATGGCCTTCGTTCATGTGGCAGACATGCGGAGATATATCGATCGCTTTTAGAGCTTTTGTTCCTCCGATGCCCAAGAGAATCTCCTGTTGAATTCTTTTTTCAGAGTCTCCGGCATACAATCTGTCGGTCAATTCTCTGTCCAGTGGTGCATTTTGTTCAATATTGGTGTCTAGCATATAGAGGTTGATACGCCCCACTCTGACCAGCCAAATTTGAGCAAGGATTTGCCGGCCCGGAAAGTCTACAGCTACCCGTATTGGTTCATTATTCGCATCTCGTACGATTCTCGCTGGCATGTTAAAAAAATCATTGCGGGGATAGGTCTCCTGTTGCCAACCATCACTTGAAAGATATTGGTGAAAATATCCCTCCTGATAAAACAGACCAACAGCCACAAACGGCAATCCAAGATCGCTGGCAGATTTTAAATGGTCACCTGCCAAAACCCCCAAACCACCGGAATAGATGGGAAGTGCATTAGACAGTCCATATTCCATAGAAAAGTAGGCGATGGATAATTTTTTTGATTTATGATTGTGATTATACCAGGTGGGCTGTTCGAGATATTTTTTCAAGGCATCCTGTGATCTGGACAGATGAGATAAATAAGCTTCATCTTTTGCGCGCATTTCCAATCGGTCCTGGGATACAGAACCCAGCATCGCTACCGGGTTTCCCTGAACCTTATCCCACAGAGTACGGTCCAGTCTACGGAACAGATGACGAATATCCGGATTCCAGCTCCAATAGAGATTTTCTGATAGTTCTTTCAATCCCTCAAGCTCTTTAGGGATTGAGGGGATGACATTAAATTGAATTTTTTTCATAAATTTTCCAAAAACTTGCTCTAGCTAACATTATTAATTGCAAAAATTAGTTATAAAGATAGTAAAATGATTATAAAGATTCAATTGAAATATATCTTTTTTGTTTGAATTGCCTGGCACAACTGTTGCTCTAAAGGGCTAAAACTGAGCACCCTGCATGATCTATTATTGACCTCACACCCAAAGTAATGCATCAAAGTATTGTAAAATATAGAAAAAAAAGAGTGTGCGCCATAAAGAAAGGAGGTGGCTATTTCTTTATTGCACCGGATGTATTGTCTCGTGGTGAATTAACGTCTCAAAGGGATACACTAAATTTATGCACCCATTTTGGAGGGAATAATGAAATCTCTAAAAGTTTTTTGTGTGATTCTGATCATGGGCTTGATTGTCCTGCTGGTCAATTCTTCCCCGACCCAGGCCGGCACAACAGATACCCTGTCAGTAACATCAGGCAGTGGTATGCCGGGTACCGGGGGACATAGCCTCGAAGTCAGATTGACCAATTCTAAAACGGTTCGGGGGGTTATCCTCAAATTAAAGGATAATCCAGAGTCTGTCTCGGTGACAGATATGTCAACCGCAAGCCGGACGACCAACTTTAAAGCTTACAAGGCGGATGCGACTGATGGGGGGACAAAGTTGTTACTGATTCCCTATCAGACGACTACAAATAAAGATATTACCATAGGCTCCGGCATGATTGCGAATCTTGTCGTGAGTGTGAGCACTGAAGCGGAATTGGGAACGAAAACCCAGTTGCAAATAGATAGTGTAACTGTCGTCAATTCAGATCTCACCCCTGAAACTGTTGTCTTGCGGAATGGAAGTTTTTGGATTGGTGCAAAGGGTAATGTTCTCACCCAGGACGGTACGGGCATTGACCTTTTCGATGTATTGCGTATGATCGATATCGTTCTTAACCGGCAACCGCCTCCCACGCCTTACGAAATCTGGGCTGGTGATCTCGATAATGATGGTGATATTGATATCGTTGATATCATGGATGCCATTGATATCGCTCTTGCAGAAGCGGCTGCCTTGCCCAAGCCGGCAGCGGTCACATCATCCACTTCCAGATCTACGGTGGGCTCGGCAAAGATAGAATTTTCCTCGTTACCCAAAAATTTTGTCGGATCGACCAAAGTATCTGTTGATCTGTCGACATCGGTTCCGATTTATGGCTTGCAACTATGGTTCGATGTAAGTTCCGGTAAAATTCAATTAGGTGATTTACAGTCAGCATTGGCTATGCAGGGGCTATACGTTCAGGGTCACCGAGTAGGGGACAAGTTGTCTATATTGATGGCCGCAATCGATGGCAATCCTATTTCCGTAGGACAACATCGAGTACTTGATCTTCCGGTAAATGTCACCTATCAACTCGATGAAGGTGAAGATATTTTTCTGGCCAGGGCTGCTGCTGGCGGTGCGAATGCTCAGCCTGTTGAAACGTTTTATGGTCAAGCCAAGACCGCATCCAGAATTCCTGAATCGTTCACACTGTATCAGAACAGCCCCAATCCCTTTAACATGTCGACAAGGATTTCTTATGATGTGCCTGCGCTGGAAGGCAAATCCGTTCATGTTCGCCTGGCGATCTATAATACCAAAGGCCAGTTGGTCCGGGTCCTCGAAGATCGTCAACGTAATGCCGGACAGTATGATGTAAAATGGGATGGCCGGGATGCAAATGGCCGATATGTTTCTTCCGGTGTGTATTTTTATACGCTTCAAGCCGGGGAACTCTCTTTAACACAAAAACTGGCTGTCATGAAATAGATGTGCAGAACGATAAATTTGAAGGGAATTGATATGAAATCCAAACTTTTACTAATAATGCTGTTTACGTTCTGCCTTGCCTCGCTGGTTTCGGCTCAGGGCTTGACAGACGATTTTAACCGGACCGATTTGGGTAGTAACTGGTCAGCACAGTCCCAATATGCTATTCAAACCGGGAATCTGGTCAATACATCCGATACGACCGGGTGGAACTTTTTGGCTACTTTTGTGGCTGCGGCAAACCCACTCGAGATCTCTTTACAGTGGGCCAAGGGAAGCAATGATATTGCCGGCGTCAATGCAGGGGGTATCGCAGCTATGCTGGATGCTCCGTCTGCAACTGCAAATGGGTATGTGGTCGTTCGTCGATATGCAACCATCAAGCTGTATCCCGTCGCCGGAGGTATTCTCGGTGGTGATATTGCCATGAACAGCTCGCCCCAAGTCGCGGCTCCTGCCCCCGGCGATGCTCTAAAGGTCATTCCGTCCACCGATGCGGATGGTCATCATTTTGACTTGTATATCAAAAAAGATGGTACCACTGATTTTGTGTTTGATGGTCGGGTTTCTGACCCAAATAAACTTCATGGAAACACCAGCAAAGTTTATGGCGGTGTTGTGCTCTATGGCAATGTGGCCAATGACGTCGACAAGTTCAGCATTAGAGCGCCTCTTGTACAACTCACCTTTCCTAATGGGGGTGAAAAGTTCATGGGCGGCACCTCACAAACCATAACCTGGAATAATTATGATTTTTCCGGGAATGTGGATGTGTTGATTTCCTATGATTCGGGGGCTAGCTGGACGTTTATTGTCGAGAATATCGCCAATTCAGGGTCCTATACCTGGACCGTACCTGATGAGACCCATGAAAATTGTCGCATCAAAATCGTTGCAAATGGAAGCGATATTCCTTTTGATGTTAGCGATGCCGATTTTGAGATCGAACAGACTGCGCCGACCATTACGGTGACCAGTCCTAATGGCGGAGAAAACTGGATTATCGGAACCCAGCGTACCATTACCTGGCAAAAATCCGGTCAAATCGATTTTGTCGATATTTATTACACACCGGATGATGGGGTAACACGATATCTGATCCAGGGCTCTGTGCCAGCGGATCTGGGCTATTATAACTGGACGGTTCCTACGAATCTCTATTCCGAAAACATGAAGATCATCATCGAAAAGCTCGTGTTGGATCAAATTTACTCTGACGAAAGTGATAATGTCTTTAGTGTCTCGGCGCTCGTTCATTTGTATGTTCAAAATGCCAGTGGTGAACCTGGTACGGGTCCGGAAAAGAATATTGTACGGGTCGGAATGTCGAACAAGACCAATGTCCGGGCTGTGATGTTTAGTGTCACAGATGATAAAAATATTCTGGACGTACCTATTATCGATAATTCGGTGGATCCGCCTCTGCTCAAAATCAATACCACCGGACGTGCCAAAAATTTTACCATGCGCGCCAGGAAATCGGGCAGCACGGTACGCGTTGCGATCGTTGCCCTATCCGGAGTGATTCAGGCAGGTGACGGGCCGATACTGGAAATCTTTTATGATCTCTCCGGAGTGGGGCCCGAAATGATCAATAAAGCCTCAGAACTCTATTTGTCAGAGGTCCTGATCAGTGATGCCAACTCGCAAGAGATCATTCCCCGTTTGACAAGTGGTCACTTTTATTACGTCAAAGCCGGTGATCTCGTAGAACCCTTTGATACCGTGGATGATGCTGATATCGATAAAATGGCCGAGGTCGTGCTCGGAACCGTCGATCCTGATCCTTATATTCTGAGCGGTGATATGGATAATGATGGTGATATTGATATCTTTGATCTGCTTGAAGTATACGAATTGGCTTATCCGAATCCGTAATGATATTCAGGGCTGCAAAATCCGTTTTGCAGCCCTCTTAAATTCAGGTGATAAGGTATGATACGATTTTTATTTTTGTTCCTCTGTTTTTCCCTTGCGCATGCAAATACCATCATTATTAATCAGAGCAGCGGGGAAGCAGGGAGTGACAGCATTATGATCGAATTGTCTCTTGACAATCAAGTGCCTGTACGTGCGATACAATTCAATTTGCATGATCATCCCGATGTGTTACAAGTGCTGGGTGATTTGCACAAAACAGAACGAACGAGTGCATTTCAAATCGCTGCCAATGAGGTGGATGGTGTGCTTTCTGTGCTTGCATTTGTTATGGATGCAGATTCTTCCATAGCCCCTGGAAACGGTAAAATTCTCGGTATCGATTATCGCGTTTCCGATCAGGCATCTATCAATCAAACTGTAGAGTTGCTTCTCGAAAACGTACAGTTGCTGGATGTGAATAACAACCCATTGGAACATACCGTGGTAAATGGCACGTTCCTGGTTACCCATGTCAATCGACTCAACACAACTCTGCGTGAATTCTGTCTCGCTCAAAATTATCCCAATCCGTTCAATCCTTCTACCCTCATAAGGTTTACGATTGAAAAGCGGGATGAGGTTTCACTAACGATCTATAATTTAAAAGGACAAACAGTGCGTCGTCTCGTTCAGCAGACCATGCGACCAGGGGCTTTTCAGGCTGAATGGGACGGACGGGATGATCTGGGGCGTGCTGTGCCCGCCGGGATTTATCTCTATACCTTGAAAACCAGTGAATATCGTCAGACCAGGCGTTTGACGGTCCTCAAATAGTCAACTCCGGGATCGTGTTGTGATCCCGGAGTCTGCTTGAACGTTAGATGGGAATTCTTGCCAACTTTTCTTTTATTTCGTCATAGATAGGGATGTTTTCAATCAGAGAACTTTTAAATGGAATCTTGTCGAGTTCTGACCGTGCCCGATTCATGCGATCTGTGGGTGACGGGTGGGTGAGAGCAAGCAGCGCGACCATGTCTGCAGTTGCCTGTGTCATATCTCTTACTCTTTCGAGGTACTTGATATAGGAAGACGGTTCAAAATTCGCTTTCCAGGCATATCTCACTGCTCTTTCATCGGCATCGAGTTCAGAGTCTTTGGGATAATCAAGAATCGTGCCTTCTGGTGAATAGAGATTGCGTACGATCTGTTTGGCGATTTCAGGATAGGTTCCCAGTACCCGCTGGGCCGCGAATGCATAGCCATATTTAGCCCCTACCCGCGCTACCCCATCCCGGTTCGCAATGTGAGCGACTTCATGTGCAATGACTGCGGCAATCTCGCTGACTGTCTCTGCATCTTCAATGACCCCTCTGAAAATAAAAATCGACCCTCCGGGGAGTGAAAAGTGATTGATGTCAGGCTGATTCACGATAAAGAGCTTGTAGGTCATGCCCTCCCACTCTGATACGACGCCGATTTGCTGACACACACGATTGAAAAACTCGTTGATTTCCTGATTGCGCAGGATGGGTAAGGATTGCAAGGTTTGTGTAGTGAGTTCCTTGCCCAATGCCATCTCTTCATCCACCGTGATAAATGCGAGACTGCTCTGATTGCGATGACTAGAACACTCTGTTAAATTGCCTGAAAAAATGAGTAAAACGGCTATTATCAGGGATTTGAAAATCTTGGTTTGTTGCATGGCCTTAGATCCTGATCTATGATTGCTGTGCTCGTTGCAAAAAATCGTTTTCGCTCCAAATTTCTATGCCCAATTCACGAGCTTTTGTTGCTTTGCTGCCCGCATTTGCCCCCACAACCACATAGTCGGTGTTGGTGCTTACCGATGAGGTGGCTCTTCCGCCCTTTTGTTCCACGAGTTCTTGAGCTTCTTTACGGGACAATTGTTCCAATGTTCCTGTAAAAACAAAGGTTTTTCCTGAAAACGTGTCATCCGAGGGAACATGCAATTGCTTGGTCTGAACACCGTATGTTCTTAATCGATGCAAGAGTTTAATGTTTTCGGGTTGTTCGAAAAACGAGACCACACTATCTGCAACCTGAGGCCCGATTTCCCTGATTGCTGTCAACTCTTCTTTGTTTGTTTTGGATAATTCTTCAACAGAGGAAAACGCCTTTAACAAGATTCTGGCAACGTGCTCGCCCACGAATCTTAATCCGAGGGCATAGAGCAGACGGTCTTCGGTGCGGTGCCGGCTCTCTTGAATAGCATCGAGGATATTCTCTGCTGATTTATCGGCCATTCTTTCCAGCTTTAAGAGATCCTTTTTTTGTAATTTATAAAGATCTGCAACATCATTGATCAAACCCTGATCTACAAACTGCTCGATCAATTTATCTCCCAACCCATCGATGTCCATCGCTCTTTTGGCCGCAAAATGTTTGATTCGTTCTTTGACCTGGGCCGGACAGGAAAGATTGACACATCTAATCGCGACTTCGCCCTCGATTTTTTCAACCTTTTTTCCGCATACAGGACAAAGAGGGGGAAAATGAAAGGGTTTTTCCGTGCCATCACGGAGTTCTGTTATGACCTTGACGATCTGGGGGATGACATCGCCTGCTCTTTGGATAATCACCCGATCGCCGATTTTCGCATCCAGCCGTTTGATTTCATCCTGATTATGCAACGTCGCGCGCGAGACTGTCACGCCTCCCACATTCACCGGCTCTAAAATGGCAACTGGTGTAATCGCACCGGTGCGACCGACTTGCGCGAGGATGTCTTTGATTCGGGTCGTTTCTTGCTGCGCCGGAAATTTGTATGCGATCGCCCAGCGAGGGCTTTTGGATCTGATTCCGAGCTTCTTCTGCAGGGTGAGGTCATTGACCTTGACCACAATTCCATCGATTTCATAGTCGAGCTTGTTGCGGAGTTCTATCATTTCGGAATGGTAATCGATGACCTTGTCGATACCATCGAGAACACGCATAAATGAGTTTATTTTAAACCCGTATGACTTGAATTGCTGCACAATTTCAAAATGGGTCATTCCCAAAGATTCAGATAAAACACCATATCCATAAGGAAAGAATGTCAAGGCTCGTTGAGCCGTGATGCGAGAATCCAACTGGCGCAAGCTGCCTGCGGCTGCATTGCGCGGATTGGCAAAAGGGGGGTCTCCTTGCTCACTCCTTTTCTGGTTCAACGCTTTGAAATCGGGGGTTCGCATGATGACCTCCCCCCGGATATCTACCCTTTCGGGCATGGAATTTCCCTGGAGCTTTAAAGGAATGACCGGAATGGTTTTTATGTTGGGCGTAACATCTTCGCCTGTGGTGCCATCTCCTCTGGTAGAGCCTGTTTCCAAATAGCCATTGATATAAGTGAGTTCGATCGCCAGTCCATCCAGTTTTACTTCGCAGCAGTATTCTATATGTGATTTTTCGAGGGCTCTTTTAATGCGTTCGTCAAAGGCAATAATCTCTTCTTTGTTGAGTGCATTGTCCAGACTGAGCATGGGTACAGCGTGTTCAACGGTGGAAAAAACTTTAAGAGGAGGGGCCCCTACTCTTAAAGTCGGCGAATCAGGAGATTTGAATTCCGGATGTTGTTTTTCCAGCTCTTCAAGACGTCGCATTTTTCGGTCATATTCTGCATCCGAAATGACCGGATCATCGAGAATATAGTAACGATAATTGTGGTCATTAAGTTCTTCGACAAGTCCTGTGATTTCTGCTTTTGCATTTGACATAATGGTCCCGGTTGTTGCATGTTCTATCTTAATCCAAACAAAGCTCTGATAATATAAATTGCTATTTTGGGATTCTCTTTTAACCTTCGCATGCTATAAGCATACCATTCTTTGCCATAAGGTACATATACTCGCAGACGGTGATTATCATTGACCAAAATCGATCGCAGTTCAGGATCCACTCCCAATAACATTTGAAATTCATATTGGTTCCGTTCGAGGTCGAGTTCGTCGATCAGTTTTAAACTTTGCCAGACCACTTTTTCATCGTGTGTTGCAATGCCGACATAACTTCCTGCCTGGAGTGCCACACGAATGAGATAGGCAAAATTATCATTGACGATTTGGGGATCTTTATAGGCGATTTTTCGTGGTTCATCATAGATCCCTTTGCAGAGGCGAAAATTGGATTTAATGGATGAGAGTTTTCTAACATCAGAGAGGCTTTGCCGCATATAGGCCTGAATCACGATCCCGACGTTATCATATTCTTTTTTTAGTTTCAGAAACAGGTCAATGGTTTGATCCGTGACGCTGGAATCCTCCATGTCGACGCGCACAAAATTGTTGACCGAGGCGGCTTTCGCCACGATCTTTGAGATGTTCTCGTAGCACAGATCGTGATCGATCAATAATCCAAGCTGGGTGAGCTTGATCGAGATATTGCAGTCCAGTTTTTCTTTGTCAATCGCCTCGAGCACATTCAAATACTCGTTTACAGCCATATTGCATGATTCTTTGTCATGGGAGCTTTCACCCAAGAGGTCCATGGTTGCACACATTCCCTGACTATTGAGCGATTTGACGGTTTCGATTGCCTCAGCAAGGGTAGAGCCGGCAACGTAGCGTTTCGACACCAGTCGTACTATCGGTTTTGGAACCAAAGGCATAAAGGAGACGATACATCGGTTCAGGATTGACATAGTTTTCCCCTACACATTTTGAACATGAGAAAAGCGAGGAATGATCTGATGAATGAGGTATGGATTGTCATAGCGATACGATCGTTTGAGGTTTTTTTTTGTGATAAAAGTTAATTGTTTTAACAGAAATTCGCAAGCACAATAGCAAAGCGTGTTGGCGGTCTTTTCAATTAAATAATAACAGTTGCTCATTGGTCAAAGTGGTCTGCTGTGGAGGGAAAACTTTTCATTGATTTTAAAGTATAAATAATTTATATTGTTGCGATGTGGAAAAAATGGAGAAAGGCCCACGTATCATGGGCAAAGTAATAGCGATAGCAAATCAAAAAGGGGGGGTAGGCAAGACCACCACAGCCGTTAATTTATCCTCCTGTCTTGCCGTGGCAGAATACCCTACTCTTTTAATCGATTTGGATCCCCAGGCCAACAGTACGAGCGGTTTGGGTTTTAGTTCTCGCGAGTTTAAAAAGACGGTATATGATGCGATGATCAACGAGCAAGATATCAAAAGCTTGACCGTTGAAACTGAACTCGACTATCTAAAGCTATTACCTTCTACCATAAATTTAGTAGGTGCTGAAGTAGAGCTGGTTTCAGCGATATCCCGTGAACATCGATTGGCCAGGGCACTGGAAAAGATTCGTGATGAATATAAATTTATTTTAATT
Organism: Candidatus Zhuqueibacterota bacterium; assembly: GCA_014728115.1. Lineage (GTDB taxonomy): Bacteria > Zhuqueibacterota > Zhuqueibacteria > Residuimicrobiales > Oceaniaggregativiventaceae > Oceaniaggregativivens. The sequence continues at coordinate 73,025 of WJME01000045.1, read as the reverse complement.
GATTGTCCTCCCTCTCTGGGTTTGTTAACCATCAATGCGTTGACAGCCGCCGATACCGTTCTGATTCCGATACAGTGTGAATATTATGCTCTAGAGGGATTAGGTCAGCTTTTAAATACCATCCGCCTGGTACAAAAGCACCTCAATGAAAGTCTGGCCATAGAAGGGGTGCTCTTGACCATGTATGATGCACGACTCAATTTGTCCAGGCAAGTTGCCGAGGATGTTCGAAGATATTTTGACGGTCGTGTGTTTGAATCCATCATCGCCCGCAATGTCAGATTAAGTGAAGCCCCAAGCTTTGGCCGGCCGATCATTTTGTATGATGCGGTGTCCACCGGATCAGAAAATTATATGGGATTGGCAGAGGAAATTATACGAAATGGCGAACAAGAAAGCCCTGGGAAGAGGTCTTAGCGCGTTACTTCCTGATATTTCCACTGAGGAAAATGCTAAAGGCAAAATCGAAACGGTGCAGGTGGCACGTGTCTCACCCAATCCGTTTCAACCCCGAGAAAAATTCGATCCGGCCACTCTTGAAGAGCTGAAAAATTCTATTGCGGAAAAAGGCGTTATACAACCCGTCACCGTCCGGCAAGTGGAGGATGGCTTTCAGCTCATCGCTGGAGAGCGTCGTCTGCGAGCTGTCAGGGATTTAGGGATTGAAACCATTCCAGCCTATATCTTGCAAATCGACAGCGATGAAGATATGCTGGAATTGGCGATTATCGAGAATATTCACAGAGAAGATCTGAATCCTATTGATGTTGCCAATGGTTACAGGCGGCTGATCGAAGAATGTGAATTGACCCAGGAACAGGTCGCCGAAAAAGTAGGCAAGGATCGCACGACAATAACCAATTTTCTGCGTTTGTTAAAATTACCCCGGCGCATTCAAGAGAGCCTGCAGGAGCAGGAGCTCAGCATGGGGCATGCGAGAGCTTTATTGGCCCTAGAGTCCGCAGAGCAGCAACTCGACATCTGGAAGAACATTTTACAGAAAAAGCTCTCTGTTCGCAAGGTGGAAGAGCTCGTTCGAACCCAATCCACCAAGCCCAAAGCCAAGCCAGAAGTACCGGACAAAAAGGCCTATTATTTTGAGGATGTGGAAAACCGGTTGCGTCAAAAATTGATGACCCGGGTTAAAGTAAAGCCGCGTGCAAATGGCGGCGGTGTTGTTGAGGTCGAATTTTTCGACGATGATGAACTGGAGCGATTATTATCCCTTTTGGGAGATTAAAATTCACACCGAATACCAAAAATTTAACTGTACTTTGAAATATGACACAAACGGGTAAACATCAAAAGCGACTTCAAATCCTGGTTATACCGGATGATCAAACAGAGCCAAGGACTTTATCCATTTCTCGCAAACATCTGAAATGGCTCAAGTGGGGAGTCATAGCTCTGGTCACTCATATTCTGTTGGGCGCAGTTTCATATGGACTGCTTTTTAGCTCTTTAAGCAAAAACCGGTCGCTTGAGGCTTCGAACCGTCAGTTGGAAGAAAACAACACCAAAGTCTATGAGTTACTTGCGGCTTTTGAAGACTTGGAAAAGTCACAAACCAAGATTCGTTCCGCTCTGGGATTGGGGCGCGTGACCAACTCTGATTTGATCCAGGTCGACCAGAATGATACCCCGGATATCATTCCTGAAGTTATGCCGGTGTATCGATCCGATAATGATGACGCTAAAAACAGAAATGTGCAAGTTCAAGACAAGTTGGGCTTTTTGCAGCAAGAAAAATCCGGGATCCATGATTACCTCGCTCATGTACCCACTTTTTTACCTGTTGAGGGTGTTTTGACCAGCGATTTTGGCGATGTTCGATCCATTGACCGGCTCGTGCATCGTGGTATCGATATTGCGGCTCCCCGCGGTACCTTTATCCGCTCTGCTGCGGATGGGCTGGTGGTCTTTGCCGGATGGACCTATAATTTGGGTGAGCTGATCATCATTTATCATGGTGGCGGCTATTTTACCTATTATGGACATAATCAAAATATTTTGGTTAAACGCAATATGTTTGTTAAAAAGGGCGAATCTATCGCAACTCTTGGAAATACAGGTGAAAGCTCTGCTCCCCACTTGCATTTCGAAATCTGGCGCGATGGCGTCCCTCTCGATCCAAAAGACTATATCCTTGCTTTTTCAGAAATTAGCTAGCCCTGAACATAGTAGGGTGGTGGACAAAAATGAATGGGAAACATGTTCGGAAACAATGATATGAAAACTTCTGACAAAAGTGCTGAACTCAACACGATCCTCGGTCGCGGATCGGTTTTTGAAGGCAACATAAAGGTAGAGCACAGTTTAAGAGTCGATGGACGACTCAAAGGCGATGTCGTGACTTCTGATACTCTGGTTATTGGCAAAGAGGGTCAGGTGAACGGTAACGCCAAGGTAAAGAATCTTGTGCTGGGGGGCAAATTTTCCGGTACGGTGCAAGCCAGCGGTAAAGTGTTGCTGGAAAGCAATTCATCCTTTCAGGGTGAAATCAGCACCGGCAAGCTTGTTATCGATGAAGGCGCCATCTTTGAAGGCAAATGCTCCATGCAAGAAGGTGGAACAAAGCCTCAATCCAATTTGGTTCAAGGCCGTGCCGATGAGGGAAAAAAATGACAAAAAAGCCTTCCGGTGACAAATCAAGCTGGAAAGGCGTTGCTCCTTATCTTGATCTTGGCTTGCAGATGGCCCTTGCCGTTGGATTGGGCGCAGGAGTGGGATATTTTCTCGACCAAAAATTATCCACAACACCGCTGTTTTTCTTGTTGGGGTTGGCGCTGGGTGCTACCTCAGGTTTTCTAGCACTTTATCGAGCGGTATATTCATCAGATCGCCGAAAATCTCATAACAATAGCGATGAATGAACTGACCAAAAGCCTGAAAAGTATCGTTTTTTGGACACTTTTTGCCTATTTGCTGCTGGCAGTACCTGTCTATTTTGTCGCAGGGTACGTCTGGTGGTTGTCTGTGACGCTTGGGTATGGACTCGCAGTGATCAATATTATTTCCGGCTATGTGTCAATTCGTTATAGTTTTGGTAGGGGTTTGACGTTATTCTTGGGTGTAGTCATGGGGGGCATGGTCTTTCGCTTTATTCTGTTGGGTACATCGCTCTACTTGCTTATGCAGTATACCCGTTTACCACTGTTAGGATTTCTGGCTTCATTTATGATTTTTTATCTCTTTTTGCAGTATCATGAAATTAAATTTGTCAACAATGAATTAAAGGCAAAAAAGTAGAGTGTTGAAAATGCTTGCCTGGTTAACCGCGCACGCCGCAGAACATGCCACGACTGCACAGCAGGCCGTCGAACACGGTGCAGAACATGCCGCTCCCGAAGGCTCTGAGTTTATCATGCATCATATTCTAGCACAGCCGGTTATCCATTTACCTACCGTTTTGGGTATAGATTTGACCATTACGAATCATGTCATCATGATGTGGATCGTTTCTGTGGTTCTCATCTTGTTGTTTGGGCTGGCTTTTAGAAGAAAGAGAACTGTGCCGAAAGGATTGGCCAATGCATTGGAATCTGTCGTTGCCTATCTCCGGGAAGATCTGATTCTCCCTAATTTGGGACCAGAGGGACGCGCTTATGCTCCCTATCTTTTGACCGCTTTCTTTTTTATCCTTCTGAGTAATCTTTTTGGTCTGGTTCCCTATGGTGCCACCGCGACCGGTAACATTGCCGTCACCGGCACCCTTGCTATGCTGACGTTTTCTGTCGGCTTTTATGCGGGTATGCGCAAGCACGGAGCTCTCGGTTATCTCAAACACTTTGTTCCGCCCGGAATACCGCTGTTTGTGGTGATTATTCTCTTCCCGGTGGAAATTCTCAGTCTTTTCACCAAGCATATCGCGCTGGCGGTTCGACTTTTTGCCAATATGATCGCCGGGCATATCACCATTTTGGCCCTGATGATGATTATTTTTATTTTTAAATCATGGCTTGTTGCCGGATTGCCTTTGTTGATTATTGTTTTTTCGGCTCTGTTGGAAACTCTGATTGCCCTTATTCAGGCTTATGTCTTTACTATCTTGTCAGCAGTCTTTATCGGACAAGCTGTTGCAGACGAACATTAATATTTGCATAAATATAACCTATCAATACATTAACACTCTGATCGTTACAAGGAGGAATGAGGAATGATGGACGCTCAAGCAATTGCCTATCTGTCAGCTGGTTTTGGTGCCGCAGGAGTAACTTTTAGTGCTGCTTATGGAATCAGCAAGTTGGCTGTAGCAAGTATGCAGGGAATTGCCCGTCAGCCTGAAGCTGCCGGGGATATTCGTGGCGCCATGATCATCACGGCCGCTATGATCGAAGGGGTGGCCCTCTTGTCTGCAGCGATATGTATGTTGTTGAGTTTTCACTAGAATTTCGAGTTTACAAGGTGTAAAATTCCACTGGCTCTCCAGATGACCCTGATCATTATTCGATTTTTGGGTTCTGATCACCCGATTTTGATGCCTGAATCGCACTTGCCCGCTCACATCTAGTTGGAAGGTTGGCAGGGCCCAAATAACCAGTGCTTTCATGACCCATGCATCGACCCAATTGCGAACAGGGGTAAATGTTGCTGCCAGCATGAACAGCTTGGATGATAAAATGTCGCCAAAGAATATGTAAATGGTCAGAGAGCGATGCGCGTATCCCCACTCTCCCTGTAGAACAGTGTTGTTTTTTCAGAGTTTTAAAAAATAGAAATGATCTTAATATCATATTGTTAATTGCATGGATACCAATGACTGTCGCTTTTGTAAATTAAGCATATTTTCTGTTTTTTACATTGCATTATAACTTTTAATTGAAACTCGAAAAAAAGAGCGATAAAATATGGAACTCTTGACACCTCAAGGCGGCACAATCTTTTGGACTGCCGTCACCTTTGCCATATTACTTATTATCCTCGGAAAACTGGCCTGGCGCCCGATACTGGAGATGCTGGACGAGCGTGAGAAAAAGATCAGTGAATCTCTGGAACAGGCGGAAATTGCCCGGGCCGAGGCTGAAAAGACTATGGCAGAACAAAACAAAATCATCAAAGCGGCCAAAAAAGAAGCACAAGAGATTCTCAACACTAGTCGTAACGCTGCGGATTCGACCAAGGAAGAAATTATTCAGAAAGCCAAACAAGAAGCGGATCAGCTCCTGAACAAAGCCAAACGTGAAATCGAACTGAGCCGTGACAAAGCCATTGAAGAAATTCGGGATCTGGCTGTGGAATTGTCCATGACGGCCACGACCAAACTGATCGGCAAATCTCTGGACGAAAAAGAGCATAAAGCGCTTATTGAACAATCGATCAAGAATATAGGTGACTTGAATTGAAACCCCATCCGTTAGCAAAACGATACGCCAAGGCACTCTATGAGCTTGCTGACGAACAGCAAACCGTCAAGACCGTTTATGATGAGGTTAACTCTTTTGGTTCGTTGTTTGAGCAGAATAACCAGTTTCGCAATTTTCTATGTTCTCCTGAAATAGAAACTCGTAAAAAGTTAAAAATTGTTGAGCAATTGCTCAAAGACTCTTCGCCGCTTTTTTATAATTTTATGGTTCTGTTGGTGAAAAAAGGACGTCAGACTCTTTTTTCTCATATTGTGTTCGAAATGGGTCGTATCTTTGATCAAAGAAACAACCGCATTCGTGCACAATTGACGACTGCAATTGCACTGCCTGCAGAAAAGTCAAAAGAAATTCAATCCATGCTGTCAAAACGATTCGGTTCGCAAGTGCTTTTGGAGACAATTGTCGATCCGGATTTGTTAGGCGGAATGGTCATTAGAGCTGAAGGCAGAGTTCTGGACGCAAGTCTGCGTTCTCAGATCAGGGCATTGACCCGCTCGATGTATCAAAGCAAAATGAGTGCTGTCTGATCAGCTTTTTTAGCGTTCAGCCGGGTGCAACAAGGTGTTGCGAATATTGAATAGACTGAACATGATATTATTGAGGCAATAGGTAACCCAAATGGAAATAAGACCGGAAGAAATTACCTCGATCTTAAAAAAACAGATCGAGCAATTCGAAAAGCAGACCGGCGTCGATCAGGTCGGCGAAGTTCTGCAGGTCGGTGATGGAATTGCCCGCGTCTATGGTCTTGAAAATGCTGTGGCCATGGAGCTTATCGAGTTTCCCAATGACGTCTTTGGCATGGCCCTGAACCTGGAAGAAGATAATGTGGGATGTGTACTGTTTGGTCAGGATCGCCTGATCAAAGAGGGTGATATTGCTAAACGTACCGGACGTGTGGCAGAGGTCCCGGTCGGACCTGAACTGCTCGGAAGAGTGGTCAATCCCCTCGGCCAGCCCATTGATGGCAAAGGCCCGATAAAAACAGAACAAACTTTTCCTATAGAGCGTAAGGCTCTCGGAGTGGTCCAGCGGCAGCCGGTAAAAGAACCTCTTCAGACCGGTATCAAGGCTATCGATTCCATGATCCCCATTGGCCGGGGGCAACGCGAGTTGATCATTGGTGACCGGCAATTGGGTAAAACGGCTATTGTGGTGGACACTTTTATCAATCAACGCGATACTGACGTTGTCTGTATCTATGTGGCTATTGGTCAAAAAGCATCCACGGTCGCTCAGGTGGTTAAAACCTTCGAAGACGATGGAGCGCTTGACCATTGTATCATTGTCGCCTCTACCGCAGACTCGCCGGCCCCCTTGCAGTATCTTGCACCGTATGCCGGTGCGGCCATGGGCGAATATTTTCGTGATAATGGTAAACATGCGGTCATCGCTTATGATGACCTTTCAAAACACGCCTGGGCATATAGAGAAGTTTCTCTGCTCTTACGGCGGCCTCCTGGCCGGGAAGCGTATCCGGGTGATGTTTTTTATCTGCATTCAAGATTACTGGAGCGAGCCGCCAAACTGAATGACGATTTGGGCGGTGGCTCTTTGACCGCCCTGCCCCTGATCGAGACTCAGGCGGGTGACTTTTCTGCTTATATCCCGACAAATGTCATTTCTATTACCGATGGTCAGATCTATCTCGAGCCTAACCTCTTTTTTGGGGGTGTGCGACCTGCTGTCAACGCCGGTCTCTCGGTATCTCGTGTCGGCGGAAACGCCCAGATCAAAGCCATGAAAAAGGTCGCAGGCGGCTTGCGCATGGATTTGGCACAGTATCGTGAACTCGAGGCCTTTGCAAAGTTCGGCTCTGACCTTGACAAGGCTACGCAACGACGTCTGGAGCGGGGTAAACGGCTGGTGGAAATCCTCAAGCAGGATCAGTATCATCCTTTACCCGTTGAAAAGCAAATCGCAGTAATTTTCTTAGGAACCAAAGGGTATTTGGATTCCATACCTGTCGATCAAATTACCCGAGCAGAAAAAGAGTTTCATGCCTTTATGGATGCGAATCATCCTGATCTTTTGAAAGAAATTCGTGAGAAAAAAGAGTTGGATGAAGACCTGACCGACTCGTTGACCACTGCATGTGGCAAATTCATCAAACTGTTTGTAGCAGAATAATTCTATGGCAACGCTAAGAAACATAAAACGGCGAATCAGCAGTGTTCGCAGTACCCAACAGATCACCCGCGCCATGAAAATGGTCGCTGCAGCCAAGTTGCGCAAAGTGCAAAACAAACTCACAAGCTCCAGACCCTATATCGATGCTCTCAGAGAGATGATGGGCAATGTCGTTGCCCGGTCCAAGAAAGATCTTCATCCTATGCTCGAAGAAAGACCCGCACGACACATCTGCTTTGTGCTGGTGACAGCAGATCGCGGGCTTTGCGGTGGGTTTAACAATAACCTGATCAAACGCGCGGTACGTGAACTTGAAGGGACCAAAGCTCGTAAAGTCGATTTGTTTGCAATCGGACGGAAAGGGTATGAATATTTCAAGCGTCGTGATTATGCGATCCCCCATCATCGGATCGATTTTTTTAATCATCTCGAATTCAGCCATGCTGATGAAATATCTCATACCCTTATCGATCTCTATCTAAAAAGGACTTATGATCGTATTTATGTGATCTATTCGGAATTTATCTCCGCGATACAACAGGAGGTTGTCGTACGGCCCCTCTTGCCCATCCAGCCCCAGGCCGCACAGAACCAGAGCCGTGTGACCTTTTTTAAATTTGAGCCATCACCCCGGCGTATACTGAAGGACCTTTGCCCGAAAAGCGTTCAGATGCAAATGTGGCAAATTTTGCTTGAATCCAATACATCTGAACTGGGTGCCAGAATGGCCGCCATGGAAGCGGCAACGGATAATGCGGAAGAGATGATTAAAGAATTGACGCTTTTTTATAACAAAACCCGACAAGCGGCAATCACTAAAGAGATCAATGAAATTGTGGGTGGCGCTGAAGCCCTCCGCGGTTAATCTCTCTTTATACTGTTGCTGAAATCAAGATTTTGATCTTTGGAGAAAGCTTAATGAGTAATAAAGGACGCATCGCCCAGATCATCGGCCCTGTTATCGATGTGCATTTCGAAGAAGGGAATCTTCCCGCGATCTATAATGCATTGCACATTACCCGCGACGATGATTCCACTCTTGTTGTGGAGGCGGCCCAACACCTTGGCGAAAACACCGTGCGGTGCATTGCTATGGATTCAACGGACGGATTGCAACGCGGACAAGATGTTATGGATACTGGTGCTCCCATCAGCGTTCCTGTGGGAAAGGGAACGCTCGGTCGGTTGTTGAACGTTACCGGTGATGCCATTGATGAATTGGGGGAAATTCCTCATGATGAGCGATGGCCCATCCATCGCGAATCCCCCACCTTTGAACAGCTCGATGTTCAACGTGAAATCCTTGAAACCGGTATCAAAGTGATCGATCTTCTCGAACCCTATAACAAGGGTGGCAAGGTTGGCTTATTTGGTGGGGCGGGTGTCGGAAAAACGGTCCTTATTCTTGAAATGATCAACAATGTGGCCATTTACCGTCAGGGATTTTCGGTATTCGGGGGCGTTGGAGAAAGAACCCGTGAAGGAAATGATCTCTGGCTCGAAATGCAGGAAGCCGGGGTCATCAATATGCAAGAATTGACCGAATCCAAAGTGTCGATGGTATTCGGCCAAATGAACGAACCTCCCGGTGCCCGTTTACGAGTCGGTTTATCCGCTCTGACGCTGGCTGAATATTTTCGTGATCAGGAAGGGCGTGACGTCCTGCTGTTTATCGATAATATCTTTCGATTTACTCAAGCCGGATCAGAGGTGTCTGCACTTTTGGGTCGTATGCCTTCTGCCGTGGGGTACCAGCCGAACCTGGCGACGGAAATGGGTCAGCTACAGGAACGTATTACCTCGACCAACAAAGGATCCATTACCTCTGTTCAGGCCGTTTATGTACCGGCTGATGACTTGACAGATCCGGCTCCGGCAACCACCTTTGCTCATCTGGATGCCACTACGGTCCTTAGCCGCGCACTCGCTGAAATGAGTATCTATCCTTCCGTGGATCCGCTAGACTCGACCTCGAGAAATTTGGATCCAAGAATTGTCGGTGAGGATCATTACCAGGTCGCACGTCAGGTACAACAAGTTTTGCAGAAATATAAAGATCTGCAAGATATTATCGCTATTCTTGGTATGGAAGAATTGTCAGAAGAGGACAAGATCGTTGTTAATCGAGCTCGTCGTATCCAGCGATTCTTGTCGCAGCCCTTTGCCGTGGCCGAACCGTTTACAGGATTCGAAGGCAGGTATGTCAAATTGGAAGATACTGTTCGTGGATTCAAAGAAATCCTGGAAGGTAAACATGACAGCCTGCCCGAACAGGCGTTTTGGATGGTTGGTACCATCGAAGAAGCGGTGGAACGCGCTAAACAAATGAGCGACTAGAACCTTTTTTAATCCAGACTTTATGTTATGAACGACAAATCCTTTTCGCTGGAAATCGTCACACCCGAACGGGTCATTTTTAATGGTAAGGCGACTCATGTCAAGGCGCCCGGACAAAACGGCTATTTTGGTGTTTTGGTACATCATGAACCGTTTATGATCATGCTGCGTCCAGGCTCGGTTACGATTGAAAACGGTAAAGAAAAGTCAGTTTTTGCGACGGCCTATGGATTTTGCACGATAGCCAACGATAACATGTTAATGTTGGTGGATAGCGCGGAAAAGCCTCAGGATATCGATAAAAGCCGGGCTGAAAAAGCCCGCGACCGGGCCATTGAACGGTTAAAGAATAAATACGATCCGGATATCGACATTCCCAGGGCTCAAAGGGCTCTTGCAAGAGCGATGAATCGATTAGATGTGGCCTGATTATGCAAATCCGCACCATGAGATGCGGATTTAGCATTTCAACCCGGATGAGATGAATTCAATGGTTTTGCAATGTATAAAAATTTGCAAGTCTTATAAAAACAATGGGAAAATAACCCCCTGCGCATGCAGATTTGACAAATATTTACTTGACACTTGCAAAAAATCTTTATATGTTTTTTAAAATACGGCGCCGCTTACAAGGGTGCCGTTTTGATTTGTATTGTTAAGAGGATTCTCGATGATCCGCCTCTATAGAGATTCAGTTATCATTCTTTTATATCTTTGCACGATTTTACTTGCTCAGCAGCAAACCCAATCCCCTTTTCCTGACTCTATTCCTTTTGAGGAACGCGTTCGGTATTATCTGAATCTCCAAACCCAGGAGACAATGAATGAACTCGTAGCCAGAGAGCTGCAATTGCTGCAACTGGTGCAACTGGTGCGTCAGGAAATTTCTCTTCGCGGAAAAGATGGCCTTCCTGCGTTCGACCTCGTCTATAGTCTTCAGGATTCCTTGATCCGGGAGTACGGTCAGGAAATGGTAGAATTGATGACTATATATGATAAATTATCCCAACTGCAGGCCATTGCGGAATATGGAGATGATCTCGAGGCTTTGCAGTCGATTGCCATTGCAAAAGATAACGTTGCAGGGCTCATTCAAGATCGCGATTTATATACCAAAGGAATTTATACTGCCGAACGCGTCGGGGGGATGATCGATGAATATACGACAGAGATGGATACCCTCCTGGGGATTTTTGACACTCTGGAACGGTTGAAGGTTCTTGCCCGGGCCAACAATGACGAAAAAGCTCTGAACGAAATTTCTGAACAACAAAATCAACTCTATAAAACCTTTAGTCAATGGAAGGGCATGGGTCCCTTGAGCGAAGAAGATTTTCTTCGCTACCAGATAGAAGCGAAAAATGTCCACGAGGTCGCCGAGGGGCTGGAAGAGACTGCCGGAGTCACTGAAGAAGAGGAAGCACGCGAAAGCCTCAGAGATATAAAGACACGGCTTGTACGTGAACTGGACGAGGATATGTACGATATGATGATCGCCGCCGGTTTTGAGCGTCAAGCTTACCCGTCTGTACCTGAGTTCATTGAATCCTGGCAGGCCGAGAGATTGATCGACGTCACGACAAAATTGACAGAGTATCAGGTCATACGTAATGAACTTTTGATCAATGGAGATCAAGACGCCCGGGAAAGAATGAAAACCCAGCAAATCACTCAGGCTCTGCTCAATTATGCAGACGAGTATTATATGGCCTCTGAATATCAATTGATTGAAGTGCTGGAAATCTATGGGAATGATATAAAAGGCGCTACGGCTATCCACTTTTATATAGGCGAATGTAATTATCATCGCATGGCTTATGATGATGCCAAAAATGAATATGAAAAGGTCCTGGAGATCGAGCCTGTGGATCAATACCATGCAGAAGCGCTGGTAAGGCTGATGCAGTATGCCAATGATTTTATGGGCTCCCAGCAATTTTTTCAATATTATCAGCGATTTTTGAATCTCGCTGCTCAGGCAGATCCTACTCTTGTTTACTATGCTCACTTTTTAGCCGCAAATAAATATTTTGACAATCGACAATTTTCAAATTGCCAGGCCGTGCTTGAGCAAATCGATAGTGACAGCGATTTTTATCTGCCCTCGCAGTTGTTGCTGGCGATCACCTTGATCAATATGAGGGATTATGAAAAGGCTCTTCCTGTTCTGACATTCCTGGCAGATAAAAACAGTTATCCCTGGACGGGTCTGAATACCGCCTATATTCGAAATACTGCTCTGATTCGACTTGGAATGGTGCATTATGAGCAGGGCAATTACTACAAGGCCCAGGATGTTTTTTCTCGTGTGTCCCAGGGCTTTCAGGGATTCGATGAGGCCTTGATTGCCCAGGCCTGGAGCTATTTACAAACCGGCCGTTACAATCGGGCGATTGCCTCCAGTCATGATTTGCTAAGAAATTATCTTGCCTCCAATTTTACGTATGAAGCACTGGTTTTGTCCGCCCATTGCCAACAGTTAACCGAGCAACCCGATCAGGCAATGAATGCCTATCGTTATGTGGTGCGGGCTCATGAAGCCATGGCGATGCAGAGTGAATTCGATCGAGAACGCGCTTTAAGCACCGAGGCCATCGACGAGCTGGAAGAAATGGAGCGGACTGCCATAGAATTCAAACGCGAGGAACTCTATCTCGAAATCAATATGGCGCGTGATGAATTGCGCGATTTTATGGCGCAGGTAAGAGAAAAAAGCGATACCGGTACTCAACTCATACAAGATTATTACGATGAGCGAATCGATATTTTAAATCATATTCAGCAGTTAGATCAGGTCGTGCAATGGGGTATGGAACAGAACAGGGAAGAGGTTGTCGAGAATGCTCTCAAGCAAAAAGACCGTCTGCTTAAAGTCTTGGACACTTTTCAGTCTGATCGGGATATCGTAAATACGGCCTATCTTGTCGATTATCCCCTGGCCGCAAAAGAAGCCAGTATGGATTTTCGCAGAGATCAATTCTCCACGGTGTACCGGGACCTCGATCTGGAAAAACGACGTATCGAAAATACTTTGGATGCTTTGCAACAGTTTCAAGACAATCAAGAATTGAATATGCATACGCGCATGAATCTCGAACTGTTGCAAAAAGATCTGGATCAACTCAATGAGCGCATGAGCAAGTTTCACAAAGTGCTCAAAGAGTCTTTACCCGACGTACCAAGTTCTCAGTTGGCCTATTGGAACGATTTCTCTGGCGTAAAGTTGAGTGAAATGATCTTTGCTGCACGCAAAGAACGTCTGGAAACGATCGATACCTATGCAACGCATCTTCGGGTCATTGAAAATGTATTGCAGGACAGACGAAATGAATTGGAATCCCGTTTGGATCAATTCGAAGATCAAATAAGGGCTTTACAACAACGTCTGATGGACAGAAAGATACAACTCGAACAGATGGAACGGCAAACCTACTTTGAAAAGCATTACTTTGATACACGTGTTACCGAAGAAGAAGATTGGGAGTCTCGGCTTCGGCAACTCTTGCAACAATAGTTCATGCCGTTAATTATCTCTTCATCTCTTGTTTTTAGGAATTTTTTCATGGCAAAACGAATCAGATCATTTGTTGCACATTTTCCGAAATCCGGTCTATTGATCGTGATTATATGTCTGTTCCTTGCTTCATCAGCGATGGGGCAAAATGTCGCATCTGATCTGAGTGAAACCGTCGCGGATAGTGGATTCAAACAGTTTTCTCTTGATGAGCTGGAACGGTTTCGGACGCATTACACCCGCGAGATCACCCGGCTCGAAGTTGAGCGGGCCGATCTTCTTGAACAAGGAATTCGTGATGCAGAGCTGTTTCTCGCTCATAATCCGAATAGCGAAACCGCTGACCGGGTGATGATGAGACTTGCCGAGCTGTATTATGAAAAAACACAGGCGGATTTTCAGGAAGACATGAGCGAGTTCGATCGATTGTATGCGTTGTATGAACGAGATCAGATTGATCAACCCCCCGTCGAGCCTTCAAAGGATCTGTCGAGTTCTTTACACATGTATGCTTTGATCATTGAAGAGTACCCCAAAAGTACTTATGTCGATGATGCCTTTTACAATATCGGTTTTCTCCTGGAAGAAAGCGGTCACCTTGATAGCGCGTTTACCTTTTATCAAAAAACATTAGCCGAATTTCCCAATACCGAGCTCAAACCGGATCTGTTGATGCGCATTGGAGAATATTATTTCAATCCGCCCAACAATCAGGTCGAGGTCGCGATCGAATATTATAAACAGATATTAGAGTTCGAAACCAGTCCGCGCTATGATGAAGCCCTGTACCGACTGGGATGGAGCTATTATCGTCTCTCTCAATATGATCGGGCTATTTCCTATTTTACCTTACTTGCAGACGACGTCTATAATACAAGGCAGTTCGATCCGGAGCGAAAATATACCAATCCTTCGCTCGTAGAAGAGGCCGTTGAATATATCGGACTTTCATTTTTGGAAAAAGGCGGGCCAGACGCGGCGATCAATTATCTCCGAGAAATCGGAGGAAGACCATATGGTGTCGATATTCTCGAGCGAATGGGCGATGCTTATATGCGAGAGAAAGAGGATTATGCCCTGGCCATCCGGGCGTATGAGCTTTTACTCGAAGAGTATCCGGATGTGGGTGTTGCTCCGCAAGTGCAAAACAATATCGTGCTGTGTCTAAGACGACAGGAAGAAGATGCCCTGGCGTTCCTTGCTCGCGATCTGTTGTATACCCGGTATCATCAGGGAACCGAATGGTGGGAAAAAAATAAGGATGAGCAAGTCAGAGAAACAGCCTATATTCTGACCGAAACTGCTCTCCGGGATAATATTTCATGGTTGCTCAATTCCGCACAGGAAGAGGATCGTCAGGACATCTATTATCAAGCAGTCGTGGAAAGCGAGAAATATTTACGCTCCTTTCCATCGGATTCCAGTACTCCTCTGATTCACTGGAACATGGCCCTGACACTGGACACAAAATTGGATCAACAAGAACGGGCTTATGACGAGTATCTCAAAATCAGCAATCTTTACTGGGATTCACAATATCAACGTTTTGCAGCCAAAAATGCGGTCGCTCTGGCACGGGATGCCGCAATGAACGCCATTGCTGCAGCTGAAGAACAGGCTGCAAAAGAAGAGCCTGTGAGTATTGCCGAGTTGCGCAAGGAAGCAGAGCTGGAGGGGACAGAAGGATTTAACTTTCGGGAGCGAATGAAATTACAGCCGACCCCTTTGAGCGAATCTGAATCGCGGTTGGCCACTGCATATGATAATTTTATCAAGCTCTTTCCACATGATATAGAGACGCCTTTGTTTTTGGCCAATGCCGGCGCTGTATATTACCGACATAATCAATTTCGCAATGCCTTAAAGTATTTTAAAACACTGCTGATGCACTTTCCGGGTTCCGATCAGGTCGCTCAGGCACGATATGCGATCATGGAAAGTTATTTTGGCCGCGGTGATTTCCGCTCTTCGGAGATTATTTCAAGAAAAATCATTGAAAGCAATGCCAACGAAGAGATTCGCTCCCGCGCCCGCAGACGATTGGCTGAGTCTATTTTTCTCAGCGCTGAGGTCCTTGCCGAGGCTCAAATGCATCTCAAAGCCGGTAATGAATATCGTCGAATGGTCAAAGAAGCGCCCAGAAGCGATTTTGCCGATCTAGCGCTTTTTAATGCCGGTCTAGAGTACGATAAAGCCCAGGAATATAATCGTGCGATTGAAACGTATACCTTTCTTTTGGCCAGTCATCCGAATTCGGGTTATGTTTATGATGCGCAGAATAATCTCGCCTTTGACTATGCTGAAGTCGGAGATTATCGCAATGCTGCCCTTGTCTATGAACGCCTGGCGACGATCCATCCCGATACATCCAGAGCCCGGGATGCACTCTATAACTCTAGCCTCTACTTTGCACAGGCTGAAGATTGGGAAGGTGGTATCCGGGTAAATAAACTGTTTTTGCAGCGGTTTCCCCAGGATGAGGCTGCTGATGATCTGGCGTTTGAGATTGCAATGTTTTACCGAGAGTTAAACGAATTAGAATCGGCGCATGAATTTTTTCTAGAGTTTACACAGCGTTATCCGGCAAGTCCTTATGTGATCGAAGCCCACTTTCGTCGCGGCAATTATTACAAAAAACAAGATGAACCCTATAATGCCATTATTGAATACCAAAAAGCACTGTTAAAGAGTGAAGAATTTGATCAGAAAGATATTGAGCGAAACGATTATTTTGCAGCAGAATCTGAATTTGCACTGGCACAGGTAAAGCTGGAACAATTTCATGATATTCAGTTTACCCTTCCGGAAGCCGAACTGAACCGTAAGAAAGAGCGGAAAAAAGATCTCCTGCTCGAGATCGTCCGTCACCTGCGAGGGGTCACAGAGTATGGTACCTTTCGAGTTTACGAAGCCTCTTATTTGATCGGCCAAACCTATCAGGATTTTGCCCAGACGTGGGCCGATCAACAATTACCCGAGATGGAAACGACCCGAAAAATTGTGGCTAAAAAAGAAGTCAACGATGCCGCCAGGGAACTCTATGAACGATCCGCGACCTCTTATCGCAGTACGATTAACGGGTTAACAGACCTGCTCGACACCTGGGCAGCCACATTGAGCCAGGAAGAGGGCCTCGATCCGACAATGAGTTTAGACAGCCTCTCATCGGTTACACAAGACAGTATTTTAAGAATAGGTATGAAATGGATCGATAGATCGAAAAATCGACTGACACAGGTCAATTATGAAATTGCCGATATATCTCTCGAAACTGCTCATGCCGTCTTGCAAGCCCCGATACCCGAGGGCTTGGGCGATTTCCCGACACTGGTTTATCGAAAACGGGTGGTCGATCTCGCCATAGCCCCACAAGTTACGGAAACACAAAATGTATATTTACGCAATCTCGCCGAAGCAGATAGCTTTGGTATCGAATCTCAGTGGGTAGAATTGAGCAAAGAAAAACTCGTTTCCACAGAACAAATGCTGGCAGACTTTTATGCAGAACTCGCCCGAAACGGCATAGAACTTTTGCACCAAAAATTCGACAACTATGGTGCCCTGGTTTTCAGTGATATGGATTTTGGTGCTGTCGTTAATGACCTACAGACAATTTCTGATGACATTGCCAATTTGCTCGAATTTAGTGATCAGAGCTTTGATAGTTCAATGACACAGCACGATCAGAATTTGCAATTGGTCTCCCAGTTAAATCTGGAGGAAAGAGTTATTCAAACGAGTAGCGACTCTATGCTTGCCACTGCTCTTGATTTTGCCTTGCTCTGCGACTCGTTGAGTATAGAAGCCAAGCAGTATGGTGATCGCGCCAGAGATATGTTTTTAAAAACCACAGATCCATTATTGGAAGAGGGCTTGTTTACCTTTGAAAGCAATTATTTTGCCTTGCGGGATCTGGAATTGTCTGCTTTGGAATATGGTTATGAAATGGCTAAAAAATACAATAACGAATCTATCTTTGCAAAAAATATCACTTTGCAGCTTGTCCGGTTTGCCCCTGAACAATATGCCGTGCTCGTAGATCTCGAAATCAAAGAATCTATGTTTATAACCGATACCACCTGGAGGACCAGTCCTACTTATTTCGAGGGCTGGACCTTATCGTCGTTTGACCAAACCGCATGGCAATTTGCATCCATCATACCGGGTGTAACATCAGAGTTGGGCCAGGCTATATGGTGCTATACAAGACACGATACCGTTGTTGTCGTCGATTCGGTAGAAACCGTCGAGGTGGTCTATGAGCCTGTTAATGAAGCGTTTTTCCGCAAAGAGTTTGCGGTGAATGGATTACCCGTCGCTTGTGAGATCTCGTTTGTTGCAGATGAGGTGCTGAATTTATATTTTAATGGTGATCTTATCACCCGCATAAGAGGTGCAGCGGTCGATGATTCTGTGGCGATCATTGACTTGTCTGATCTGCTTGTCGATGACAAGAACACGATTGCCCTTGAGGTTCGGGATGACCGTATCGATAAAAAAGGATTACGGGCACAAGTTGCTGTTAAAAGCTTACCTGGATGGCGAGAAAAGGTCGATATGCTCAGACCTGAATTGGCCAGCGATAAGGTCAAACAAGAATTGTTGATCGAAAAAGGACGAATACCGTGATAAGGAGTTTTTAATGATCGTGCAAAAGATATGGGTTTTGCTGTTTTTTCCGCTAGTCCTTTATGCCCAGCAAGCGAACAATACCAATGTTTCTGCGGACACGGCAGATACCCCTCGAGACGTCGTGGTAGATGACAGACCTGTGGAGGACGTGGAATTTACAGAACATATTCTGGAAACCATACGGATAGAGGCTGAGGTTGAAAAGCCCAGCGTGACGCTTATTCCACGCAAAGCAGAAACCCCTGTGGAAACCTTGCCTTTTCCCGAGCGATCCTTTGAAAAAGAGCTTATGGCTAAACCGGATATCATTTTAAATTATGGAAAAGAGCTCGAAAGTACCAAGCGCATACAAAAATACAAAAATTCCCTTGAAAAAGAAGACAAATAAAAATATATTCTTTGATTGAAAAATTTTAAATCCTGGTGGTCATATAGGAGGTACCCATGTCGGAAATTCTAAGAAATTTTAGCCCGGATGTTGCTGGCTGGCAATTTATGTGGACTTTATTGATCCCGGCTGCGTTTACGATAGCCATAGCCATTGAACGTGCCATCTATATCTTGGTTAAAAGCGATATCAATGCTGACACGTTCATGAAAAAAATTACCCAGCTGGTTCGTGCCGGAGAAGTCAAGGAAGCATTGAATTTGTGCGAACGAGCTAAAGGTCGGGCTCTTCCCCAGGTCGTGAGTTGTGGATTGCGCGCCGTTGTGGACAAGGAAGAAGTAGACTTTAGAACGATACAAAACTCTGTAGATGAGGGTATGCTGGAGGTGATTCCAAAGCTCGAAGAGAGGACTCACTATCTGGCCATGTGGGCTAATGTTGCGACTCTGATCGGACTCATGGGGACCATTTATGGTCTTATCCTTGCCTTTCGGGCTGTCTCCGCACCAGGAATTGATCCGACTGAAAAAGCTCGATTGCTTGCGATGGGTATCTCGGCTGCCATGAACACTACTCTTTCTGGATTGGCTATTGCCGTACCCGCGACCCTGTTTCATAGTTTCTTGTTAAGCAAAACAAAAAAGATCATCGACGAGATCGATGAGCATACAGTTAAATTGATTAATCTGTTGACGGGGAATCGTTAGATATGGCGTATCGTCCTTCAAAAAGAAGTAGCCGTACGCTTGATCCACTTTCGGTCAACATGTTTCCGATGATGAACTTGATGGTGGTTTTGATCCCGTTATTACTCTCTACTGCTTCGGCCATTAAGATTGGAATTATCGAATTGAATTTGCCGCGGGCAACCGGCGGGCCGTTGACCGAGAGTGGTGTGCCGCAAGAGACTCAACAAAATCTCGATTTAACGGTTTCAATAACCCAGGAAGGGTTTTATCTCTCCAGTTCTCAAGCCGTTCTTCAGGGAGAGCAGGGCGAAGGTCCGACCATTCCCCTGACAGCGGATGGAGAATATAATTTTGCCAGACTGAATGAGATGTTGTTGGAAATCAAGCGTAAGATTGCAGGGAGCCCTGCAGATACAAAACGCATTATTATTCAAGCAGAACCTGATATCGATTATCAGACCTTGGTGTCAACCATGGATTCAGCACGATCAGCACAAGTGGCTGAGGATACTCTGGCTGAGCTTTTCCCAGAAGTAACCATCAGTGCTGGTGTGTTATAAATAGAGCAAGGAGCTCTTATGGCGTTTATTCCTTCTCGTATAAAAAAACATCAAACCACTCCTAAAAAGGTGGCGCTAAATTTGACCTCAATGATGGATATGTTTACGATCATTTTGGTGTTTCTTTTAAAGACATATTCCACTGAAGGACAACTCATACATCCTTCCGATAATTTGACATTACCGATCTCCACAACCCAGAATGCTCCGGAAATTGCTTTGGATGTCATTGTATCCCGGGAATGGATCATGGTCAACAATGAGCCTGTTGTACGGTTAGAACAAGTCAATTCGCAGACAGGTCTCGTGATAGAGTCTTTAAGCGCAGTTTTGGAGCAATTTGCCCGCGAAGCAAAGCGCATGGAAGAAATGTATGGGGTGCCTTTTTCGGGCAAAGTCACTATACAGGGGGATAAACAATTACCGTTTCGAACGTTGTTAAAAGTGATGGCCACTTGCGGGCGTTCGGAATACCCGAATATGAGGCTGGTTGTTTATCAGGAACAGACCTAGTCAATCGATAATATTGAAAATTGGGAGGTTGATATTACCATCGCAGCCATTCCAAATGAGTTCAAAAAGAAACCCCTGGATGGATTCGACCGCAGATTTTTAATTATACTGTGCACCACTTTTTTTCTGGAAATCGTCCTTGTCGCTATATCGATCATAAATCCTCCGCAACCCCTTGCGGTTCATTTAGGGACGCTGGAATCCATTAAAGAGCAATATGCTGAAAGCGTCTTGCAGCGAGATGCCTCGCTCGAGGGCAATCTTTTGCGAATTCCTGATGAGGCTTTGACGGCTGATGCCGGACCAGGGGCGACCAGCACGCAAAGTGGAGCCATGCTGGAACTGGACGAGTCGTCGAGTCTGGGGTCTGATGCAAGTCGCGAAACTGGGGGGCCAGGCGCGGCTGGCGGATCCAATCAGCCCACCCAGGCAGGCGGTACACAGAATCCTGCGAGGGGGGGCGGTGTATTAACAAGCAGAAGCGATAGAGCTGCCGGTGGACGCGCCGTAGAGTCTCAAGTGTCGTCCGAGGGAATCCTGGGTTTGTTCAACTCTTCTCAGAGTACTGGTCAAGATCAAACATTGAATGAAGTATTGTCCGAAGATGTGGAAACATCCGGTGCACTGGAACGATCCATGGCCCGTGCTCGCAACGGAAGCGGCGGCCCCGGGGCGGGTGCCTCAGGGTCTGGTAGTGGCCGCTCTACCACCGATGTGCGAGGTGGCCGTGCAACAACGACCGGGAGTATCGACGACCGGCTCAGTGGCCCCGGAGGCGGTATCGGCGGATCCGGACTGAAAAAACAAACCGACCTTATGCAAATGGATCTGACCCCTTTGACTTCTTCGGAAAGCGTCGAGTCTGAAAGCAAAGATGCAATTAAACTGGGAGGCAGAGATCCTAATCTTGTGGCTGCTGTGGTGTTTGGTCATAGTGCGGCGATTCAATATTGTTACGAGCGTGAATTACAGAGAAATCCTGATCTAAAAGGAAAAATATCTGTTAGGTTTACGATTTTACCTGATGGCAATGTGTCAAATCCTGCTATCATTTCCTCTACGCTGGAGAATGAACGGGTTGAACGATGTATACTCTCCAGAATTAGTCGGTGGGATGACTTTGGCGCTATCGATCCGGAAATGGGCAATGCGACGTTTCGTCAAGTCTATACCTTTGGCTATTGATCTCTTTTGTTGTTGATCGAATACAAAGACAATACCTCCTGATCGTTTTTCAACTAAATATAATTGGCAAGGTATCCTTATGAGATGGAAAAGAACACATACGTGCGGTGAATTGCGAAAACAAAATGACCAACAAACTGTGATATTGATGGGCTGGGTTGATCGGTGGCGCGATCATGGCAATTTATTATTTGTTGATTTGCGCGATCGATACGGCATCACACAGATAAAAGTTGATATCGGGTCAGAAGCGTATCCCGTGGCCAAGCGCATGCGGGGTGAATTTGTTGTGGCATTCAAAGGGACTGTTTCTTTGCGACCTTTGGATATGGTCAACTCTCAGATCCCAACAGGTGAGGTCGAGCTCGTCGCTCATGAATGTATCGTGCTGAATAGTGCCGATACCCCTCCTTTTCAGATCGGCACAACGATCAATGCCTCTGAGGATATGCGTCTACGTTATCGTTATTTGGACTTGAGAAATCCCCGAATGCAGCAAAAATTGCTGGTCAGGCATCGAGTTGCGCAAGTCGCTCGCCAGTATCTGAGTGAAAATAATTTTGTGGAAATTGAAACTCCTTATTTGATGAAAAGCACACCCGAAGGAGCAAGAGATTATCTGGTGCCAAGCCGAATATGGCACGGAAGATTTTATGCATTACCGCAATCTCCGCAAACCTATAAACAGTTACTCATGGTTTCCGGCTTTGATCGTTATTTTCAAATAGTCCGTTGTTTCCGCGATGAAGACCTTCGGGCCGACCGGCAACCGGAATTTACGCAAATTGACGTAGAGATGTCCTTTGTTGACGAAGAAGATATTTTTGCTATTGTTGAAGGTCTTATGGCAAGGATTTTCAAGTCAGAGCTTGATCTTGAACTGACTGTGCCATTACAGAGAATTCCCTACGATGAAGCCATGCGAAAATATGGCACGGATCGTCCAGATCTGCGGTTCGGACTCGAACTGCAGGATGTCGGCGATCTGGTGCATGATTCAGAGTTTAAGGTTTTTTCACAGGCAGTGGCTTCTGGCGGTAAAGTCGTAGGATTTGCCGCTCCCAGCTGTGCCCGTTACTCGCGAAAACAAATCGATCAGCTAACAGATTTTTGTAAAGAACGGGGCGCCAAAGGACTGGTGGCCATCAAAGTCAAGGGCAGTGAATGGGATAGTCCTTTGACAAAGTTCTTCACTCAAGAGCAACAGCAGGCTATTGTAGAGCGTTTATCGGCCAAAGACGGCGATTTGATGCTCTTTGTCGCTGACCAGGTAGATCTGACTTTACAAATTATGGGTGAGTTGAGAGTCATGGTCGCTCGTCAGGAACAGCTTATCCCTGCGGATGTGTATAAAATGGCATGGGTAACAGACTTTCCCCTCTTTGAGTATAGTGAGGAAGAGCGTCGATATGTAGCGCGACACCATCCTTTTACATCACCGCGTCCCTCTGATCTTGACAAGCTAGAGACCGAGCCGGCAAAGGTCAAGGCAAGAGCATATGATCTTGTTTTGAATGGATTAGAGATCGCAGGAGGGAGTATTCGAATCTCCACTCGTGAATTGCAGGCCAAGATGTTCAATGCTTTGGGAATCCGTAAAGAGGAAGCACAGGAAAAATTTGGGTTTTTACTGGAGGCACTGAGTTTTGGTGCTCCTCCACACGGCGGAATTGCTTTTGGTTTCGATCGTTTGATTATGTTGCTTACCCATTCAAATTCAATACGCGATGTCATTGCTTTTCCCAAAACAGCCAGTGCCATGTCCTTGATGGACGGTGCTCCGGCCCAGGTGAGAGAAGAGCAAGTCAAAGAATTGGGTTTGATTTTGCAGCAGTCACCTTCTATAAAGGCAGGAGAATAGCGGGAATTTTCGGTTAATCAGTTTAGTTTAGGAGTATAGGGTAATTTGTTGAATTGCAAGGAAATGGCTCTATTTTTAATTATTTTCCTCTTGACTATTAGCCAATTATTTATTAAACTCGAATAGGTATACTCTAATTGCAGGATCCCTGACAGAGTTTTTTGACACGACTAAAGTACGACTTTGAAAGGAGGTGGACACTTGATGTCAAAGGCGATTCGGGCTCTTGGTGTTGCAACGCTCGTTGTTCTATTTGTTTTCTCGCTGGCAATGATGGGATGCGGGGGTGGTCCCAATGAAGAACAACTCCAGCTTTTAGAGGAGACAAAGGCTTCCGCTCTGGAAGCAGAACAAAAGCTCGCAGATTGCGAGGAGAACAAAGCAGAACTAAGTGACAAAGTGGCTGAATTAGAAAAAGAACTGGCAGATGTCAAGCAAGAACAAGCTGATGTCTCCAAGCGTCTTGCGGCCATGGGAAATTAAGTAAATGAAAAATGAACTAGCTTTGTTTGGAGGGAAGGTGATGAAATTCTCAATAAAGGCACTGTTGAGTATCACATTAGCTCTTTCCTTCGCTCTCTGTGGTGTTACGGCTTCCCTGGCCCAAGAAGAAATGGACATGGAAACTTATAATGCTCAACTCGCAGAGTGGCAGGAAAGAGAAGCTAAAGCAAAACAAGCTTTGGAAGATTGCCAAAATCAGGTAAGTGAGATGCAAACCCAGGTAGAAGATCTGCAAGCTCAGATTGACCAGGTTTGGTCTGATATTTATGCTGAAATTGGCGTGAGCAAAGCCGATGTCGATGCATTTCGTCAAAAGCTTCAAGCTCTAGATCGTCAGGTGTCCGGCCTGTTGGCTCTTTCGCCGGAAGCCTTGTTCCAAAGAAGAGACGAAGTGGAAGAAGCTGAAAATCAGCTGGAAACCTACAAAAAGAATCGAATTTCTGCATTGACTGAAATGCAAAATTTGATTGCTACCATCGAAGGTAAATTGACCCAAATCCGCAACAAGATGCCCAAAGCAATCTATGATGAATATACGGTTGTCGTAGGCGACTATTTGTGGAAAATTTCCGGGAAACCCGATATCTATGATAATCCTATGCAATGGATGAGAATCTATTCATACAATAAAGAACAGATAAAGGACCCGGATCTCATTTATCCCGATCAAGTTTTCAAGATTCAACGGGAAGTTGGCCCGGATGAATACCTGGTCGCCAAAGGTGACTATCTGGTAAAAATTGCTGGTAACAGCGAAGTGATGGGTGATCCCTCATCCTGGACCAAATTGTATGAGAAAAATAAAGATATTCTCGGTGAAGATCCTAACCTGATTTTCCCTTATACGGTTCTTGTTATTCCTAAATAACGGAATGGTTTTTTAACCATATCATGAACTGTATCGGTTAAATTAACTCTCGGTCCACGTATTTACATGGGCCGAGAGTTTTTTGTTGTATTCATTAGATTTATGAGAGACTAATTTGGCTGCAGAAAAACGTATCAAGTTACACGGCATTAATCCCTTGGACTTTTATGGTTTGCAGGATCAAAATCTCAGAACTCTAGAGTCTATGCTTGATGTGCAAATTATGGGACGGGGAAGAGAACTTGTTTTGCGCGGAGAAGAGGAAAAACTCGCAAAAGCAGAGCATCTTATCGCCGAGCTGCTCTACATGATTCATCAGCAAGGGCCTTTAACCCCTGAAGATATAGAATCTGTTGTTCGTCTCGAAAAATGGAAAGAAAGTAAAGATGACTCTGTCGAGTCTGAACCCAGTACATTGGATTCTATTATTCTATTTACCAAAAAAGGACCGATTGAACCCAAAACCGAAGGACAAAAGAAATACTTTGAATCGACGCAAAAAAATGATATCGTGGTGTCTATCGGACCGGCTGGGACCGGAAAAACTTATATGGCCGTAGCTATTGCCGTGGCAAAATTACGGGATCATGAGGTCGATAGGATCATTTTATGCCGACCCGCAGTTGAAGCCGGCGAGAGTCTCGGCTTCCTTCCCGGTGACTTTAGAGAAAAAGTGGATCCCTATGTAAGACCTCTTTACGATGCTTTGTATGATATGGTTCCTCTGGATAAATTGCGAAGGCAGATTGAAACCCGCATTATCGAAATTGTTCCATTAGCTTATATGCGAGGCAGAACTCTTAATAATGCGTTCGTGATTTTGGATGAAGCACAAAATACGACCACCGCACAAATGAAAATGTTTTTGACTCGATTAGGAACAAACTCCAGGTCGATTATTACCGGTGATATCACCCAAATGGATTTGCCTCCTAATACTGTTTCAGGATTGGTGCAAATACAGCAAATATTAAAGGGAATCGACGGAATTGATTTTATTTATCTGAGCAAACGCGATGTCGTACGACATCCTCTGGTACGAAAAATTATCAAGGCCTATGAAGAACACGATAAGCTCAGTCAAAAAAAATCATCTGAGGAAAAAGTCTTTTGAATATTCTGACCAATAGATTTAATCGCAAACCAAAAAGCAAAAAAGCTTTTGATGGCCTCGCAAAAGGCAATGTACAATCCAAAGCAAACCCCACACTCAAAGAATTTGGGATTGAAATTCTTGGCGTCCTGCTCCTGGCTATCATTATAACCTTCATGTTTCCGAGAGGTAAATCTTTTCAATTTGCCGATCTAAAGGAGGGACGTGTCTATATCGGTTCGGAAATTATCGCCCCCTTTACTTTTCCTGTCAATAAGAGCAGTGAAGAATATGCCGCAGACAGAAAAAAAGCCCGGGATAGTGTTCCTCCTGTCTTTAATGCTGAACCCAAAGTCGCTGACCGTCAGCAAGATGCCCTTGTACAATTCGTCAATCAGCTGGATAATGCACTCAAATCATCGGAAACAAGCATAGAAAATTTAGAAATACTCTTTAGAGATAGGGGTGTGGTGGTCTCTGAAGAGGATCTCTATCTTTTGCTGACAGGATTCGCCCCACCCGAATCAAAGCCAGATATTCCTGTTTCCAGCAATGTGGTGAAAAAAAGAACTAGCGCCCTGGACGCGATTCAAGGAGCTATAATACCCGCGGTACGTGAACTCTATTCAATAGGAATTTTGGATATTGACAAGTCGAATTTTCCTCTGGCTCAAAAAATTTCCATCAGTAAGGGTCAGCAAGATATGGTTGAAGAGCTGGAAGATATTCAGTTTTACCAGGGATATGCGGAAGCTCAGAACACCCTTTTGGAAAAGCTCCGGGAAGAAAGTGATCTGGAAGAGCGCAAAGTCAAAATCGCCTACCAGATTGCGGTTCATTTTTTGGAACCTAATCTGCTTTATGACCGGGAAGAACATCAGGTGAGAATTGAAGATGCACTTGCCAATGTTCCCTTGGCCAAAGATCAGGTTCTTGCCGGGGAACGCATTATAGATTCCCACGAAAGAGTGTCCAAACAACATATTGAAAAGCTAAATTCTTTGGCCATTGCCAAAGCAGAACGAGGCGAAACAATGGGGTTTTGGGCCAGTGTTGTTCCGATTATTGGCAAATTCTTTATCACTCTGTTCATTCTTTCCATATTGATCATTTTTCTTTGGCGTGCAAACTATGAGATCCTGAAAGAACGCAAAAAATTATTGCTCATTGCTCTTGTTATTCTTTCAATAGCCATGCTTACCTTTTTGGTAAACCATTTTGCACTATCCCCGTATGTGATCCCTGTAGCAATGGGGACCATTATTATCACCATTTTTTTCAACGCCAACGTCGGTCTCGTCTCAGCAGTGGTCATGAGTTTATTGGTCGGTGCGATGCGAGGAAACGAGTATGGCATCACGTTTATTTCTGTTTTTGCCTCCTCCCTGATTATATTGACGGTAAGCAAAGTTCGCACTCGTAATTGGGTTCTCTTTTCAATGGGTGTCACGATTCTTGCCTACATTTTTGCCATCAGCGTACATGATATTTTGTCATATGTCACCTTTTCCGATATGGCAGAGAATTGGGTATATGGTTTGGCAAACGGTTTTCTCGCGCCCATTTTTGCTTATGGTTTGATCATTATTTTCGAATTTGCATTTGACATGACCACTGATATGACCTTGCTCGAATTGTCTGATCTGAATCAACCTCTATTGCGTCAACTGGCCATGACAGCTCCCGGGACGTATCACCACAGTATCGTAGTGGGTAATTTATCAGAATCCGCAGCAGAGGCGATTGGAGGCAATGCTCTTTTAGCAAGAGTGGGAGCCTATTATCATGATATCGGTAAAATGGAAAAGCCAGAATATTTTGTGGAAAATCAGAGCAAGGGTAGAAATCCCCAGGAAGGTTTGACCCCATCGATGAGCTCTTTGATTTTGCTTAATCATGTTCGTAAAGGGGCAGAGATGGCCCGTATTCAGGGCTTGCCCAGTGAAGTCGAGAGATTCATCTATGAGCATCACGGTACAGGCCTGATGAGTTATTTCTATCAAAAGGCCCTGGAGCAAAGCGAAGGAGATCCTGTAAGTGCAAATGAATACCGATATCCCGGTCCGAAACCCACATCGAAAGAAACCGCTATCGTTATGCTCGCGGATGCGGTCGAAGCTACCTCCAGAACACTCAAAGATCCTACGCCCAGTCGGATCAAAAATATGGTAGAAACTTTAATCGACGAGAGATTCAAAAGTGGAGAATTGGATCATTCTCCTCTGACACTTCAGGATCTGTCAAAAATCAGTGAAGCCTTTCAAAAAATTCTCAATGGCATATTTCATGGCCGCATAGATTATCCTGCAACCAAGGAGACCAGTGCCAAAACGACATCCAAAAACAAAGCTCAGGCTGGATAGCAACTGTGGCTTTGAGGAAATCAAAAGTCAAATGATTAAAAGACTCTTTACTGTGATGGCTGACCAATTGCAAAAAGAGTTTGAATGGGATATCTCTATTGTCTTTACAGATCATACGTTGATGAAAAGATTACATAAAGAATATTTTGCAGACCCCTCAACTACAGATGTGATTTCTTTTCCTTTCTCTCAACCAAACACGGTCGTTGAGGGAGAAATTTATGTGAATGTCGAGCAAGCTCGGGATCAAGCCAAAATGTATGCCATTTCCCAAAATGAAGAACTCTTTCGATTGATTATCCATGGATTATTACACCTGATCGGTTATCGGGATGATACACAAACTCATCGTGATCTGATGCACCAGACTCAGGAACAAATATTAAAATCTGCTCATTTTTTATTGGCACCAGAGCATTAAATTTTTTACTTTTACTAGTCGAACAAAATAGGAGGCAAAATCCACTTGGAACCTGATCCAGCGTCTTTTATCTTTTCATTTATTTTTCTCTTGGTCTGCTCTGCATTTTTTTCCGGTTCAGAGACCGCTTTTTTTTCACTTTCTCCGCTTAGCCTGGAAAAAATGACAGAAAAAAATGACAAGCGATCACGTCGTATTGTGGCAATGCTGGAAAGACCCCGGCGCTTGCTCATTGCAATTTTGATAGGAAATACACTTGTTAATGTCGCAGCAGCTTCTCTGGCTGCAATCTTTGTTTCTCAATTGTCAGTTCAATGGGGCATTCCGCAAAATATTGCTCTGATCTTTAACGTCGTTTTTGTAACTTTTATTATTCTTGTAATCAGTGAAATAACTCCAAAAATTTTAGCCGTAAAAAATCCTCAGCGTTTTGCAAAAACTGTTGTCCCACTTGTTTTTATCATATATTTACTTTTTTTACCCTTTAGCATATTGCTTGACCGCACTCTTTATAAGATGATTTCATTGTTTAAGATCAGGGAAAGTGAAACCGAACACTATTTGGAGAAAAGTGAACTGCAAGTCCTCTTGCAATTGGGTGAAGACCAGGGTGAATTAGAATCAGAAGAAAAGGAAATGATTCACTCTATCATAGAATTTGGTGATACTATTGTCCGGGAGATCATGGTTCCCAGAACGGATATGGTTTGTGTTGCCGAAGACATCACCATCAATGATTTGATAGAACTGATCAAGGTAAAGGGCCATACAAGAATCCCTATTTTTCAAGATAATATTGATCGCATTAAAGGCATTATCAATGCAAAGGATCTTCTCGCCTCAGTGTTGGAGCACCAGGAAAAACCAAATCTATTAGAGTTGGCACGTCCCGCCATATTTGTACCAGAGAGCAAAAAGATCGATGATCTGTTGCGTGTATTTCAAAAGGAACGACAACATATGGCCATCGTCGTGGATGAGTACGGGGGCACGTCTGGTTTGGTTACCCTGGAAGATGTTCTGGAAGAAATTGTGGGCGAAATACGTGATGAGTATGATCAGGAAGTGGCCTTGTATAAACGACTGGATGAAAATTCCTGGATCGTTGCCGCAAAGATAGACATACACTCTCTTAATGAATTGATCAACATTCAAATTCCGGAAAAAGATGAATACGATACCTTGGGAGGATTCATTTTCGATCTTACGGGATCTGTGCCGGAAGAAAATCAGGTCATTAGCTATAGAGGCTATGATCTGGTGACTGTCAAGGTGGAGCAAAACCGTATCATCAATGTCAAGATTATTCAGCAAATACATTCAGAGCCTGTTAATGAATAATAACATCAACCCCTAACACATCAGAGACTAAATTTTTGGAGGAGTCGATGATTAAGCTTTATTTCAATTTTAAAGACTTGTTTCGTGCTCCCAGGATCGCAGGTAGCCTGCAAAGAATGTGGATCCAGCTTTTGGGACTTTTTATGGCTTATGCAGGTTATTTGATTTTGACATATGCCGGATATCTCGTGAATGGACATGGTCTGGCAACAGTCTGGCAAAAATACGGTTTAACTCCGTGTTCTTTTTCAAGCGGAGAATCCTTTTCGATTCTGGCCTGGGTTGTCTTTATCCTCGCCAATCTATGGTTTGTTCTCATGTATCTCATCGGTGCCACTGCAGTAGCCCGGGCAGCTTATATGCAGGCCAAAGGCAATGCTTTTTATTCCTGGAAGGAAGCGTTTAACTTTGCTCTACGTAAATCTATTTCCATCATCATGACACCGGTTTCTTTACTTCTTTTAATAGGTCTCTTTTTTGCCGGTGGATGGATTGTCGGCCTCCTGGGGAAAATACCCTTTGTTGGAGAAATAGGTATTTCTCTTTTCACTGTGTTGTGGTTTGTGTTTGCTCTTATCATTGTGCTTTTTATGATCATGCTTGTTGCAACTCTATTTTTGGTGCCTGGCATTTTGGCCTCAACTGATGAAGATGCTTTTGAGGCGATTTTTCAAACTTTCTCGCTGGTTTGGTCCCAGCCCTTTCGCTTTATTGGATATCTGGTCCTAAACACCTTGTTGGCCTTTGCTGCCTTGGCGGTTTTTGCAGTTTTGGTCAAACAAGGTATTGTCTTGATGAATGCCATTTTGATCTCCAGTATGGGAGCGGATTATATAAATTTGTCTCATAATGGTCAGGCCATTGTTCAAAGCTGGCTTTTGTGGGGGCAGCAGGGCATAGAGGCAGTGATGGGGAAATATACTACATGGGTATATTTTTCGCACCCATGGCCCCTGTTAACGGATCTGTCAACGAGTGTGGTGGTTTCCTCTTATCTCTATGCACTTGGCTTAATTTTTATTGGCGGGTGGGTCGTTTCTTATGGGTTTGCGAGCTTTAATGTAGGCAATTTGCTCAGTTTTCTCATCATACGTAAAATTAAAGACGATGAGAACCTCCTGGAACGCGTGGACCGTGAAGAGGAAGAAGAGGAAGAGGAAGAGGAAGAAGGGCAAGACAATCAAGAGATGTCATCAGAAGACTCTGCCGAATGAATGAGATTTTTTTCTAGGCTTGATGGTGATTTTCGTTTTTGAAACTTTAAGGCCGGAAGAACGTTATGGTTTTTAGTTCCGGCCTTTTTAAAAATATGCACGCAAAAATCAATTTGTGAGGTATTATAATATGCAATATGGCTATGTACGTGCCTGGGACTCTCAAAAAGGCTATGGATTTATTTCTACCGATGAAGAGCAGGATCTCTTTTTACATGTTTCTGATCTCGACGTGACTTTACCTGCAAACGACGTCCGGATCGGCCTTAAAGTGAAATTTGATGTCAGAAGCGACATGAAAGGTGATAAGGCAATCCGAGTACGCAAGGCTTGATTGTGCAACGGGTCGAGGTGAGGCGGTTTAAAACAGGGCAAAATAATGCAAGTGTTTATTAAAGTAAATGACCAACAGCAAGGGCCTTTCTCGGCAGGCGAGTTGCGGGAAATGATTTCAAAAGGCGAGTTCTCGCACAATGACCTGATTTATTTGGAAGCCGAAAACCAGTGGGTAAAGGCTGGCGAGAGCGACGAATATAAAAATCTTTTTCTAGAGGAGGAAACCCTACAAAAGACAGTCTATGCCATCGGGGGCGGTAAAGGAGGCGTTGGGAAAACGGTTACAACCGCTTCTCTGGGTGTAGGACTGGCGACCTTGGGCAACCAGGTCGTTATCGTCGATGCTGACCTTGGGGGCGCGAATTTGCATACTTGCATGGGGATTCTCGAACCCGATTATACATTTTATCATTTTTATACGCTGCAAAGAGAAACACTTGCGGATATCCTTTTAGATACACCGGTGGAAAATCTCAAGCTCATCAGCGGTGCTTGCGGCACTTTGGGTTTGGCAAATCCAAAATACTCTCAAAAACTGCGATTTATTTCAAATCTTAAAAGCATTAATGCCGATTATATCCTTCTGGATCTCGGTGCAGGGGCTTCCTATAATGTCATCGATTTCTTTTTGGCGGCTGATCAGCGTATCGTCGTCACCTCGCCTGAACCTATGGCTGTTCAAGAGACATTTAATTTCGTAAAAATCGCTATTTTTCGAAAGCTACAACGTCATTTCAGAAAACACGAACCTATCATCGAATTGCTGGAAAGCGATTCCTTTGCAGAACCCGGCCGCATCGGGATTACTGTTGGAGACCTGTTGGTTAAGATAAAAAAAATCGATGCACAAGCTTTTGCAGAAACTGAACAAATATTGCATGAATTCAACCCCAAGCTTATCCTTAATATGGTTCATGAAAAGGATGAAGCCAGAGAAGGAACGACACTAAAAACCGCAGTTGAAGAATTATTGGCCGTAGAGATGGATTTTGTTGGTATTGTTGAATATGACGAAAGTGTTAGAAACTCTGTCAAAGACCTCAAGCCCTATTTGTTGGCGAATCCAAAATCCAAAGCTTCTCGTAGTCTGGCCAAATTGATCTCAATAGGCTTGTTACAAAAGTCTGGCTGGAAAGGATTCCGCCACAAGCGACAATTGATCAAAAGAGCAACAGAAGAATCTGTTTACTATCCCACCAATCAACTCAAAGAAAGTGATGTGATCTGTTCTGTGAATTGTTTCTATTGGGGAGATTGTGATTTCCAGAACGGCGGGTATCCATGCCCTGTACGCCATCTCGATCCTATTTTCAAGCGATAAAAAGTTCTTTACCATTATCAATATTTTCTGTAAGTTTGAAAGGTGGGCTAACCACCTTTTTTTTATTTGACCGTTGCAGCAAAGCCATCAAATGAACAGACAAGAATTGTCCGGTTGCCATTTAACTCTATGGAATCAGTTTACCCGGAAAATAACTCCGGCTCATATACTTGCACTCAGTTTCCTGACTTTAATTTTGTTTGGTTCAGGATTGTTATATTTGCCAGCAAGCCATCATGGTTCACTTTCTCTTCTTGATGCAGTCTTTACGGCTACTTTAGCGGTATGTGTCACCGGGCTGATCGTGGTGGATACAGGGTTAAAATTCACCTTCTTTGGAGTCGTTTTTCCTGAACGAGATGAAGCTTATAGGGTTGCCCGTACTCTTGAAAGCGAATATTTGCTTGATAATATTACTCTGGGAGAGGGTATCAGTATTATTGAAACCGCCCCTCCTCAGTCATGGGTAGGTAAATCTCTTGGAGAATTAAACTTGCGTAATCAATATGGTGTTTTGGTATTGATTATAAAAGAAGTAATCTCCAGCAATGTTCTTCTGATCCCTACAGCGGATCACGTGATTAAGGATAGTGAAAGCCTTGTCATCCTGGGCAATGATCAGGATTTGGCCAAATTAAGCAAGTTGCGCTAAGTTGTTGTAAAATAAAGTTAATAGTAATCATTTAGCGGAAAGATATCACATACAGGTTTTGTTAATATGCATTGAAAACAAGCAGCAGGAGAGACCATGCAAATAAAGATATATCGAGAATTCACGGACCGGGCAGGCAGACAGGGGCCAAGGCGTCTGCTTTGCTGCCCCAATAGCACAACCGGGCCCTGGGAACCCAATACAGATATTTTCGAGACCGCCGATACAGTACATATCGTCATCGAGGTCCCCGGCGTAGAACGTTCGAATTTAGACTTGAAATTAAAAAATAGCACCCTCTATATAAATGGCTTTCGCAAACCAACCAGACCTGAAAATGAGATAACCTATCATCAACTGGAATTGCACTATGGCAATTTCGAAAAACAGATTCCTCTACCAGAATCATTGGAACATAATGAAATCAATGCCTCTCTCGTGGATGGTATTCTGGAAATAAAAATATCAAAACAGAGTAATGCCATAGAAATTCCCATCAAAGTGGCCGAGCCAGAATAGGGTGCACAAACACTGCTCTTACCAGACTGGAGAATAATATGCCTGAACAAATTGTTGAAAATCCCCCTCAGATAGATTTGAGCGATCAAGAAATCCCTGAAGAAATTCCTATATTACCTTTGCGTGACACTGTAGTTTTTCCCAATATTGTCACCCCTTTGATCGTAGCCAGAGAAAAATCTGTCCAGTTAATCAATGACGTCACCTCTGGCAGCAGGATTCTGGGACTAGCATCGCAACGAGATGTAGAAATCGAAGAACCCGGTTTAGATGATATCTATAAAATAGGCACTGCGGCGGTTGTTTTGCGGATGCTAAAGTTTCCCGATGGATCCTTGCGGGTATTGGTACAGGGTATGGAAAGAATTCGCATCAAGAGCCTTATTCAGACCGATCCCTATCTTGTCGGCAACGTCTCTGTCATTGAAGAAACAATTTCAAACTCTACTCAGTTGGAAGCTTTAAAAAGGAATGTGTCGATTCAGTTCCAAAAAATTGTCTCATTGGTCCCCCAGTTACCCGATGAACTTCAGGTGGTTGTCGTCAACACTGTAGATCCAAGCAAACTGGCTGATTTAATTGCCTCCAATTTAAATCTAAGCGTGACCGAAAAGCAAGAGATATTGGAAGAGTCGGATGTTGGAAAACGACTCGAGCACCTGACAGTGATGGTCAATCGTGAACTCGAGGTTCTTGAAGTCGGCTCTAAAATTCAAGACAAAGTGCAAACAGAAATCGGAAAGAATCAAAGAGAATATTTTTTGCGTGAGCAGCTGCGTGCTATCCAAAAAGAATTGGGAGTGGGCGATGAACGATCGATGGAAATAGAAGAGTTGAGACAAAAAATCGTTCAGGCAAAAATGTCCGAGACTGCCGAACATGAGGCAATGCGCGAACTAGACCGACTCGCCAAAATGCAGCCAGGAGCAGCTGAATACACCGTCTCCAGGACTTATCTCGATTGGATGATTGCCCTTCCATGGTCAAAGTCAACTGTAGATAGTCTGGACCTGGAAAAAGCACGCGACATCCTCGATGAGGATCATTATGACCTGGAAAAAGTCAAATCTCGAATACTGGAATATCTGGCAGTTCGGCGCCTCAAATCAGATACCAAAGGCCCGATTCTTTGTTTCGTCGGCCCACCAGGCGTTGGCAAAACCTCCCTCGGACAATCCATTGCCAGGTCGATGGGACGAAAATTCGTGCGTATTTCTTTGGGGGGAGTGCATGATGAAGCCGAGATTCGAGGCCACAGACGAACCTATATCGGTGCCTTGCCCGGTCGCATTATTCAAGGTTTGAAAACAGCCGGTACCCATAATCCCATTTTTATGCTCGATGAGGTCGACAAGATCGGCCGCGATTTTAGGGGTGATCCCTCTTCTGCTCTGTTGGAAGTTTTGGATCCACAACAAAACTTTTCTTTTTCCGATCATTATTTGGATGTCCCGTTTGATTTATCAAGAGTCATGTTTATCACCACTGCGAATGTGTTGCACACCATACCCAGTGCGCTGCAGGATCGTCTCGAAGTCATTGAATTACCAGGATATATTGCTGAAGAAAAACTCCAAATCGCTTTCAAGTATTTGATTCCCAGGCAGATCCGTGAGAATGGCTTGAAACGAAAAAATATTTCGTTTACCAAAGGGGCGGTCAGAAAAATCATTCAGGATTATACCCGGGAAGCGGGCGTTCGAAACCTGGAACGGGAAATCGCCACGGTCTGCCGTAAAGTGGCGCGCGCTGTCGCCGAAGGGCAGGAAGAAAAACGATCGATAAAACCCGAGGATCTCCGTGAAATGCTCGGGCCCGTAAAATTCTATTCCGAAGTCGCTGAACGTAAAGGCGAACCAGGTGTCGCCACAGGACTCGCCTGGACTTCTACTGGCGGAGATATCCTCTTTATTGAAGCCACACAAATGGCAGGTTCAAAAGGACTGATTCTTACCGGCCAATTGGGAGATGTGATGAAAGAGTCTGCCCATGCGGCTCTCTCTTATATCCGCGCCCATGCAAAAGAACTGGGTATCAATGAAAAATTTTTCGAGAATAAAGATATTCATGTTCATATCCCTGCGGGTGCGATTCCAAAGGATGGACCCAGTGCCGGTGTCACATTGGCCACATCTCTGGTTTCAATGCTTACCAAACGACCGGTTCGTCACGATGTTGCCATGACAGGTGAAATCACGTTGAGAGGTAAGGTGCTTCCGGTGGGGGGCATCAAAGAAAAAGTTCTGGCAGCTCGCAGAGCTGGTATTAAAAATGTCATTCTTCCTGCGAAAAACAAAGAGGATTTGGAAGAAATTCCAGAAAATACCACCAAAGATATTCATTTCTTTTTTGTCGAGCGACTTGACGATGTTCTAGACACCGCTCTCAAGAACAAAAGAAAAAGAAAATAACACGATTCATTCTCGCTCAATCTCAAGCTTAAAACAGGATAGAGGATTGTATATGCCACAATCTGTAAAGGAAATCAAAACCAAACTCGAAAAATATGAACAAGAACATCTGTTTGCCTTTTGGGAGCAACTCGAGCATGCTGAGAAAAAGAGCCTCATCGAGCAAATAGAAATGATTGATTTTGCACTCATCGAACAGTTCAAGAATCTCGTCACAAAAGAACATCTTGCTTATGACCCGGAAGAATTAGCACCCGCTCCTTTTTTTCCTCTGGATCGAACACCGGAACAACAAGATAAAGCAAAAAAAGCACGGGATAAAGGATGTGCGCTTTTAAAAGAGGGAAAAATCGGTGCCATCATGGTCGCCGGCGGGCAGGGGAGCCGCTTGGGTTTTGACGCCCCCAAAGGGGCATTTCCGGTGGGCCCAGTATCTGAACGTACTCTTTTTCAATACCATTTTGAGAACATTGTGGCCCTGGAAAAAAAGATGCGGCAACCGATCCCTCTCTATATCATGACGAGCAAGATGAACCACCAGGATACTAGAAAATTTTTACAAAAGCACGATTATTTTTCCAAGGATAAGCAAACGATTCACTTTTTTCAACAAGGTATGTTACCCGCTTTTGATGAAAATGGGAAAATAATTTTAGCTGATAAGGGCTCCATTGCCTTGTCTCCCGATGGCCATGGCGGTCTGTTGAATGCGCTTAAACACAATCAATTGTTCGAACAAATGGAAAAACAGGGATTAGAATATCTATACTACTTTCAGGTGGATAATGTTTTGGTAAATATCTGTGATCCTGAATTTGTTGGTATGCACATATTGGATAATTGTGACATGTCAGCAAAAACATGTGCCAAGCGCGAGCCATTTGAAAAATTGGGAAATATTGGGATCATGGATGGCAAATATGTGACCATCGAATATACAGAACTAACAGATAAAGATAAAACTGACCAAAAAAAAGACGGCAGATTAAAATATGAACAGGGTAGTATCGCTATCCATACATTTGATATTGAATTTATTCGTTCTATTGCAGAATCCAAGGATGGCTTACCCCTGCATTTGGCACATAAAAAGATTCCCTGTGTCGATGAGGAGGGAAAACCCATTACACCCAAAAGTCCAAATGGATACAAATTGGAACAATTTATTTTTGATGCCTTTCCTTTTGCAGACACCGTTTTGGTTATGGAAACAGACAGAGAAAAAGAATTCAGTCCGATCAAAAACGCACAGGGAAATGATTCTCCGAAAAAAGCCAGACAAGACTTGTCCAATTATTTTGCAGCCTGGTTTGAAGAATTGGGTATTCACGTTCCAAGAGATGACTCGGGGAATTCAAAATTTTCAATAGAAATCAGCCCGCTCTATGCCCAGGATGCAGCTGAACTCGGTGAAAAGCTGCCATCCGGATTTGAAATCAATGATAATTTGTTGCTTGAATAACCTGGAACTCGAATATGGTCAATGGAACGCCGAAACGACGATTTCGTAGACGCAAAATTGCCAAAATTTTCTTAAGCATTTTAGCGGGATTGTTGTTTCTGCTGGTCCTGACCATTGTTGCTTTGCGTTTACTGTATCCGCCTGAGCGCATCAAAGCAATGGTGGTCGAATATGTGCGAGACGAATTTCATCGCGAGTTATCCATTGATTATGTATCCATAAATCCCTTCAGAGGGTTTATATTAAACGATCTCGAAATATCACCGATCGATGCCACCAGAGATTCCACTGACGTTTTTCCCATCCAATATGCCCGTATTTCACATGCCGAACTGAGATATAGCTTGCGCAATATTTTTGACAAACAGTTGCTTGTAGACAAATTTGTCATCGATACTTTGGATATCTCTCTTTCCATATTGACTGATAGTCCCGATTCCATGGCTTCGTTCAATGAAACAAGAGCGGATACTGCGGTTACACAATTGCCTCTCAGATTTGATATCCATTCTATTGCAGTTCATAGAGCACATTTGCACGTTAAAACAATATCTGATTCATTAGAACAACATATTGAAGTGACGAATCTTAGCCTTTCTCTGAATGACTGGACGATACCCAAAGGAGAACCGGAACCACGCGGCCAATTAACCCTTGAACTGCACGAGGGGAATTTTCGATACCACACCATACCCGAAACAGTCAAGCTCGAGGCTCTGCTGGATATTTCTATAGCCAGCGTCATACATTCCATGGATAATATTGAACTCGATTTTGAATTTCAATGCCCTCAGCTCACATTGACGGCGCCAGAATTTCACTATGATCTCCCCCTGCCTATAGAAATCACATCCCGTGCAGAACTTGCAAATCGTTTCATGTCCGCGCGGCTCCCTTCACTGTCCTTGAATGTGGACGATCAAGAGTGGTTGAACTTTGATATACGATTGAAAGATTTAACCGATATAAATGTACGAATCACACAGAGTCAAATTCCCCTTCAACAGGTGATTGCACTGGCGACTCCGGTGATTCCCGACTCTCTATTGAATCTGGTCTATATTTCCAGCGCCAATGCTGCGCTTTCCCTACAAGGATCTACTTTGCAAGCCAGTCTCCCAATGGATACCGCTCGCATGAAAATCGATTTTGATGCCAAAATGCTCCTCGATCCGACAAGCATTGAATATCTGGCCAATGATTCCCGTGTTCAACAGGTGGCTTTGGAAGTGCAAACCTCAGGACAGATGGTTGATTCCACTCTAAAGTCTTTAAATATTTACAGCAAGGTCTCGCTTGATTCTGCATTCGTGGTATTAAACGATACCACCGAGATATCAGCAGGTGCCTTGCATCTGGAAGCAAAAAGCAATCTGGATTCCTCTCTTTTACCCTCATCTCTGAGCATCAAGGGTGAATGGCAGAATATCATGGGAGCATTACTGACTTGTCAGATGGACTTTCATGGTCACCAGGCTGAAAAGTTGACGGGCCAGGGATTCTTGCGTTTTGAAAATTTTGGGCTGCACCAATTATCTTCCGACTTGCCTGAAACAAATTTGAACATGTCAATAGATCTGGCAACAAACACTCTTAAAAATATACGATCTGACTGGATTGTATCCATGGATACGATCCGTCTCAATACTTTTCCACCCCAATCCTTTGCTCCGCTGAAATTTCAGGGCGATTTGCAGGGACGTATTGATCCCACGAGTCGATATCTACACATTGACTCTGTTTATATGCAAATCAATGATATTGTGTCAGCCAATCTGAGTGGTTATTATGGACCACAAAGATCTGTCTTGAACATGAACAAGATATCATTGAATCACAAAGAGGCATTTAATTATGTTCCTGCCTCGATATTGGAAATGTATTATGATTTGCAGGTCTCCGGTCAAACCACTCTCGAAGGCCGGGTGACGTTGGATGAGAATGGATTTGCCGATGCTGACGCTCACCTCTATACGTCCAAAACGAACCTGCAATACCCCAGCATGGGGATCTTTGCATACGGAATCGGATTAGAGGTCAAAACAGATATAGATTCTTTATTGGCCCTCCACTCTTTAGCCTCGCTTGCGATCGATTCGGTCATCACCGATCAGGTAAAAGGATTAAAACTGTATGATAATTTCATTACCTTAAAGTTAAATGCACCTGATTTCGAAAAGGTTATTGTGGACAGTTTGCTGGCCGAGATACCCAGTTTGGGCTTGAATGCACGGGCTAGCAGCACGATCGATAGTTTGTCTGGCAATCCAGAGATCTCTACGGTTTTTCAGGTCACCCAGGATTCGCAGGGCGATACGCTATTCCTTTTACCGGATTTTGGCTATTCAGGAGCTCTGTATTTAAACGGAAAGCTACATTCCGATACTCTAGTGGCAACTGCCGATCTTGATTTACGAGCCAATAATGTCTCGTTTATCTTGCCCGAACAAACTGTGATCAGAAACATTTCAGGCTCTATACGCGGTGAACAGAGCCTTGATTTGCAAAAAATGATCCTGATACAACACCAGCAACCCTTTTTATATACGCCTTCAGAAGGAACTGTGGACTATCAGGTATATGGTCCGTATTATGATCGCTTGTATCCCGAGCTCAATGAATTGAATATTTCGAGCATTCAAGCGGCGGGATACCGCATTAATAATATCGGCATCAAGAGTTTGATAAAAAATGGTAGAATCGAGATCCCTTCAGTTACCGCACAAATGTATGACGGAAATTTGTTTGGCCGCTTAGCTCTGGACATGGCACAGGGAGAATTAGAAAAGGCCCGATATCACATCAGTGCACATTTTAGCAATATCAATTCAGAGCTACTTTGGGCAGAGCAAGAAAGAGAAAGCAAAACAAGCAACCTCAATGGCAATATCGAGCTGGATGGACAGGGTATAGACCCCAGGTCTGACATGCAGTTGGGAGGGCATTTTAACATTACCGAAATCGGCTCCAAAGTCATGCTTAATTTGTTACGGGCAGCAGATCCTGAGGGAAAGGACTCTGGTGTGAATATAACGCAGCGGTTGGTCAATTGGGGTTTTAAACCTCAGCTCGTAAACTATAATATTCGGCACGGATATTTTCAAACCACAGTGTATCTCGATCCTCCATGGTATTTTCCGGTGCGGTTAGGCGGTGGCAAAATAGAGTTCACTCGGAAACCGCTGGCCTTTTTTCTCAATCAATTTCGACAAACATTCACCAATCAATAATGGAAAATGTATGAAGAAGATTATGATACTTGCCCTTGCTGTGCTGGGTTCGAGTTGTACCATCAGTATTCCTGATATTCAGTTAACGGGAGAAAAGACTGCCCTGCAAAAGCAGGTGCTGGGCGAATACGAAGAACTCGAATCAGATGACTGGGTCATCGCTTCAGCACGCCTTGGCACAGAGGGACAGTCAATGACCTTTTCAGGTCAGAAACAAACCGTGCTGGAAGCAATCAAAAATCAAAAATTTCGTCAAGATGAGGTTGTAGAGCTAAAACGCGATAAAGTAATCGGCGAAAATAATGAAGGATTTTTGGAAATCGTCAATTCGCAAAAACTCGATACTCCGGAGGAACAGGCCAGGGTGGAACAATTGGTAAAAGACGAAAATGCAGATCGAAAGATCATTTATGAGCGGGCGCTCGCAGTGATGGATATCCCGGTAGAGTGGTCGAGAAGCAAAATCGATAGCATGTTTGCTGCAGAAAAGCGAAATCAAACAGAAAGCGGCACGTTGGTTCAGAATGCTCAGGGTGAATGGATAGAGAAAATAGAATCTAAAGAGTAATAATGAAAACGCGTATTCTGTTAAATCTTTTTGCGACATGGTTTTTGCTCATGTGCCACATGAGCAATGCCCAGCCCCAGATGGATATGTTCCAGGTAAGTACCCATCCCGACATCGATTTGACCCCGCGTGTGTCTCCGGATGGACGCTGGGTGGCCTATGTTTCCCGCCAGGCTGATAATTATGATATATGGGTGGTTTCGACCGGAGGAGGGCGTTCCAGGCAAATTACAACAAATACCGCCGATGATTTTTATCCCGTATGGACGCCTGACAGTAAATCTCTTGTGTTCGTTTCGCAGCGCCAAGATGCTGCAGGAGATATCTGGAAAATCGATTTGCGCGAAATTAAAGGCCGGTTATTTCCAAAGGGAGATCCAAAGCGTCTGACCGATTATATCGGTTACGATGGGTATCCCACGGTATCACCGGACAACAAAAAGATCGCCTGGGTGTCCGATCGATCTGGGCGAGATGAGATTTGGTTCTACAATGAACATACAGAAAACACACTCCAGTTAACCTTTTTAGGGGGTACACAGCCCTGCTGGAGTCCTGACTTACAGCTCCTGGCCTTTACGTCATTCAGGGATTCCAGTGCTAATCATGGTGATATATTTATCATTAATTTAAAAGGTCCAAAACCGTCGACTCTTTTATGGGATGAACGGGAATACCCCACATATCAAGTTACGCGGGGTGCCTTTATAGATGGTTTCCCTAGCTGGTCTCCTGATGCCAGTCAATTGGTGTTTTTGAGACAACAAAAGGATACCAATCAGGATGGTCGCCTCACACCTGCTGATCAGGGTGTTGTGTGGGCACTGGAAGTCTATCGTGAACCCCAAGCCAGTCCCGAGAGCTTGCAGGGATATGAAATCGATGCCGAGAGCTATAATCCCTATATGATCTCGGCAGTGCACCGCCTAACTGCCGGCGGGCAGAATTGTATGCAACCATGGTATGGTGCGGATAACCGGGTCTATATGACTTCTGACCGGGGTGGCGACCTGGATATCTGGTCCTTTCCTGCTACCGGACCCATACCCGATTTTCAAACAGCCAGCAGACAATACGAGTTCGCAGCTGAATATTTTTCCCTTTCCGAGCAAATGGATCCTGCACATATTGGTCCCCTTTTAAGAGGCTGGCAGCCTGAAACGCTCTCCCCTTTTGAACGTCGGAGACTTTGGGATCGTGCGTTCGCATTCAGAAAAGT
Source organism: Candidatus Zhuqueibacterota bacterium (assembly GCA_014728115.1). GTDB lineage: Bacteria > Zhuqueibacterota > Zhuqueibacteria > Residuimicrobiales > Oceaniaggregativiventaceae > Oceaniaggregativivens. Next base: position 30,331 of record WJME01000045.1, on the reverse strand, counting down.
GATGCATTTCCCTGTATCCGACACCACAGCGCAAGCACTGTACCAAAGGGCACTCTGCTTTTCACTTTTAGGACGAGCTGTCGAGGCCAAACAACAGCTCGATGTGCTTTATCGACGCTATCCTACTCACCGTTTCGAGCAAGCATTTACCGAGATGCTGATTCTGGGCAATCATTATCGATCGGCAGATTCTCTTGACAGATCAGAGGTTCTGGAAACGGGGCTGAGATCGATCATCGATCGTTTTGAAGATCAGCCTGTTGCCATTATTGAAGCTTTACTTCAACTTGCCGATTTTTATCATGATGAAAATGAATTCGATCTTGCCATCGCAGCCTATAATCGCATCATTGAAGGCTATACAGAAAGAGCCAAGATCAGCGAAGCAATGGTCAAAAAGGCAAGTATTTATAATGAGCTGGGGAATCAGGATCAAGCTATACAGATCTATCTTGATGTCATTATAAATTATTCCGATCAGCCGGTATGGCGTACTAGCGCCAGAGATGCCTTGCTAGCATATCCGATACGCAGCGAGAAACCGGTCATGGCGTTTCGAAAGATGACGCTTGAATATCGAGACATCCCTTTTATCGCAGCATCTGCACAATATGGAATTGCCGAATATTTGTTCAATCAGGGTCAGGTCCAAACTGCATTGATCGAATTCTCTCAAGTTGAAATGCAATTTCCCGCTCAATCGGATATCGTATTTGGCGCAAGAATGAAACAAGCCGAGTGTATGATAGAGCTCGGAGCATATCGGGAAGCATTCGCTTATTTGGATACCTATCGTGCATTTTACGAAAAAAACGAGACATTCTTTGCAGACTCGCTGAAACAATTTCAAACAAGTGCCATGATTAAGGTCGCTGACGAATTAAGTGCTTTGAATGATTTCGAGCTTGCCCAAACCTTTTATAGCCGGGTCATCGAGCTTGACCCACAGAGACTGGAGGCCCATCGAGGATTAATCGAATGTTATTATTATCAGCATGAGATTGATCAGGTTGTCGCCAGATATAGCAAACTGGCTCAGGAAAACTCCACGGACAAGATTATCCTTTATGCGTACGGTCTTGCGCTTTCTTATCAAGGTACCGAAAAAGCTGATCTGGGTAACGACCCCGATGGGTTTGAACCGGATTTATTGCACCAATCCAGTAATGTGATTGCCAGGGCACTTTCTTTCGATTATAGCATGGTTGAGCCCTATTTAACCATTGCCTATAATTATGAAATGCAGGAAATTTCCCAGAGTCGACAGGAAGCGAAACCTAAAGGATTCTTGCAAAGATTTGTCGAGACGCTTACCGCACCTGTGGTTACGTTATACCGCTTTTTCACGTTTTATGATGAAAAGCAACCTGCTCGTTATTATGAACGCGCTGTACACGAATTGACCAAAGCGCTTGCCTTGAATGATGAACATAAAAATCCCAAAAAAGAAGCGATACTCGCTATGAATTTGGCGAATAACTATTATAGTCTCGATGAATTTGGATTGGAAAAAGCATATGAATATTATAACCTTAAATTAGCCTATGATAGTACCTTTACGAATATCAAACGAGAGGCCCTGATCTATGAAAGAATGGGCCATTGTGCTTTGGTTGTGGAGGATCTCGAAAAGGGACCGGTGTATTTAAAAAGGGCTATTTCTCTGTACCAGGAGCTAAATCTTCCTTTACATGAATTGAAAAATATTAAACGCCTGGCGCTGCTGTATGAAATCGGACAAGAGCACCGTGCTGCAGTCGATCTGTATCAACGTGCCGCAGAGATGGAAAATCGGTTGGGGCGATACGATGATCTCATGAAAAGTTATCGCAATATCGCCTATAATTATTTTCGAATGGGTGAACGTTTAGATGCCTTGAACTATGGTCAGCAGGCATTAAGACTCTTGAACAGTGGTCGTGTAGAGCCGGTTAAAGATAAAGCTAGTCGTATCAAAATAGGATTTCTGGGGCTCTATTTTCCCTTGCCCTTTTTTGATATGAACAAAATGACCGCCGAAAGTGCTACCTCGGGTTTTACCACCGATGATGATCGTGCCTTTTTGTTTACGATAATGGGGAAAAGCTACAAGGAACTGAGTGATTTCGATAACGCCATTGAATATTTTAATCAAAAGTGGAGACTCTGGCAGAAACATGACGACCCTGATGTCCGGGCGACGATATTAAACTATTTAGGCTATCTCTATTATCTCAAAGGAGATTATCGCTTTTCCTGGCAAAGTTTTATGCGTTCCCGCGAATTGTGTGAAAAAAATGAAATCTATGATGGACTATTTACCAATACCCTAAATTTGGGAATCCTTGTCAAGAGTCTAAACGCAAAACCTCATCTGCTTGCCGATTCTATTCAAATAAAAACGCAGGAATGGCAAGATACAGCAATCGAGCTGCTTGATCATAGTCTGGATATCTCTCGGGATCTCTTTGGTTTTACGCGCGCGGAAATCGAATTGGGAATAATGCTCTCTGATCTTCTGATTCAACACCCCTTTTTACACACCCATCCCACAGCAAAGATTCACGATTTGGGCAGAGCCCATGCTTTATTACAACAATGCCTCGAATCCATCCAGATCAATAATGATGTTAGATTGGAATGTGAAACTGAATATTTATTGGGTTGTGTCTCGTACGAATTGAATGATAAAGAGTCGGCATACTCGCATTTTCGACGCGGCCGCTGGCTGGCCTTGACCAATGGGTATACCCATATTCTTTGGAAAATCGACTTAAAGTTGGCAGATCTGGCAGACGATGCTCAAGATTTCAACGATCAGTCCGGCCCGTTTACATACCTGGAAGAAGCCATCAGGGTGATGGAAAATGATACCCTGTATCTGACGGGCATGTCTTCCTTAGATGCCATTTGGTCGCGATCCCAAGTTTATAATAAAATGATCACCTATCTCATGTCCATTCGTTCTTATCGAAATGCCCTGGACTATGCCGAGCGGAAACGCGCCCGGCTGGTATTGGATCTCTTTGCGCAGGAACGGCTGCCTCTCGAAGAGCCTTTTCAAACTCTGTATGATCGCGCACGGGTGCTGAGGACATCGATCTATCGATTGAAAAGTCTGATCCTGCGAGCACGATATACTCAGGAAAGCGCCAGGCAGGTAGCGGAGTGGAATGATAAACTCGATTCTTTTAATCAGGAATATATGCAAATCCAAATGCAGATACAGGAACAGAAACCGCGATTGCTACCCTTTATCAGAGCCAATACAGTGCCTTTGGAAAAAATTCAATCCTTGTTATCGCCTGATCAGTCCATCATGTTTATTGAATGGATCGATAATGTATATGTGTGGAGCCTTTTTGCAGAATCCATCAGAGTAGATACACTAGACATAGATCTCAACTCTTTTTCTAAAGAGTCTTTGCAGAGATCTGGATTTAAAGAAATCATCGCAAAATATCATGATCATAAGCATGTTTGTCTGATTCCTCCCTTGTCTCATTTATTAGCTCCCTGGAGACAATTTTTTGATGCTTCTGAATCTGTTTTTTTGTTATCCAGTTTGGGAGCGTTTCATGACAACCTTGCCAATAATCCTTCCATAACGGAAAAGCTGTACAGTAATTCCACGGATCTGCCCTGGGAAAACCACACCTTGATTCCGCCTGTCCCGCAAGTTACCGGGAACAGTTTTGATGCCCAGGTGGACGGAATGCGTACGGCGAGTATTATCGCACTGAACATCCAGGCAGATTGGAATCAGGGCGCCCCATTGCATACGCGATTCGGATATTCTATTCGGCGATCAAAAGCTGCTCTGTTTTCTCCTCTTGAGTGGATAAAGTATGCTATTCCGGCATATGCGGTACATTTGAATTTTCGTAATGCTTTGGATTGGCGACAATCAGGTCTCCAATGGCTGGTTTGGGAACGCGCATTGATTTACTCTGGAGTGGAAAATATCATTTTGACCCACTCGGATTCTCTCAATCAATTCGAAAACCTGTATAGGGATTTGTCTGATTCTTTATGGGATAAAGACTTGCAGTTTAAAGGAGAATCGGCTAGAATTTTTACTGCTGGATTGCGATTACGACAATCCAGCGACCAGGACCAGGAATCGCTTTCTCCGGACATATTTTTGGCTGAAGGAAACAGAGCATACAATAATCAGGATTACCCTCTTGCGAGGCAATATTATCAACAAGCTCTGAACATCGCAGAAACACAATCTGACAGAGAAGCGTTGATTGCCAGTACGGGGAAATTATTCAAAGTAGCAACCTGTATGCAGAGCTGGGAAACTGCCATAAACATGCAAAGTAAACTCTTTTCTATCGCTCAGAAAGAAAACGATCTCATCCAAGCATCTCTTTCATTGCACTATTTGGTATATTTTTACACTCTCACAGGAGATACAGAAAAAAGAGAAAGAACACAAGGGCAAGTGCTGGCATTAGCCAAGAGTTTTGAGGTGCTGGAGCAAGAAGCAAGAGTCTTGGTGAATCTCGGTTCCATATTTCAGGAAAGCGGACAGATTGAAAGATCCATAAAAGCGTATGACAGAGCGATTTCCTGGTATCAAAATTATGACAGACCCGATCAGGTTGTCGAGCTGCAATTGGAATTGGGGACAGTTTATTGGCAAGACCTTCAGGAATACTATAAAGCACTCGAGCTATTTCAAACAGTCGAATCGAATGCTGCAGATGAGGATGTCATCCTAAAGAGTATACTGTTGACCGGAGATCTTTGGAAAGATCTAAATGGTTGGTCACTTGCACTTGATCACTATAAATCCTTACATCAAAGAGCTGGGGGGTCAGAGAGTCCTTATTTACTTTTCGCTGAACACCGTTTGGCAGACATGTATCTTATTTTGGGTCAGTTGGAACGTGCGGAATATCATGAGAAAAATGCACTCGATCTTTCCGATAAAGCGGCTGTGCTCGCCGGTTCTGACAGAATGGTAAAGATACGGGTGCAGCAGCAAAAGTACAAGCAAGCACAAGCACTGATCGAACAACGGCTCCAAATTTTACAGGAAGGTGATAATGCCGAGGAACTTTCTATTGCTTTGAATACGATGGCATTGGTTTATGGAAAGCAGGGAGTCTATCCCGAAGCCTTGCGATATTTACGGCAGGCAATCGAAATAGATTCTTCGAGATCTGCGATGGATTATTACAAGAGAGATCTTTACCACCTGGCGGTTATTCAAGTCTTGAATAACATGCCTGAAGCAAAACAAACCCTGGATAGACTGTTCGCGATGGATTCAGGCTTTGAATTCAAACCCATATTGCTTGCGCTCCATCATGCCTATAACCAAAACGATGAAAATTCCTTTGACCAGTTGCAAGTACAGTTAGAGATTCTGTTGAACGAAAATAAAATCGCAAACAATCTGCGAGCCTTTTATTATTACTATTCAGCTATGCATGCCAAAGAAGACAACCCTGAGAAATTCGAACAAGATCTGGTCCAATCCCTGGATGAATTGGTAGAGATGAATGCAGAGCTCTATGCCGATTCCTATGATGCATTTTGGGCTCCCACAATACGACAAATCCTCAATGCCCTGGTGCTCTATTATGATGAGGAGGAAGATTTGGAGCAGGCTTGGCAAATTGCTCATATGGCCAAACAATGGCCATACCGCATGCAGATGAAATATCACTTTCTCGACCTGGATACCACCAAAAACCTTACATCGAATTTTAAAGATTGGCTCGTTTCGGCGCATGACACTTTGACTTTGCCTGATCATTTGCCAAACCCCTGGCAACGGGATGTGATTCCACTCGATCAATTGCAATCCAGTCTGTCCCCGGGAGATCTGTATCTGGACTATTATGTTATGGATGATCGCATTTTTCTTTGGATCATTGAAAATAACGCGATTGAGTTAAAAAAGATCTCTTTAACGGATGAGGATATTGCGGATATCTCCAAAAGCACGCCTGAGCTGCTCATTGCATTATTAGATCCGGTTGATAATCTCAACGATAAGGAAACCATTTTAATAAATCCCGATCAGTGGATACATCGCATCCATTTTTCAACATATCAACTCAATGATCGCAGTTTGGCGAGTCAAAAGACACTTTTCCATGTCATGATCCTTGATGAGAGAGGGCTCGAGTCTTTCCCCCGCAGAGAGGACACTATAGCATTTTTTTCTCCTGCTGGATATACCCGACAACCATTACAAGGATTTGCTGATCGGCTTTTGGATTATTTTGACAGACAGAATATGTCTGTTAAGAGATTTTGGGGTAATCAGGCGACTCGCACCCGCTTTTTAGAAACAACAGCAAAATATATCATTATCGATTCACATCATTCGGATAGTCTGGCCGTTCAAACCAGCTTTTCTTTTTCTCCTGATTCATTGACAGATGGATATATTTCAATCGGAGAAGTGTTGTCACTTTTAAATGAAAATTCTATACTGGTCGTTATGGATCAGGATCAGTCGTGGAACGACTCTTCTCTGCGTAATCTGATGACCGCCTGGCTATGGAAGGGAGGCGCAGGTGTGGTGACCATAAGAAGTAAAGAAAATTCCTATCCGATTTCATTATTGCTAAAACGATTTCTCTTGCATATTAATGAGAATGAACCTCTCTCTCAAGCATGGTCACGTGCTCAAACAGACTTGATTGATCTGTTGAATCTTCAACCCACAGAATGGCAGGGAATTCATTTTTATTATCCACTGGTATTAAGTGAAAAAAATAATTAACTTGTCATGCACAGCTTATCTCGTCTAGTGCGAACAAGAAAAATAGATTTCCATCCTTCTCTTTCTCGGAGGCTTGATGCAAAAAACACTTGCTTTGATTCTTGCAGGTGGCCGAGTCGATGAACTCGGTGTTTTGACCAAAAGTCGCCCCAAATCTATTATGCCCTTTGGGGGATTGTACCGGATTATTGATTTTCCGCTTTCCAATCTTATGAATTCGGGTATTGATACGGTTGGAGTGCTTTCTCAATACCGGTCAGATTCATTGATTAAACATTTGGAAAATCCTGCAGTGTGGGACATGATGGGAAGCGGAAGATGGATAAGAATATTGCCTCCCATGCAAGGCAATCGCCGATCTGACTGGTATAAAGGCACTGCGGATGCTGTTTATCAAAACATGGACTTTGTCCAACAAGAGAATCCTGATTATGTTTTGGTGATTTCCGGCGATCACGTCTACCATATGGACTATAATCAATTGCTCGAGTATCATCAACGCTGTAAGGCAGAAATCACGATGGGTTTCGTACAGTCTGCTCTTTCGGATATGCATCGTTTTGGCCAGGCTGTTATGGATGATTCCGAACCAGAAGGAGGACAGGTCGTTCAATATGTGGAGAAACCCCAACAGAAAATTTCCGATTGGGTATCCATGACCATTTATTTGTTCAATTATAAAACCCTCGTCGCGGTTATGGATTCGATAGCCAACAAGCCAGAAATTGAACACCTGGGAAGAGATGTGTTTCCTGATTTGGTCAAGCAAGCCAAGGTTTTTGGCTATAAGCATCAGGGAATTTGGGAGTATACACGCACGTTAGACGAGTATTACCAGGCCAATATAAAATGTTTGCAAAACGATCATGCTATAGATTTCGAGCGCTGGGGGATATATACAAACTTGCAAAATAATCTGGTCTGTGAACGCAGCCCTTCCATAATTGGACCCAAAGCGGATATTTCAGGCTCTATGATACATAGCGGCTGCATCATCGAAGGCAAGGCCGAAAATTCAATTTTATATCCCGGAGTGAGAATCGGTCGGGATAGCACAGTATCCAACTCGATATGTTTTCATGATACTGTGATTGAAAGCAATTGCTGGGTGGATAAAATCATCACGGATGAATCTGTTGTCATTGGCTCTAATACAGTGATTGGGGATCGCTATGCAAGCTCTGATGGGTCTGCTGAACTGACCGTGATAGGACGGGCTGCCAGTATTCCTTCAGGTCTGAATATTGGCCGGGGAGTTACCATATATCCTCATGTCGATGGAACAAAGTTATCCCGGAATGTCTCAGATGGAGAGGTGGTGCGATGAGAAATACGGTTGCTTTTCTGTTGGCTGGAGGTATGGGAAGTCGTCTGAATATCCTTGGGTGGATGCGAGCAAAACCTGCCGTCCCGTTCGGAGGGTCTTTTCGGATAATCGATTTTACACTGAGCAATATCGCTCAATCCGGGATCCGGCAAGTAGGTATTTTGACTCAATACCAACCCTATTCTTTAATGCAGCACATCAGTCGGGGCGAAGCCTGGAATCTATATGGCCGAACCCGAGCTGTTAAAACATTACCTCCCTCAACCGGAATCAACGCCCAGGACTGGTATCGGGGTACTGCTGATGCAGTGGCTCAAAATATGAGCTTTGCCAGACGATTCAATGCAAAGCGGTTGATGGTTTTGTCTGGGGATCATATCTATCGTATGAATTATGGACCGATGATCGAGTTTCATAAGGAAATGCAGGCTGATGTCACGATTGCCATGATGAATGTGCCCTGGGAAGAAACCAGACATTTTGGTATCGGTTTTATCGACGACAAAAAAAGAATTGTCGATTGGGAAGAGAAACCGGTCAAGGCGAGAAACAATCTGGCTTCTATGGGTATTTATGTTTTTAATATGGAATATCTGGACTATTTGTTCGCTAATGAGGTGGGCCATGATTTCGGAAAACACATTATTCCATATGCCCTCGAACACGCAAAGGTCTATGCCTATCTATTCAAGGGATATTGGGCCGATGTAGGCACTCTGCGTGCCCTCTGGAAGAGCAATATGGATATCCTTGACCCCAATAGCGGGCTGAATTTGGCAGAATGGCAAGTGCGCACCAATCTGGAAGAAGAGGATATGACCGCTGATCGTCCTCCCAGCCGTTTTGGCGTGAATGCATCTATACAAAATTCATTGATCTCGCCGGGATGCCGTATTGACGGCACTGTGATCAATTCCATTGTTTCTCCTGGTGTTGTTATTCAAAAGAATAGCCTTGTCAAAGATTCTGTTGTTATGCACAATAGTGTTATTGAGGTCGATGTCGAGATTAATGAGGCCATCTTGGACAAACGGGTTCACGTGGCTCAGGGATGCAAAATCGGCATTGGCGATGGATCTGTTCCAAACCAGGCCTATCCCGATCATGTATATACTGGCTTGACCATTTTGGGTAAAGATTCGGTCATCCCCGAGAATACTCTCCTTTATCGCAACTCAATCATCGCCCCCCTTGCAACCCATACAAGTTTCGCAAACATTGACCTGAACCCCGGAATCTATATTGAACCTTAATGTCGAGGAGACAAACCCGTGTTTCGAATGATCGTGCTGGCTATCGTGATACTCTGGCAATGTTCCTTTGCAAGTGATTTGGCTGTCGTATCTGCCATTCCGCAAGGCCAGTTGAATGACATAAATGATGCCGGCCAAATTTTAATCACGTTTAACCAACCCATGGTTCCGCTGCAACAGAGTGCTCAGCCAGCCAATGTTTCTTTTTCTCTTGTACCTAATGTTCCAGGCAAACTGCAATGGATGGGAAGCCGGAGCCTTGTTTTTACACCTGCCGATACCCTGGCCTATGCCACCCAATACACGATACGACTTGAAGAAGGTCTTGAATCTCTGGAGGGAACAAGGCTGTCCGAACCCTTTACAACAAGTTTTACCACACCCATTCCGCGTATTTTGAACACCTTGCCTACCGATGGAGATCGCGGAATCGATTTAGATGCTCTTATCTATGTGATGTTTAACCAACCCGTGGATAAAAATACCATAAAACCGTTTATCACCCTGGAAAAGGGGAATAGCGATTCACCTCTTTTATTCAACTTGTTTAAACCCTCCCAAAAAGAGGTTCCCAATCATTGGCTTTATCAGGCAGACACCACAGAAATATTGGTGATAAAACCAAAAACTCTGCAACCCAGCCAGCGATATCGCTTGCAAATTTTAAAAGGGGCACCTGCTGCACAAGGCGAGCTCGGGCTTGCAGAAACCCATACCCTCTCTTTTGAAACCTTTGGCGCTCTTTCTGTTATTGAGGTAAAAGGAAGAACAAAAAAAGAGACTGGCCTGGCTGATCCTGCAGGCGGGATCTCTTTTGAATTCAATAATCGTGTGGCTCCTTCGGAACTCGTCCAGCATTTAAAAATCGACCCTCCGGTTCAGACACCTGACTATTATGCCAATTACCACTGGGGCGAACAACGAATCCATTTGTCAATTTCAATGCAAGCAGACACGGTCTATAAAGTGATCCTGGATTCGGCCCTGACCGATATACATGGCAATTCATTGAAAAAAAGCAAAATGTTTACCCTCCGCACGGGGCATTATGCCAGTCAGGTGATGATGACAACCGGGCCAGGCATCCTGGAATCCAAAGGCCATCACAATTTTCCAGTAGAGTTTGTCAATATCGATACGGTCAATCTGCAAATGGGCACCATTGCAGTGGATCAACTGATTCCACTATTGAATCGTAAAGAGGGGCTGTTCTCGCCTCGTACTGCCCTGCCAGATTCTCTGTTTATGATAGACCGTATTTGGCAGATCAAGGGCAAAAAAAATACGCGACTGATTAATCCCATCGATTTGGATTGGTTACTGGCCGGTAGAAAAAGCGCGGTCGTCCTGGCCGAGATTGGCCATGAGAAAGATCATGGCCCGATCTACCACCGGGCTTTGATTCAGGTCACTGACCTCGGCATATCGGCCAAGTTCTCAGCTATGAATAACCTTGTTTGGGTCACACGATTATCCGATGCCGGGCCTGTCGCGAATGCAAATGTGGAAATCAGAAATGATCAAAATGACATTCTGTGGCAAGGGGAAACGGACGCGCAAGGAATGGTTGAAACTCCCGGATGGAAAAAACTGGGTATTGAGCCTAAAAATGCATGGCAACGACCGCGACAATGGATTCTAGTCAAACATAACGAACAAGTGGGTTATACAGCTTCGGATTGGGGGACCGGGATTTATCCTTATCGTTTTGGTATAGATTATGAGTGGAATCCAAAGCCCGAAATCATGATGGGTACGATTTTTTCCGATCGCGGCCTTTACAGAGCAGGGGAGACTGTCCGTCTTAAAGGCATTTTGCGGGAAAAACGATATGACCATTTAGAGATTCCGGCGGGTAAAAAGTTGAGATTAAGCATAAGGGATCCACGTGGGGAAATCGTCGAAACCCTGCCTGTGCAAGTCAACGAGTTTGGTTCTTTTCATACTGAACTTCAGCTTAAATCGAACGCGAGTTTGGGATATTATTGGGTGCAAGCTGAAACGCTTGTGACCGATTCTGATCCTGATAGATGGACGGATGTCATGGGAGGAAATTTTCAGGTTCAGGCTTTTCGTACGGCCGATTTCAAAGTCCGCATAGAGACTCGAGCTCCCGCCTATGTCATGGGCGATTCGGTTTCATTCTCAATTAATGGATCATTTCTGTTTGGCGCTCCCATGCGTCAACAACCAGTCCGGTATACCTGCTTTTTGGAACGGGGAGCGTTTGCCCCAAAATCCTTCAAGGACTATTCCTTTGGCCCTCTCGAGTGGGGGCCCTTTGAACCTGCAGAGATGGGCCGGAAAGAGATCGCTCAAGGCAACGGAAAACTGGATTCCAATGGAGACTTTGGCAAACAGATTGTCCCTGATGTTCCTCAAATAACCTTTCCTTCAGAGTTGCTCATCTCGGCCGACGTTACCGGGCCTTCAAGACAACATCTGGGGGCCACCAAACATGTGGATATTCATCCGGCTGCATTTTATATCGGACTCGCTCAGAATACTCATTTTGTACCCATCGGTGAATCCCTGGAATATGAGATCATTGCTCTCGATCTGGAAGAAAAAATCGACACTACTCGTAATGTGAATGTCAGAATCGTGCGCCGAGAATGGCACTCTGTTCATAAGGCGGGTGTTGGCGGACGCTATGAGTGGATAAGCAAACCTGTCGATGTCACCGTGGATTCATTTATTGTCTCAACTACCCAGGAACTATACAAGCAATTCATTCCCGAAAAGCCGGGTTTATACTTTATCCAGGCCAGCGGACATGATGAAAATCAGCGGAAAACCGTATCGGAAATCTATTTCTATGCAAGTGGTCGGGGATATGTTGCCTGGGAAAGGGGAGATGATGACTTTATTGAACTCGTTGCAGACAAGCAGGAATATTCTATCGGTGATACTGCCCGGATTATGATAAAATCTCCCTATGAAACCACGCGTGCCCTGGTTACCCTGGAACGGGAAGGGATTCTGTATCGGGAAACCATGAATCTGGAAGGCAGTGCGCCGACCATCACCATACCAATCCGACAGAATTATCTGCCAAACATCTTTGTCGGTGTGATTCTCTTGCAGGGACGAACCGCTTTTAATCAGTTTTCTGATCAGGGCAGAGATATAGGAAAACCGCAATTCAAAATTGGGTATTTGAATTTGCCGGTTCGGTCTGACAGAAAACAGCTCGATGTACAGGTCAAGGCTTCTCAGAACTCTTTTCGTCCCGGAGAAAAGGTGACGATTGATGTTCAGGTAAAGGATTATCAAAAGGTCGGTAAAAAAGCTGAATTGACCATCGCAGTGGCCGATGAAGGTGTTCTGAACCTTATCGGCTATGACTTGCCCGATCCGTTTAATGTCTTTTATGGCATGCGCTCCCTTTCTGTGCAGACCTCGGAAACAAGACTGCATGTGATCGAACAGCGCAATTATGGTGAGAAAGGCGAGAATCGGGGAGGCAGTGGTAGTGCCGGGTCGCTTGTCGGTAAAGACCTGAGAGAAAGGTTTAAATCCCTGGCATTTTGGGAACCACAAATCGTCACAGATGATCGCGGCCGGGTCTCTCTCTCTTTTGACCTTCCGGATAACCTCACCACCTGGCGGGTGATGGTGGTGGCTCAGACCATGGATGCCTGTTTTGGCCAGGGTTCCACCGATTTTCAGGTGAATAAACCTCTTTTAATTCAGCCTAATATGCCGCGGTTTGTGCGATTGGGGGATCGATTTCAGGCCGGTGCTGTTATCCATAATGAATCTGGCAGTGCAGGAACCATAACTCTGGAAGCAAAAAGCGATGATTTGGAAATAAATGGAAATCTTGAAACAATTTTTGATCTCGATCAGGGGGAGAGCAGGCTCGTGCTTTTTCCTTTTGAGGTGATCCACCCAAGAAAGAGCCAGGTAGAGTTTTTCGCACGGATGGGTTCATATAGTGATGCTGTCAGGATCTCAGTGCCTTTTCATAGCGCCAGCCGACCGGAGACAGTCGCCCTGGCTCATCATGCCGACAGCACAGCACAGGAAAAGGTCGCTGTTCCCGAAAACCTGGCCGATCACCCTTCTTTGCTCGAATTAGAGATTTCACCGGGCCTGCTGGGGCAGATGCAGGGACCCCTCGATTATCTGTTTCACTATCCGTATGAATGTCTCGAACAACAACTCTCTCGGATTATGCCTGTCGTTGTGGCTGAACCGTTGCTCGGAACTTTTGAACACGAGACAGATAGTCTGAAAAATTTCGCTCAATCTGTGTTGGATCAGATTGTGAAATTTCAAAATTTTAGCGGAGGATTGGGGCTCTGGCGATCCAGTGAACGAGCATCACCGTTTGTGTCATCTTATGCAGGTCTGGTTCTTACAAAAGCAAAAAAGCAGGGTTTTGATGTTGAAAATGCTTTGCTGGAAAATTTGCTCAGGTATCTCCACAACTGGCTGGATGGTTCAAATCACGAAGAGTCTGCTTTTTATACTCAGGCTGAACGCCATACCACAGAAGCATTGATCTTGTATGTCTTTGCCCTTAATCAACAGCCGGATGCAGGTTATGTAGAACGATTGTTCGAAAGACGCAGCTCTATTCCCTTGATTGCACAGGCGTTTTTGCTCAAAACATTGCATATCATGAATTTTCAACCGGCCTGGAAAGAACAGTTGACGTTGGAACTATTCAACAAAATAAGGCTTTCTCCTCGTCAAGCTTATTTTCAGGATGTTTCCAGTATCGATATGCCATTTATTTACCCGTCTTCAACAAGGGCTACAGCGATTATTTTGCAGGCTTTATTGGAAACAGATGCTGAAATAGATTATTCACACCAGATTGTTAATTGGCTCCTTGATCAGCGCAAAGGAAAACACTGGAGCAATACCCAGGAAAACGCTTTTGTGCTTTATGCGTTGTCTGATTATTTACAAAAAACAGAATCCGCTGACCCGGACATGATTGCCGAAATCATGATCAATGAAACGTCGGTCAAAGAAAAAACACTCACCCGACGAGACCAGCACTTGAAACATCAACTGGATCTCCTCCCCTATTCAGGCGATACGCTTGATGTTCGATTCTCACGGCAAGGAAAAGGATCGATCTATTATAGTATGGTCATGACATACGAACAACAAGACCAGGATCATGCAATTGAACAAGGGCTTACCGTCCTGAAGGAAATGACGGTTGCTAATGGTGAAAAGGCCGACTCGCTCAGAGTGGGAACTCTTTACAAGATACGATTGCGAGTCATCCTGTCGAAGCAGAGGCAGTACATCGTTGTCGAAGATCCGTTGCCCGCCGGTTTTGAACCCGTCAATCTCCAGCTAGCCAGCGCCGGTGAGAGTCGCTACCTCGCTGACCAAACAAAACCATGGGCAGGTTTTTCTCATGTGGAAATGCAGAATGATCGGGTCTTGCTGTTTGCAGATGTCCTGGATCCGGGTGTACACGAGTTTGAATATCTCGTTCGTGCAACTTTTAATGGGATTTTTGCACTGCCCTCAACTCTTGCTCAGGAAATGTATCACCCGGAAAATTTTGCCCGAACAAATGAAAAAAACATTAAAATATTTTAAGACACATGTCAGAATCAGAGAAAATTGTTTTTCAAGCGCAGGATGTTCAGCTGTATCACCTTGGTCCTTATAATCTTGACATAAAAAAGGGTGAAATTGCGGGGATATCAGGTCCTTCAGGTGCCGGAAAAACACTGTTTCTCAGGGCCTGTGCTGATCTTGAACCCCATGAAGGACAGCTCTTTCTGGAGAATAAACCGGCAAGTGAATTCAACCCTGCCGAATGGCGTAAAAAAGTCACCTTTTTATCGACATTGTCTCAGTGGTGGTATGATAAGGTCGGTGACCACTTTTCCGCGATGAATACGGATTGGCTCAATCAACTCGGTTTTGATGAATCGGTATATCAGTGGACCGTTTCACGGTTGTCCAGTGGCGAAAGACAGCGCCTTGCTGTTTTGCGGGTTTTGCTTCTCAAGCCCATGGTCCTGCTGCTGGATGAACCCACTTCGAACCTGGATGGAAACAATGTGAAACGGGTACAAGATCTCATCATCTCTTATCAAAACGATAAAATGGCCAGTATCCTTTGGGTGAGCCATAGCAAAGAGCAAATCGAATCACTCGCTGACCGGCACTATTGGCTTGAGAACGGTACTTTGGCGGAACTATAGATGAATATACACTCGCTCTCATATGGGGATTTGCTCATCGCAGCCGCTTTGGTGATCGGCCTGGCCATTCTGTCTGCGATCCTAAAGCTGGGCATGAGCCGCTCTATTCTCATTGCCTCTGCCCGTACGACCCTGCAATTGATGCTGATCGGCTTGATTTTGAAAACGCTTTTTGCGCATTTTACAATTGGCTGGATGGCAGTGATCTCTTTGATCATGCTCCTGGTGGCAGCAAGGGAAGTGATGGCCAGACAGAAAAGACGGTTCCACGGGTTTTGGGGATTTGGCACCGGTGCAGTGGCCATGTTTTCCTCTTCTTTTGCTCTGGCTCTGTTTGCACTTTTGGTTGTCATTCGATACGATCCGTGGTATCAGCCTCAATATGCTGTTCCTCTATTGGGCATGATGCTGGGCAATACCATGAATGGAATATCCATTGGTGTGGATCGGTTAACAAATAGTGCCTGGCAACAGCGTGATATCATTGAAACTCGCCTTGCTTTGGGTGAAACAAGCACGGCTTCTATTAATGAGTTAAGACGAGACGCCATTCGATCAGGACTCATTCCTATCATCAATTCGATGAGTGTGGCCGGACTGGTAAGTTTGCCCGGTATGATGACCGGACAAATACTGGCCGGAGCGCCCCCCGAGGAAGCTGTCAAGTATCAGATACTAATAATGTTTCTCCTGTGTGCGGGTACAGGGTTCGGCACTCTTGTCGCTGTCAATCTCAGTGCCCATCGTCTCTTTGATGACCGTGAACGGTTACGACTTGACAGATTAAAAAAAGCTTAATCCAAATCAATCATTTTGTCCCGGAGATCTTTTGTTCGAGTTTATTGCTTCCTTTGAACAGGCGGATGAACGCCTCGACAAGTTCCTGGCTTTATCTCTCGCCTCTGTGACTCGCTCAAAGATTCAAAAATTGATCAAAGACGAGCGGGTCACCGTGAACGGGCAACCCTGTAAGGTAAATACTCGGGTGCGACCAGGTGACGTTATCAAAGTGGAATTTGTTGCCGAACCTCCCTCTACAGATATCGAGCCTGAGCCCATCCCGCTGGATATCGTTTTTGAAGATGAAACTGTACTGGTGATCAATAAACCTGCCGGTATGGTCGTTCATCCCGCTTATGGAAACAAATCCGGAACCCTGGTAAATGCATTATTGGCCTATTGCGGGGATAATTTGTCCTCTGCAGGAGGAACCCAACGCCCCGGTCTTGTACATCGTCTAGACAAAGACACCTCCGGATTGTTGGTCGTAGCCAAAAATGATGCTGCGCATGCTTTACTGGGTGACCAGTTATCAAAGCATAAAATGATGCGCGAGTATCATGCGATTTGCTGGGGTCATTTTAAAGAAAAAGCTGGCACAGTGAACGCTCCGATAGGCCGTCATCCCAAGATCCGTACTAAAATGACGATCAATGAAAAAGGTAAATTTGCTGTTACCCACTATACCGAAATTAAAGAGCTCGCTCTCACCAGCTATGTAAAGCTGAATCTAGAGACCGGCAGAACGCATCAAATACGCGTTCATATGGCCTCCATAGGACATCCGATTTTTGCAGACTCGACCTACGGTGGACGGTTCGGCAGAACCGCCGGTCTGAACCATACAAGAATGAAATTTGCCGTGCGTCTGTTAAAAACTTATACCCGACAAATGCTGCATGCCAAAACTCTTGCCTTTTATCACCCCGTATCACAAGAATTGCTGACCTTTCAATCCTCTATTCCTCAGGATATGCAAAATCTTTTGAATGAACTCGACGACCCCACTGTGTAATTTAGCAACATGGGTGCAGCTAAAGGTGTGTATTTTTGCAAAAATGTGTATTTTTGCATCACTTGTGGACCATTCTGTTGCGCACAGATTATTTTGACAAAGCATTGTTAATACTGGCTTTGTGTTGTTTCTTGAATGTTTGGCACTGGTATTGCATAATAGCTGGTGAATCATTCAAGAGGATTAACATGGAAAAAACAACCGTGAAACAGATCATATTTTTATTATCGATTGCTTTTCTCATCATCGCATTGCTGGGAATTTTATTGCAGATTCAGGTACAAGCTCAAGAACTGACTAGAGATTTGGATGCTCGACAGGAGAAATTGATTGAAAAGCTCTATCAAGAATATGATCTCGAGGATGCACGCCTCTTTCGGGGCGACACAAGTATCCGGCAAGAAGAGATCATCGACGATGATGTGGTGGTTTCTAATGGCACGATTTATCTTGCCGGAGAAATTTTAGGGGATCTGATCGTGTTAATGGGCGATATTGAAATCGATTCCATGGCCTATGTCGCCGGCGATGTTGTTACCCTCGACGGTCGAGTCTGGCAGCATTCCGGAGCAACTGTAGAAGGCGATATCGTGGAATTGTCCTCGGGAAATCGCCTGTCTGTTCCAAAGACTGATGAGAAACGAATTCGTCACAAAGCACCCCGGCCTGAATCCAGTCGTACGCCCCGGGCCCGGGATGCGCGACGCCGAGATCGGGATCCTGAGCGTTATTCCTATTATGGTTGGCATGATGAGGATTGGGTCTATGCGACCTATGATCGTGTGGATGGTTTTACAATCGGTCTCAGTCTCCCTGAGCAACAGTGGTGGTATCGGCGTCGGTCCTATGCTTTACGCGGACGAGGAGGTTATTCTTTCGCCAGTCAACGCGGTCATTATGAGATCGGGTTGGAACGTCGATTTGGCGATCGTTTTCATGTCGACATTGGAGGGTTATTTCAAGATCAGACAAAAACCAACGACGAGTGGATGATTACTGACGTAGAGAATAGCCTGGCCGCCCTATTTCTCAAGGAAGATTTTCGAGATTATTACCGACGTATCGGATATCAATTTTATGTTTCCCCTTCGTTTTTTCACACCCTGCAACTCGGGTTTGGATATCATAATTATCATGTTGAAAACGTGAATAAAGAAACCAATTGGTCCATTTTCGGGGGCGACAAAAAATTTAGAGACAATCCGGCAGCTTTGTGGAGTGGATTCATGTCAGCAGAGGGAGAGCAGGCAGCCCATATTCAATCATTTGTGGTCGATCTTTCCTTTGATTCTCGTGATCATAAAACACGATCACGCCAGGGGTGGTATTTGCAAGCATTTGCAGAAAAAGCAGGAGAGGGCCTCGATTCCGATGTCGATTTCGAGCGTGTGATTCTTGATCTGCGGCGCTATCAACCCCTGGGGTGGAATGAACACTTGCTTTTACGACTCCGGGCCGCTACATCCACAGGCTGGCTGCCGCCTGGCTATTGGTTTGATCTGGGTGGTTTGTCTTCATTGCGAGGATTTGACCATAAAGAGTTTACCGGTAATCGAATGGTGCTCGCAAATGTCGAATATCATCTCAGCCGTCTCGATGAATGGTTTATTCTGGAGGACTTGGATATTATTCTTTTTCTCGACAGTGGCAAAGCGTGGTTTACCCATGATCCGGAAATCCTCGCCAGCTATCCGTTCGGGTACAGTGATGCGGTACCTGAATCCCTGGATGAAGGATTTGAGGCCCTCACCTTTGCATCTTTGCATACCAATTGGGGTGTGGCCATTGCCGATCCGGATAACTATTGGCGTATCAATTTTGCCCGCCGCACAGGTGATGTTGATTCCGATTTTGTTGTCACGTTTCGGATTGCACGGCCCTTTTAATCAATGTTCGGTTTCATGGTAACTTGAGAGCGCTCTTTGCGTATACAGATTTAAACAGATTACCATGAATTGTAAGAGGTCAGAATGAAATCCTTGAACCGCCTTTTAATATTCGTCATTCTGCTGGCAACTCTGAGTCAGGCAAAGACGGTCTATTATGACGATTCCTTTCGAGTAACCGATAAGGAATTGTCTATCTGGCTCAGCGTAGATGGTGCAGAATTACGGGTAAGAAAAAATGACCGCGACGATCATTGTTATATTGCGGTTGAATATGACAAGGACGAATGCGATGTGGATGTTCGTTTTGATAATGATCGACAGGAATTGAATGTAAATGTGGATCACGATCACTCTCTGAGCGACATTGGAGATAAAGGCGACAAACTATCAGCCAAAATAGAACTGGCCTTACCCCATAGACCCTTTATAGATTTCTTTGCCAATATCAAAGCCGGGGATCTCGATTTTGTACTCGGAGATCTTTCCATCCGAACTTTTGAACTCAAGAGTTGGGCAGGTGAAGTCTCGGTTGAATTTGATCAGCCGAACCGCATCGAAATGGAAAACATGGATGTAAATATTAAATTCGGTGAGGTCAAACTGCGCTACCTGGGAAATGCGAGGTTCAAAGAAGCCGATATCAATTCAGGTATCGGAGAAATGACCCTTGATTTCAGAGGAGAATACTATAACCGGTCCATGGCCCGTATCGATCTCGACGTAGGTGAAACCACAATACTCTTGCCGGAAGAGATTGCTACAAAATTGAAAATCAGCAAATTTATGTTTTTGTCGAATATCCATATCCCCTCCTGGTTTGAAAAAAAGGGTCAATATTTATATTCTCAAAATTATCTCGACACAGACCGTTCTCTGTATTTAATGATCTCACCGGGGATAGGCGAATTGGATATTCATATTGAGTAAAATCTCCAAGGGAGTCTGCTATGATGTTTTTTAAAGTGTTGCCCTTTTTTTTATTGATTACAAATCACCTCTTTGCTGCTTCTCCTGTTATCCTGGGGGATCTGGATGAATTGTCCTGGCAAATGCAGCCTTTTCATCTGGCAGAGGAAGCGAATTTGAGGATAGAGGCAACAGCTCATTTTTCGAATGGAGACTGGCATGCAAAAGGATGGATCCTCGATGTCGTCAATAAACGGGTTGTGTGGGAAATGCGACGCTCAAACATTATTGAAATGGATAGGAGCGGACAGTGCCGCATCGACGAAACGATTGTCTTGCCAGCAGGTGAGTATGAAATTCATTTCGCAAATAGCTCGCGCATGAACTGGCGCGATCGGAATTTTACATCTTTTCTCGGCAGACTCTTTGGAGACCATGATCGTGCCAGAGATCTCTCTCATGAATGGAGATTGGTCCTGCAAGAGTTGGACTCCGGCTTGAACAAAATGCAACTCACCCCGCCATGGCGACCTGATGATCTTTTAGTCGATCTCACTGGTGCAGGTGATTATGATATGATCGAAGAAACATTTCAAGTAGAACAGGAAACAGCTGTTCACATTATGATGATCGGGGAGGGGCGCAGATCAAGCCGAAAATTTTATGATTATGGCTGGATCGTTGACCTGGATACGCGCCGAAGAGTCTGGCAAGCAAAGGTTCGTGACAGCCAACATGCCGGAGGCGCTGATAAAAATCGTATCATCGATGAGCGCCATGTACTCCCCCCGGGGAACTATAAAGCCGTCTATATCACGGATGATTCACATTCTCTGGATGGATTCAATGCCATGCCTCCCTATGATGCCAGTCGATGGGGAATGTGGATTCGAGGTGATTTAAATCTAATCCAAAAGGGGGTCGATCTCGAGTCATTACCCCGCCCGGTCGTTGATCTCACCCGAGTCCGTGATGACGAGTTTCTTTCCCAGGGCTTTCGTCTATTGGAATCCACGGATCTTCGGATCTTTGCTGTCGGTGAAATGGGATATTCAAAAACGCTGGTGGATAAAGGCTGGATCGTTGATGCTTATACCCAGCATAAAGTGTGGGAGATGACGTCGGAAAATACCTTTCATGCAGGCGGTGCCTTAAAAAATGTTATGGCTGACGATGTCATCAGATTGCCATCAGGGGCCTATAAGGTCTATTACAGATCCGATGATTCCCATTCCTTTGAAGATTGGAATAGCGAGCCTCCATTCGAGCAAGAATCGTGGGGAATTGCTGTCTATCCGGTAAACAAGAACGACGAGGAAAATATCCAGGCATATCAAATGGAAACCGATCCAGACCTTCTCGTCTCGCTGACACGGATTGGCGATGATCAGAGAGTTTCAGAAATATTTACCCTGGATCAATCTGCAGATATTTCAATCTATGCAATGGGTGAAGGCGATCGGGATGAAATGTATGATTACGGATGGATCGAAAATCAACAAGGCCGGATCGTATGGAGACTGAATTTTAGAGAATCTTCTCATGCAGGGGGCGCAAAGAAAAATCGCATGTACTCCGGATTCATTACCCTGCCCGCTGGACGATATCGGGCGTTTTATCAAACCGATGACAGCCACAGCTTTATGGATTGGAATGCAGCGCCTCCAGAGGATCCGTCATTATACGGTCTGACGATTTCCAGAATTCGCTAGGTCTCCGGGGTGCTGATTCCAGATAAACAAAAACCGGATGTTAAATAAAAATTTCCTTTTCCGGTTTTTCGACAGATTTTTTATGATGATACTTTTTCAATGTGTGTAACCCCACTTTATCTACTGCGGCAGCAATAATGCCGGGACAAATCGCTCGCTCGTTGTATTCAATGAGTACATGGTGCCTGTGGAGATCGATTTTTGCTTTTTCTATGCCTTTGATACGAGGCAGGGTTTCTTCAATAATGGTTGCACAATCAACACACTGCATCCCCTTTAGGTGTAAGACCATCTTTTTTGTGTCCTTTTGATTCGGCACCAATGAAAGAGAAAAGATGGCCAGCATAATTCCCAATAAAAACATTATTCTTCTGATTCTCATAGGACCTCCAATTTTAAAACAAATACAACAGTGGTTATGAAATGGCTATTCCTTCGGAACTCGGATTTTTGCATGTGGCATTTTCTCTGTTTCCTGCTTGTTTGAAAAGTTGTATATTAAAGAACATCTGAGAAAGGAAGAGTATGGAAGAAAATCTGACGATATTCGGACGGTTTGCCGTGTCCATGTTTGCAGGAATCATGATTGGTCTACAAAGAGAATATGCGTCTGATAATCCTGATCAGGAAATTGCGGCGGGTGTCCGCACCTTTGCGCTTTTGGCGTTACTGGGGAGCGCAAGCGGGTTTGCCACAGAGGTTCTCGATTCTGCATGGCCTTTGATCGCTATTATTTCGGTTGTTGGTCTTTTTTTTACGGTTAATTTTTATTTACAATCCCTGCACGGAAATAAAGGGTTGACGACCGAAGTGACAGGAGTGCTAACCCTATTGGTCGGAGCTTTGATCTTTTGGCAACATATCGTCCTGGGAGTCGCTCTTTCTGTAGTCATCACCCTTTTGCTGGCGTTAAAGATCGAACTACACCGGTTTGCTCAACATATCAGTCGCGAAAATATTTATGCTGCCCTCAAATTCGCTCTGATCAGTGCAGTCGTTTTACCCATCTTGCCCAACCAAACCTATGGCCCTGACCCTTTTAATATTTTTAATCCGTTCAAGATTTGGCTTTTGGTGGTCTTTATTTCAGGCATCAGTTTCGTGGGTTACGTCTTGATCAAGATCATCGGCGCGCGGCAAGGAATAGGGTTGACCGGTCTTTTGGGCGGATTGGCTTCCAGTACAGCAGCCACCTTGATGTTTACCCAAAAAAGTAAAGTCAATTCAGCATTGTCAAACTATTTTGCTCTCGCTATTATCAGTGCATGGACAGTCATGTTTTTCCGGGTTATCATAGAGGTCGGGGTGGTCAGTGTCAATCTTGTCAATGCTTTATGGCTGCCGATTTTGCTGGCGTGTTTATCAGGATTGATTTATGTGTTCTATTTGTACAAAAACAGTCAAAAGGATGGAGAGGAACAAGATGTAGAGTTTTCCAACCCCTTTGAACTCGGCCCGGCGATAAAATTTGGGTTTATTTTTGTAATCATCCTTTTTGTCTCCAAAGCTGCTCAGGTCTATTCCGGCGATACGGGTATCTATATTTCCAGTTTTATTGCCGGACTTGCAGATGTCGATGCTATCGCTCTTTCCATGGCAGAGCTCTTTCAATCAAAAAGTGTCGAATCGACGACGGCAGCCCGTGCTATTGTTTTGGCTGCCGTCGCCAATACCCTTGCAAAAGGCGGAATTGTATTTTTTATGGGACACAGGTCATTGGCCAAAGCGGTTTTTCCGGGATTTCTGATTATGGCAACTGTAGCCTTGATAACGGTTTTTCTAATTTAGAGGAGTCATGATGAGATTTTATAAAAGATGGATCATTTTATCCCTGTTATGTCTGTTCATCGGGTGCACAAGCCAGGCAAGTATCGATCGTATAGAAACTCTGAATCAATACGAAACAAAACTTCCTCTCACAGCATTTATAACCGTTCCTGCCGAAATTGGCGAGCGGGTGATCAAAACACGCCCCATATCTGATGGCGACTGTATCACTTTTGAAGCCAAAGTAGATGCCGGAAAAGGCTTTGTCACGGCTGTGACAAGTGCATTTACTGCGGTTTTTGAACATGTGACCATCGCAAAGCAGGCACCACCTGAATCAGAGCTGATGGACAAGGGGTACGATGTGGTGGTTCATACTGAATTGTTGAACGAAGACGCCGCAGTCACTGTTACAGATGGTATTATTTTTTCCAATATCTCGACCCAATATAAAGTGGCGTTAAAATTTGCTTTTTATAATATGCAGGGAAACGCTGTTTTTTCATTTACGGCGCATGGAAACGGGTTCAAGAATAAGCGAGAGGGAATATGTCCGGACATTGGTCCGGTTTTACGTTCTAGTGTGATGCAGGCTCTGGAAATGATTGCAGATGAAATATCTCAGGCAACCTATGGATCTGCACAAATTCATGAACTTTAATTTTGGGGATCTGATTTGTCTCGAACGTTTACTCTAGAATTACCCATGAGTGCAAATGATTTTCTTGCATATGCACGGGAAAAAGCCTCTCAAAAGGGATTCCGATTTAATGGCGAATCCGATAGAGGGCACTTTGATGGGTTCGGGGTTACCGGACGCTATCAAATAGAGGGGAATATGCTAGTTATGTTTATCGATAGCAAACCCCCCTTTATACCCTGGTCCGCTATTGAAAAAAAGTTAAAAGATTTTGCCCGTTCAGGTCCCTGAGATGTACAATATGCTGCCCGGGTCTTGTTTGAAAACTGGTTGATTCTATTGGGGAGATGTATTTTGGGTGACCATTTTAAGTAAAGCCGGTTCCTGGATGATCGGAAAATCCAGATAAGAGGAAGCGATCATAAATGGGTCGATGCCCAGGTCTTGTAAAAGTGCTTTGGGAACGCCGGTTGTATCCGGAGTGATATGGCTGTAAATTTCAAAGGGCCCGGATTGAGCAGGCAAGTCCTGACTTCCCATGATGAGGATCCAGGCTTTGCCTGATTGCGGAATCTGAACTTTCAAGTTACCCCCTGGCCCGCTTAGCCGCTTGTGGACAGTCACAACACCGGTTTTTGTATCTTTGTAATAGATTGCACCCAGATAAGAATCTGTTGCATTGGGTAAAAAGACGGAACGCAAAGAAGGCATGCTGGAAAAGGCATCCATTCGGATGCTGAATTTTTTGACTTGCATTGTGTCCAGCTCCTGGGGGGTTACCCGGTTTGTGATATTTAGGGTACTAATCATCACAATCGTATCCACCAGTCTGCCCTTGCCATCGATTCCATAATCATTATATAAAAACTCGCCGTTTTGTACCGCGATGGGGATCGTGTTCAGTTTAAAATTTCCGCAATAAAAATATAGATTATAAACCCCGTCCGGGCTCCCGGTCGCTGATCTTGGCGGTAATGTCAAAGAAAATGTGCCATCGCTTTTTGTCAAAGTTCCGACTCTAAATCCCTCCAGCCAGACATAGACTTTAACCGGATCACTTTGCGGATCTGTTTTGACGGTTCCCGTTAGGGTTCGTTGACTGCCGGAAATCTCGTCATTCTTGAAGGGGTTATCACATGCCGTAAATAGGGTGATCATTAACAGAAAAACAACTTTTTGCATTACCATTCTCCTTTGTTAGAATCGCGAACCCAATGTGATATAGATTCGGCGATCCCGGATATCCAAACCTTGTAATACTGCATCTTTTTCTTTGATGAGATTGCGGCCGCTGAAATTGATAAAGAGCTGGGCTTCGGAAATGGTAAAATGTTTGCCAAAGTGTACATCGATGTTTTGATGACTGGGTAGATCCAGAGCCACGAACTGACCGCCCAATGTTCGAACCCATCCGATTTGCTGATTCTCGTGAAACCAGTGCAATTGCGCCGAAAAGCCCCAATGGTCAATGCTCAGATTTGCGACCTGTTTTGCATCTGATTTGAAGGGAAACGCAGCTTTTTCGGAAATAAGATATTTCGCAAGTCCGAGTTCGAGCCTCACCTTTTTGTTAAAAACATAGACCTGTGGATTTACCTCAAACCCTGTAATTTTGGCCGTTTCTACATTGTCATAAAATGCGATAGGAATACCTGGTGTATAATAGGCCCGGAACTTGTCCTCATAATGATTCTGGAAAAACGATGCAGTTACCTGCCAGCCATCCAGCGTAGGATGGTGGGGTAATTCACGGCTTAAATCCAGTCCCACCTCTATACTGTTTACTTTCTCAGGTTGCAGTTCCAGGAAAAATCCCGAGGAAGAGAGTTGCACCGGCGTGCTGGTCTGCTGAACCAGGGTGGGGAATTTGGTGTTATTGCCGATATTGAGAAAACCCTCAAAGGCAAAATCAGAACTATACCCATTGATGCCTGCGGCGAATTTCAACAGGGTCGCCGAGTACCTTTTTTTCTCCAGGGGATTCTGCAATGAAATCTCGTCTGAATGATACATCGATAAGCTGGGTGTGTCGGTCATCTGGTCGTGACGAATACTAAGGTCGGTATTGAACTCTTGAAGAAATTGAGAGTCGAGGGGATTTTGCAATTTAAGGATACCTGAAAATCCCTGGTGATGTCGTTCAAACTCTGTCAATTGAATCGTTGGCAATCGATCTCCTTGTTTGCGCTCGTCCATAAAATCCATCTCTTGCAGTTGGAGGTCATAGGCCCATAATGTCTGAACCGATGAGAATGCGATCTCTTTTTCGGCCTTGAATTCCAAGCCCTGGCTTTTTACGTCCCGGGTCATGCCATAGCTGGTATAGGCGAGCTTTTGAGTCTGATTTAGCCGTCGCCAACCCGCCATCAATTGCAAATCCCTGATCACAGGAACCTCTCCTTTGAATCTGAGGGATCCCACATTTTGATAATTTTCTACCCGCTCTTTGTCGCGTTTGTTATTGTGATCGGAATCGGCTTCCATAAACGAAAAATCAAGGATGTTATTATCATTTTCCTCGTTTATCCGATAGCGCATAAAGAGCGATTGAACCCAGCGGGTATTGTGCAAGTTTTCATTTTCATTGATGGCATCTGCCAGCTGGCGGGTTGAGGTGGAATTTTTTAAACTATAAGAGATCGCCAGGCGGGAGACCTTTCGATAAAGCCGCAGGCTCTTGTCTTGTGTTTCAAAGGTTCCGATACGGTATTGCGCCTTGACCGGATGAGCGCTGGCGAGCTGAGGCACAATGTTGATGACACCGGAAAAGGCTTCTGAGCCATAGACCACCGTATTGCTGCCCTTGATCACTTGAAAGTGATCTACATTTTCCAGATCGATCAGAGAGAGATCAAAGGTGTTGTCGTATGGATTGTTGAGACGAATGCCGTTATAGAGCACGATAACATCGTCGGCATTGCCGCCACGTACAGAGATGGTTTTACGACCGGACAATTCTTCATCGACCTGTACGCTGGGCTCTGTCTTTAAAAAGTCTCCCGCATCATTAAAGCCCTTGATTTCGAATTCACGGGAATCGATGATCGATATGGATTGAGGCAGGTCGCGAGAGATCTGTAGCTGGCTTTCGACGCTTTCACCCACAATTTCCACACCCTGCAATGGAATAATTCTGGGTTCGAGAAAGAGTTCTGATTTTACTTTATCTGCCTCGATTTCAAGAGTCTCATAGGAAATGTGTTGGATGATCAGAGTTTGCCCCGGGTCGGATAATTCCAGGGAAAAATGTCCGTTCGGACCGGTTGTGGTGCCGATCTGAGAATTCTTAACATAGACATTGACATCTCTGATGGCAAGGCGGGTATTGATATCCTTTATTTTGCCCGAGATTTGCGCAGACCACCCCACTGCGTATAGACTCAGGAGAATATAAAATATTCGGGTTTTCATCGTGTGTCCAAAAGATTATGAATGATTTGGCCTTTTCAAGATAAGAATATTAATGTAGCGGTTATTGAATAAACATGCAACCTGTTTAAGTCATTGCGGTCAAGCCGGGAAACGACAATCAAACCGTTGCAGTAATTTTTTCATTGCATCATACTATTAATTTTATTATATTAGTTGACGTATTTTTAGAGGGTGTAGCTCAGCCAGGTAGAGCAGCGGCCTTTTAAGCCGTCGGTCGTGGGTTCGATTCCCGCCACCCTCACATGGTTTTGCGCCCATAGCTCAATTGGCAGAGCAACTGACTCTTAATCAGTAGGTTCGGGGTTCGATTCCCTGTGGGCGCACTGATTACAGATCAAGGAAAAGCCCGGGCATTTACACATTGCCCGTTTTTTTATTTAGGCAAGTTTTGACCGAACAATCATAAATCGGCTGGTTTAACCTTTTCGCTTTTGGTGTCCGGCTTATGCATAAACCTCTCTGCATTACGTTTCTCCTTTGTCTCTTTGTTTCTCTATCTCTGTCTATAGCTCAACCTCTCATTCTAAACTGTTCCCCGAAAAATGATCTTTATAAAACATTGATCGACAATGGCGTGAATAACATCCGCTATGGTTCCCTCGATCTCGCCATTCAAAACGCCGATCTCGGCTGGGATGCCTGGGCAACAGAGACCGGCTGGACCCAGGGTTGGATCACGTCCATGTTGATGACCTGGGAGGATAAGGCGTTTAAACCAAAGGGGATCTATTATCTTTGCGTCACTCAAAAAAACGGGGAAAAAGCGTGGTCAAGTCCTGTTTGGGTTCATTTGTAATCTCTGAAAAATTTAAGCAGGCAAATAGTCTTTGCTTAATGTATTTCCAAACTAAAGATGTCCAAAACAGGTCCCATTTTTTATTGGCTTTACGGAAACTGGAACGCAGAGAACACAAGGTTAAAAAAATCAGTGTAACAAAAGACCATTCGTACCTTTGATAAAATGATCCTATCCGACAAAAATATGGACTCTCTGGAATTCGCCCGATTCCATGCTCCAGGAGAAATAACCTGCATGTCTGGTATGTGTAAACGTGAGGTTCTGTGGAAACGAGAGAACGATACCAGCGAGTTTGTCGAAATCGATATTCCGTCAGAGTTGCTCATTTCCCCCGCTTCGCAACCGAATCAACGGCTCTCTTTGCGGGACGAATTTTCAATTGCTTCTGCAGGCTCGAATATCGATTTCCTTAACCTTTTCAGTCAATATGCCGGCTGGAATCAGACCGAACCGGATCTCGAACTTTTGGTGTCGCTGGATCCCCGGGCGAATTTTCTCGCCTCTTTTCGCTACAAGCGCTTCGACCTTCCCCTGGGCACGGGCACAGTCATGCCGGTGGCTGATCAGCTCTACTGGATCGGCATGATCCTGGTACATCCTAAAGTGCGCAGGCAAGGCATCGCCCGCAAAATAATGCAACATTGCATTAACCACGTCAGGCAAAATGCTCCTGGTGCGACTATCGGCCTGGATGCAACCCCCGAAGGGTATCCTCTATATCAAAAGTTGGGGTTTAACGTCACAACCCACTTGTGGCGCTGCCGGATCGACACGGATAATGTCAACACTGGAAATGTTTCCACCAGGTTCAATAGAAACCTGCAGGAGAATGCAATCTTTGACTATGCAAAGGACAAAAAAATTCCTGCGAGCCAGGACCTTTTGACCCGATTAATCAAGCATTGTCCGCAAGGATGTTTTATTGCCAGCAGGGGGCAGGATTGTGTCGGATTTGTCATGAGCCGTCCTGGTAGGGTCGCTCCGTTTATTGGGCCGCTTTTTGCCGATGACCTGGATATCGCGCGTTCTCTTTTTGGTATCGCCTGTCGGGTTTGGTTGGAGAGGGGGTATGACAACATTTTTATCGATGTTGTGGAAGACCATTTTCTTCAAAAGAACAATCCCGAAAACTCGGAACCCGGAATGCCGTCAGGTCATCTTTTGTCCGACCATATTCATCCTGTCAGGCCATTCATACGTATGCAGCTGGACATCCCGGCAAACGCCGCACACAAAGAATTTTTGCCTTATCGTTATGCAACTTTTGGGCCCGAGTTTGGATAGGACGTTGCTCGGCTTACGCGAAATCTGCCCGTTGCGGGTATTAAATCCTGTTACCAGGTTATTTCACTATGTTAGGATGAACTCATGTCTGATCCGGATGCTTCGATTATTATCCCCTCTTTTAATCAAAAACACACCATTTTCGATGCCCTGGATTCTATTTTCCGGCAAAAGACCTCTTTTCGATATGAAGTTCTTGTCGTCGAATCCACAGGAGATGATACTGCAGAATTGATACGTCAAAAATATCCTCAGGTGCGGGTGCTGAAAAGAAAAGAGCGTGCCTTTCCGGGGACAGCACGCAACTATGCCATCGAGCAGGCAACCGGCAGAATATTGGCCTTTACCGATACCGACTGCATCGTGCATGAGGGCTGGCTGCATACTTTGATTGAAACGCATGAGCAGGGCCACCGCGTTGTGGGAGGAATGGTAAAAAATGGCACGCCGTCGAGTATCGTGGGAACGCTTGACTATTGTCTGGAATTCAGCGACTTGATCACGCCCCATCCCACCACAGAAAAGACGCATTTTGGAACTTGCAATGTTTCCTTTGATGCGGATATTTTTAAGAACCATGGTCTGTTTGCGGATCAGGTCAAGGGCAGT